>NZ_ATGG01000009.1 GCF_000413855.1 Acinetobacter gyllenbergii CIP 110306 = MTCC 11365 | reverse complement strand
GTACTGAATGGTAGTGACTGAATATTCTGCACTACCTTGTTTTTACATACACCCTCTTCCAGATATTGGCTTTCAACACAGGTCACGGGCTTAGGGATTGTATTGCCATTATCTGGATTATCCGTTCCACCGTCATTGGATGAACTGGAATCTCCACCTGAACCGCCTCCACATCCGAGCATGACTGTGCTGATTGACAACATCAGCACAGATGGCATAAACGATCTTGAAATCATCATGATTGACTGCCTTAAATTTTTATATTGTTGTTATTGATAATGATCAGCCGAAAGGAGTTGACGGATTTCACTGGCCATTTTTGGGCTACGCCAAGGGAATAACACCTTAAGACTATAATTTGGCTTAAATTGATCCCGTGTTCCAATATTGACTTGGAACTCACGTTTCATCGGTGTCCGATGGACTTGTTGGTTAACATGGGTTCCCATCATTGGGTTACTGATCACAGTGGTTGTCGTTCTAAAGCGATCTTCAACCAGATTGTAATGACCCACAGAGGTAATGTAGTCAAAAGGATATTTGACGAGACGTTGATCAGGCTGATCAAATAGGATGATAGTTTTGTCCTGACTATTAATCCAGACACCACGATTTTGATAGTTAAAAGTTTCCCCTTGGCGTTTCAGTTGCTCAGTCATTCCATCGAAATATGTATTTCCATATTGATAGAGGTAGTAAATGATCACAAACCAGAACAGGTCAAAGCCAAAGAAGATATAGGCAAAAGCACCAAAGGAAAAGATTTTGGCAACAATGAGAAAGATCACAATCGGCAAGACCACACATTTTAAAAATAGCTTGGATTTTTGAGGACGGTTTTCGATTGGAATAATTTTAGGTTTAGTTAATTCAGTCATGGTTGTTCCCCACATGTTCAATGCAATTCACAATCACCAGCAGATATAAAAAGGTCTATTTTTATAGGCGTGATTTAGCCATCCACCGTTGGATTGTTCTTGTTAAAAGTTTTTTAATACAGACGAATAATAGTTAGCCGTCTAGTCCCCGTTGCAAAGCACAACAAGGTTGAACAGGTGGTGAGGCACAAATGAGAAAAGATAGATACAACATGTGAAGCTCCTTGAATCTTAAGAAGTTCTGCCATATCACTGTCAAATAATGGTGGCAGAACAAAAGAGGGTTGACAGACTGGGATCCAAGGAACCAGCACACCCGAAGGTGTCCCCCTTCTGTCCTACCATAAAGATAAAAGAGGGACGAGAAGGTCCACAAAAAATAGGCGAGCTATTCTCTGTGCTGGATCAACGGTCTGTCAAAACCGACTGGCAATGTAGGCCAGCGAGCCCATATTAATTTTATTCAAAGCTTTAGTCAATTTTACCAATACTAAAATCTGGACGATCAAATTACTTGTAAGAATTTAAGTTAAGTGTTTGATTTTTCCCATGAGGTCAAATTAAGCCACTCGATTAGCTCATTTTGGTTTAATGGATGAGACTAAAATGGACTTTTCTTCTTTAGTAAGATAAAACAATAAAATAAATCAATAAATTTCCCAACCGCACCTTTAAATATTTGGCTTATTGAAATCGGTTTAGTTATGTGAGTTATGATTCAGAATGGACTTATCCTTTTATGATCTTATCCAATAAAGCTATGGGTAATATCCTAATTCAACCCATTCATATTAGAGAAAGCTTAGTGAAAGTCTTAAACATTGATGAGGCACTGAAAAATCGATCATGAATTCAGCTCATGATTAACAGCAATCACTCTGAGTTTATGACTTAAACACATCTAAGACCTATTCAGATCAGTTCTCAAAGCAAGAAAAAGAATAAACATTGAACAATGACCATCGTGCATAAAAATTCTAACAACCAGTTTCCTAGCCGTCAGAAATTCAAAATATCTTCAGGAGAATCAATAGATTATTTAATGTTAAGATATGTAAAAAGGTTGAATTGGATCATTGACAGTTTAAGGTATACCCAGTTAAGCTAAACCTACACAGCAAAATCTGTGTTCAGGCGTGACAACCTGATATAATCTAGGTGCAAATAAATGTCGCACTTGCGGCTATTTTTTTGTCTACTGTTTAGCAGTCGTTATGGCAGCTTGACAGGGCAACCGTAAGGTTGGCTGAGCCTAGATTCAGTATTGTCACCCCTGTTTAGCTGCCACCATCATTGTGACAAGTGATGGCGGTAAGTAATTAAACTTATCTAGGACTACTGCTATGAACGCAATTCTTCATGGTGCAAACACTTGCACACCTAAAAAACAAGCCTCTCAACTAATTGTTGAACTCGGTAAATCAATTTCAAATCCACAACGCCAGACACTCGCCAATCTTTATATTGCTGTTGATACCGCAAATTCCTTGCTCAAAGAACTTGAACAAGCACATCAGATCATCCGTGAATGTATGCATGAAATGAATGATGAGCAAATTCTCGAAGTCGCAAAGTTTAATCAAAATAATAACCTCTCCTCTTTATGGGCATTCCGTACGCATCAACGTCACAAGTTGATTGAGCGCGCACAGCGTGTGCTGTTTGGAGCTGGTCATGTCCAAGGCTAAGAAGAATAACAATCTCCTGATTTCGGGAGACTATCCTTTAATTGCTTCGCCTACGCTTGCAAAAGCGTTTGGCGTAGCGGCTGCCAATTTTCTACAGAAATTGCATTATTGCTTAGAAAATAACGAGGGGAAAATTTTTAATGGAAAAAAGTATTGGTTCCATAGCTACGAGCAATGGCAAGCGACGCTTGGCGTGTATAGCGTATCAACAATCAAACGAATTGTGGCAAAGTTAAAGCAAGCTGGAATTCTTGTGATTGAAAAGTTAGCACAGAACAAATGGCTACAAACCAATTTCTATACGATTAATTATAAGAAATTAAAACAACTCATCACGCTGAATAACGGGCAAAACAATCAGCCTAATGAGATCGTACCAACTCCTGATCCCGTCGTAATCACCCCCTCTCTGGAGAAGTCTGCTCAAGCCGTCCAGTCATCCATGTTAATGAGTTCAATACAACAGGCATTTCAAAATATCAAGGTTAAATCAAATACATTTGAACCAACATTAAAAGTGGCAAAAGAATCCCGTCTGCGCCCCGACTTTGTCACGCGTGAATCTTATTCAGTAAAAGGATTAAGCCAACCCCTCCACCCTGCTGCATCAAACGAAACGTTAAAAAATATGGATGTCAATTACCGCTGCTTTTATCAAGCACTCAGGCAGCACCGTGTAGATATTGATTGTGATGATCTACGTATTCAACAACTCTTAAAGTATCAGAAGCGGATTCTTCAACATATTGTATATATCAAACAGAATTTTGCAGGACATGAGCGCTATCAATGGCACATGCTTGAACAGCTACAAATGGAAAATTATTTAAAGAAATAGGTCAAATCGAACGAAGACCAATTTCAAATGATCCGTCTATAGGAAGTTCATAAACGGATCATTTGATTAAATCAAAGGTTAAACAAAGACTGATTAAATCCATTCAACTGGCTCATCAGAGATAACCGACCTTAGTTATTTAATGTATGTATATTAAAAGTCATAATCTAGATCTTTCGATTGATCACGATAATGTGTATTCGTATTTTCCTGTTCACGTTTTTTAGCCAACGCTAACTCATACTCTTTTTTATAGAGTTCACATAAGTTATTTTGACGAATTTCCCGAATCTCCTTTCTATAATTTTTCACTGTGTCTTGATCTTCAGGATCGGTGCTATACAGTAAGTGCCTAGGAATTTGAGGAACATCCTTTAATTTAGTTCCATATTTTTTATTATAATCTTCATTTGATAAACATGACACTGCACTGCTCACTTCTAATTTAAGACCATGAATTTCTACAATCTTAGTTGGCGCATATTTTTCTAAAAATTCATTTATTATTTTTTCAGTTTTTGTTCGGTAGTGAAATAATATGTTACGACCAAACCCAAGCACATCAGCCGTGATTTTTAATGCACCACCTTTATCAGGATTTTTTTGACGATATTGCTTGAAGAACTGTTCTGGTAAACGTTGGATATTATCCAACATACTTTTTTCTGAAAATAATAAATGTAAATGTGGTTGTTCTGACTGTCCATCCAGCGCAGCAACATGATTATGAATTGCGATTGTACATGGCATTTTATATTGACCACAAAACTCATGCATTAACCTTTCAGATAATTCAATGCGCCGATTTTCATCCAATTCTTTTGGCAAAGCGATTGTAATATGTGATGAGGTTCGTCGGGTCTCACTTGTATATTGATCTGCTGCATACCAAAACTGATCGGGATGATTATCGACCCAAGCTGGCATATGATAAGAAGCACAATATTCAAGCTCTTCAATCTCACTTTTATGCTTAGAAAAATATAAGGTGCGAGTAATATAGTGATAGGCACTTTTTGATAGTCGATACTTTGAATGACCGTCACTCAATTTTATTTGACTATCACCTTTAACGTTGTGACTTAAATGAAAATAATACATCTTTACTTCCGATATTAATTAAATTGGAATATCGGATCCTACAAAATTTTAAAAAATCATGATTCGTTTGGTGAAGAAAAATGAAAAAAACTTAAATTTCGATCAAAAAACACACATTTAATAAAATTGCACGAGTAACAGAACCTAAAAATAAGAGTAACAGACTAAAAAATTAAAAAATATCAATTTTTACCAATAAAAACAGTCACATAAGATATTTATAAAATACGTGTAACAGCTTAAATAAATAAGAGTAACACTCTTTAAAATATGAGTAACGCCGATAGCACATAAGAGTAACACCCTATAATCATTAAAAATCATATACTTAAAAATTAACAGGGCTGCGCAGCACGAGGAGAAGTGTCTTTTAAATGAAAGCGAAGCGAAATTTAAAAGACACGGATACGAGATATAAAAAATCTTTTTTGCATTCGCAAAAAATATTTTTTATCTGTCCCACTATTAACAGCCATAAATTAACAGCTCAAATTAACAGAAGAGTAGTATTTTTTGAAAACATCAACTTTTGACGATTTTTTTTTAGACTTTGTGATATACCAACATTTTCCTAAAAACAGATGGTTTAAAAATGGCTAGAGTTAAATTAACAGTGAGAGAAATAATTTTAAGAGTTGAAAAACACTTAAATCAGATAGCAAGACGTACTCATTCAGATGAGTTGGTACTTCAATTAATTCAATCGAAAACAGAAAATCAATTTACCGAAGAAGACACAAAAAGATTAAATAATAAATATCACAAAATCTTAGAATTAGACAGATTATCAGAATTAATGGATTCTATCTGCACAATCGAAAAGAGTAATCGCTCTGATATTGAAAATGATATCGTTGATTTTAGTGGATATGAAGATCCTTTTTCTCAGACTGAAGAAAGATTAAAAATAACATTAAAAATGCTAAAAAATTACAATAGAAAAATTCCATATGAAATCAAACAAAAAGCACACTATGAAATTAAAAAATCTTTGAATAATTCGTATAAGCAAAGAAATCAGAAGATAAAAGACAGGAAAAAAGAGAATCATGAGAAGTTTTTTCTTGGCAGTGTGCTTATATCATTTTTAAAATCTAAAGATATTGAAATGAATTATCTGGATATTACACTTAAGATGGTAGAGCTTTATCAGACTAAAAATTATTTTAACAGAGAATTATTTTCAGAATATGAAATAAATGAATTTAAGTTCTCAGAAATTGGTAGAAACTTTAACGATAAGAAAAACTCTATTTTATCTGACCCAAGGATGCCTTTTAAATAAAAATATAGCTTAAAAGATAAAGTAGTATACGTTTAGCTCATTTATTTTAAATGGGCTAATGAGCTAACGTTGTTATTACTGACAACTTACAAAAGATTATTTACTGATATAATAAAAAAAATAAGTCTTTTTTTTATTTTTTAAACATATCTCATCTTTTTTTATTTTCTGCATATATCTCATCTTTTTTTGGTTTTTTTCCATATATCTCATCTTTTTTTTTTATATTTTGATAGCCTTTATTTTAAGAGGTTTTCTCTTAAAACTTTATTGAAGGAGATATTTAATGGCTGTATCTATAGACCTAACTAATACCGAACGTCGAGTATCTACTGCCGAATTCGCTTTGCGCATGAATATTTCAGAAAAGGAGCTATATGATCGAATTAAAACTGGTCGCGTGACAAGACCAATCAAAGATGGACGTAAAAATTACTGGCTTAATAGCTATGTCCTTTCCTGTATTATTCATGAGGAAAACTCCACTCTTACGTCAGAATGAAATAGCTGTTGTTCTAAGTCAAAAACGCCTGATTTTTCTCAGGCGTATTTTTTCAATATTTTCATTCATCCAATAGTTAAATTCTTATCTAATATGATGACTTTAGTTTTTAAGAGATCTAGTAGATCTATAAAATTAAAAAGGTCACAAATAAAATTTGTGACCTTTTTTGTAACAAACTTGAATGTGAGTAACATTATGAGTAAGTTTAACAAATACTGATTAAATATTATTAAATTACAATAACTTAAACCACATATGCGCGGTTTACATCATGCCGCCCATACCACCCATGCCACCCATATCTGGAGCAGCAGGTTTATCTTCTGGGATATCAGTAATCATACATTCTGTGGTTAACATCAAACCAGCAACAGAAGCTGCGTGTTCAAGTGCAGAACGCGTTACTTTAGCAGGGTCAAGAATACCCATCTCTAACATATCGCCATATTCACCAGTTGCAGCATTATAACCAAAGTTACCTTCACCACCTTTCACCGCGTTAATTACAACTGAAGGCTCATCACCTGCGTTTGCAACAATTTGACGAAGTGGCGCTTCAATCGCACGGCGTAAAATGTTGATACCCGCAGTTTGATCTTCGTTTGCACCTTTTAAGCCATCCAATACGTTTACAGCACGTACCAGAGCAACACCACCACCCGCAACAACACCTTCCTCAACTGCTGCGCGAGTTGCATGAAGTGCATCGTCTACACGGTCTTTCTTCTCTTTCATTTCAACTTCAGTTGCTGCACCAATTTTGATGACTGCAACACCGCCTGCTAATTTAGCAACGCGTTCTTGAAGTTTTTCTTTGTCATATTCAGAAGTAGATTCTTCGATTTGCGCACGGATCTGTTGAACACGTTCAGCGATTTGTGCAGCATTACCAGCACCATCAACAATCACAGTATTCTCTTTAGAAACAGTGATTTTGTGTGCAGTACCTAGATCTTGAAGAGAAGCTTGCTCTAAAGACATGCCGACTTCTTCAGAAATCACAGTCGCGCCAGTCAAGATCGCGATGTCTTGAAGCATTGCTTTACGACGATCACCAAAACCAGGTGCTTTAACCGCACATACTTTGATAATACCGCGCATGTTGTTCACAACAAGTGTCGCAAGCGCTTCGCCTTCAACATCTTCAGCGATGATAAGCAGTGGTTTACCTGTTTTAGCAACAGCTTCTAATACCGTAATCAATTCACGGATATTGCTGATTTTTTTATCAACAAGAAGGATGAACGGATTTTCAAGTTCAGCAGTTAAAGTATCTTGCTTGTTCGCAAAATATGGAGAGATATAACCACGGTCGAACTGCATACCTTCTACAACATCTAAAGCGTCTTCAAAGCCAGAACCTTCTTCTACAGTGATAACACCTTCTTTACCGACTTTTTCCATCGCTTGAGCGATCAGTTTACCAACAGTAGTATCAGAGTTCGCAGAGATTGAACCTACTTGTTCAATTGCTTTGAAATCATCAGCAGGCTTTGCATTGGTACGGATATTTTCAACAACTGTTTTTACAGCGATGTCGATACCACGTTTTAAATCCATTGGGTTCATACCAGCAGTCACTGATTTGATCCCTTCATTTAAGATGGCTTGAGCAAGTACAGTTGCCGTTGTTGTACCGTCACCCGCGATGTCATTAGTTTTAGAAGACACTTCACGAACAAGTTGAGCACCCATGTTTTCAAACTTGTCTTTCAATGAAATTTCTTTCGCAACTGTTACACCATCTTTAGTGATGTGCGGTGCACCGAAAGAACGATCGATGACAACGTTACGGCCTTTAGGACCTAAAGTAACTTTTACTGCATCTGCAAGTGTGTTTACGCCTGCAATCATTTTTGAGCGAGCTGAATCACCAAATTTTACGTCTTTAGCTGACATGTGAAACTCCGAATCTTTTTAAATTACTGTATCTGATAATTTGTGAGTTATGTGCCGATTAGCCTTCAAGTACCGCTAAGATGTCAGACTCTTTCATGATCAAGAGCTCTTCACCGCTTACTTTTACCGTTGTACCCGCATAAGTACCAAACAATACTTTGTCGCCAACTTTAACGTCTAAAGCACGAATGCCGTTGTCAGTGATTTGACCATTACCTACTGCGATTACTTCACCTTGCGATGGTTTTTCAGCAGCAGAACCTGGAAGTAAAATACCACCAGCCGTTTTAGTTTCTTCTTCTACGCGACGAATCACAACACGATCATGTAATGGACGAATGTTGCTCATAGTTAACTCCATCAGACTTAGTCTTTTTGATTAATGTGTATCGCCAATGCATGGCAATACATAAAATTTTGATATGCCACTTTTGTGGGGTTGAAAAAAATAGCTTCAAGGGGGAAAAGAAAAAAAATTGTACTTATTAGATGTTTTTTTAAACACAACAACAAAAGCTGCTGAATTAAACAACAATTTGAGATGGGACAAAGATTTGTTCTTTCTCATCAAACCAATAATGCTCAATCTTGCCATCATCCGAAATTACATTAAAACTATTGGTTAATCCAAAGCGTAATCGGTTTGAAGTCGCTGTGCCTGCATGGATATCTAAAATTGGGTGATCAAATCCTAAATGAAAAATTTGATTTAAATCATGTACAGCAACTTTATGTAAATGCCCATGTAATAGACCGAATAAACCAGTTGCCCCCCAACGTTCTAAAGCAATTTTTCCAAGTACAGGGCAATCTTTATCACCATGCTCATTCGGAAAGGTATAAAAGGGCTGATGAAAAACCACCAGTTTTAGTTTATTCGCAGGTGCATGATTGAGCTTTTCATAGGTTTCATGAATTTGATCAAGCGAAATATGCCCACGCGTATGATATCTCCGCCGAATACTGTTCATTCCCACTATATAAAAATGTTCAGTTTCTAAAGTTGTTTCTAAGCGGCCAAAAAATGCCTGATAACGCACAAAGGGAGAGAAAAAACGATTCCAGACATGATACAGCGGAATATCATGATTACCAGGGACAACAATATAAGGAAGATTGAGAGAGTCTAGAAATTGCCGACATGCATAAAACTGCTTAAAACGCGCACGTTGTGTCAAATCTCCACTCACCACGATGGCTTCTGGGCGATGTTGCTGGCAAAATTGCTTTATCGCTTGAATGCAGCCTTCACGTTCAGTACCGAAATGCAGATCAGACAGATGTAACAGCATTCGGAACCATCACTTTTAAAGCTGATTTTTTAACTGAAAATTTTAATGGCGTGTCCATCTCCATAAGCTCTCCATCTATTGCCACCGTTAATTTTGGCTTTTTACAGTTCACCTGTATATGTTCGGCACAAAATGAATACACATCAGAAGCTTGATCGATTTTGCCCTGAACCAATTTCCATAACATTTTCATTAAACTGAGACGGTCACTCTTAGCAACAACAACCCCTGCTAACTTGCCATGTGCAGCACACTCTGCAATCCTTAATTTCATATCACTCAGTTGTAGTTGGTTATTACCAAAAAAAGCCAAAGGTGTCGCAACGGGATATTGCTGCTCATCAATGGTTACCGCAAGTTTTAAAGATTTATATTCACGCAGCAATACATCTAAGCCGGATGTATATGCATTCAAAGGGAATCGCCCAAAACGTTGATTATAGCGTTCCCGCTTTTTTATAAATAAGGGATAGAGCCCTAAGCTCGCATTATTCAGATAGATCTGGTCATTGATTGCTGCAACATGGACTTCTTGTATCGCCCCAGTCGCAATTACTGCTGCAGCCTGAGCAACATCAATTGGAATATTCAATGCCCGAGCCACATAGTTAAATGTCCCCAATGGCATAATTCCCATAGGGATATCCGTATGCATTAACTTTTTTGCTACGGCATTCAGTGTACCGTCTCCTCCTGCCGCAACGACGACGCCACGTAAATCCGCTTGCTGATGTCGAACTAAAACCGTTGCCATCATTTCTTCAAAGTTGATCTGTGGGTTAAGCTCAAACACCTGTATCTCAAATCCATATTGCGTCCACAAAGTCATGAGGCGTTCATATTCTTCATCCTGCTGTGCAGCATGGAATCCTGATTTTTGGTTATAAATAATCGATAAAGGCTTTAAATTTTGGCTCATGAACATCAACCTCTAGGGCGAGAATAATCATATTTTTGTTTACAAAATCAACAAATAAAAGCTTGTTTATGTAAATTTTGAATGAGCTTCATTCATATAATCAATAACAATTCTCATAAAAATAAAAATAAAATCAAGTTATTGTTTTTATTGGTGATTTATAACAAAAATAACATATATAAATAAACAAAATAGTAAAATATAAAATATAAAAACTGATAAAAAACAACTATATAAAATTAAATATACATTTTTGCATTAACAGTACCACCTATTCTTTAGTCTTATATTTTTTATGATTTTATGCTTTAATACAGCCACTTTTTTTACTTCATCTGTCTTACTGCCATCCAGTAGATAGAATTTGTACGTTGTACACACTTTAAAAAGGCATCACCATGACCCAAGTGAACGCACCAGAATTCGTTCGTCACCCTAAGCTTATTGCATGGGTGGAAGAAATTGCAAAATTAACCAAACCAGCAAAAATCGAATGGTGTGACGGAAGCGAAGAGGAATATCAACGTCTAATGGACTTGATGATCGCTAACGGCACCATGCAAAAGCTCAACCAAGAAAAACATCCTGGTTCTTATCTTGCAAATTCTGACCCTTCTGACGTTGCTCGTGTTGAAGATCGCACTTATATCTGCTCTCAAAATCAAGAAGATGCTGGCGCAACCAATAACTGGGTTGCTCCTGCTGAGATGCGCGCAAAATTAAATGGATTATTTGACGGTGCAATGGAAGGCCGTACCATGTATGTGGTTCCCTTCTCGATGGGTCCTTTAGGAAGCCACATTGCTCACATCGGTATTGAGTTAACAGATTCTCCTTACGTTGCTGTCAGCATGACAAAAATGGCACGTATGGGCAAAGCAGTTTATGACGTGTTAGGTACAGATGGCGAGTTTATCCCATGCGTACATACCGTTGCTGCGCCACTTAAAGATGGCGAGAAAGATGTTGCTTGGCCATGTAACAATGAAAAATACATCGTTCATTACCCAGAAACACGTGAAATCTGGTCTTACGGTTCTGGCTACGGCGGTAATGCACTTCTAGGCAAAAAATGCTTAGCATTACGTATTGCTTCTGCAATGGGTCGTGAGCAAGGCTGGTTAGCTGAACACATGCTTATTTTAGGCGTGACCAATCCGCAAGGTGAAAAACACTACATCGCAGCAGCATTCCCTTCTGCTTGTGGTAAAACCAACTTTGCAATGTTGATTCCACCAGCAGGCTACGAAGGCTGGAAGATCGAAACCGTAGGTGACGATATTGCTTGGATTAAACCAGGTGAAGATGGTCGCTTATATGCAATCAATCCTGAAGCTGGTTTCTTCGGTGTTGCGCCTGGTACAAATACCAAGACTAACCCGAACTGTATCGCAACCATGCATAAAGATGTGATTTACACCAACGTTGCAGTGACTAAAGATGGCGAAGTATGGTGGGAAGGTCTGACTAAAGAAGTTCCAGCAGACCTGATCACTTGGAAAGGTCAACCATACGTTGAAGGCGAAAAAGCAGCGCATCCAAACTCACGCTTTACCGTTTCTGCGGGTCAATGCCCTTCAATTGACGCTGACTGGGAAAATCCAGCAGGCGTACCAATCTCTGCATTCATCTTCGGTGGTCGTCGTGCAGATACAGTGCCTTTAGTTTCTGAAGCATTTGACTGGGTTGATGGCGTTTATAAAGCTGCAACCATGGGCTCTGAAACCACTGCGGCGGCTGTTGGCCAACAAGGTATCGTTCGTCGTGACCCATTCGCAATGCTTCCATTTGCGGGTTATAACATGGCTGATTACTTCGGTCACTGGTTAGACATGGGTAAAAAAGTAGGCGAAAAAGCTGAAGCTGCTGGTAATAAATTACCAAAAATCTTCAACGTAAACTGGTTCCGTCGTGATGCTGAAGGCAACTTCGTATGGCCTGGTTTCGGTCAAAACATGCGTGTTCTTGAATGGATCATTGATCGTTGTGAAGGCCGTGCTGATGCGACTGAAACACCAATCGGTTTGGTTCCAACTTACGAACAGTTGAACTGGACTGGTATCGATTTCTCTAAAGAGCAATTCAATACCGTAACAGCGCAAGATAAAGATCAATGGATCAAAGAACTTGAAAGCCACACTGAGTTATTCACTAAACTTGGCGCTCGCTTACCTCAAGCACTTAAAGATCGTCAAAATGAATTATTAGCAGCTGTTAAATCTGCTTAAGCACCTTAGTTTCCCTCTTTATTAAAGAGGGATTCAGGGAGATTAAAAGGTCGCTACGGCGGCCTTTTTTATCATCTTAAATTGCAAAACTATAATAAACTAACAGCCTCAAAAGTGATTTTCATCCAGCGAAGATGAACAAATGAAGACTTTAAGATGCCAGCAAAAGTCCATTAAAAAATATAAAGAGATCCGTATCTTATCCATTTAAGCAGGAAAAAGTTATGCAACAAGACCTTACAACCGCACAAGATTTTTTAAAATTACTCCCAGACCCAGGCACTGTTTTTACAGCCAAAGACAATTTTCTGGCAAAGCATTTACTCCCCCTCATTTCGATTGACCTTGCTCAGGTCAATCCCGAATGGCAAGGCTGGATCCATTTAGTCAATCCGATTGAGCCTTATGAGTGCTACATCGGCTCAGAAACTGCTGAGTTCTATAATCAATTTGCGCATGAAAATTGGTTTATTTTACAGTTGGATGAGCAGTCTCAATATCATTGGCTGGCTGATCAACACTATTTTATTTTAGAAAATAAAAATCACCCTTTATACGCTGAAGTTTTGACTCATAGCCAAGAAATGCATGAAGATTTTCGACAGGTCAAACAACGCTTCTTAGAACAGAAAAGAGTGATTAGTACATCTGATGTCAATTATCAAAATAAAGAACCCACCATTTTACTCAATCAACTGGGTGGTGATGCTGAGTATGGCAACTGGTGCTACCCAATTGAGGAACAGCTTAAACTGCAAAATATTGAACAAGATGACAATTGTTTTGTACAGATCTTTGATCAACACGAACGGCGTTACTATTTTATTGCCTCCGCATCGGGTTGGGAATATTGCAATCATGGTGCCGACAATATCTTGATGTTTTATCAACCCGAAACTCGACGCGTCCTATTTACCTTTGATTGGACATAACTTGCTCATAGGTCGCTTCTGCGGCCTTTTTCTTACTCTCTTTTCGAAAATTCCTATTAAGCCTCAAACTCGGAGTCAGTAATTCTATCGAGCTTCAGACGAAATAAATTGCAAAACCAACAAACATTAACAATAATTATAACAATAATATTTCTCATTTACATGGTTGTAGATATGAGCTTCTCCCCGCTATTTAAACGTACCCCTCTTTTTTTAGCCATCTCCACATTCGTCAGCATCAGTTCATACAGTCATGCACTTGAGGAAGGATCACAACAACTTCCAACCATCAAAGTTCAAGCATCACAAGACAACGATGCCAGTGAAAAAACCAAAGCATATGCTATTAAAAATAGTGCAAGCGCCACCAAACTCGATATTGAAGCCAAAGAAATCCCACAAACAATTAATGTAGTAACACGCCAACAAATCGAAGATTTTGGCTTAACCAGTTCTAGAGATGTGCTCAACAATACCCCAGGCGTAACGGTTAATTCCCTTGAAACCGAACGCTCTGTTTATATGGCACGTGGTTTTGAAATTTCCAACATTTTGGTTGATGGGATTGGATTTCCTTCAGGCGAATGGAATTATAACGACACCAATCCAGACAGCTATTTTTATGATCGCATTGAAGTGATTAAAGGTGCGGATGCACTCACCAATGCTTTTGGTGATCCAAGCGCAACCATCAACTATATCCGTAAACGCCCCACCAAAGCATTCCAAGCCAATGCTGGGCTGAGCTATGGCTCATGGGATACGCAACGTTATGAGGCAGATGCCTCAGGTAGCCTGTCATCAAATGGTGCTGTACGTGGTCGTATATCTGGTTTCCAACAAACTGGTGATTCTCACTTAGACCGCTATTCTTCTGAGAAAAATGGCATTGCAGGAGTTTTAGAAGCCGATCTAAGTGACTCCACCTTATTCACAGTAGGAGCTAGCCAAGAAAAAAATAAGCCCAATGCCAATAACTGGGGTGCTTTACCATTAATGGATTCAAATGGTAAACAAATCAGTTATGATCGCTCTTACAACCCTAATCCAGATTGGGCCTATTGGGACAACACATCTCGAAATGCTTTCTTTGAACTCAAACAGAAACTTTCCGAGTCTTGGTCAGCCAACCTAAACTATAACTATAATGAAAAAAATCGCGACAGCCGACTGCTCTACTATTATGGTTATCCGATGGCAAACGGCGCAGATGTCGATCTTACCGCCAAGGGCTTTCATGAAAAAAACAAACAACACAGTGTTGATCTTAATCTAAACGGAAAATTTGAATTATTTGGTCAACAACACGAAGCCATTATTGGCTATAGCTTTACTCAGAGCAAACAAAATGATGCTCAAATTGTAGGCGATATTCAAGACAGTAATATTGGCACATGTGTACGTGGTACAAACCCAAATACTTACGAAGCTCAATGTACAACAGACTGGGCAAGTTGGACACCGAGTAATGTGTCTTGGGGCGCATTTACAAAAACAGCTGACTATACACAACGCAATCAATCAATTTATGCAGCGACACGCCTACACTTCAATGAGGATTTAAAATTAACCCTCGGTGCAAATTACGTCCAAGCCAAGAGCGAAGGCATAAGTTACGATGCACCTATGGTTTACGATGAAAATAAAGTTTCACCTTATGCAGGTATTACTTATAACTTCACTCCTGAATATACCGGTTATATGAGTTATACCTCGATTTTCCGCCCACAAACCGCCGTTGACAAAGCAACGGGCAAAGTTGCGGATCCAATTGAAGGTAAAAGCTATGAAGTCGGCTTTAAGAGTTCTTGGCTAGACAACAAGCTTACTGGGACACTGGCTGTATTTAGAACCGAGGAAAATAACTATCCGCTTCGCTCAACCGATAATCCTTCGATCAATCGTAAAGTTGAAATTAGTGATTTGCGCTCACAAGGTGTAGAAGTTGGTTTAGCCGGACAATTAACAGATCAAGTCAATGTTTCTCTCGGCTATACCCAGTTTAGCCTGCAAGATCTGAAGAATGGCGGAGCTGCACGAACTTACAACCCAACACAAAGCTTTAATCTATTAACGACCTACTCCCCTGCTCAGCTACCAAAATTAAAAGTCGGTGCAGGTGTGAAATGGCAAAGTAAAATCACCCGTTTTGACCCAAGCTATAGTACTTATCTTAAACAAAGTGATTATGCACTGCTCAATTTGATGGCAAGCTATGACATTAGTCCAAATCTTTCTATTCAAGCCAATGCCAATAATGTTACGAATAAAACATATTTAAACAGCTTTACTGATGGACAAGCCTTCTATGGCGCACCCGCCAATTACACTGTAGCATTCCGCTTCAAGTACTAATTAAGCTCAATAAAAAAGCCCCTTATTCAAAGGGGCTTTTTTATTGAAAACTTTTAAGCAGCAACCGTGGTATTTGGCTTATTTGCTAAATAGGCATCTAAGCTTTCAATTTCAGTTGGTGCAAAGTTGAGACCCAATTTAGAACGTCTCCACAAAATATCTTGACTGGTCGTTACCCACTCAAAGCGGCATAAATAGTCCACTTCTTTGGCATACAAACCTTGACCAAAATGCTGACCTAACTGCTCAACCGACGTTGCCTCACCTAAAATATTCCAAATACGTGAACCATAAGCAGATGCCCAACGTTTTGCTAACGCTTCAGACGTATCCGTCACTTGTGCACGGATTTCATTTGCCAACTGCTCAACAGATGCCATATTTTCGCCACCAGGCAAAGCTTCTGTTGCGGTCCAACTGCCCTTCATCTCAGGGAAGAAAGCTTTGAGTTGCTGCATGGCAGACTCAGCCAACTTACGATACGTGGTTAACTTACCGCCAAACACAGACAGTAATGGGGCTTGATCTTCTGATTCTTGCGATAAAGCCAAAGTATAATCACGGGTAATTGCAGATGGATTGTCCGACTCATCATCACATAATGGGCGTACACCAGCAAAAGTCGAAATAATATCAGCTTGTGTCAATTGGCTCTTAAAGTGTGCATTACTTACTTCAATTAAGTAATCAATTTCTTCTTGGGTAATTTTGACTTGCGCAGGATCACCTTGATACTCACGATCCGTGGTACCAATCATGGTGTATTGGTCTAAATACGGAATTGCGAACACAATACGACGGTCATCATTCTGCATGATAAAGGCTTTATCACCTTCATACAGCTTCGGCACAATGATATGACTACCTTGAATCAAACGAATGCCATACGGTGATTTAAGCTGTAAATCTTGCTTAATGAATTGTGCCACCCAAGGGCCAGCCGCATTCACTAAAGCCTTGGCTTTGATCTGGAATTGACCTTTTTCATTTTCCAAATCAACAATCCAGTATTGACCTTCACGCTGTGCTGATAGGCAACGAGTACGTGTCACAATATCAGCGCCTTTTTCGCGGGCATGCATAGCATTTAGCACAACTAAGCGAGAGTCATCTACCGCACAATCTGAATATTCAAAACCACGAGTAATTGCAGTATTTAATGGACTGTCTTCTTTAAAATAAACGTTGTTCGAACCCAATAGTTTTTCACGCTTGCCCAAGTGATCGTAAAAGAACAATCCAGTACGAATCAACCATGCTGGACGCAAATGTGGACGATGCGGCATGATAAAACGCATTGGACGGATAATGTGGGGTGCTTTTGCCAACAATACTTCGCGTTCAGCCAAGGCTTCACGTACCAAGCGAAACTCTTTATGTTCAAGGTAGCGTAAACCACCATGAATCAATTTACTGCTTGCAGAAGATGTATGGCTGGCCAAGTCATCTTTTTCACATAGGAATACAGATAAGCCACGACCCGAAGCATCTGCTGCGATACCAACACCATTGATACCACCACCGATCACAGCAAGGTCGTATATTTTGTCATTTGACTGAGGAGAAGTTTGCATAAGTCACCGCAAATTTTCATTATTGTTCAATAACGAACATTTAAACATGTAAAATGAAAACAAACAATAAAAAAACGTCAAAAAAATGCCAATTTCTAGGCATTTTTAGATAAATGGTCAAAACTGAAAATAGCAGCATTAAAACAAAGAGAATCTTTCAATATGAAGGCGGCTGATGCTTAGCGCTTAGTTCTTATTTGAAAAGACTTGAGCCAAATAGTTCTGACTCAAGAAAAGTAACAATTTTTCGAAAATGAAGATTTATTGGGCAACAATCAAGCCAACATCTAAATCGCGAATGGTTTTCATAAATTCATCATTTGGTTGTTGGTCGGTAAAAATACAATCGACTTGCTTGAGTGAGCCCAAACGAATCATGGCATTACGACCAAACTTACTGCTATCCGCAGCAAGAAATACTTGTCGGGCACTGGAAACAATTTCCTGAGAGACACACACTTCTTGGAAATCAAAATCCAGCAGGGTGCCATCTTCTTCAATGCCGCTAATGCCGACTAAAGCATAATCCGCTTTAAACTGCTTAAAGAAGTCTGCCGTCGCCTGACCAATCACCCCACCATCCGGACGGACACGCCCACTGGCAATCAATACCTCAAAATCTTCTTTGGTACTGAGGATTTTAGCGACATTGAGGTTATTGGTAATAATCCGCAAACCCGTATGATTCAGCAATGCGTGAGCAATGGCTTCCGTAGTAGTACCAATATTGATAAATAAAGAGGCATAATCGGGAACAGCTGCAGCCACTGCGGCTGCAATTGTTCTTTTTTGTTCCAACATATGGCCAACACGCATCGTATATTCCGTGTTTTCCACACTTGAATCATGCGCTGCACCACCATGATAACGACGAAGTAAGCCTTCATCGGCCAGTTGATTAATATCACGACGGATGGTTTGCGGCGTGACATCAAAATGCTGAGCAAGCTCTTCAATACTAATATAGCCACGCTCTCTCACTAATTCGAGGGTTTTCTGTTGGCGTAGTATCAAGCTCATGCTCATCCATCCTATGTTGTTTTAGTCATCTTTAATTGGGGTTATTTTAACTTAATCTTCCGCCCAATCACGAGTACGTCCGACTGCTTTTAACCAACCTTTATAGAGTTTTTCAGTCACATCCTGACTGCACTCTGGGGTAAAGGTATTTTCGATGGTCATTCTACTCTTCAATTCATTTAAATCCGACCAGAAACCGACCGCCAGACCCGCCAAAAATGCTGCACCCATGCCTGTGGTTTCTTTCATCGCTGGACGTTCTACTGAAGTGCCCATGATATCGGCTTGGAACTGCATCAAGAAGTTATTCGCAGTTACACCACCATCGACACGTAAAGTACGCAATTTCTCACCCGAATCTTGCTGCATGGCATCCAGCACATCACGAGTTTGATAAGCAATCGACTCCAATGTGGCACGAATAATATGTTCGATGCTGACGCCACGGGTGATCCCCAAAATCGCACCGCGCGCTGTTGGATCCCAATACGGTGCACCTAAGCCCGTAAAGGCTGGAACGACGTAAACCCCATTACTGTCTTTTACTTTAGTTGCATAATATTCAGAGTCGTGCGAATCATTAATCGCTTTCAGCTCATCACGCAACCATTGCACACAAGAACCGCCATTGAACACCGCACCCTCCAGTGCATAATTCACTTCACCACGTGGACCGCAGGCGATTGTAGTCAGTAAACCATGATCAGATTGAACAATGCGTTTACCTGTATTCATAAGCAGGAAGCAACCTGTACCATAGGTATTTTTTGCTTGCCCCACTTCTACACACATTTGTCCAAAGAGTGCAGCCTGCTGATCACCAGCAATACCTGCAATTGGAATCCCAATCTCTTGTCCGCTAATGGTATGGGTATAACCGTAGATTTCTGAAGAACTACGCACTTCAGGTAACATCGCTTTTGGAATATTCAGTGCTTTAAGTAACTTGTCATCCCACTGCAAAGTCTCAATGTTGAATAACATGGTGCGAGATGCATTGGTATAGTCAGTGACATGCACTTGGCCATTGGTCAATTTCCACAACAACCAGGTGTCAATCGTACCAAACAGCAACTCACCACGTTCTGCACGTTCGCGACTGCCTTCAACACGATCCAGAATCCACTTAATTTTTGTTGCAGAAAAATATGGATCAAGGACTAAACCAGTGACTTTATGAACATAAGCCTGCCAACCGTCTTGACGCAGTTGATTACAAATTTCATTGCTTTGACGACTTTGCCATACAATTGCATTGTAAATAGGTTTGCCGGTCTGCTTATCCCAAATCACAGTGGTTTCACGCTGGTTAGTGATTCCAATTGCTGCAATCTGCTCACTAGAAATACCTGCTTGCGCTAAAGCTTCAACCCATACGGCGCTTTGTGTCGCCCAGATTTCCATTGGATCATGCTCAACCCAACCTGGTTGTGGGTAAATTTGCGTAAATTCACGCTGAGCAATACTGATGACATTCGCATCGTGATCCAATACGATCGCACGTGAACTGGTTGTACCTTGGTCAAATGCAACCACGTATTTCTTTTGACTATCTGTAGAGATCATGACATACCTATCCAGACTTGCTTATGTATAGTGCAATAAATTAAATGCCCGTTAAAAAACGGGCTCAAATACTACAAAAAAGCAATGACTTCTGTATTAAATAAAAAACTTGGCAGATTATATGCAAAATTGTTCGAAAACGAAAATTCTTTCTTGATATTTGAAGCTAAAAAACGATGAATAGCCTGTGTTTTAAAGATTCCTCACAATAAAAAACTTATTTTATGCGATACTAAAACCAGAAATAACAGGATCATTGATATGAAAAAAACCAATTTATTGTTAATTATGAGCGGTGCTCTTGTTCTTGCAGCCTGTCAAAGCAGTCCACATCAATACAATGGCACAACGGGTTATCAAATCGAAAATAAAACAGCCACTTCCGCGACTGTTGCCTATACTCTCGCGGCACGGAGCAATAGCGATTTAGATGAAAAGAAATTACAACATGCCTGCAAGCAAATTTTAGGTGCAGACAAGACCTATAAACTTGCAGTATTGAGTGTCAATGAGATCGTTAACCCAACCCAACAAGAGCAATACGGCGTAAAAATCGGTAATAGCCGCGCAACATTTGGCTTATCGAACTCACCCGATTTAAATAATAGTGAAGGCTATGCAACCCGTCAGGCACTTGAAGCACGTCCAAGCACTCTCAAAGTGGTTCGCTATACCTGTTCTTAATTTTATGACTTGAGCAATAAAAATGGATGTATTCCATCATTGAGAATACATCCAACTCAGCCTAGCCTTTCAATACGTCATGAATCGAAAGATCTTTATCGAACACCGATTTTGCAAACGGGCATAGAGGAATGACTTTCACCTGACGTTCACGCACAAAACCAATCAACTCTTTTAACAACTTATGTCCGACACCTTGCCCACGAAATTGATCACTCACATCGGTATGATCAATAATGAGCATACTGTCTCCCGCCCATGTATAAGCCATTTCACCTGCGAGCACCTCGCCCTCAAACAGCTTAAATGCACCATGTTTCCCATCATCAGTCTGCTGGATACTCATACACCTTCCTTTTTTAAACATTCTTCTCTATAACAGCCCAAAGGCTATCTGTTTATTTCGTCTGAATGTTTTAGCACGCATACTGAACAGAGTGTGTTGAGATTTGATAACCTCAATACAATATAGCTTTTCACTGAGGCGTATTATTTGGTTCGGTAAAAACTAACATTTCTAAACTCTTTGGCTTCATCCAAATCTGGCCAAGTGCTTGCGCTACGCTCATCAATTTTTAGATATTGAGGATGACTAAAGTTTTTGACTCGACTATCCGCGACCCAAACCTCAGGTGCAAATTTTAAAAACTCATCCAGAAAGAAACGATTGGATTGGTCATACAGTACATCTGCCGCCAATAACACATCAACTTGTTCTGACTGGTACAAATCGTCTAGATACTCGAGTTCAACATCATTCAGCAAGGCATTTTCACGACATGATGCAAGACTTACGGGATCAATATCACAGCAAATGACGCGTTTAGCACCTGCCATTTTTGCCGCAATCGCAACGACACCAGATCCAGCACCAAAATCTAACACAACCTTGTCTTTAACGTGATGCGGCTCAGCCAACAACCATTGCGCCATTGCCAGACCAGAAGCCCAACAAAAAATCCAATACGGTGTTTCATTCCAAATCCGTCGAATCACTTCATCATCTAAGCGGTCTGTTGGAAATACTGGCGGAATTAACCACAGTGAAATCGGCGTTTCAGGTAACTGCTGTGCGAGTAAATCAGTATTGGGAATCACCTGATGCAAGGCCTGTAACAAATGTTCAGGTGCTTTGGCAAATTGAAAAGTGCAACTCATATTTTTTGAATTCTAAAAAACCCCTCTTAACGAGGGGTTATTAATCGTTACGCTAATGCTTTTTCAGCAGCTTCTACAGTTTGACGAATCAAAGTCGTGATTGTCATCGGCCCCACACCACCCGGCACTGGGGTATAAGCAGATGCGATTTCTTCAATACCGACCAATTGAATATCGCCGACACCACCGCCATCACGTGGATGGAAACCTGCATCAACCACAACAGCACCTTGTTTGATCCAGTCTTTTTGGATCAACTCAGCTTTACCGACTGCACCAACGATAATATCGGCTTGTTTAACCAATTCTGGCAGATTTTGAGTACGCGAGTGGCAAATCGTCACAGTGGCGTTGGCTTGTAAAAGCATCATCGCCATTGGCTTACCTAAAATAGCAGAGCGGCCTACCACGACAGCATGCTTACCTGCAATTTCAATCTTGTTTTCTTGCAAAATGGTCATAATGCCAGCTGGCGTTGCTGAACCATACGCCGCTTCTCCCATTGCCATACGACCAAAACCTAAACACGTCACGCCATCGACGTCTTTTGCCAATGAAATCGCATCAAAACAGGCTCTTTCATCAATTTGTTCTGGCACTGGATGTTGCAATAAGATGCCATGCACATCAGGATTAGCATTTAATTTTTCAATTTCAGCCAATAATTGTTCAGTTGTGGTTTCTTTTGGAAGCTCAACTTTAAGCGAGTCCATACCAACACGGCGACAAGCATTGCCTTTCATACGCACATAAGTGGCAGATGCACCATCATCACCAACCAAAATGGTTGCCAAGATTGGGGTACGCCCCGATTTTGCTTTTAATGCTTCTACACGTACCAACAAATCCGTTTCAATTTGTTTTGCTAATGCACGACCGTCTAAAACCAATGCCACAGCGCATCTCCAAAGTGGGTATGAATCAATTGCGTAAATAATACATGATAATTTGAGCAATATTCTTTTAGATGTTGTTTTTATGTGCATATTCGCTCTAAACACTATTGTTTTTTTTTTAAAGGTTGCTAATATGTGCATCACCAAGAGATGGCGGGGTGGCAGAGTGGTCATGCAGCGGACTGCAACTCCGTGTACGCCGGTTCGATTCCGACCTCCGCCTCCATTGGTAAAGCCCGAGTGGTGAAATCGGTAGACACAGGGGATTTAAAATCCCCCGCCCACAAAGCGTGCCAGTTCGAGTCTGGCCTCGGGCACCATATTTCAGCTACTGAAATATGGTGCAAATAAAAATCCAGCGTAAGCTGGTTTTTTTATGTCTGAATATTCCCCAATAATCTAAAAGAGGCAACCTAAGCAGCCTCATGGTAAATTGTTCATTTTCAGTTTTAGCTGTAGTTTGCCACGATAAAACAAACAATCCATACGATAAAATAAGCAAGACTCTGATCTAGCGCTTTAGCACGTTGGAATAAATACACAGGCACTAACCACACCATACCTTTAAATTTTTCTGTTTTCACCCCAGCTTTGTCCAACCGTTTCTCATCTAGAACGGAAAGCATAATATTTAAGGCAATGGTAATTACAAAATAATAGCCCTCCTCTACTTTATAAGTCGCTAATTCAACATTGCCCCCAGAGAATATGCCTGCGACAAAATATTCAAGAAATAGCCCTAAAATAGGTGCAAAAGCCAATACCCACACCATGGTATTATTTACATGCTGTCCAGTTAATGGAGGTGGAAGAGTATTATCAACAAATTGATTCAACTAAGTTTTTTCTAAAAACACCCAATCCTTTAAACCTTTTCTCCATACCACAGTGTCTCGATGCAACCCTCCTGTTTGAATAAGATTAATCATTTGTGATTGTGAAATTGCCCCTATACGCTCCCCATTCTTTTCATAAAACCATTCATTAGCCAAATTTTCTTCAAGATTAAGATTTTTTTCCATTATCTGCTTCCTATAAAAGTTACAGATTGAATATGTACAAGCTGTTTGACAGCTTATGTCAGTATTAAATATTTTTCTTATTTTTATATTTAATTTTTAAAATGACACTAGCTGTCATTCTCTTTATTTATAAATACGCCACATTAAACACCAATTAAAGAGAAAATCATGATTATTGGACTTATTTTACATTATTCATCTTTGAATAAAGCAGGCATAGTTATTGATGAAAATTCTGTTCGCTATCAATTCTCTAGTGAAGAATGGCGAGAAGACATCGATTTAAAGTTGGGGTTTAAAGTCACATTTGATTTAAATCAGTATGATCAAGTCACTAACATTCGTAAGGAGTGGCTTACCGTTTAAATCATCTCAAAGGCAAGAAATTAAATCTAAAATCTATTATCTGAGTACATACAGCCTTTAGCTAAAGTCTAACTAAAACCAAACTCAATCGTTCAGTTTTTTATTGCCTCAGCCAATTCCACTTCAGCAGATTGATTTATCAGCTCTAAAAAATGATTAATTAAAATTATTAGAAAATCAAAAACCATAGATTTAATTTTAATCCAACTCATTTAATTGTTTACATACGATCAAATTTAACTCAATAAAATCATCCCAAACATACCGCTCTTTTAAATATTTTTTATAATAATCATCAACTCGACAAATTTCTGGTCGATTCTCATATATACCACATAAACGTGTATCTAAATCGTAGTAATGACAAACACCATCACCACGATCTAGATAAGCAGTCAATTCAGATAAATTGACATGACGGCAACATGCACCACATTGAGTACATGGAAACGGTTTCATTCTCTAGTTAACCCCAATAACCAATTTGTTGTGCTATCCTGATTACCAGTTTCAAATGGCAAAACGATGCCTTGCTTTTCAACTTCTTGCTTCAACACTAGATTTTTTTCAAATTCTGAGCTTTTTCGCTCTAACTGAGATGCAAATTGTGATAATTCATTAAGGTCTAGTCCAAACTCTAATTGAGTTAACTCAAATATATATCGATCTAGTTCAGTATTTATTTCTTTAAAATGATCAAGAGTCCGTTCATATTTTGTTTTAAATCCATCCAAATACTCCCAAAACTTTAACATAATAGGACTTTGTTCAATAAAATAGCTCAAACCCAAGGTAATAATACCAGTTGCAAGAGCTGTAAAAAACCCACGAATCTCTGCACTTAATAAAGGCAGTGCCTCTAATACAACTAGATTCTCATGAATTATCATCCCTGCAACAACACCTATACTCGCCGACAAAATTTTAAAAGTTGCTTTTGCAAGTTGGCCTGTACTTAAGTTTTCAGGATTAAAGAAAACTAACTTAGCAATATTAACTATATTCAACCATGTTTCACGAATCATCTTCCCCCAAATTTTTGTGGTTGTTAAAAATATATTTAATATTGTCGTCGTAATACTAGAAAATATTCCAGAAATTGTACCTGTTCCAAAATTTAATAAAAGATCTTTAAATCTTATCTTCACTCGCTCAACAATATTGATTATTGTTTCTTTCAAATCATTTAAAAAATCTAGAATTTTAAATTCAATCTTTTTATACTTTGCATAAATATTTGGTATCTGTTCTTTAAGTTCAAACCAAATTTCGGCAAAAACAAGACCAAGAGACTCTCTTAGCCCCATCTTAATTCCAGCTACACCTGCTGCATTTATACTTGCATTAAAAAATTTCGAGCTTGTATAATATGAATTAATCTGTTTTTCATTTTCAGCCCTTGCTTTTGCATCTACCTTTTTCATAGTATCAGGATTAACTTGCAGTAATTGCTCTAATCGTTCTTGCTGTACTTTTAGAGTGTTCAACGCTTGTTGATACTCATGTTTTTGTTGTGATGAATCTTGCGGCATACTCTCTAATTTGTTTTTTAACTTCTCGATATTCACCTCACGACTTGCTATAGATTGTTGCAATGGTTTCCCATCTCCTAGCAACTCTGTAATGGAATGCTTATTCTTTACCTTATTAATTGTTTCTCCAGTTACACACAAATTTGAGCTTTTATTTGCGAGCTCCACTCCATCAAGCCCTGCTAGGACTCGACCTGCATCATTATGAATTTCAACTGCTGCAATAACATGGTCTAAGTTTGTTTTTTCTTGCTTATTTTGAAAAGCAAATGTTTTATTATTTCTGTAGGCATCTTTAAGTTCACCAGATTTTTGTAATTCTTTATTTATTCTATTTGTTTCTATATAGTTTGCATGCCGATGATAAGCCTCTGAATCGTATTTTCCTCGACACTCATAATTTTGCATTTCTTGCTCTGTTGCCCATATCCCCTGCCTAACATTATGAATAGTATCAACATCACCACCTTTTTTATCTTCTAACAATAGAAAATCTAGACCAAAAGTCGTTACTAAACTTTTAGTCACAACTTTATTAATTTCTTCTGACCAATCAAATACCTGTGCTACCATACCAACATCCAAAGTCATCCTTTACTTTATAAAAATAAAGGATGCATGATTATTTTTAATTAACGAGGATTTTTAAAATTATAAAAATCTTCACTTGCTGTTTCCAAAGCTTTATCCAATCTAGCTTTATCTAAAATCTGTATACCATCTGCATCAACTTGAATTTGAGGCAAATTATCATTACCTAAAATAGCCCCACCTTCAAAATCTCTTTTGACCTTAAATAATGGTGTCGAAATAAGCTTAGCCATAATAGCAGCGAGTATGATTCCATTTTGAATATATAAATTTGCAGTAGCGGTAAGATTTCTAATTTTTTCTTCATCACCATTTTTTACAATTTCATTTACATCCTTCAATAATTCAAAATACTCTTGAAAAATGACATATATTCTTTCTAATTCTGATGCAATTTTCTGAGCATATTGTTCTACCCTGAATAATTGCTCTTTTGCTTTATCCATTTTATCCACAGCATCAGCAATTTGTTGTTTAACATCTTGCGCATTTTCTAATGCTTTTGAACCATGTATCGCATAAGCAATACCAGCCACAGCCAATACAGGTGCAACTACAGCCCCACCTAAAACCATTGCCCCGCCAGCCATTCCCCACCCCCCAGCAGCTAGAGAGCCTCCTCCAATTGCAGCCATTGTTGCATTATATGCAGCTGCACCAGACAAAGCTGCTATTGGTGTCCCTGTGGAGGCTGCACCTAGCGCCATTACCCCACCATACACAGCAAATCCAGCTGCGGCACCAGATACCCCACCACCTACCGCCGTTCTCAAATAATCTGTTGCACTAATTGCAACCTCCTTAATTTGATTCAATTTATGCTTCGGAAGTTCAATTTTAGTATTTCCATATTTCTGAAAATTATTATTACGAAGTATCTCTTCAACTAACCGATCAAACTTATCAAAATCTTCACCTATTTTAAGTTCAAGCTCACCCAAACTCTCTAAGGCTTGACTAGTATTATTATTAACAACATCAAATACATCCTTCTTATTACGATAGAGTTTTTTTGACTCTTCAATAATATTGTCTGCACGGCTTTTGTCTTGATAACCGTCATACCCTTTTTTTGCACCAACTGCAGCAGCGATAGCAGCACCTGCTAAAATAAATGGTAATGGCATAAACCTCTCCTATCAGTTTAACTTTAATATTTACCGAGCTAAATATTTTTTTAGATCAGCTTCCAACTCATCCTGTAAATAATCAGGACTTATAATCTCCACATGTGGAATCCAATACCGTACTAAAGGCAAAAGCTGCATTGCATGACTGATTTTACAAGAAACATCCCAGCCGCCATCTTCTCGTTCTATCAGATTATCATCTTGCTCAGGCAAAAGTTTCCGTTGCTTAAAATGTGATATAACATCTGCATGGATTTTTAATTTAACCTCAATTTTTTCTTGTCCAAACCAAATACTATTTTCATCTTCAAGTTTTTTTAATACATCTGGATTATGTTCAAATCTTTCTAAATGGTGTTGTTCATAAGATTTGTTGATACGACTTACACGATAAGTCCGCAATTGCCCTTTTCTTACTGCTGCTAAATACCAACTACCATGATGATGAATTAAACGATAAGGTTCTACGACACGTGACTCTCCATTATATAGAAAACCAATTTGTTGCTTCTTTTCAATTGCTTCTGACAATATATCTAATAGATGTTCGAATTTACTTGAATCTTCATGAGCATACCCCTTTGCTGCATAGGTAAGTTGCCCCTGATTTAACAACTTAGTTAAAAATGGTGTAGCCAAATTTGGATATAAACTATGAATACCTGACATCTGAGCAAAGACTTTAATATCTTTTTGTTTAAACAGCCCCATTGATTTAGAGTCTAGATAATATCGCTGTTGGTCATCTCGCAGTAAAACTAAATTTGCTGACTCTAAACGACCAATATCACGGAAAATAGTACGTTCACTAACGTTCAGATCATCTGCTAATGTTTTAATATCAAGTTTCATCCCACTATTTAACTTGACTAAAATCTTCGCTAAACGCTCAGCTAGTTGCCCACTTTTTTCAGAAACTTTTGCCATTATTTACCTAGCTTATTTGGTTTTACTCAATCTATGCTTATTATTCACATTACTCTGACAGGTTGTGTCACTCAGAATTAATATCTTTTATTTTTTCACTCAATTTTTATAAATCATTCCGCTTAAAATAAAACTGATATTATACTGATTAATTAATTATTTTTAGTTTTATTATTTTTTTGAAGGACAACAGCAGTTATTGCCAAATTTAGAACAATAAAGTCACTTTATGACAATTAATGGGAACAACTATAAGATCTAAGAGAAATATAGATTAAAATGGCTAATTCATCGAATAATGAATTAGCCACAACAAAATAACTACGCGACTTGCTGCCCTGTTTTCAATGGCAATAAGTTTTTATCCAAGCTCAATTGATAACCACGGGTTTTATCAATCACATATTCAGGCTTTTTGATCGAATCCAGATAAATCCATTGTGATTGCACTTGAGTAGTATCAAATTGAACAATCAAATAGCCTCTTTGATTTAAATTGCAGTAATTCAACTCATCAATCAAAGTCGTAAATGCAAATTCAAACTGTTGCAACTGTGCCAATGGAATATTTAAGTATTTTTCTAAGCCTGGCGAAGACACTGAACTGGTTGCTAACTCTACCCCAACGAATGCACCATCTTTACTGTATAAATTTGATGACCATGCGTTATGCGTATCTCCCGCCAGCACCACGACTTTCTTCTTTAATTGGGCCAAAGCAGCATACACAATCTCACGCTCAGCAAAATAACCATCCCATGCATCCAAGTTATAGGGTGCAACCGTCAGAACACGTGCTTTTTCTTGTGTTGTTAAAGTCGGATCACCTTGTAATAATCGAATTTTCAATTTTACTAATTCAGTGATTTGGGCATTCATCTTATTTAAGGTATCTGTACTTGGATTACCCGCAGTAATTTCAGCCAAAGCAAGCAGCAGCTCAGCAGGAACCAACATCTTAGTCATTAGAATTTGCTGACCAAGCACATTCCAGTTTGCTGTCGACTGTTGCAGTTTTCCAATCAGCCAATCACGTTGGGTATAGCCCATTAGAGTACGTGCTGGATTGGTCAAATCTGCCTGGAATTTTGCAATATCCAAACCATTCGCTGTCATATAGTTGGCATAGTCCAATTGCTCATCACGCGCAATAATTCGCGTATCCAACATCGTTAATTGAACCAGATTACCAAAATCGAACTGGCGATAAATCTTGGTATGTTGATCATCGACAGGACGGATTGGCATCCATTCGAAATAAGCCTGTAAAGCCGCGAGCTTACGATCAAGGAATGGCCCTTCGTTTGGCTGATGATTTTCAGCCCCATCGCGCCATGCATCATTCGCAAGTTCATGATCATCCCAAATCACAATAAATGGGTGACGATGATGCAATGCCTGTAGATCTTTATCTTTACGATAGAGCGCATAGCGTTTGCGATAATCATCTAGTTTAATGATTTCCTTATTGTTGTCAGCTGCAAGTGTACGCCCCAGTTTAGCCGCATCTTCTGCTGCATAGCCGTCTGCACCATATTCATAAATATAGTCCCCCAGATGAATAACTACATCAACATTTTGCTTGGCCATTTCACGATACACATAGAAATAACCTGCTGGATAGTTTGAACATGAACACACCGCAAAACTGACTTTTGTCGCACTGCTTGGCAATGTCTTGGTTTGTCCGACAGGTGAAACCTTATCGCCGAAGATAAACCGATAGAAATAAGACTGATCTGGTTTTAAGCCTGTGGCATCCACTTTTACAGTAAAATCTTGCGCTGCAGCCGTTGTAACTTTATCGGTTTTAATGATTTGTTTGAATTGCTGATCTAAAGCAATTTCCCATGTCACTTGCAGACGGGCACTACTCTCGCTTGGCGTCAAGCGGGTCCACAAGATCACGCGATCTTGTAAAGGATCACCACTGGCAACCCCATGTTCAAAACTCACTTGCAATGTTGCTGTTTCTTGATCTGAACTGTCATTACAGCCTGTAAATCCCGCAGATAAAGACAACGCCCCGAAACCGAATAGACTTTTTTGAATGAGTTCCCGTCGTGAAATTTTTGCTGTCATTTGGATAGCTACCTTAATTTTATCACTATAAGTAAATGATTGAAATTAATGGGCTTAGATGAAGCTTTGATCTCAATTCGATGAAAGAATCATGAAAATATGATGACAATGCTTAATTTTCATCAGATAAGCACATGAATTGATTGAAAAGAAAGCAAATAGCAAGTTTTGCTCTTGCCAAGGTTTAAAGTGTCCTCTATTATTGCGCACATGCCCGAGTGGTGAAATCGGTAGACACAGGGGATTTAAAATCCCCCGCCCACAAAGCGTGCCAGTTCGAGTCTGGCCTCGGGCACCATCTTCCAACTAGTGAAAGATGGTGCAAATAAAAACCCAGCGAAAGCTGGTTTTTTTATGCCTGAAATTTAAGACCCAGCATAAAAAATGCCTTAATTCAAAAATTAAGGCATTCGATATTCTTGATTTAGAATAATAAGTAATTACTCTACGCGAATAATTTTACCATTCTCATCGTGATGAACAATGCTGATCTTCTGCTGACGTCCTACCTGAATCTCTTGCTCCGGTAATTCGAAATAACGCGCATAATCAGGTAAGGTCTTTTCAACAGCATGCTTTTTATGCACACGTTTAGCAGGCAACAATCCCCACAACAATAATGCAACCGCGCACATAAATAATGCAGTGACACCATGCTCAATGCCATCACTAAATGCAGACATCAAACGTTGAGCAATATGCGTCTTTTGTAATTCAACCAACACCCACACTAAAATAAATGGACGCCATAACAGTAACCAACCCGCCCACATCATTGCAGTGGTGGTGGTTGAGAAGTAACGTTTATGCCATGGGAGCTGGCGACGTACATCAATAATCAAGCTATCTGCTTTCATTGCTTTTTACTCAGCAAAATGAATCTTTTCGATTCAACGAATTCCACGATCTGGGCTAATCCAACGGGCACGTTTCTCATCATTACGCAACAGCACCTTTGGAAAGGCGACGATTGTAGCAGTAATTGTGATCAACCAAAACACAAACGGGTACCAAATCATCCAATAATAATTTTTCCCTAGGTTTGGTTCATAACGACTATCCATCCATTTGCTTAAAGCAAACTGAATTAAACAGGTCGCACCTAATAAAATTCCACTACCGTATGGTAAAAATGGTGAACTCACCACCGCAAGAGCTGGAATTGCAAAGATAAAGTGCAATAACCAGATCACCGCCATGATAAGCATCAAATATGACCAAATGAGTGTCAAACATAGTTCAAACATCAACGGCCATAAAAAATTAAGTTTAGGCTTTAAAAACACATCAATATTTTTAACTAAGACCTGTGCGCCACCCATCGCCCAACGTAGACGTTGCTTCCATAGACCATTAAGGGTTTCCGGCATCAATATCCACACCAAAGCATTTGGCTCAAAGCGGACATCCCAACCTGCACGTTGTAATTTCCATGTGATATCGATGTCTTCAGTCAACATATTCGGTGACCAATAATCCACTTGATGAACAGCGCTTTTACGAAAGGCCGTGATCACACCCGACACGGTAAATAACCGGCCAAAAGTACGTTGTGCACGTTTGATCATGCCGACAATCGAAGAGAATTCCCCGACTTGAATTCGTCCAAGTAAAGTCGAACGGGTCCGAATACGCGGGTTTCCCGTTACTGCGGCAACTGTTGGATCTTCTAAAAAATGTCGTATCATCCATTTAGCGGCATGTGGATCAAGCAAAGCATCGCCATCAATCCCGATCAGAAATTCTGCATCGGTCATCAAGCTACCCGCTTGTAGTCCCATCGCTTTACCTTGGTTCTGTGCCAGATGTACGACACGTAATTTTTCATACTGTGTCGCCAATCGATCTAGCACCTCACCCGTATTGTCAGAACTACCATCATTAATCGCAATCACCTCAAAATTCGGATAATCCAATTTGAGTGCGTGGCTAATGGTTTCTTCAGCATTGTCCCCTTCATTAAAACAAGGGACTAATACCGCGACTTTGGGATACTCAGGCAAAGCCGCAGGTTGCTGATAGGGAGGATCTTGACGCTCTTTCCAATAAAAAATAATTGCGCCAACCATCCATAAATACGACATAAACAATGGATAGTAAAAAACAAATTTAATGGCATATGACCACAATAAAGCAATCCAACTCATCTACATTACTCGACTATGGTACTAATTGAGATGATTTTAGACCAAAAGCCTTATGCATAGTTTCTACATCTGGATGTCCTTTGATCGGATCATCTGGATAATAAGCGATATGCATTGCACCCTGCTCATATAAGGACTTAATCGTTGCCGCCATTTCTTCAGATGGTACTTTCTGGTCATTGCGCCAGTTTACCGCCTGTAATTCCATCACGGTCTTTTTAATGCCGTTTGGATACTGCTTCACACGATTCATAATGTCTGAATAGAATTTTGCAGGATTGTCCGATTGCTCCATATACGGCATCGCCATAATCGCAGTAAAGTCATAACGATTTAGTGATTGCTCTAGAGATTGTGCATACCAATTTTCCGCATAAGCATTTAAAGCTACTTGCGCATAGAGATTACGAGCCGTCACCAAAAATGGCTGATACTGACGCACCTCTCCTGCCAACTCCATTGCGAAATCATCTAAATAATGGGTTTTATAAGCGGTCCACTTTTGCAAATCAACATCATTGTCACGAATTTTAGCAAGATCTGTTGGCAAGCCTTGCTTGGCATATGCCGCCAACGCATCAGGACTGGCATCTTCATAATCTGACAAAGTCACATCATCATGGAACAACAAGCCATCAAACGGGGTTGATTTAGCCAAATCCTGATATATTTCTTTAATTGTTTGTCGTGCTGCTGGTGAGAATGGACTGAGACGAATATAGCCCATATTCAAATGCTCACCCGCTTTTGCTTGCTGGGTTTCCACTAAATCTTTCGACACTGGATCAGTTTTAGGCAGTTCCCACGCCAATAATGGCATCCATGCATATAGACGCTGTACAGGCGTACGGGTTTGAATTTGCCAAGCCACACGATTGAACAAATCTGCACGCATTGGAATATGACGATTTGGGAAATACACCATATCCGCAGAACCATTAGCATCTGGATCAGAAAAAGCCTGTAAATAGACCGTATTCACGCCCATACCATTAATACGATCAATCAAATGATCAAGATTGCGTTCTTGCTGCTTCTCATCTGGATCATAGATATAGTCCAAATCGACATGCATAATCTTTTGCGGTCGATTATTGTCATTGAGATTCAGTTCGCGGTTCTTAATCTCCTGTGCTAAAGCACTGGTTGACATATTACCCTGAATCAAAATACGACTCATATTTTGTAGTGATTGCTTGGCATGATCTGCCCCATCATCCAAAGTAATGGTAATCGGCATCCCCAACTGTTTGGAGGTTTGTACCAACTGCATATTATAGCGACCATACGGCCAGACCATCACGCGTGGTGAACGTAAACCATGTGATTTTAAGAGGTCATTGTTCTTTTTTAAATCTTGATAAACGCGGGCTTGATAAGCTGCATCACTTTCATAACTCTTGGTTTTAGGATCATAAATACGCGTAATCGCAGCAGGTTCTGAGTTTCCTTGCGGATTACCATTAATGCCTTGGTGTAAATGATAACTGTGGCTAGCGATTTCGACCAAACCACTGTCTTGCATTTCCTTGAGTTCATCCCAACTCAGGATTTTATTACGCTCAATCAGCTCACCACCAAAATCTACTTTTTGATTCTCTTTTGGCTCCAACCAAGATCCAACGACAGCCAAAACCACTGGAATTTTTTTCGCGCGAATAATCGGATAGGCATTTTGATAAAATGACTGATAGCCATCATCAACCGTCAGCAAAATAGGTTTAGTTGGTAATTTATATTTACCTTGGTGTGCTTTGATCAGTTGATCAACATTAATAAAGTGATAGCCATTCTTTTTCAGCCAGTCGATGTGCTCACCAAACTGCTTGGCGGTGACCGCATAACTTGGAATCAGTGCATCTTTTCGATCTGTAATTTCGTGATACCCAATGACAGTCAATGTGGTTGCATCGATTTTTGGATTTGCCGCAAAAGTTGTGGTACTGGCAACCACCCCAAACACAAGACCTAAAAAAGTTTTTAACGTCGGGGACACTAAACGTGTTGTCATAGAGATATCGTCTCAAGATTAGAAATTCGCTGATCGCAGATCATGCCTGCATCATCTTACAATTTTATGGACAAATAAGATGTTTTTGATGGTCAGCTGGAAATACGGATTGTATTTATAATTTTAAAAGCTGAAAATAAACTTAAATGTATTTTTTATGAAATCAATCACATTTTAATTGAATATTTTTTGGTAAGTACCCCAACCCCTATTTCAAGATTTGAATTAGGGGGGGATTTAAGCGTCGTAGTACGAGATTAATACTGTATTAATTGAAAGTTGGGATGGTCTGCGAGCTGCTGTAAATAGTGGCGCTCTTTTTGATAAAAATATTTATTCAGACGGTTCACCCACTCACCTCGGCGGAAGCTCTGAATTTTTTTATGCACGCCATCATAATCCAATAACACCACATTGCTGTCATTCTCCCCTACAGCTAAACGCGTGATTTTATAGTCATGTGGTGCATACTGATGCGAAGGCTGTAAAGACCTGAGGATTTCAACCTTATAATCACCATCCATCCAGTAATGTTTGTCCGTTAGCGCTTTTTCATTGACCCAAAAACCAGTCTGGGCGCCATCATGGGTATCAATCAGAAAAAAATGATCTAACTCTCTTAATAGTTCTGATGCAGTGATATCCAAATAATCATTCATATCGACCTCTACTCACTCAAATTCTTATCATTACTTTTTGCCACATTTTTATCATCGATGAACTATAGCTGACTTACCCCCATCAACCTATCGTCACCTAAAGCACAATATTTCACACCCTGAGAATACCAATTTATGCTTTAACAAAAAGGGTCATAGAAAAATTGCTCTTTTAACTCAAAGATATACAGGACTGTATACAGAATCAATATATTTTTCTTGGGCTGTAATAAAATTCAGATGAAAGAAATGTTTTTAAAATCAAAATCTTATTATACAATTATTAATATTATTTTATCTTTATGATTTTAAAGCGATTTAGCCTAAAAAAACTAAACCGCTTCAATTCATTCAATCAAAACTGGTTATTCGTCGCGTGTTTTTACATCGAATAATTCAATTTCAAAAGTCAGATTAGCATTGGCTGGAATGATTTTGCCCATTTTACGTGAACCGTAGGCCAAATGTGCAGGTACGATCAACTTGCGCTTTCCACCCACACGCATACCCATAATGCCCTGATCCCAACCTTTAATCACACGACCTGTACCAATCACAGTTTCAAAGTAGTTGCCACGATCTAAAGACGAGTCAAACTTGGTTCCATCTTCCAACCAACCTGTATAATGAGTCGTGATCAAAGCACCACGAACCGCTTCTTTACCTTCACCTACTTTCAAGTCAATGATTTCTAATTCTGCACTCATTTCTATCTCTCCACATCACTCAAACTAAAATTATTGCAATTGTTGCCACTGAATGTCGACCTGTCCTTTGTCACTTAACAAAGTCCACTCACCATCCATAATATTCAACTGCAATTGCATGGTGCGTTCACATAACGCTTCAAGTGCTTGTGTGGTTTGTGGGGCCAATTGCCATACTTGCACATTACTTAAGGTTTTAATCTTGGTATTTTTCTGCCACCAATCATCCGATTGAGCGCCATAGGTCACCACTGCAACCTGTTTACAACGCGCACTGGCTTTTTTAACTTTATCTTCAGATGGACAACCGACTTCAATCCATTTCTCTAACAGCCCTGTCAGATCTTTTTGCCATAGTGCAGGCTCATCAGTTTCAAATAAATCTTTGGTAAATTCTAGACGTTCATCGGCAAAACGCGCATAAGCTAAAATACGCACCATTAAACGCTCAATGGTTTCAGAAGGATGCTGAGCAAGTGTGAGCTGATAATCTGCATAGATATGCTCATCCATATTGGCAATATTCAGATCTGCCTTATATATTGTTGCTTTTAGCGCCATAAACGATACTCTTCAATACGGTGTACTCAAATTTGGCGCTAAGCATACTCTATTTTACCCAGAAGCATGTGCGATTTGATCATGTTGATCATCAATCGGATTGATACGACACTGCAATAATTGTGTTTCAAAAGCCAACCAGTCTCGTGTTGACTGACAAATCAGCTCAATTCGATTATCGATGCTTTCCTCAGCCGATTTATAGTTAAACTGCTGCGGGTTAAAGTTAAAGCTTTTCCAACCTTGCTCAGTATTAAATATACCTTTAATACGCACCCAATCCTGTTGAGCACATAATAGATCCAACAAATCATAGAAGTTAAACTGCCAGCGTTTAGGCAGTTTCCAACCTGCTACCGTATAACCTTGCGTCGTTTCCACATAATGGTATGGCAGCTGTTTTATTTCAGGCAGCGGTTCAACAGCTTGCGTTTGCTGCAATCTTAATAAGGGTTGGATCTTACGTTGTACAGGTTGCTGCTGAATATCCAATTGTTGAATCTGTACTTGCCCATTTTCAGCTTCAATCCAATGCTGGGCATAAGTGTCATATTCTTGTTTTAAAGCCACATAGGCTTGATGATCTGCTGCGGTCATACAATCGATATGCGACAACACCACGATTTGTGCTGCTTTTAATTGATCTGTATATAAATTCTGTTTGGCCCAGTCTTGGTCATGTAGGCGACTACCATCCACAACAATGACTAAAGCTCGCATAGCCAAACTACTCTGCCAATGCGGTTCAGTCAGTTGTTCTAATAATTGTGCGGGATGGCCTAAACCTGTGGGTTCGATAAATAAACGATCCGGTTTGCTATCACTCAGCAGGCGGGACAATGCAATTTGCATCGGTAATTGACTGCTACAACACAAGCAGCCCCCCAACAATTCTTTTACCGCATAGCCTTGTTGCTGAGTAATCAGTTGCTGATCAACACCAATCTGCCCGAACTCATTCATCAGAACTGCCCAGACCTCATGTTCTGGTTTCTGAGCCAATAAATGCTGCAATAATGTGGTCTTACCCGCTCCTAAAAAACCAGAAATAATATGGGTAGGCACTGTTTTCGGAGCAACAAGCTTCACGATAGACTCGCATTAAAAATTTATTTCATTCTAAAGCGAAAAATTGATGAAATAAAATAAAGAATGGTTTTACCCATAATTAGATACACACCCCATCAATCAAAAATAAAGTGATATAAATCACAATTAAAATCTAAAAATCTTATTTAAATATTCAATATAAATGGTTTATTCAATTAAGCATTTTTTAGAAAACCAAACTTAATGTTTAAAACACGTAAAATTAGCGATTATTTTTTAATCACAAAAACATATTTACATACATTTTCATCCTTAATTTCTCCATCCTGTTTTACATAGCAGCTACAAAACAGCACGCAATATTTCATATTGTTAAGATAGTCGTAATAGATTGTTAAGAATATTGCCGCAAATGGGTTTGGCACATAGCATGAACCTCATGCCGAAATTGAGAGATTTGGATTAACCGAATCATCCCATGAAGGTTGTTATTTTTAAATGAAATAAGGATGCCAAACATGAAACTGATTAAAACTGTTCTTGCAACTACACTTACTCTTGCAGCAGCGTCTACATTTGCAGCACCAGTAGAAGCTCAAACTGAAGAAAAAGTCGTTGTTTCTACTCAAGAACAACCTGAAACTCAAGGTCAAGCTGCAACTGATGTAGCAGCAGCTGAAGCACCTGCATCTACACCTGCACCAACAAACTAATTAGATCTCAAGGTTCCTCCAGTTCCTTAGACTCACATTGGTAATGATTTAACCCTTACTTCATTACCAATGTAAAAAAAAGATCGAACCATGCTGCGGTTCGATCTTTTTTGCATCAGCACTCTATTAAAAACTGAGTACTAAGGGGTTTTCTTAAAAACACTGCATGAAGGTTGATGAACTTCTTGCAACCGTATTGCCTTACGCTGCTCAGCAGCTTCAAAACGACAACGCTTCCATTCTGTATCCAAATTTAGCTGTGGAACTTCTTTTGGCTTACGCTGTTCATCTACGGCAACCATGGTGAAATAACAGGTATTGGTATGTCGAATTGTCCGCTTTTGAATATTTTGCGCTTCAACACGAATGCCGATTTCCATTGAAGTACGGCCGACATGATTGACACTGGCAAGGAAAGTTACCAATTCACCGACATAGATGGGTTCTTTAAAATTGACGCGATCAACCGACATGGTTACCACATAGCTACCTGAATATCGACTGGCACATGCATAAGCCACTTGATCGAGCAACTTGAGAATCGTTCCACCATGAACATTACCTGAAAAATTTGCCATATCAGGTGTCATTAAAACCGTCATCGTCAACTCAGACTGGTCATCAGGTGCTTGGTTTGCTTGATCTAATTGATACATGAGAGCTCATTGAGAATGCAACATTGTTATTATCGTTCATTCATGCGCGTAAAAATATGCGCAAAATGATAAAACATCATCAATTATTTTTATATTCTTTCTATCATTCAATTCAAAATAATGACAATGAAACTGTTTTTATCCAAATACGCTCTTCAAACTGGTAGATGAATGAAAGAAAAAACAGCTTCAATATCAGATATATTAAATCAAGCTAGAAGGTAATTAACTCAAATTAGCTGAACGGATCAGACCAACGATACCATTTACAATCATATCAATTGCAATCGTACCAATCAGCAAAGCAGATAAACGTCCGACAATATCAAAATAGCGATCGATATATTTTGCATGTTTATAGCGTAAATGATCATGACCAAACTTCATCAAGATCAAAATACTACAGGTTAGAATCAAGGTAATTGCAATAACAGCCATTGCCCCTGTAAAAGGTACACTCACCCCAGTCACCACCGCCGCACTAATTGTGCCTGGACCGATCATAAATGGCATCGCGATAGTACCCGCCAGATGTTCAGGCGCACCCCGCATTTCTCCGATCGTTTCTGCACCCTGGAATACATAACGGTAACCAATCACCAAGAAAATTAAGCCACCAAAAATTTGAAAAGATTCGAAACGAACATTTAAATAGCGACTAAAAATATTCTCACCGCCCCAGGCAAATAGAATAAATACCCCGAAGGCAATCAAACTCCCCTGTATCAAGGCTTTACTAAATACCTTTGCATCGGTATTACGGATCATCCCCACCATATAAACACTCATCAGGAAGGGATTGAGCAATGAGAAAAATAATGCAAACGCATGAATATAAGGAGAAAACATAATGGTCTCTTTCATCTGCGAAAAACTTAACTGCCTGCAATCACAGGCAAGGTTTAGAATAGCAATACAAAATTAATTTAGGGCTTGCTTACAACCTACTGTGGCATTCTTTAAAGAATCATCTTTATTCAGATCAAGATTAACCCCTAATCCCAATAGACTCATGTGAATGTTGGCCTTACTATTATTCAACGCTTTGACTTTAAACTTGACCCCTTTATCACTGTATAGGGTGTTATCGACCAACTTTACCCGATAAGACATAACTTCCTTACGGTCATCCATACACAGCAACCCACTGCCTTGACGGTTCAGACTTAACGCGACTGATGCAGCACCCGCTTCACCGGTCCAACTTCCAGCAAATGGAATCGGGGTTGTGGTGAGCTGGTTAAATTGAGCAGGCGACATTGTTGTAATCGAGGTACAGCCCACTAAAGCAAATGCAAAAATAACGGGGAATAAAATCTTTTTCACAACCATCACCTAAAACGATAAAAATCAAATAATTCTTAACATTTTCACATATCAGCACTTTTTTTAATTTGTACTCCATGTATATGACAAGTATCGGAAATGTAAAAACAGTTTAAATAAATCCCAATCCAAGATTTATATTCAATTTCATTTTTTGAATTAGCTTTTATCAAGACAACTACAATTTAATATTTTCATTAGCATAACCCTCTCAACATTCGATAATTTTTAAGAAAACGGAATGCCAATCTTTGGATAAAAGGTATACACGAATAGAGTTAAAATAAATAAAAAATTAAGGCTTGATTTTCAGCTCGATCATCTGTAGATTTTCTTTTTGAGCGAGTGATTCAAATGACTTTCCAATCTATATTTGAAACTTTCCAGACTCTTCCGAATGGAACGGATGCCTACAAACAATTAAAAAATCAATGTGAACAAGCGATTGTTGCTGCAGAGCAGCCGCTAGAACACAGTGCTTTATTGCTGATTTATGGTTTTGCAAAAAACTATGTCTTACTTTATGAAGATCAACCTGTTACACCAGACTTTTCCAACAAAGTAAAAGCTCAGCTTTTAGCTTATATGAATGAGCTCAACCAAGCGTTAATAACCCAAGATGCAATGCACATATTAACCGCCCTTAATAATGTCTCTACCCAATATATCCAAAGCTCTAGAATATTTTAATGATTTAAAATATCGAATTTGAATCAAGCTTCTAAATCAGTACTTATACGACATGATTATAAGCAAACAATTTAGAAGCTTGGTTACGAGTTTTATTTATACTGTGGCTTACTTACGCCAAAATTAATCGAGCATGATTTACAATATGCTCAGTCAAAAGCTGTAATGGCTTTGATTGTTGATCCCAATGATGCCAATACAGTGGAATATCAACACTAATATCAGGCAATAACCCAACCAATACTTCTGCTTTATTTTCAATATTCAGTTGTAGCTCAGGCACCATGCCATAGCCTAATCCCAATTTAATGGCGGTCACAAAAGACTCTGATGATGGAATTAAATGACAAGGATAAGTACCTTTCATCAATCCATAGTTTTTTTCGAGAAGATCGAAATGCATACGGTCTTTTTCATTAAAAATAATTGCGGGTGCAGCACGTAATGTTTCTCGATGAATTCCCTCTGCAAACCATTTCTTTTTAAATTGCTCAGTTGCCATCATGCGATAACGCATCAGTCCTAAATATTCAGCATGACAGCCTCGCATCGGCTGATCTTCAATCGAAATACAAGCACTGACTGTGCCCTTTTCTAATAATGAATAAGTATGCGACTGGTCATCTGTTCTCAGCTCAATCACGATCTTTTCTTTGAGTAACACTTCCTTTAATGCAGGAAGTAACCAGGTTGCCAAGGAGTCCTCATTAGAACCAATCACGGTTTTAAAAAAGTGTGACTCTCCTGCACCCGTCAAACCATGCAACAGGTTTTGCTCTAAACGCCTGATGTGCTGTAAATGCTCAAACATTTGCTGACCTGCTTGCGTCAAGACACAAGGGCGACCACGAATCAATAACAACTGTCCCAGTTCTTTTTCCAGTGCCTGAACTCTTAAAGTCACCGCAGATGCAGTAATGCACAACTTCAACCCCGCTTGTTCAAAACTTCCATTTTCAGCAACTGCAAAAAAGGCCTCACATTGTTTATTGTCCAGCATAACGACTTTAAAAAAATTTAGCTAAATCCAATTAATCTTAATTCTACTGAATTTTTAAAAGAAAAAAAGATGATGCTAAACCCCGTAACTTTTCTCTCTGAAAAGTTCTCATTCTTTTAGGCAATGGATCTACCTACTTTCAAGTAGGATTCTGATTTGTCTTGGCGTCACGGGGCTTTCCAAGATCGTTATTAATTTCCCCCTGATCACGACTAACGCAAAATGCCTCTGTCCTGATTGAGGTAGATCAAGCCAGTCTTTTTCTCAAATAAATAATACTAAGTAAAGCAAATGCCAAGCCGATAAAGGACGGCGCATAGCCAAAAGGCGTTGCTAACAAGCCAACGATGACGGCTCCAGCTACTGCCCCTCCATAATTAAAAATATTAACACGCGCAATAATTTCATCTCGTCGACTTTCATCTAAACGACCTACAGCAGAATAAGTCAGTGGAACCAATGCACCTACAGCGACACCAGCCAATGCAAAACCAACAATAACCGTGACTAATGAATGACTTATTCCAGATAATATGCATCCGAATGCTCCAATCAGGAGCGTGACCAAAGCAACCCATGTCGCTGTTTTAAATTGCAATAAATAATCAATACTTAAGCGCGTGAGTAAAATTCCTATTTGATAGGCCGCATAACCTAAAGGAGCAATTGTTGCTGAACTTGCTAAAACGTCTTTGAGATAAATGGAACTCCATGTACTGATTGCAGAATCGACAGTGAACACAATCAGAATAATCACGCCAAAAATGAGAAGGTGTTGATATGGAATCGCTGGTTTCTCTTGTGGATGTATTTCTGAGGATTGTTTTTGCTGAAATAACCAGTTTCTAGAAAGTTGTGAGGTGACGAATGCAATCACCACCGCAATACATAATGCTGTCGTTGCCCCAAGTGCAGTTGAAACCGTGGCTGACATCATTAATGCACCGAAAAATGCAGCCGCAGTGTAACAAGCAAAGAAGCCACCAAAGATACTTTTACCAAGCCGTTGTTCCATCATAACCGCTTGCATATTCAGTGCTGCGTCTAAGCAACCTAACCCAAGTCCATAAAGCAAAAAACTCGCAATCATCACAATCACATTTGGACTAAATGCAGCAATTGCGATTCCGATGGCTTCAAAAATAAAACCTATCACCACGGCAAGTCGTGAACCAAGTCTGCGCGCGATACGATCAGCTAAAATTGAACCAACCGCCGCTGCAATACATACACCAAGAATAATCAGTGATAACTGATCATCAGAAAGTCTGAAACGGCCTTTTATTGTAGGGAGTGCGGTCATCACAGTTGCATAACCCAGACCTTGTGTGGCAAAACCGAGCGCAATCACTGTCCTTGTTTTACTGAGCGTTCGGTTATTTACATTTTGAATATGATGATTGAGATCCATGCCTGACTCACTGCATTATTTTTAAATATTTGTCTGGATATTTCCTCGAACACTTCCTGTGTCGATTGTTTTTAATTTTGATCTAAAACGATTCTTAAAATAAGGGCAATAATTGAAGAATAAGGGGGGTAATTCGGACAACAATAGCTAAGCTGCTTTGTTGCACTCCCATCCTCAAACCTTAAAAAAATTTAGCCAAACCAAAACAATCTTAATTTTACTGACTTTTATAAATATAAAAAGATAATAGCAAACAGTAAATTTTTAACGGAAAAAGCATCTAACTCTTGAGCTAAGCGTTAGACGGACTGTCTTTGCCTAAGCATTTGCACGTTCTTTTCCATCCAAAGCCATCACAGACCACCCAATACGATTGAGGAACCAAAATATGACTGCATTTTTCTATGGGCTCGGTATTGGCTTTTCTTTAATTTTAGCCATTGGTGCACAGAATGCATTTGTCCTCAAACAAGGCTTAAAACAGCAGCATGTATTTTGGGTGTGTTTAATCTGTGCACTTTCAGATTCTATCCTAATTTATCTAGGGGTGATGGGCTTTTCAAAAATCGTGATCGACTTTCCTTTGATTGTGACCATTGCCAAATACTTCGGTGCTGCTTTTTTATTTTTATATGGTCTCAGAAACTTTTACTCAGCCATCAATAATAGCTCAGCACTGAATCCTAGTCAGATTGAGAAAGATTCCCTCCTTAAAATCATTGGCATGTGTCTGGCCTTTACATGGCTGAATCCACATGTCTATTTAGACACCGTGATTCTGGTTGGTTCGATTTCAGTTCAGTTTGCCGATCACCTGTACTGGTTTGCGGCTGGAACCATACTTTCTTCATGGATCTTCTTTTTCACTTTAGGCTATGGCGCAAGAGTTTTATTGCCTTGGTTTAAAAAAGCCAGTTCTTGGAGAATTCTAGATGTTGTCGTTGGACTTATGATGTGGGCAATTGCAACGAAGCTGTTAATCTAAATACAGAGAAATAAAAAAGCCCTTATTTTCATAAGGGCTTTTTCGTATTTGGCGGAAGCGGTGACAGTCGAATTAAAAATATAAATTATTGATAGTAAAAAATTAAATATTTTAAATATAATTTTTTACTACTATTTTTACTACATCACATTTTCTTTGTTTCAGCACTAAATCCCATATATTTACACATCTTAGAATTCGATTCCTGCTTTATAGAAAGTCTGTCTTTCGAACTCCTATTACCACAATAAGATAGAAATTAAGACTAATATACTGCGTCTCAACCAATATTAAAACGAAATTAATATATTAAAATACAAACATATAGAAAGAAAATCTGGTTTCACTTTGAGAGCCAACCAGTGAATTATTGAAATCTTTTCAGTCTGATACACAATCATAAGGTTACATTTCCACTGAACCTCGTAGTGATAGCATGCTTTCTGATATGTAAATAACTGCTTTGATTAAGCTCATGCATCAACAGAAATTGAAGGAAAATAGCTTAGGCTATATCGATCCTAAACAAAACCGAGTAATTACAACACATGGTTTTCGCTCTACTTTTCATGACTAGTCAGTTGATAAGACTGGATATCCACGTGAAGTTTGTGAGCATGTATTAGTACATAAGCTACTAGATGAGGTTGAAGCTGCTTATTTGCGTGGGGCATATCTTGAAAAACGTAAAGGATTAATGAAAGATTGGGCAAAGTTTTGCAATATAATCAAATTTGATTCGCAACTTTTAACTTGTATTTAAGATGATCAAATAACAAGCTTATCTGTTAAAATATAAATAGTTGAAAATGATGTATATACAAAACATTACTGTACCATTACTCGGCTAGAGACTGTGTTAACAAAAAACTATTATCTTATAGATCAATAAATTAGGAGTGAATAAAGACTTAGTATTTCTGTGTAACTAAATCAAAACAGGATAAGTGTGATTTCTGTGCAACATCAAAAATTTGACTCATTTAATGCTTTATGGGTTTTTAATATTGCTGCTGAGTATAAAAGTTTTAAAAAAGCTGCTGAAGTATTATGTGTCACTCCTTCAGCCGTTAGCCAGCAAATTAAGAATCTTGAAGCCAATCTGAGTATTTTGTTGTTCGAGCGCCAACATCAGTCACTCAAGCTGACTGAAGCAGGACAATGGTACTGGCAAAAAATTCAGCCGCAATTATCGTTGATTCAAGATCATACAGTTCAGCTCATGCAGAGATATAACAGTACAGTGCTGAAAATTAGCTGTATGCCACCCGTGGCGAGTCGGGTTATTTTTCCTCATTTACGCACATTTCAACAAGCTTGGCCTGAGATTGAGCTTAGGTTTGATGTTTCATTAAAATATATAGACTTGCAACATAATACAGCAGATGTTGCTATACGTTTTGGCCAGCCACCATGGTCTGGTTGTGAGCATCAAAAATTAGTGGATCTCGATATTCAGCCTGTATGTGCGCCAAAAATTGCTTCTCAGCTCAACTTAAAATCACATCCTGAACGCTTAACTCAAGCCCCTTTAATTCATATGACATCCAGACCAGAAGCATGGACATTGGTGTTTGACTATTTAGGATTGTCCTTACCCGATAAAAATGAATCGATCTATGTTGATGATTACCCCGCTGCGATTGATGCTGCAAACAACCTTGGTGTGGCACTCGCTTTGTATCCAATTGAGAATACTGCGATCAAAAATGAGCAGCTGGTCGCTGTTGGACCTGCAATTTCAGGATATGGCGAAATTTATGCAGTGACCAAGCAAGGGCGTTTACAAGAGCAAGCCATTCAAACTTTCTTGGCATGGCTTATACAGCGCTTGCAAGATTTAAATTAGTTTTTCTAATGTGCAGACATAATTTATATCGTTTGTCAGCCAATCAACATTTAAGCACACTAACTATACAACTTATTTAGTGAGTGTTAGGAATGTTAAACGCGACCACAGCAGCGCTGCCGTTATCTGAATTGGTGTTAAAGCAACAATCAGAACTGGTAGAGTATTTCTCGACATTACCCAGTGCAACATCCGATCAGCTTGCAGGTCGCGCATGGGTGGGTAAGCTCTATGCACTGATTAAAGTAGAAAAAATGCCAACACTGGTTCGAAAATCAGTGGCCACCGTACTCAGCGCAGCAATAAACCCTTGGAAAGGAAAGGCTTTTAATGTGGACGATACAGGTGCCAATTTATGGTTGTGGGGGCAACAATTTGGCCAATACACCATGTTAGAACAAGATAGCCTAGTTGATCAGCAACCCTGTCTTTGGCTAGATTATAATGTTGTTAGTAATCCGTCATTGTTAAGGCATATCCGAGGTGAGGTACGCGTTTTAGGCGAGAATCAGTTTTTGGCTAGAATGAACTGGTTAGCCAATGATCAATTTTATTGTGTGGCGTACTTTAGTTTAAGCAGCCCAAAAACTGTGTCAAAAGGAGTTGCGCCATGATGACATTACTGACCTCGGCGTTAGCATCTGGTGTTCGTGGAGGGAAAGGCTTATCTGCCATTGTTCGTCTAGATCAACCAGCCAAACTACTGGAGTTTTATGATATTGAGGGCTGTCCTTATTGTCGTCCTGTTCGTGAGGCATTAACTCAATTAGATCTGGATGTCTTGATTTATCCTTGCCCCAAAGGCAGTAATCATTATTGGGATCGGCTAACCGCACTCGGTGGCAAGTCACAAGTTCCTTTTCTATATGATCCCAACACCAGTCGCTACCTGTATGACGCACGTCAAATTATCGACTATTTATTTCAAACTTATATGCCAGAAAAGACACTACGAGCTCCTCAAAATTTGGGCTTACGTCAGTCACAATTGGCGACTGCTTTGCGACTCAAAGCAGGACTTAAAGCACATCAGAATAGCTCAGCTGCCAAGGCGGTAGTACAGCCATTAGAATTATTTAGTTTTGAAGCCAGTCCTTTTTCTAGACTAGTACGAGAAAAATTATCTGAACTCAGTATTGCTTATGTGTTGAGAAACTCTGGCAAGCAACAACTTGCAGACCAAGGGCTACCATGGCTTCGCCCCAATCTAGGGACATATCAGCCGATCGCAGGGACTAAGCGCGCTGAACTACTCGCTCGTACTGGTAAAGTACAATTTCCATACTTATACGACCCAAACACAGGTACAGGGTTGTTCGAGTCCAAAGCAATTATTCGTTATTTAGAGCAGCAATACACCTAAGGGAAGCAATTCGACTGTGCTATCGAAAAACCCGTCATTTGAGGAAGCCCTAATGAATATTTTAAATTGGTTGCCTTTTGGCAAAGTACCAGAAATCACAGTAAAACAGCTTAATAAAACCATAGATCATGTACAAATTTTAGACGTTAGAACAGCACTAGAGTTTCGGCAGAGCCATATCAAAGGTGCGATTAATTTGCCAATCACACAGTTTAACTCAGCACATATTGCCAAACTTAATCTAGATCCAACTCGGCCTGTGGTAACGATTTGTTTGTCGGCACATCGTAGTATTCCTGCAACTCGTCAGTTAAATAAAATGAATTTCAATGCCAGTCAATTACAGGGTGGTATGCGCGAATGGTGGCGGCGAGATCAACCTTGTGTCAAGGGGGATTAAACATGATCAAGACTGATATTTTAGTGATTGGCAGTGGTTTTGGTGGTGCTGTTTGTGCTGCTCGTTTGGTTGATGCGGGAAAAAAAGTTAGCTTATTGGAGCGTGGCCCTTGGCGAGATAGTGAGTCGAATCGACAGTCGGATTTGCCCCAACAAGGCGTAACACTACAACCATTCCCACATGGACGGCAGCTGCCTAGCCATTTTTTACGTCAAGTGAGCATTGGTCTATTAAATGGTCCTAAAATGCTTAATCGGCATGGACTATTTGATCTAAGTCTACATCCGCAAATGAGCGTACTTTGCTCGGCTGGCGTCGGTGGTGGTAGTCATGTGTACTGGTCTATGAATATGCGCCCAACAGATCCACAGTATTGGGATAATCGTGCAATTGGATTAAGTGCCAAGCAAATGGCACCACATTACAATTGGATTTTGGCACAAATGGGCTCTCAGCCATTAGAGCAGATGACTGTTGCACCCAATAAAATTGATCAAGCACTGGCAGAGTATCCATCACTCAATACACAGTGTGAGCAGCCAGCTTTAGGTTTTCGTTTTAGAGGCGAATACAGCAATCACGGTATGCTCGGTGATGCTGCAAATCATAAAGTTGGACTAGACGAGCAACTGTTATTGCCACGATTATCCCAAGGATTAACCGTCTATGCTGAGCATGAGTGCCTGACGATACGACGCGTTGGCGCCTATTATCATGTGCATAGCGTTGATCACCAAAAACAGCAAGACAAAGTTTTTGTCACCAAAACTGTGGTACTAGGCGCAGGTGTCATTAATAGCATGCGTATTTTATTCCGTTCACGACAGGTAGGTGGACTGACTGGGTTATCCGCGCTTGGTCAAGGCTTTTCCGGTAATGGCGATGTATTTGCATTGTGGCGTGCAGGTCGAGATACACAAGATTTCCGTCAGTCACCACCGAGCATGGGACGCTTTCAAGTTGGTCATCAACCAGATGCGCCGTTCTTATATGCGACAGGTTTGAATATTTTGCAGCAAATTCCATTACTGCCTACAATGCTACAACGCCAGTTAAAACATTGGTTGATTTTGGTGGGAATGGGTCAAGATGCGGCTGATGGCAACATAAGTTGGGGGCAGCACGATATATCTTTACAATTTGAACAAAGCAAAAGCCCTATTTTTAAAAGTCTTTACCAGTCACTCCGACAACTAAAAATCATATCGAAACGTCGTGCATGGTTTTTGCCTCAAGTCCCCATGACTGTACACCCCTTAGGTGGCGCATGTGTTGGTATAAACGAAGAACAAGGCGTAGTGGATGGACACGGAGAAGTTTTTGGACATCCTAACCTCTATATCACCGATGGTAGTGCACTACCAGCAGCAACAGGTACGCCACCATCCATGACGATTGCGGCATGGTCAAGTCATGTAAGTCAGGCCATTTTACAAAAATTACAGGAGTCCAATGAATGAGTAACTACCCCCCCCATATATACTGTCTCTGACATTTGTAAGCAATATTATTGCTGTTATACCATTAGCCACCATAACTAAAGGTTAATAAAACCTTAAGTAACATGATTTTAGATGTGGGCTTAATCATATATAAATTTAGTTGTTGACTAAGCCCTCAGATATGAAAACATAATAGTTTATAATAAGTGCAATAAAGTTATTCAAAAATCCCTTTCAAATCTTTTGGTAGTCCAGAGGCTGTCTCCATTTGCCCTTTGCTATTTTTCCAGATCATGGCTGGTGTGGCATAAAACCCATACTTGGTCATCATTTCCTCATTATTTTCAATTTTTTGAGCAATGTTTGCTGGGATTGGTTTCATCTCCTTTAACTTCTGCTTCCCTTTGGTCGCATTGAATTCTTCAAAAACCTTGGCTGGATTTGCAGCAGCAAGTAAAGTTGCCGCTTGGCCTTTACTTTCAGGGCGAATCACTGCCACTTGAATATGACGTAACTGGACTTTTCCTGATTTCACATAAGGACGGGCTTTTTCCCAGAACATATGACAGTATGGACAGTTTGGATCTGAAAACACGTAAATAATACGGGGTGCATTAACATTACCGTCCTGAATATAAGCGGATTTACCCAGACTTTTCCAGACATCATCCAATACAGATTGTTTAACATGCTTATTTAGGGCATCAACAGTAAGGTTATCTCCTTTGGCATTATGTAAGTCACCAATAATGTAATATTTCTGGTCATTGGAGATAAAGACTGTTGCAGGGTTCTGTTGCATATGTCCTGCCCAACCCGTCATTTGTGCAGGGGCTTCGATCTGTTTTACAAAGCTAAAGCCCTCTTTTTCCAGTTTCTGCTTAATGGTCGGTACAGCGGCAAATGCCTGAGCAGCACTCAGGGATAGTACTAAGCCAGACATTAACTTTAAATGAGTGTTCATCAAGTTGCACCTCTATTGATTTGATGGATGAGTAATTTTTTGCAGGTATTGCTTAAGCATGGCTTGGCTTAATTCACCAAGATGACGTTCCACAAGTTGTCCTTGTGCATTAAAAAACAAGGTACTGGGTAAGCCATACATATTCATGTGTTGAGGCATTTCCCCATAAGGATCAAACAGGACATTATTAAAATTCAATTGATAACGATGTAGATAGGACACAATCGCTTCAGGTGTTTCACCTTGGTTAAGCATGACAAATTGAACATCTGGATAATCTTGCTGTGCCTGATACAACACAGGCATTTCACGATGGCAAGGCGGACACCAACTCGCCCATAAATTCACCACAGTAGGTTTACCCATAAATTGAGTAAGAGATTGTGGTTGCAGTTTAAGGTCGTTAAATGCTAAATCTGGATAGTGTTGTTGTGCATTCCAATGGTTGAGTAGATTGATTCCCACAAACTGTATTGTGATAAACAATAGAAAACTGCTGACCAATACAGGCACTTTTAATAGGTGATTTTTCCAGATAAACCAGCCACTACCCGCAATGATGCCTGCATAAAGGTTAAATCCTTTATCCTGAATTTTCAGAATATCAACAGGATGAGCCAGATACAGATCAGCATTAATCAGCACAAATACAACTCTTGCGGCAAGTAAGCCCACCCATATTGCTGTCCATAAAGAATCCTTATAGCACTGCCAAGCTGAATCATCCCATTGATAACGTTGCTTAAAATATTTTCCAATGAACCATACGCCAACAAGTCCTGACAGTAATATCAATAATGACCACGGCAGCATGAACATACCTAGATGTAGTGCTTGGGAAGAAATCAAGGTTGATTCTCCTCATTTAATTTTTGAATATTCTGAATTAATTGTGATGCGGTATAAGTCCCTGTGAGACGAAGATCACGTTGTTCTTTCTGGTCAGGTGCAAGAAACAATACCGTTGGTGGGCCAAGAATTTGCCATTGTTTTAAAATGATGTCTTGCGAAGCTTCATACTGGGTCAAATCCAGTTTAATACGGGTTACATTTTTTAATGCATCCTGAACGTCAGCTCTTGGTAAAAGCTCTCTTTCAATCGGCTGGCAGGCAACACACCAGTCAGCGTAAACGTCCAGTACAATAGTATCTTTGGCATGTGTAGCTAATGCCTGATTCAGTTCCTGCTGATTTTTAACAACAATCCATGAATGAAGTGTCTCGCTTTCAGTGGTATTCACATTCGCAATCGCCTGATTCACATGCCAGATCCCACTCACAGCACAGATACAGACCAAGACCAGAACGGCAGCTTTATAAGGGACGTGAACAATATGGCGCAAAATAGCCAGTAAATATCCCGCCATTGCGATCAGAATTAAGGCAAGTCCTACATAGTACAAAGTTAGAGGCAATAAAGGACGAGCAAAATAGACGGCCATTGCCAGCATGATAAAACCAAAACTATACTTTAACCGATCCATCCATAAACCTGGCTTGGGTAAATATTTAGCTCCAAAGACACTGGCAATAAATAGCGGTATCCCAATCCCCAAACCCAGCAAGAACAGGTAGAAACCACCAAGCAGGCTATGTTCCAGATGAGAGACATAGAGCAAAGCCCCTGCCAATGGTGCACTCATACAAGGGCCAACGATCAGGGCTGAAACTGCTCCCATGATGCCAGCACCCAACAGTGTTCCCCCTTTTTGGCGTTGTTGTATCTGATCTAAACGCTGTAAAAGACCTTGTGGTAAGGACAGTTGATATAAACCGAATAAGTTCAACGCAAATACAATAAACATCAGGGCAAATATGCCAATGAATACAGGATTTTGAAACCAGCGCTGAATACCGTAACCAATTTGTGAAACCACAATCCCCATCACCCCATAAACCAATGCCATACTCAGGACAAAGGTCAATGCGATAATGGCGGCTTTATAACCCTTTTTACGCTGCACCAAAATGCCTGAAAGAATTGGAATCAGAGGTAATGAACAAGGTAAAAAGGCAAGCAGAATGCCTAACCCTAGAAACAGGATAATGTTAAAAACAACACTTTGACTGGACAAAAGGTTTAAAAAGAATTGGTCATTATTCCAGTCATCACTCAATGATGCCGTTTGTGGCTGAGCTTTGACCTGATCTTGTCGCTTGTCTTGATGAGGACTATCTGTACTATCTTGCTGTACATTTAAAGAGGGTTCTGGACTGATTTTCTCTTGCGCTGGTTGAATAGATTGCTGGCTAGTTTCACTTTCAGATTCTGACTTCACCTCAGGCGTATTTTCCTGAGTGACTAAAGTTGCAAGATGAGAGTGTCTTGCCTCAGAATTCTGTTGAGGAAGTAGACCTGTAGCATCCGTTGTGATTGTAGTTCGTTGTACGGGGTAACATAAGCCATCCTCTGAACAGCCCTGCCAACTGACTGTATATTGGCTATTTGGCTTTACATCCAGTTGCGTCAGCACCTGATTATGATGCACATTGGTTACACCAAAGGTTGGATCATCTTTTTCCTGACCTTTAGGTAGATTTAAAGCTAAGTTCTGTTGCTCTAGACTCACCTTAAACTGATCATGATATAAATAATAATGAGGAGCAATATCCCATTTTAACTCGGCGGTTTTGTCAGAAACAGAACTTGCCTGAAATTTAAATGCTTGACCTGGTGGCAGAAAATCATGATTTGCATATAACGATGCTGTGGCCATACCCAGTGCAATCGCTATAAATGGTTTCATCAACATACGAGCTTATCTAAACTTAACATTCAGAGCATTATCAAGGGTGCAAAATTAACAGAACATTAAGGGCTGTTTTTGTTTGTAAAATAGGTAGGCTAGATGAGGAAATACCATGTTTGTTGTACTTGTTGAAGATGACCCCTATATTGCCCAGAGTATTGTTGCTGCACTCGATTACCTGAATATTTCAGTTGAGCATGTTGATACAGCCAAAGCTGCGGATTATTTCATTCGTAACAGTGCAGTAGACCTATGTTTACTTGATTTGGGTCTGCCTGATCAGGATGGTCTTGACCTATTAAATACATGGCGTAAAGATCAAATTCATGTACCTATTCTGGTACTCACAGCACGTAATCAAACCCAGCAATGTGTGGATGCCTTAAATTTAGGTGCAGATGATTACCTAACCAAACCGTTTGAGCTAAATGAACTGATTGCAAGAGTTCATGCTTTGGCTAGGCGGAATCGTGGATATTCCTCAAATATATTGCATATGGGCGAATTAGAGATTCATCAGGACACTCAACAGGCACATTATCAAGGACAACTTCTTACGCTCTCCAGACGGGAATACAGTTTGCTAGAAGCCTTTATGCTTTATCCCAATCAAGTGTTAAAAACAGAACAACTATTTGATAAAATTTATGGCTATCAGGACAGTATTGAAAGCAATGCACTGAATGTACATATCCATCACCTTAGACAAAAGATTCATCCTGATATAATTCAGACCATTCGGGGTGTAGGTTATATGCTTAAAGTACCAGAGCAAAGTACATGAAAAGTTATAGTTTAAAATGGCGCCTGGTTTCCACCATTTTAGCAGTCTTTGTTATCTTGTGGTCACTGGTATTTTGCTGGCTTTATTTTGAACTGGAAAAACGCCTGCAAGATACATTGGATGAACGCCTTTCTGCGTCTGCCCACATGGTTGCCCGTTTAATTCAGCAACTCCCAGTAGATGAGATTGCCAATACTGTTAATGCAGTACAACAAGACCATAGCACCCCAAATTTGATTGCCTGTCAGGTGTCATTATTTAGTTCCAATATCTCAGCCAACCATCAGGTGATTGCCAAGACATTGGGTTCACCTGAAAGTCTAAGCACACGAAAAATAGGGTTAAGTACATGGTCGGAAAATGGGGTGGAATGGCGTAGCTATGTCTTGCAAAAAGGACAAATACAGGTTGTTGCAGCGGAGAAATTACAATTACGTTATTCATTACTCAAACAGATTTTACAATCAGTATTAATCCCTTTAATCATTACTTTGATTTTATGTATTTTTTTAATTCTATGGATTATTCGGGTTGAGTTTCAACCTTTAGACCAAATTGCACAACACCTAGGTCATAAAAAACAGAATTTATCAGATGCGGCCACCTATTTAATAGAATTAAAAACACAGAATATTCCCAAAGAAATTCAACCCTTTGTCGATGGTTTACTGGAACTTATTCAGAATCTGCACCAAAGTCTGGAAAATGAAAAAAGCTTTAGTGCCTTTGCTGCTCATGAGTTACGCAGTCCACTCACCGCAATTAAGACCAATGTTCAACTAAGTCAGCTTATGCTGAACAAGTCTGGACAAACACAAAGCAAAATTGATTTCAATCTCCAACAGGCAGAAGCAAGTATTCAGCGTTATGAGCAATTACTTGAACAACTGCTATTACTGAGCAAAACTGAAATACAACCAGAGCATGTTTCGATGGAATCCACAGAAGTTTCCCAAACTTTGCAACAGGTCATTTTTGAACTTGGGCAGAAATACAATGACATACAAGAACATCTTGATATCGATTGGAAAAATCTCTCCACTATCGGATTACCTCATCCTACTTTAGCAATTGTACTTAAAAACCTGATTGAGAATGCTTACTTACATGCACAATCTACAGACTCGATTCAAGTGTATATGGATAAAGGGGATTTAATGATTACAGATTCAGGTTTTGGTTTGACTGATGCTGAACTTGGTTTACTGACACAACGGTTTTGGCGAAAATCTTCACAAAATATTGGTCATGGTCTAGGCTTATCTTTAGTCAAATTACTATTAGATAAATATGGATTTTCAATACAGTTTTTACAAAATCTACCGCAAGGTTTAAAAGTAAAGATTTCAAACAAAGAGAATCACAAAAATACACTTTGTGATTCTCCTTAGCAATTAATATGCAAGTTTGAGTAAAAGCCTAAACAGCATTGCGATCAGTAGTAGCCCGAAGAAACCACCTAACCACAGCAAGATAAACCATTGTGTTTGTGATAATTTCATATCCGTAACTCCTAGTGATAACCTTCATCACCAATCCGAACTTTATCTCTGAATACCCAATACGCCATGATGGTGTAAATGATAATAATCGGAATCAAAATAAGTGCACCAATAAGCGCGAATAATTGACTATTGGCTGGTGCGGCTGCATCCCAAATGGTGACAGAAGGTGGAATAATATAAGGAAAAATACTGATTAAAAAACCTGTATATGCCAAGAATACCAACGCCAAGGTGTATAAAAATGGCATTGATTCTTGTCGTTTTTGACATGCTTTAATCGTTAAATAAGTAAAGACTAAAACTAAAATCGGTACAGGGCTGAAATATAAAATTTGAGGTTGCGTAAACCAACGTTCAGCTATCATTGGATGCGCTAATGGGGTGTAAATACTGACCGATGCAAAGATAAGCAATAGCCCGATAATCAATTTTGGCATCAGGTTGTACATGCTGATTTGTAGTCGATCATCTGTTTTCATAATCAACCATCCACAACCAAGTGCAGCGTACACAACGACAACACCGACCCCAGTGAAAAGAGAGAATGGCGTTAGCCAATCTAAGCCACCGCCTGCATATCGTCCATCAACAATATGAATCCCTTGAATATAAGCACCTAAGATGACACCTTGCAAAAAGCTAGAAAGTACAGATCCACCAATAAAAGCAGCATCCCACAAATGCTTCGTACGATTTGCTTTAAAACGAAACTCAAAAGCGACACCACGGAATATCAGCGCAATGACCATCAAAATGATAGGCATATAAAAAGCAGATAGAACTGCTGCATAAACCATTGGAAAAGCTGCAAATAAACCTGCACCACCCAAAACCATCCATGTTTCGTTGCCATCCCAAACAGGAGCAACAGTATTCATCATGACATCGCGTTCTTGCTGATCTTTGATAAACGGAAAAAGAATCCCGATACCTAAGTCAAAACCATCAAGTACAATATAGATAAAAACACCAATGGCAATGATTACAATCCAAATCAGAGATAAATCAATCATGATGAAGCTCCTTGATCACGATCATCAATTTTTTCATCAGCTGCACTTAACGGACGCATTGGTGTTTTAAAATGACCGACACCACCCACTTGTTCAGCTTTGCTATCAATAAACTCTGGACCTTTATGCATCAGTTTCAGCATGTAATAAATGCCCACACCAAATACAATGCAGTACACCACTACAAAAATAATCAGCGTTAAACCTACTTGTTCAGCCGAAACCGGTGATAAGGCATCTTTAGTTCGCATGACACCGTAAACCACCCACGGCTGACGACCTACTTCTGTAGTAAACCAACCTGCAAGTAATGCAATAAATCCTGATGGTCCCATAATCAAAGCGAAACGATGAAACCATTTGTTTTCATAAAACTTACCTGTTTTTCTGAGCCATAAACCCATCGCTGCAAGCAAAAGCATCAGCATGCCTAAGCCGACCATAATGCGGAAACTCCAAAAAACGATTGTAGAGTTAGGACGATCTTCAGGCGCAAAATCTTTTAATCCTTTAACCGTACCATCCATAGAATGGGTTAGGATTAAACTGCCCAAGTTGGGAATTGCAATTGCATATTTGGTACGTTCTTCCTGCATGTCTGGTATGCCAAATAGATAGAGTGGCATTCCCTCGTCGTAATTGGTTTCCCAATGACCTTCCATTGCTGCAAGCTTGGCAGGTTGGTGTTTTAGCGTATTAAGACCATGCGCATCACCCACGAAAACCTGTAGTGGTGCTAAAATCAGAATCAACCACAGAGCCATTGAAAATGATTTCTTGACCAATTCATCACGTCGACCTTTTAGCAAATGCCAAGCGGCTGTTGAAGCAACAAGGAGTGCGGCAACCATAAAGGCTGCAATTGCCATGTGTGCTAAGCGATAAGGAAATGATGGATTAAAGACGATTGCAAACCAATCTTGCGGAACAACAATGCCATTTTCGATGGTGAAACCTTGAGGTGTTTGCATCCAACTATTTGATGACAGAATCCAGAACATAGAAATACATGTTCCGACTGCGACCATCAGGGTGGCAAAGAAATGTGCTTTTTTGCCGACACGTCCCCAACCAAATAACATGATGCCAAGAAAGCCAGCCTCTAAGAAGAAAGCACTGAGCACCTCATATGCTAATAAGGGGCCAGTTACACCACCTGCGAATCGGGAAAACTCACTCCAGTTTGTGCCAAACTGGTAACTCATGACTACACCAGACACCACGCCCATTCCAAAAGCGACGGCAAAGATTTTGACCCAGTATTTAAATAGATCTTTATAAATAGGATCATTGGTTTTTAGCCATCGCCATTCTAAGACGGCTAAGAAACTGGCTAAGCCAATCGATATGGCTGGAAAAATGATATGAAAAGATACAGTGAAGGCGAATTGGATTCGAGCCAATTCTAAGGCGGTTAGTCCTAGATTCATAAGAACTCCCGATAAAAATTAATAGAAGAGTACTCAACTAACAAATTTAAATACCCATATGAGAAGTTAAAAAATGCAACATGTATAGGACACAGCAAAGAGAATGCCAATAAAGTTTAAAATTATAAAAATATTTTAAAACAATAAGTTATTTTATATATTACAACTGAATTTTTTCTGAATTTAGATTTTTGTTTCAAATTCACGTTTCAATTAAAACATGAAACATGAAACATGAAACATGAAACATGAAACATGATTCCAACCTGGTTTTATAAAGTAAAGAGCAACTTTCTTTGTATAAAAATTAATCAACGCTACATAAGGTATGATGATGGCTCTTCTTAACATTGTTTGTTAGGTTAAACTTTGTATTTACTAACCATAGTCAATAATATTGTGTAAAAAATTTTAATTACTGCTTAAAATTTTTTCGCTAAAATTCAAATGTTTTGCATTCACTTTAAGGCTAACCTATTAAATTATATATACCATTTAACCAGTCTTGTTCTCATAATTTCCAACGTAAATGAAACAAAGTCTTATTTTTCAGAGCTAATGATTAAATCAAAACTTATCTAAAAAAACGATTAAAATAAAAAAAATTACAATCAACACTCTATATAATATATTTAAAAAATATATATTATAAAAACATATTCCATTAAGTGGTAAAAAAATGAAAACAGCCGATCAATTAATCCTAGATGCAAAACAGCACATTCAAGAAATTAGTGTTAAAGATTTTCATAAAATTTGGACTACAAACAATGACTTAATTCTTATAGATGTTCGTGAACCGGAAGAATATCAAGAAGCCTCAATAGATAGATCAGTCAATTTTCCAAGAGGTCTACTTGAAATGAAAATTGCTCAACATCCTCTTGTCAATCATCACTGTGATGAGGACATTTCGTTAAAGGAACTTTCTCAAAAGGATATTTATATTATTTGTAAGACTGGAGGACGCTCTGCCCTAGCAACTTTAAGTCTACAAAAAATGGGATTTACAAAATTATTTTCAGTCCAAGGAGGTATACAAACTTGGTTGAATGAAAATCTTCCTATTAATTAATTGTTGTTATTCCATCATCAAAGGAGACTATCATGTCTAATACAAATGAAACTGTAATGTTCCCACAATTAAATAAACCAGCTCCAAACTTTAATGCTAAAACCACTTACGGTATGAAAAGCCTTGAAGACTACAAAGGGAAATGGTTGATTTTATTTTCACATCCAGCAGATTTCACCCCAGTTTGTACTACTGAATTTATGGGATTTGCTACACGTGCTGAACAATTTAAAGAACTAAATTGTGAATTATTAGGTCTTTCAATTGACAGTGTTCACGCTCACATAGCTTGGGCCCGTAGTATTGAAGAAAATTTTGGTGTCAAAATTGAATTTCCTATAATTGCAGACCTTTCTATGGATGTTGCAAAAGCATATGGCATGATACAACCAGGAGCAAGCGACACAGCCGCTGTACGTGCAACTTTTATTATTGATCCTGAAGGAATTATGCGTGCGATGGTTTACTACCCTATGAGTAATGGGCGAAGCATTGACGAGTTCTTACGTGTACTAAAAGCACTTCAAACTTCTGACAATAATAAAGTAGCTACTCCTGAAAACTGGCAACCTGGACAAGAAGTCATTGTTCCACCACCAGCTACTATGGAAGCAGCAGAAGCACGCAAATCAGAAGGTTATAATTATGTAGACTGGTATTACAGCACTAAATCACTTTAGTTTATCAGTTTTTCAGTTCACAGCCCCAAACTACATCGAGGATAAAACATGAATAAATCTTTTAATGTCAAAGCATTCTTAGATCATGATAGTGAAACTTTCAGTTATGTTGTATTTGATGCTGTGAACTATGTCGGGGTCATCATTGATCCCGTACTTGACTTTGACTATAAGTCAGGGCGGACTTCAACCACTAGCGCTCAGAAAATTCTTGATTTTGTGAAATTTGAGAATATTCAGGTTGAGTGGATATTAGAAACTCATGCACACGCAGATCATTTATCAGCAGCACCTTTTTTTAAAGATACTCTAAATTCAAAAATCGGTATAGGAGCTCATATTCAAGAAGTTCAAGCAATTTTTAAAGATATATTCAACCTTGAAAAAGAGTTTTTACCAAATGGTAACCAGTTTGATCATTTATTCCAAGAAAATGAAATTTTGAAAATTGGTTCAATGGAGATTCGTATTTTGCACACACCAGGGCATACACCCGCTGATATCGCTTACATTATCAATGAGCGAGCAGCTTTCGTCGGTGACACTTTGTTTATGCCAGATATCGGAACAGCACGATGTGATTTCCCAGGTGGTGATGCTGGACAACTCTATGATTCAATAAAAAAATATTGCGCTTAAATAATGATACAGAAATATATATTTGCCATGATTATCCACCCGACCATCGCTCGCATACATACTTAACAACTGTAGCTGATCAAAAACAAAATAATATTCACATTAGTAAGAATACTACACGAGAAAAATTTATCGAAAAAAGGCTAGCAAGAGATGCAACTCTCGCAATGCCGCGGTTAATTCTACCATCAGTACAGGTCAATATTCGTGCAGGTCAAATGCCACCTAGGGATGAAAAAGGAAAAACCTATTTAAAAGTACCAATTAATTTATTATGACATTTATCTATTTCTTAAGAGTTAAAATTTACAACATGAATGTTTGAACGCAGGAGTCTTTACAATGAGAAATATTTGGGATCAAAGATATGGTGAATCAATACACTTATATGGTTCTGAACCAAATAAATTTATACAATAGGCTAGTGAAAATTATCGTATATATGGTAATACGCTTGCTATTGCTGAGGGAGATGGGCGAAACATTCTATATTTAGCTTGCTTTGTTGCACAAACATTTCATAGACTGGTTTCCCCCTAACCTATCAAATTCAAGGCACAACTCGAGTGTGAGGTTGGCCTAATTCTGTAAATTTATTTAAAATGGCTATACCTGCATGTACCTCATTGACTTGGCTTTGAAAGTTCCTAGCACTGAGTTTATCGCTAAATAATTTGATGCAAGGCATCTTTGTTTCCACTAAACTTCGGTGATGATAGCCTGACCATTGTTTCCATAGTGTCCTGCCGAAACGTTTAACTGTTCGAAGTAATTCATTTCGCTCTCGCGAATGAACTTTATTATATTTCCAAGGCTTTGCATTTTTCTAGGTGGATTCACTGCATACGCTTTCCTATCTGCAATGACCAGACGGCATTGTTTTGTGTCATAAGCCCCGTCTGTATAGACTGAATCAATCTGTTCATCGATATTACTTGTTGTAAGCTGAACTGCTCGTATTTGAAGGGTCTTAGCATCTATACCAATAGGCAGTATACGCCATTGGCGACGATATTCGGGCTGATGTTTCTTATGCTTCCATTCGCCTTCACCTAAAAATTTTAACCCCGTAGAGTCGACGAGTAGGTCTAACCCATCACGACTTTTTTGATAGCTTATCGCAATATCAATATGCTTTTGTCGTCTACAGAGGGTGGAGTAATCTGATGCTGTCCAATTCAAACCACAGAGTTTAATCAGGCTTTGAGCAAAGCCAGTGACCATATGTAAAGAAAGACGGAATAGAGATTTGATCATTAAACAGCATTGAATCGCTGTATCGGAATAAGTTTGATTTTGTCCATGCTTGCCTTGTGGCTGTGCATACCATTGGGTCTTGGGATCAAACCAGATTGAAATATTTCCTCGCTTGATTAAAGCTTGGTTATACGAGGACCAATTGGTTGTACGGTAGATTTTAGGAACAAGCTTCTTCATCTGGAAATTATATTGCTGAAGAAACCTTAAAGAATAGATTTGTGCAACAAAGCCACACTATTTTAAAAACAGCATATTAATTTGACTATTTATAAATAAATTATCTCTAAATTTTTAAACCAATCTCTTGAAAAAAAGTGTTCATATCTATACAGCGAACACCAAGATCATTAGCAATATCAGGAACTTTAGGATTTTGTGTAGGTTGATTTCTGTTTAAATTAATATTTTTTGTTTCACTTGTTACAATCACTAAATTATCTTTTTTTGCAATTGCGACTAACCATCCATCTGCTATTTTTTCACGTGCCCAACTTTTATCATTGGTTAAAGCCTTGTCACTATAACATTCATGTGTTGCAATATGCTGTATAACCTCACCCCATAAATCAGCATAATCCTTGTATTTACAAGAAGCTCCTATAAAGTTTTCATCAAGCCACTTTTTAAAAGTTTCATCTTGATAATGTTCATTAACAACAATATCAGGAAGTACTACTTGTGAATTGATGATTAGTTTTATTTTCTGCCAAAAACTTGGAAAAAAATCAAATAGATAATATCTTTCATAAAAATTGATATAAATATTAGTGTCCAATAGATACTTAGTCATTGCCACCTCTATTCATCAAAATTTTATATCCTTTGAATCCAACACCTACAATATTAAATGCATCCGTATATGAAATACGATCATGATTAACAGCATTCATAACATATTTGAAAAATTTATTATCAATTCTAAATCTAATATTATTCGTATAACTCCCGCCAGAAGAATCACTGGGTAAGAGATATTTAATGTTCTTTTCAAGCTCAATAATGCGATTTTGATATTCTTGACGGGTTATTTTATTTAAATCCAATAATCTTCTAACGATTACAAACTCACTAACTTTAAATTTTTTAGCTAAAAAATTACTATCAGTTGAATCGAGCTGCAAAAAAATCTCTTGAGGAACTAAAATTTCTGCCGTTACTTTATTTATGAATGCTTCAGTTCGATCAAATCGATAATCACCAGTATCAACAATATTAAATATTTCTTCAGTACCTACAAAAATATGTACTAACTCATGTACTAATGTAAAAAGCTGACCATTCTTAGTATCTTTTTGATTAATAAAAATTATAGGTGCTTTATGGTCAAGCAATACAAAACCTCGAAACTCTTTCACACTAAGAGGACGATATGTATTGTCTTTCACTTTACCATTAAAAAAAATAAATACGCCTATACCATTAATCTTATCACGTAGATAATTTAATGGATTATCAGCTTGATTCTGAAAAAACAAAGGAATTTCTAGCTTATCACGTATTTTTTTAGCTACCTCCAAGAAATTGGAATCAATAGAAAATTGACCAACAAAATCTAAATTTTCAGTAATTTCATTCTTCAAAAATTCTTGTTTGACTTCCATTTCCGCAATGGTATCTCTTAACTCTTCACTTGCTTCATCTATTGAATCTGACTCTAGTGTCCTGAAGTCCAATCGCTTGATGTCAATATCAAGAGTTTTATTCAGTAATAAGAGACCTGTTGGAACATTAATTTTTTTTGCTATTTCAGATAACTGATTAAAAGTTGGCTGTTTTTCTCCACTTAAAAACTGATCTAAATTATTAATTTTCGCTCTTAAAACACTCAAAGAAATTTGGGCATTTTGAACATAATAATTCAATGTGTTAGTGTCGATACGCATTGACATTACATTCCCTCCTCTATATGCCCATTTGACCTTGTCTTATGCTAACATAAATTAACTGTGCAATTCTGTCTATAAATACTCACAACAGAACGGTACAATTTGACGTGAAATTTTTATTAGAAATATTTTAAAGCCTTCTTTTTTCCGTCCGTGTATAAATTTGCTTCGCTAATCACTTAGCAACTTTTTACGCAATTTTTCCATACTCATGACCTTATCACAGGTTTCCTCATTCCCTACAATTCAGGTAAGAAACAAGTCTATTAACTCTCCAGATAAGTACTCAATGAAGCGATATAAAGAGTTTGCATTTACTCCTCACACACAATTTCTTCATTTTCGATAGCGGCTAGGTCAACCAGATCAAAGAACAATTGTTCAGCTACACTAAAATCTGAACCGAATGTCACATTCAACTCATCAGTCAAACGCGATACGTTATCCGTAGATTATGCTTACCCTGTTAAGTAAGCAAATCCGAAATAAAGAAACGCTGGCCTAACGCTTTAAGTAACTTGATGAAAAAACAATATAGAAAAACTAGCTCCACCTTTTGATGAAGTTGTCATCAAATTAAGCTCTTTTGAGATTTTACAACACCTTTATATACGAATTTTAATATATACAAAAATCCATATATCTGTTTGCTAAAAATGCTCTAAGTTAACAAACTCGTTAAAGCCAAACCAAGCATGACCTTAATAGACTCAAAAGTTATATCTACACCTTTTTCTTTAGAAATCTCTTTAATACGATTCCAAACATTCTGATCCCTAAGCGTATCTAATAATTCATGTCCATCCCAAGTAAGCTGTAAGCTATATAGACCTAATCCACCATCAAGATATGGTACCCGTTCTCCAGTAAAGAATCCTTTAGCGAGTAACAAGTCTGCCATTTCTAATCTTATTTTTTCTTGCGGATTATCAATTGCATGAGTATCGATATCAAAGCTATCTGAATAAGTTAACGCTTCTATCTCTATAAGCAGACTACGAATTACATCCCAATCCCTTTTCATTGTATTTAGCTCGCTATGATTGGATTACCCAACACTACCATTAAATTAAATAAAAAGTCTTCCTAGTTAAGATTTAGAGACATTGAGTGTCGCTTAAATCTGAATTATAACTTTGCTCATGTATTTAGCTACTATCAATTCAAAGCCTGCACCGACTGCTACAAGCCTTTCTGTATATCCTGAACATGAGTCAAATCATCGGAATGCTTTACTACTCTGATTTGGATTCATCTCTTTAAAAACCTCTTAGCACAATATTCAAGTTCTTTTCACTTTGATACTATAAAACCATCAGCTCTTTTGACTTATATAATGTCTGAACCTCAATTTTCCCTAAGTGACTATTTATCAACCGTACAGGAAATCATTCGCCTGTCATTTGATGAACCTGTTTGGGTAAAAGCTGAGATACGAAACCTTAGTATCAAGGGCGGACACTACTACCTTGAGTTGGCTGAAAAGGAAGAGGATACAGATAAAGTCATTGCAAGCTGTAAAGCAACGATCTGGAAATCCACTGCCGTAAAAATTGTACTTAAGTTTGAGCGTGAAAGTGGCATTGAGCTTTCAAAAGACTTAAACGTACTGATTAGGATTAAAGCCCGTTTTGATCCCCAATATGGCTTTTCAGTCAACATTGAGGACATCGACTCCAGCTTTACGCTGGGTGATATCGCCAAACGCTATCAACAGATTCTTTCCCGCCTAAGCACCGAGGGTTTGGTGAATCTGAACAAGTCACTTTCTGCTCCTTTTGATATTGAAAATGTTCTAGTGATTGCACCAGAAAATGCTGCTGGATTGGGTGACTTTAGGAAAGATGCTGATGCCTTAAATAAAGCTGGTGTTTGCCACTTTGTTTACTGTACAGCCACATTTCAGGGTAATACTGCGGCAAACAGCATTATGGAGTCTTTAAGTTCAGGACTTCGCCAGTGGGCTAAAGATTATGCTATTCCACCTGACCTCATTGTGATCATTCGTGGTGGTGGTGCCGTAAATGATTTAGCTTATTTAAATGACTATGATCTTGCCGCCCTGCTCTGCAAACGAAAAGTGCCGATTTGGGTGGGCATAGGTCATGAAAAAGATCGAACCATTCTGGATGAAATCGCCCATCGTTCTTTTGATACACCAAGTAAAGTGATTACAGGTATTCGCAATGTGATTTCAGAACGTTCTCAGGATGTGATGGGTTACCTGCAAACTATCAAACTGCTGTCACAGCATCAAATCACAGCATATCAGGGCCAAAATGATCAGTTGATGAATACCATCAAGACTCATGCCCAGAATCAGATTAATACAGCTAATAGAAATCTTGATTTGGTTAAGTCAACAACACAATATTTTTCCCAGCAGCAGCTTAAGCTTGCCTCCACTCAGATTGAGTCCTTAGTGCGTGAAACTTTATTGCAGAATCCAAAGAATGTGCTTGCTAAGGGCTATGCTATTGTACGGAGTCAAAATAAAGCTATTCGCTCTGTACAACAGGTCGGTTCAACTGTTTCAATTGAGATGCAGGATGGCTATATTCATGCCAGTGTAAGTGAGGTAATAAATCATGAGTAAAAATGAGTTAAGCTTTAAAGAGGGTTATGAACTGTTAAAAAAGAATGCTGCCCTACTGGAATCTCAGGAAGAACCAGACATCGACAACCTAATGAAGATTGTGGAAGAGTCAATGACTGCTTACAAGGCATGTAAGTCACGCGTGGATGCTGTACAGCAAGCATTAAATGAAACATTCAAGGAGTAGTTGTGAAAGAAATAAAAACAATTAGCTAAAATTTCTGTAAACTTTATAACCACTTATAAATCTTCAATTATTAAAAAAACATTTTAGGGCAATATGAATATCCGACCAAGTTTACTCAGTTTCATTTTTGCAGGTTCCAGCAAATGGCGACTCAGCTATACATTTCCTGAGCTGGTACTTGAACTGGATACCAGAACCGTAAAGCTCAATCCTGAACAGGTACTGGAAACGCATATCCAGAAAGGCTGGATATGGTCATCTTTAATGCTCAAGACCATTGATCAAAACTTTCAGTTCAAGGGTATGTTCAATACACAGGCTGAACAGTTTCAAGCTGAAATCCGTAATGACGCGGAATTCCTGAGAAATAAAAGAAACGCTGAAAAGATCAAAGAAACCTTAAAACCGTACTTACTGGAATATCACAAATTTATCCAGCAAAACATTTACCTCTCCCATCGCCTCAGCAAGCTGTTTAGGTCAGATTTATCACAAAGATCAAAAGTCTCTATTGAACAATTTAACAGCCTGATTCAAAGGGATAGTTCTTTTGCATTTGAACCGCCTCTACAGAACCTGTTTGAGCAATTGCGACAGTTTATTGAATTGCCAGTTGAAGCAAACTATGCCATCGATGCAAAGAATAAGCGTTTTGTTGAAAGTGAGTTAAAGGTATTTAAGCAGTTCTTTGATCAGGTAGAGAGTACGCCTCTAACCGATGAACAGCGTATTTCCTCAATTATCTTTGAAGACCGTAACCTATTGGTTGCTGCGGCTGGTTCAGGCAAAACATCCACGATTGTTGGAAAGGTGGGCTATGCCCTCTTAACTGGACTCTACAAACCTGAAGAGATTCTGGTTCTCGCATTTAATAAAAATGCAGGTGAGGAACTCAGTGAACGTATTAACTTTCGATTAAAAGACATTCTCGCCCAGTTTAATACTCGTGTTGAAGCACTTAATTTCCATAAGTTTGGCGTAAAGGTGATTGGTAAGGCCACTGGAAAAAGCCCCTCTGTTTCCAATGATGCAGGAAAACCGCAGTCCCTGTTGAATAAGATTATTCAACAACTGATCGAAACAGATCCAGACTTTCAGGCAAAATATCTTTTATTTAAAACGGCCTACCTAAGACCTCCCTTATCACCATTTGCATTTAAAACTCAAAGTGAATGGGAAAAGGCTCGCAGACGTTCATTTGACAGGTTCAAGGATGGTTTTGAAACTTATCAGGGAGAAATCGTTAAATCACATGGTGAAAAAGCGATAGCAAACTGGTTATACAGTCAGGGGGTTCCCTATCAGTACGAAAGAAACTACGAGCATGACACAGCGAATGAACACCACCGCCAATACAAGCCTGACTTTTACCTACCTGAAATCAACCTATATCTAGAACACTATGCTGTAGACCAGCATGGCAAACCGCCTGCGCATTTTGGGCAAAAGTATCTGGAAGACATGAAATGGAAATCAGGAATCCATCAACAATATAAGTCGGATTTAATTACTACCACCTTTCATGAGTTTATTACAGGTTCCATCTTTCAGAAGTTGGAAAAAGAGCTTAAATCAAGAGGACAAATTTTTAAGCCGCGTAGTCTTGCCGAGATCAACGTTAAAGCACAGTCCATCTATGAATATGATACTAATGAACTTTATGTCAGTTTTTTAAGTCATTACAAATCTAATCAAGCAAATATTGCTAGTCTATTAGCCAAACCATCACTTAGCCAACGAGAGAGTCTTTTTTTACAGCTATTTTCTAAGGTTTACCAGCGCTATGATCAATTATTAAAAACCAGTAAAGAACATGACTTTGATGACCTGCTGATTGAGTCTGCCCAATTAATCAATGAAAATAGATATAAAAGCCCTTTCAAGCTTATTATCGTGGATGAGTTTCAAGATACTTCACAAGCTAGGGCCAGACTCATTTTATCCTTACTGAATCAGATGCCTGAAGCTAAACTTTTTTGTGTTGGGGACGACTGGCAAGCCATATACCGCTTTGCAGGCTCAGACATCAGTATTTTTACTCAATTTGAAAAGGTCTTTGGCTATACCAAGCAGACACAGCTTACCCAGACATTCCGTTCCAATCAGGGCATTGCGAATGTCGCCAGTGGCTTTATCCAAAAAAATAAGTCCCAGCTTCAAAAAGTCGTCAATGCTGTTGATAAGACCATTAGTAAAGTGGTTGAGATAAGCTTTTTAACTAAGACTCAGGAAATTAATGAGTACCTGATGAAAACCATTATGGAAATTAATAATGCCAATTCAGGTTCAGGGAAAAAGAAATCCATTTATATTTTAGGTCGCTACAGACATCACAAACCAAATCTAGACAGTATTCAACCCTTTCTTAGAAATTGCAGCATTGAGTTTAAAACCATCCACTCATCCAAAGGCCTACAGGCAGACTATGTGATTCTTTTAGGTTTAAATACTGGCAGTAGTGCATTCCCTTCTGAAAAAGAAGATGACCCTCTTATCAACTTAGTCTTGCCACAACCAGAAACACATGCCTATGCTGAAGAACGCCGTCTGTTCTATGTTGCATTGACTCGGGCAAAAGAGAAAGTCTTTCTTATTGGTGAACGTAATTCAGTATTCCTAGAGGAAATTACCAAAGACTCAAGCATCAAGGAATTTATTCATATACCTCAAGATGAAAATACGTCCATTAACCATGATATTCCAGAAAAATGGCGATGCCCGAAATGTAATCAGGGACGTATGTGGAAAAGAACAGGGCCATATGGTGACTTTATGGCTTGTAACCGTTATCCAAATTGTGACTATAAAAGAAATTTAAAACAACGTTAACCATATTTATGCTGAGAAAATTGATGGCTATTCAACTATTCAGACAGTTGTTTGAAAGGAAATATAAAAGATATTACAAATTAATAATATTTAAATCCACTTGTTTCACTTACTCTAAAGTCCTTGAATAAACTGATCAATATGTTCTATCTAATATTTCTTGAATTTTAGGGTTTGTAGCTTTTAGATCACATATTTCTTTTAATATTATAAAATTACTTCTAGAACCTAGATATTCAGGATTTGATGAAATAATATCTACTGTTAAATCAGTGTGTTGCTCAACTTCGTTATGTCCAAGTTGTTAGCTGGTTTTTATGTTTCCTAAGGGGAATAGTCGATCTATTTGACAGTCAAATAAAATTGCAATTTGCCTTTATATTCAGCCCATGATTATTGAAGATCATGCGGACAAGAATAATTCTTAGCTTTTGGTTTTGATTTGATACTTTGGCTCGTAGCTCTTCATCAAGATGTTTCCTCTCCCTCACCTCATGATAACGCCCAATGTCAGAGAATACAGTTAATCAGGCATTACATCGCTAAGGCTATACATAAAATAAGCATGCGGACATAATTTCAAAGCATTAGCTTGGACTATTTCAATACCCTATGGCGTAGATTGAGTAGCAACTAGCTCATCACGTCAGAGATATGCACAGAAAATTCTACAATCGTACCAAACACTTAAATAAACGTATTGAAATGATGCAGGCTTGAGCCAACTATCGTGATCAATTAAGATTTTAAGTTAATACAAATTTATATAAAAATTGGTTTAGAGGTTATTAAAATATGGCCATTTATACCCCCTTAATAAGAATTCCTATAAATTAAATCAAAACAAGCCCACCTATATATTTAAAAAAATTAATAACAATGATTAAATTTAATTAATAATATTTAAATTTATATTTTCAATTAAGGCCTTGAAATAAAAATAAAAACCTCCAAATCATTTTTTAAGCAAGAAATAAAATTTATTGAAACTTGTGAAACAAACTAAATATTAATTAAGTAATGTGACTTAACTCATGACAGCTAAAATTGACTTCTTCCCTGTCGATAACGGGGATATGGTATTAGTAACACTTGAAAGTGGGCGGACTATACTCATTGACGTAAACATTCGAAAATCTGCAGATGATGAAAATCAAGAAGACATTGTAGATGTCGCAACTTTATTAAAAGAAAAGCTTCAGAGAGATGCAGAAGGTCGACTATATGTTGATGCATTTTTATTGACTCACCCTGATCAGGATCACTGTAGAGGTGTTGAAAGACATTTCCATTTAGGCAAACCAGATGACTGGAAAAATGATGATAATGAAAAAATTATTATTCGTGAAATGTGGTCATCCCCAATTATTTTCCGTCGAAAGAAAGAGGTTAGTGAGACTGGTTTATGTGAAGATGCAAATGCTTGGTGGAAAGAAGCACGTCGTAGAGTTAATCTTTACAAACAAACCACTAATAAATCTTCAATTAAAGATGGTGATCGTATTCTAGTTTTAGGTGAAGATAAAGATGGTAAAACAAATGATATTTCGGACATTTTAGTTAAAACAGATGATCAAATTAGAAAAATTTGTGGAATTATTGATAACACCTTTACTGCTTGGTTAATTGCCCCTCTTTTAGTTAATGAAGAAGAAGCTAAAGAACTTACTGGAAAAAATAGATCAAGTACTATTATTCGTTTTAGCATAAAAGCAAACGATAATAATGAAGCTGGTTTATTTCTAGTTGGAGGAGACGCAGAAGTACAGAATTGGGAACGAGTTTGGCGTCGTAACTCATTGAAAAAAGAAAGATTAGAGTACAATGTATTACTTTCTCCTCATCATTGTTCATGGCATTCTTTATCGCATGATAGTTGGTCAGAAAAGAAACGTGAAGCAGTGGTAGATGTAGATGCTCGTCAAGCATTAGCACAAGCTAAGAATCAAGCATTTATTATCGCAAGTAGCAAAACGATACAAGATGATGAAAATGATCCTCCATGTATTCGAGCAAAAGAAGAATACGAGGAGATTTTAAATGGAGTTAATGGAAAATTTCTATGTGTAGCTGAGGAATGTAAAGAAGATGTCCTAACAATAGAAATTACTTCAACAGGGCCACAATTAGGTACTAAGAAAAGTGGAGGATTCTTCGGTGCAGAACCAGGTGTAACACCAAGAGAAACAGAAAAAGCTAGTGGTCGTAGATATGCTTAAATCGCTTCAAAGTTCTGGAAGTACGTTTGATTCATCCAAAACGCTGTTGTGGAAATGGTTACAGGCTAATGCTAATGTCGTTAAGACATTAGCAACTAAAGTACTTTCTTCTTACACAGGTAAGATTTTCATTTGTGGGTGGGCAATAAGTTTGCAAACCTCAAATCAAATATTCAATTTCCATATTTTATTAGATGAATACTTTCCTTACTCCCCTATCCGAATAGCATATAAAGATACGGATAATTTCTTAAAATGGCCTCATGTTGAACCTAATGGACTCTTGTGTTTACCTCTTTTAAATACAATTGAAATTGAAGCTAATATTCATCAATGTCTTCTAAACGCAATTGAGTTAATAGAACGATGTCAAAATGATGAAAATTATATAAAAGAAGAATTTAGTAAAGAATTTTTATCTTACTGGGATCATTCGAATAAATCTATCGCGATTAAATCACTATTAAATATTAATAACCGTACCGCTCGTTTAACTTATATATGGACCTCTAAAAAATATCAATTGGTTGGAGAAAATATAGAACAGATAGAATCTTGGTTAAAAAATGAAAATATTTATTTTGATATTTCGGATATTAAAGTTGGAGTTTTTGGTTTCCTGAGCACGCCACCAACGCCACCGTTTCCTAAAAATCCAAGAGCCCTTTTAAAGCTATTACGTAATACTTCAAATGAGATTATTAGAGTTCTTTCAAACATTCCTTTTAATGAAAAAGCATTAATTGTATTAGGTGCTCAGTCACCTAATGGGATAGGCCTTATTGCAACAGAATTAAGTGCACAAAGTCTCAATGGCTTCAGAAGAAAGAAAGTATATAATCAAAGGATCAACTTATTATTACGAAGAAAAAGAGGAATGCTGAAGAATAAGGATGTTCAACGACTTGATGCACAATGGGTACATGGTAGGGATCAAAATGGAAGTTTAGTGTATCTTGAGAATGCAAAAGTATTAATCTTGGGGTGTGGCTCATTAGGATCACAGGTTGCTATGCGTCTTGCCCAGTCTGGTATTGGTAACTTAATTCTTATTGATCCTGAAATCTTAGTTCCTTCAAATATAGGTAGACATGCTTTAGGTATCAATTCAACAAATAAATATAAATCTGACGAATTAAAATTAGAAATAGGAAAAAAATACCCTCATCTCAAAGTAGAAAGCTATCCTAAAACTTGGCAACAAGTATTCAAAGAGCATTCTAATATAATTAATGATAATAATCTTATTATATCTTGTATGGGTGAGTGGAGTGCTGAAGGGCAACTCTCTGATTGGCAAGACAGTTATTCCCTCCCACAACCCATAATTTATGGCTGGTTAGATGAAAATGGGGTGGCTTCACATGCTGTTGCCATACTTGATCAAGAAATTTCATTAAAATGTATATTGGATGAAAATGGTATCCTAAAAAATCCAGAAACAAAATGGGATCAAGGCGGTTATATGCAAACAGAACCAGCATGTGGCACACTTTTTCAACCTTATGGCCCATTGGATGCTAGTCGAGCAGAATTCATAGTTACCCGTCTATCAATTGATTTTTTAACCCACAAAGTTAAGAATTCAGTGCATCGTGTATATGCTGGCCCTACCTCCCAAATTAAAGAACATCATGGAGAATGGAGTCAAGAACACTTAAAGTATAGGCCTAATGGTTTTAATGGAGCTTTCGAGTATGAAAAAACAGCTCTTTTCAACTGTAATATTTGCAATCAATGTAAGAAAAAGAAATGAAATACAATAAAATGACATTTGAATTACCTGAAAATTTAGGTTTTGTCGAGTTCTCACCAGAAGTTTTAGAACATTTAGAAAAATATAAGCAAAAATCCTGCTTTTCTAGAGAAGCAGGAGGCCAACTATTCGGTTCGTATAATGGTCACAATACAACTAAAATAATCGGTATTACAGGCCCTCGTCCGCAAGATTGGCGAACAAGATTCGGGTATGTACCTAATGCTAAAGCCGAGCAAGCAGAAATTAAAGAAAATTATAAGTTAGGTTTACATTTCTTAGGGGACTGGCATACACATCCACAAGATATCCCCTTTCCTTCATCTACAGATGAGAACTCAATGAAAAAGCTAGTCAAAGAAAGTATTCATGATTTCGTTGGTTTTCTCATGATCATAGTTGGAAGAAAAACATTTCCTGAAGGGTTATATGTTTCCTTCCACACTGCAACGCACTCTTATAAATTAAAGTTTATATGTTGAATTTAATAAAGAGTTAGCATACTTGTGAGCTGCTTTTGTAACTTTGAATTCTGTTACAACAGCTATCCATAAAATCAACATGACTAATGTTAATCCTACCGTAAGCCAAATAGCCATTTTTTGCACCTTTAAAAATGCTAAAATAGCTTCTCTACTAAAACTATCTGTAGGATAGAAAAGAAAAAAAAGAATAATAAAAACCAATAGAACTAATATACAGATGCCAATTGCATAAAACTTTAACCCTAAACAATTTCTGATAAAACCATAATTAATATTATCAGTTAATAAAACATTGAAATCATTGCCTCTCGTATTCTCTCTAATCCAAGTTACAGCTTCATCATATTGTAAATCAGCTTCTTGTGGATCATTACTTTCCTCAACAGCAGTTGGAAGAAGAATAGAAGTTTTAGCCGAAATCTTGGCATGTATTTGTTGCTTTCTTTGCTTACTTAAAGTTGAGTCGTTGTGTCTCAAAAATTGGGTGGTAGGTAAAACCTTCCATTTCTTCAATAGTTTTTCTTGAACCTTTAAACCATTTGATCTTGCAAAGTTAGATAAAACAAAAATGGCAGTAAAAACAACTAAACCACCAACTACAACATTTGACACAAAAGCTTGATTTAAATTGAAGTAACATCCAATCAAAGCTATCAGCGGTAAGGTGGCTAAAAAAGCTGGTAGAAACCTCGCCTTTAATGTATAAGCATCAAAAAAACCTAAATAGTCTTTCATAAGTTAATATATTCTAGAAGTAATTTACTAATTTTAGCATGCTGCGCATTGTTTAAAAGCCCTGATAACTTAACTGCTATGATAATTCTTTCAGTTAAAAAAGAGAGCCTTATACTCTCTTTTTATTTTTCAGTAGGTTTAGGCTCAATTCAACCATTTAACTTTCGAGCCAGTCAGGCCATTTGATTTACAGAAAGTTTGATAGATTTAGGAAAACTTTCATCATACCTCTTAGACATTGAGTCCATCATTAGGTAAATTATTGGTCAGCTTAGACCAGTAATTTCTCATACTTATATAATCTTGAATAATTGATTCATCTGGAAATCTTGATCTTTTTGGCACATTCATGATTCATTCTCCTAATCATTGATGCGAGCAGTAATTTAATCAAATAGTAGAGCTCGCTATAATAAAAAATGTACTGCTCTCACCTCATCAATTCAAAGCCTGTACCGACTGCTGCAACCCTTTCTGGATATCCTGCACATGAGTTAAATCATTAGATTGCTGACGCTGCTCTGTATTCGCTTCATCCGTATAAAACTCCTCAACAATATCTAGTCCCTCTTCACCATCCACCTCAAAGCTAGCATTTCCATAGCCCTGTCGTGCAATATAATCTAATGCCTCCTGATAAAACCCTACTGCCTTGCTTTGTTCCTCAATCTGTTTCGCTGAGACAATTGCTTCTTGCAAATTAACGCCATCCCGAAGTGTCAGGTCCACGTAGTAAATGGGGGTACGGTAACTTTGGGTAGTACTTTTTCCTCTCAAAGTGAGTTGCAGTGGCAGGCATGAAAGTAGATCACCTGATGCGGCATGGTAGTAACGCAACCTTGCTGCCAAAGTACGAATACTATTAAAACCTGTGGTTCTAAAAATGAATGTACCCAACTCATCCGACTCATCTAAGTTGACGTACAGTCTGCCATAAGGCTTGCACTGCCCACCTTGGGCCAAAGGACATAAATCAGGTGATGGACATGGATGCTGCTCAACTCCATTTGGTCCATGTCGCTGACAAGTATCTCCATTACCGGTACAAATTGGCCGACCAGTTTGTCTATCAAACAAGGTGTACTCGGCTCGCAAGTTGAGTTCAGGATCATTAAAAATCATCCTGACAGGAATGGTTCTGAGTTTCTGGTTTTGTGCCCTAGCACGTAATTGTTCATCCAATGGGTGTTTCACCCATCCATCCTTATTCTGGATCTGGCTGGTAATGGTAAATTGATCATCTTTTTCAGGTATACGTTTGCCATTCTTCTCGACGATCTTGCCGATACTGATACGTCCTAATACGGGTGGCGTGATTGCTAAACCTTTAATCATGTTGCTTTCCTCTACGGTAATTTTTTACGGTTGCCCCTTTGATATGTGTAAGAAGCAAACATTTTTTAAATGCATAAATTCAGCGCAGAACAGTCCATTTAGTCATCAGTAAGTACTTCACGGTACTTGCTGGTGACGGGGGCTGTTTTGCGCTTTTTTGATGAAATGGGATTTGGGGAAGTGATGTGGAAGTTCAGAAGATTTGCTTAGGCTAATTCGGTTGGATTAATCAGCATCTGTATAAATCTGGAATCTACGTGTGCCCTGTTTGTTTTGTGGGAACTGTTGTAAAAACTCTGGATGCTGCTGCAATAAGGCTTTACTGTCTAAGCTGATCGAATCTTTCGACTTCTTCCAAGTGACTGAACCGGCCTTAAATATGGCCCGTTCTGAATCCTGCATCTTGATTTGGATTTGATGCTTCAACTGATCAAAACTTCTTTGGTGTTGCTCCAGCAAATGACGTTGTTGCAGTAATTGCTCAAAGCATTGATTGGCTGTGACATCCTCAGATAGATCCGTCGTACTGAGTGGTATATGGGCTGGATATAAAAGCTGTAAGGCTTTGGCTGCTGAATCAGATGCATCGACATCAGGTGGTACATCTTTTTCCACACATTCCCAGAAGTAACGCTCTGCATCCACAATGTATTTGATCACCGTTTCACTGCGGGTTACCTTAAAGATCCGGGTTTCATGTCCACAGATCAAGGCACAGATATGCGCTGCTTGTTTGCCTGTGACTGCCAGTTGATGTTGTACCTGGCATAAAACATACAGCGGTACACCGTCCCGCCATAGTTTTGAACCATACTCACCTACTGTTTTACACTCCAATATCTGGACTTCTTCATTACCCACCACGGCATAGTCCAAGTTAGCCAGCATAAAGTGTTTGTCTTCGTCAGAATGCTGTAGCACGGCATTAACCCGACGGACTTTATGGTTGGTATGCATACTGTAGTATTGGGCCACTAGAGGTTCCAGCTGCTTACCCCAATATAAAGGTGCATGGCCAGCACTTTCATCTTCAATATTTTGCTGCATACGACCGGTCTTGATCATCCATAATTCCAGCATCGACATATAGGGATTGAGGCCACATGCGGTTGCTGCATCACTGCTGCCAATGCCCTGTTTTCTGACTTCTATCCATTGTTGGTAGTTCAGCTTTTTAGTGTTGGCAAGACGTTTTGCTGAAGGTAGATGATTGGTTTTCTTTGGCGTTTTCTTGGTTCGGGTGCCCACCTCAACCTTATGTTCAGTTTCAATCTTGATGGGATAAGGTTGTAACGGTGGATGATTTAGAGTGTTCTGAATTTGGGTATGACTATTCATAGAGAATATTCCTGTATCGGTAAAATTGTAAATGCTGAATTTCGGGCATAAAAAAAGCCACATCTGAGGAAGTGGCCAAAAGGGTATTGCTTTGCTTGCTACGGTTGTTACCGTAGTTTTAGATTAGGACGTTAAGCTTAATTAAAACTGAATAGATGCCTTGATTTAAGCCACCATTCTCAATGCCTGTTCAAGTCCTCGTTGTTTAATGGCTGCTCCCATACCGAACCATGCAGAGTCCAGACGATGATCTCTACTCATGGCACGACGTTCATGATCACAGAACTCGGTGATTGAGCATAATAATCCATACGCCGTATCTTTGGCTGAACTCAGCTCTGCCCCACGTCCATGCCCGTTAAACATGGTCATCACCTTAGACATGGCACGTCCATTCGGTTCTGTCTTATTGTCTGATCGAGATGAGTTGGTTGGACTCGGCATAGCAACATTTCGATAGAACTGAATGATACTTTCATCCTGCTCAGCCATGCTTAAATTAGTATTGTTAAACACTGCATCAAAATAAGCGGCAGCTTCTTGCTGCGTCACTTTACGCTGACTCAATTGTTTCATTTCATACATGTGTTCATCCCATGCACGAACTGAGATACCAAGTTGCTGTTTGACTTTCTCTGCATTGAATCGGGTGCTGTGCGGAACCTTTACCACACCCGTATTCCCTTGCTGTCCACGTAAAGCGATCGCCAAAGTGTTGTTACAAACCACTCGAATGGATGTGAACTGAGCTGTGGTTGCCAATGTGCCGTCACAGGCTGTTGCCAAGAGAATATAGCCATTACTCACATCCTTTCCTTTTAAGGCAGTTGTTTGTCCAGTCTTTGCCAATGCCCAGAATTTCTTGCCGCCTTTGAGTACACCTGCGGTTTCCAGTTCAAAACCTGATTGTTCAGTTAAGTCTCGATAGAACTCCAGAATTTCCATTGGCTGGACTTCCTGAAAGCGCTGGCTGACTACGGATAACGGTGCATGGGTATCGGAACGGTATAAAACTCGCTGTTCTTCAAAGGGCATGATGATACTTTGCCCACGTTGGTTTTGAGCTATGTAACTGACATCTGACGATTCAATCCGCCAGTCCATCCCTGCCTGCTGTGCCCAAACCTCTAAAGGTTGGTTTGGTGTCAGTTGATTGCCTAAGCCATGCCAAGGGGTTTGTCCAGTGAATGCCATTGTTTCAACTAAATGTGCCATAAGATATGTCCTTTAATTCTGTTGTTAATTGCATACTCAGTATTTAGGTGTGCTGATATTGGATCGGGTTTGATCTGCCAGCACTAAAATCACACCACCTAAGGCTGCGCCTGCCACACCACCCAACATCGGTGAAAAACCTATCGACTTGGCAAGGTTCATGCCTAATATCGCCAAAGTTGTGGGTGCACTGGCTAGGCTGAGTTGCGGTGGTTGTGGTTCGCGAAAGCGAGGACTATACGGTTCTTCTTCTGTTTCCAAATACGACATGGACGTTCTCCAATGTTAGAAATGACTGTTTAAAACGCTGTTGCAGATCTCATTACGATGCTGCTTGGCATTTCTTCATTTCAGTAATATGTATTTGAAATAATTTAGAATCGTATGCCTGTTCATTTTTTACTGGGTTATACAGAACATCAGGACAAATCGAATTGACCTATGAAATCGTTATGATTATGATGGGCCTGCTGACCCACATGGTCAGTCGGTTTTGACAGACCGTTTACCCAAAGCACACTAAAAAGTCTAACTTTTTGGTGGGCGACCCTGCGTCTCCCCCTCTGCGGCGGAACGGGAGGGGGACACCTTCGGGTGTGCTGATCTTTTTGGGTATCAGTCTGTCAACCCCTTTTCGTTTCGCCACCATTATTTGACAGTGATGTGGTGAAACTTCTTTATACCCAAAGGAGTCAATCATGACTGTTTTTTATATTTCTAAATATTCTTCGCCTTTCCCTTTCTGTCATGGCTCATCGCCACATAAGACAGATCATTTAACAGACTAAAGCGATCTGCATCACAGCATTTTTAACGCTGATCAGGCATTTACTTTTCTAATTCCTCAATGAAACTTTAGTCATTGAAGTACTTCTATGTCTGAAATGTAGCAATGCTGTCTGTCTGCACGTTCTAAAAATCAATAAACAACAATAATCAGGATTTAATTTAATGAACAACCGAATCAAAGCATTTTTACAATACAGTGCTGTCACAGCATGCTTATCCATCGCCTCAGTTTGTCATGCTGATATGAATAAAGTCATGTCACTCATTAATGAGCCTTCCTCTGCTCCAACAATTAAACGCTGCGAAGGCAATGTAAATTGCAATGCTTTTGTGGCAATTAGCAGAGAATGGCAAATTATTCCTAAAGATGATCGATTACGTTATTACATCTATAGCGGTGATCTGAATGCCCTTATTCGAGAAGGTAAGGATTTAAAGGAACAGAGGTTAATTGATATTGATGACTTTGCTTATCAGGTCTTTGATTATCATGCCGAGAATATTAATGACAGATGGTTGTACATCAAAGGTATAGCTGTTCTGAAGTACGTCCAACGTACCCAGTTTAGTTCTCAGTAAACAAGCAATCTTTGTGTCATCCATTCTCGAATTAAAAGGAAATTCTGTCATGAAACAGATCTTCATTACGGCTGTCATTCTAGTGACTCTAACAGCCTGTCATAAAACACCAGAACCTTCCTCGCCAGATATTACAAGCGAATCAACTAATACTCCTATCCAAGATGATTCCAAGCAGCAATTGAAAGAGCAGGAAGCCGAAGCTGCTGCAATTGCCCATGATCGTTATGATCCAGACAGTATTTATACAGGAGCTGATAATACTGATATTCCCCCACCTCAACTTAAGCGCGAACTGCTACCAAGTGAAGCTGTAGAAGTTAAGTTCCGCCCTATTGGTTCTCCTCCAAACTTTATCGTAGTCACACAAACCATTTATGACACCACTCGTTTGAAAGTGGTCTCTGAGGTAAACGATGTCATTGATAAGGTTGAAATGGACAATCCAAACTGTAAAGTCGTTGGTCTAGAACCATTTACAGCTAAATTTCCAAATGTGTCTTATTACGGAGATGTATTTAAACTTGTTTTAAAGGGGTGTACTGCTGAAGAAATCAAAGAAGTTTATTTGTATACCACACATGGCAAACTTACTTATCAAGCCCTTGCCGAAGAATGATTTTATGATAATAGGCGCACGCCAATAAAACTCTAATCCAGACTATGTTAATTTTATAAAATTAACATAGTACAAAAATATATTTGAAACAATAGAAACAACAAGTTGTTGTATTTATTATTATTTCATTATAGATTTGATTAATTTCTTGATAGAAAATCAATCAATGTCTGAAACAAATAATTTAAAACTTGCAGTCTTGATCGATGCTGACAATGCTCAAGCTTCTGTTTGTGAAAACTTACTAAAAGAAATCGCTCGTTTTGGCACAGCCCACATCAAAAGAATCTATGGTGATTGGACTAAACCAAACTTAAAATCATGGAAAGAAGAATTACATAAACATGCAATTCAACCAGTCCAACAATTCAGCTATACATCAGGGAAAAATGCAACCGACTCTGCTCTAATCATTGATGCAATGGACCTACTGCATCAAAGTCATTTAGATGGGTTCTGCTTGATCTCTTCAGATAGTGACTTTACAAGATTAGCAACAAGAATTCGAGAAAATGGATTAGTTGTATATGGGTTTGGAGAAAAAAAGACTCCGAATGCCTTCATAGTTGCATGTGATCAATTTATTTTTGTTGAAAATCTTACACCTAAAGTTGAAGAAGTAGCATCAACTGAAACAGAGGATCAGAAACAGCCCAAAGTACCTAAAAAAGTTACCTTATCTAAAGATAAAAAGTTAAAAGATGCACTAAAAGTTGCCATTAATGCTTCATCGAAAGATTCAGACTGGGCTGCTCTATCTGGAGTAGGCGGATATATGATTAAAAGTGATCCTTCCTTTGACCCTCGTAGTTACGGCTATGAGAAACTAAGTGCATTAGTAGAAAATTTAAATTATCTGGAAATAGATAAACGTAAACCGAATGACTCATCTCAAATTTATCATATGTATATTCGGCTTAAAGCTTCCTAACTCCCAAAGATAGCTGTATTGATTAGATTAATTATTATTACATAGGATGCGTATTGCAGTAATACATTACACATCCTACTTTCTTACCATCTTTCCTGTTGAACGCTTTTACTCAGCTTAAATAGTCCCTCTACGCTTATTAAGCTCGTACTGCCCTTTGCCAAAGCTACGCATCCTTGGAGTTCTAGCTCGAAGATGTTGGTTATCTTTTTCTGGATTTACCAAATACATAGCTGCATTGATGGCGTTCTGAATTTGCTCAGGCTTATTCCTATGGATCATACCAATTCCCAATTTACCCTTTTTTTGAAATTGCTCCTTGTACTCAGGGGAGTTAGAGATAAAGTAATAACCTTTGTTCGCTGTTATCTCACTCCAGCACTGTCCAACCTGTATTGCCATACCAAAATCTTTTTGGTGTTTATGTCCATCATAGATCAGTAAGACATGACAGTGATAACCCTTAGTTGCGCCTTGTTCTAAAGCCCATGCATAACCTTGTAGACCTTTAAAACAAGTATCTTGGTTTTGCACTCTATTTATAAAAGTGCGTAGATAGGCATTAAATTGCTCAATATCTACAGTATGCTGATGTTTAAGCTCAACACTCAAATCTATACGAATAAATAATAGTTTGGAGTAATGTTGAGTTAGTTGTTGTAGATACTCGCGAAGACTACGCTGATTACGTTGCTCTTGGGCTTTTAACCCTATCATCTCAAGTGCAAAATTTAACTTCCCGTAATGTAGCAACTCTAATAAACGAGACATTTGCATAGGATTAAGATGCTTTACAGCAGAGATATCTTCACCATTCAACATTTTATCAATAGCTTTCGTCAAAGAATGAAAAGTCTCAATACTTTGGGCATATCGTAAGTGGGATTGATAGATTGCCTTAAATTGAGTAGTGAGTTGTATTAAACCATCTTTAAAACCTTGCTCAGTGTATCTCTTATACGACATAGAGGTAATGAAGTTATCTATATCCATTAATACTTTAGATTCATTAAGAGTAGGAGTAGATGTATTCATTGATGCTTCCTAGTTTGTTTTGAACTACATACAACTAGGAAGTTATTGAAGTTTTACAGAATGTACTTATGATATGTAATGAATTGATTATGAATAAAGCAATATTACTTAAGATATTAAAGAGATATATTCATTATATTAATAACCCAGTAAATTCCATAAAGTAAAAGACCGTAGTACACGAGCACTTAAACTATATGCATTCCCACATATCACAGAAGTCTATAATAAATCTTACAAGCTTAAGTTACGTTATGGTTCATCTGCATTCTTATGGCTCACTTAAGATGAGCTGGAAATTTTTTCCAGTTTTTTGTTGGATGTAGCCCTCTTTTTCTTCGTCGCAGCGATACTACTTTTTATCAAAAGTTTTGAGTCTGTTTCTGCTTGTCTATGTTCTTCAGCTGCCATAGTATTTTCTATAAAAACACTATGGCTTAAGAAAGTTGGAATAACTTTTTTTAAGAAATCTATCTTCCTTTCTTTATTGGTTGACTCAATAAGCAAGTGCTCCAAAAAATACTCCTTATTGGCCTGCATCATTGGTTTGCCTTCTACTTTACAAATTTTAAACTTAGGATTTTCATCCCAATTTAGCTTTGACTGAGCTTTATCCTTTACAAAGTTACACCACTTTTTATTTAACAATCGAGGTATCGAATTTTTATCAGCAAATGCTCGATGATCCAGCACAAAAAAGACATCAGCATAAAAATGTCCTTCATTATTTTTACTCCATAATCCAAAGTAGCCTGTCTTCCATGATAGGGGCTCTGCCCGTTGTGCTTGATGTAAAAAAGCAGTCCACAAAACAGCTAACTCAGCTTGAGGAATATGTCCAACTTCTGGAATCAATTCAACAGTCATTCTATAAATTAAACAATCTTGTTTCATCAATTCTTTGAACAAGACATTCGCTGCATTTATTCGCTTTTTATATTTCCAGTACGCATCCGTTCTCATTTCTTTAATTGTCTTTCTGTCATAACAGACATAATCTTGTGTAAAAGTATTACGCAAGGCAGATACATAAGATTGTGTGTAAACAACTATCTCTTTAGGATTATGCCCATTTACGATTTGCGTGAAAATTTGCTTACTTATTTGAAAAGCCTCAGATTCGTACAGCTTTGAATAATGTATTGTTTTAATAAAGTATTCATTTTCTACCTGAATTTTTCCTAGTAAAAGAAATCTCTGACCAAGACGAGTTATTGCCCGACGTAAAAGCTGCACTGTCAGTTGATCTTGATCTAAAGAATCATTTAGATCAAATGCCTTAAATTGGGCAGTTATCAATGTTTCAATAAAAATCTCAATATGCATCATAGATTGAAGCTTTTGCTCATCAGATTCAATCTCTCGATAGTAGTGCATTACTGCTTCTATATAGCCTTTACTTACGTTAGATAAGCTCTTAGTGTTCCAAACATTTTTTTCATCTTTCTCTGAGAAAAAGGGCTGAACTATTTTCTGCAAAGCTTTATTCGCTTTTTCTAAATCCTTTAAGGCATTCTCCACGGTAATGTCATGCTTGCGACTCTGATTCTCACTCTGCGCCACAACCGCATTGATGTAGAAGTCTAAATTTGCGTTAATAGCCAAATGATTTTTTAATTGCCTTGGCAAATAGGGCTCAATATGTAAATCAAGCGTATAGAAAAAGCTTAAGATCCAGTATTTGAATGCTGCAACATTCTTGGGTTGTGAGGCCCTGATAAGACCTACAGCAGTTTTAGAATAATTTTTTTTGATTACTGTATTCCAATTTCGAATATCAATATGATTTAAATTTCCTATAACCTGTTGGAGATACCGCCTTAACATCTCTATTGTATTTTTTTCTGAAAAACCTTTAGTAGGTTCAAACATTAAAACACAATGTAAATTCAGCCCTTCTTTGAAATGGGTCTCGATCTTAATGATCCCATGGAGGGGAGCAAGCTGGGCCAGAATCATACGAATCTGTTCAATCTGATGTATTTTCAACTCCCCTGATACCGAAGTCGGCTCTGATAATGACTTGAAGAAGCTCTCAAAGTAAATATCTAACACCAACACATAAACAGACTTATGTTTTCGTAATAAGTCATCAAAAACTCTCGTCTGCTGATTGAAATTATTAAATACATTTTCCTCTTGTGCTAACTGCCTATGGATACCTCGATCAATTCGATTCTGAATTTGAGAAATCACCCACAATAAATCTTCAAGAAATTTATTCTGTTCTAGCATAATTCCAAAAGTCGTAGTGTCGACACCCCTAGGTTTATCTACAACAAATGCTCTCTTTAAATATACCAATTCAATCTTTTTTTGCATCTGGGCGGAAGAATTAAGAGAATTGTCTTTTCGAATTTCGCTCTCTAGTATTTGATCAAAAAGTCTATATGCCCCATACACACTTTGAAAAAATAAATGATTGAACATTTCGGGGTGTGGGAATAAATATGCTTTCAAACGTAGATCATTAAATTGCTTTTTAATCTCTGGGTATACACATTTTAAAACTAATGAATCTTTCTCCCACACACTATCTTTAATCTCAAAAGCAAAGTTCTCTAACAGCTTTAAAGCATCTATGGTTTCTTTGAAAATTATACCTTCCCGCAAAGTCGAGGTAGTACGTTTTGAATAGCATGAGAAGATTCGATGTTTCATCAACTTAAAAAAATCATCATTAGAAATTTTTTCTTGAAAATCCATATAAATCCTATTCAAATGCTTTCATAGCAAAGGCTAATTTAATTTAATACTACATTACAACTTCCTATTAATCACAGTTATTTTCAAATAGAATCACACGAGTTTTAACTAAAATAACAGAGCCCTATCTAGTCCTAATCAAAAAAATCTGTACAAAAATGTGCAGCCCCCTGCTATTAAACTCCTCACTTCCGTTTGCAGTTTTCTAATGTATTTAGGCCAAGATTACTTTGGCATGTCTAATATTTGAGTGAGAAAGTCAGGTTGTTTACGTAATAAATTTTTGATCACTTCAGGCTGATAAGCTGTATTAAATGGAAGCTGCTTCTTCAGCAAAATTGATGGGTCATCAATCTGCAAGGCGTTTTGAAGCTCTCGGCATGTAACTCTAAGTTGTCTAATTTTATTGATATAGGTCTGCTCTCGAGTTGCAGTTATGATTAAGCCTGAACCTAGTTTGTAGCTTGGCGGATTTACTTTAAATTGTTTGAACTCTTGCTGAAGCTCTTCTAGAGTTTTCATTTTTTCTTCTAATTGGGTTTCTATCCACTTTTTATCAAATTGCTTAAGTACAAGGTCTAATTCTGGTAAGACACTGTCTACAGCTGTATTCAGATTATCCCATTTGCCTTGGGCTTGAGCTTTATTCAGCATAAAGTCAAAAATCACTTGATGCTTTTTATATAGGTTCTTTTGATACCGTTTATTTGCTCCACGCACTCCTCTTATTCTAGTATGAATTTTCTTGCTAAAAAGAATATCTACATCCATCTCAGCATACTGAATAATTATTTCTTTATACGCTTTTTTTATCTCTTTATCTGAGAGCTCATCAAATTGTTCTATCAGCTCAAAGATGAGACTTAAAACTTCTAAAAAGTCATGACTTGAATACGTTTTATTATATCTTTTAACAATAATAGGCTGCTCCATGAGTTCAACAATTTGTTGTAACTCCTCTTCCTTAAAATTCCTCTGAATCTCTTGCAAATAAGCTAGCCCCAAATCATCCCTATCGGGTGCTTCGATATCATGCTCATATGTAGCTTTCGTACAGTAGTTAAGAAACCCTTGGCATACCTCAAAAACAAATACAAATAATTCATTTTGATCTACATAAGCCATAAAACTTCCACCTCAATTATTCTGTTATTTATCAGATACGTTTTATATCACTATAGTATAGTAAATCTTTACTTAACTAGAATTATTAAAATCATGGACATGGATCGATATGATTGTGGCATAGCAAGTTAGAAAGGATCTAGCCAATTAGATTCATAACTTAAATGTCAATTTATTACTGGAATCATATACCATGCTAGAGCATCGTTATCGTGTTAGAGATTTGGTCAACTATCCTGAACGTCCCGCAAAGGACTATGTGGATCGTGGTGGCCGCAGAAGAAGACTCTCAAATAAGTCTGCCAGCAAAGGTTTGTTAAATATTGCAGAATCTACTTTTTGGAAGATGGTACGTCGAGGAGACTTTCCCGCACCGACATACCTGACCTCAAGTATGCCGACTTGGACTGAAAGCCAGATCCATGAGTGGCTTGAGCAGAAAAATAATTAAGCAGTATAAAAAACTGCCTGTCATAGACAGGCTGTTTTTTTATCGCGAATTAAATCATGAGATTTTGCATAAGCTTTGTTGTAGTTAATTTTAGAAAACTTAATTATCAGTATCATCTACTTCATAGGAAAACTCTAATGGGGTTACTGAACCCCAGCCAGCTCGTTCAGGCATTCCATTATAATGTCGTTTTGTACTTCCTTTAGTTGCAATAACTTTAAACCCTCTACGCATAAAAGCATTCACAACACGATCTCTTGGATGCTTTTTAGAGGATTGGGATGCTGATACAAATGCCGTCTTATTTAAAATAAGATTATGCGCATCAAAATTGATCGGCTCACCTAATAAACGGTTTAGTACAGTAGTAGATACATTTCTCCGACTACCGTGATGTGGTACTTGAACAAACTTTAAATCCTCTTTCAGTCTTAAATTGTTTTGTTCAGCAAAAATACAAGCTCTATCAATAGCTTCGACACCACTATCACCAGTAAGTACGAATCCGCGTCCTAATAAATTTGCATATAGCACTACACTACTATTATTTTCTGCTGAAGTTTGAACGTTATTAGGAAGATTCTCATCAGTCCATGATTCCTCTAGTAGCTTCGCAACTGTTTCAACAAGATTTTCTAAGCCATCCATAATATTTTCAAAAACCATTTTTGCTTTTGGTGGAGTTTTTGAAAAGTCTGGTACTAATGTATTTTTGTACCAATCTTCATCAGGAGACAGAACTGTAAATGGTCCAATTTGTGCGCCTGCATAAGGTTCATACACTGGAATAGATTGCTGTATAGCTAGTTCATACACACGATGTGCAAGTCTCAATTTAGTTTTCATACGTTCACTAAGACTATTTGCAGTCATACGTCCATCATGAAATAGATCTAGAATCTCTGCACTATATTTCCACGGTTGATGGATCCAAACTTCACCAACTTTCATATTTTCCAGCACATATGTTAATCCAGAAACATGATCACCGTCAGGATGTGAATTGATAAGATAGTCAATCTTATCCATACCATAGTATTTTTTAATATGTTCAACCATAGCTTTGCCAGATGTTTGAGTTCCACCATCATAGGCAATGATTTTTTCTACATTATCTTCAACGTAATGAAAAAGTATGCAATCTCCACTTTTTTCCCCATTTCCAACAGGCAAAAACTCTATCTCATAACTTGTAATCAACTTAAAACCCCAAAACCATTCTTGTATAGTAAGTGGTAGCTATTTTTTATATTTCAATTAAAATTTAATGATTTCTTTTAGTTAGTAAGTTATGCGTTGTTGGACTTTTTTGAATTTCTCCATCCCTGAAGTTAGCTATAAATTTTACTGATAACCTTGGGAGTGCGAGAGTAAGTCTTTAGAATTCCTGTATAGGAGTATCTAAACGCCTAATACTAAAAAACCTGCATCCTACCGAAACTACATATACTTTATAGAATGAGAAAATATAGTGAAACTATCCGACTATTTTGATCAATACTCACTTTCTGCACGAGTAAGACCTGCACTCTTTATTGTGTTACCAATTATATTAACGGCATATATACTGTTTGAACCACTTAGAACACTATTAGGCTCTCTGTTAACAATCTTATTGACTTGTGGAGTAGTTAATTTTTTTCCAACCAAATGTCATCAAAAGGAAATTTAATTCAACAGACATTATTTACTAAATGGGGTGGTGCCCCTACAACTCTTATTTTACGCCATTCAAACAATGAGCTTGATAAATTTACAAAACAAAGATATAGAGAAAAGCTAGTTTCCCTAGTATCAAATTTTAAAAATGTTACTGAAAGAGCTGAAAGGTCTAATCCTGCTAATGCTGATCAATACTATATTTCAGCAATTAACTACCTAAAAGAAAAAACAAGAGATAGTAAAAAATATCCTTTAATTCTTAAAGAAAATATGAATTGTGGATTTAGCAGAAATCTATTAGCTTTTAAAACCACAGCTATAGTAATTATCTTAGCCTCCTTACTAATAAGTCTTTCAATAATCTTTGTTAAATTCAAAGATAAATATGTTGATATAAACTCTCTAAGCTTATTACCATCTGAATACTATGTTCTAATCATCCTACACGTTATTTTTCTATTAATTTAGTGTTTCATGATAAATGAAACATGGGTAAAAGTTAGAGCATATGCATATGCAAAATGTCTTTTATCCTCTTGTGAAGAGATAGCTTAAAAAATTACTCACTCAGCACTCATTACAACTGCTATTTAAGACAATGGTCATTATATAAAATTAATTACTTATGCATAAACACCTCATTTCTTTAAAATAAACAGAGCCAATTTGAAAAAAATTGGCTTCTCTTAGACTTGTCTTTAATATTTTTTCCTAGCAATTTAATTACAAGATCAGCATTCTTCTCACTTCAGTTCACTATATTCAAGCAATGATTCCAAATAGTTAGCCCATTCCTGCATCATCTCCCTACGATTATTCAGAAACTTAGTTCGGTTGTAGGCTGTACCATTATTGTCTTTTACTTTATGGGCTAACTGGTGCTCAATAAAGTCCACACGCTGCTCCAGAATTTCATCCAGCATGGTACGTGCAGTTGCCCTAAAGCCATGTGCTGTCTGTTCACCACCATAGCCCAAGCGTTTTAAAGCGGAGTTAATGGTATTGTCAGAAATAAAGGTTTTACCATCCCGCCCTACGAAAATGTATTCGCTGTATGGATGCAGATCAATAATTGACTCAATCAAGTTAAAAGCTTGATCTGACAGAGGCACAATATGAAGTTGCTTGGTTTTACTGGCTGTAAATTTAAAGCAGCGTTCCTCACGATAGAAATAATCCTTTTTCAGCTTGCGAATCTCCCCAGGTCGCTGAAAAGTCAGGACCGAGATTTTTAATGCTACCTGTGTGGTCAGCAAACAACGTGTATAAAGCTTAGAGTAATTCCAAATTTTATTCAGCATTGGGGCTAGGTCTTGCTCTTCTGTCACAGCTGCAAAATTTCCACTCTGTGGTTTTGGTAATTCAATATCTTCAATCGGATTATATTGGATGAGCTTTTTTTTACGCGCAGATTTAAAGATTTGGTTGAGGTCTGATTTAAGGCGCTTGGCAACAGACAAAGCTCCACGCTCAATAATGCGCTTAAAGACCTTAATCTCAAGAATTTCTAAGGTAAGCTGTGGAAAGGTTAAATCACCAACGTATGGATAGACATCATGCTTTAAACGACGGATCGTCTCTTCATCTTGTTTTTGCTCTAGCTCACGTTTATACAGCCATGCTTCAGCGACGATACGAAAGGTGTTTTCTGCTTCTTTCTGTTTCTGAGACTTGGTTTCAATCCGCTCCATTGCTGGATCAATACCCTGCTTGATGAGTTTCTTATATTCATCACGAATAGTACGAGCGTCGTCTAACGAAACTTCTGGGTAAGTACCTAAAGATAAATCGTTACGCTTGCCTAGGAACGGACGTGTGTAATTGAAGATCCAATACTTGCTACCACTCTGGTCTATACGCAGATAAAGGTTTCCACCATCTGACAGTTTATACATCTTATCAGGATCAGGTTTAGCTTTTTTAACCTGTAAAGCACTAAGCTTGTTTATTCCACGAGTTGCCATAATTCAGACATAAAAAAATGCAGTAAGAAATAATCTTACTGCATTTTTTACTACTTTATAACTACCGATTGGCGTAGTGCGTCACGGCTTGTTATATTGTAAATCTCCAACTTTAACCTTATAAATCATAAACTTATATCGTGTTAAACAGTGTCAGAAACTTGAATTTGGCGGAAGCGGTGAGATTCGAACTCACGGAGGACTCACACCCTCGTCGGTTTTCAAGACCGGTGCATTAAACCGCTCTGCCACGCTTCCAATGGCGGCTATCATATAAATAAAAGTTCAACTTGGCAAATCTTTTATTCAAAATAATGCATCAACCGCTCAAAATAAAATCAACATCCTGTAATTTTAAGCATTTTCAGGTTTTTCATAGCGAATGGAATTGATATACCACAGTTTTTTTCCCAAGGGTGTATGTACTTCTACTTCATCATCCACTTGTTTCCCCAGTAAAGCACGGGCCATTGGTGACTCAATCGAAATATGTTGCGGGTGATGATCGTAAATTTCATCGACCCCCACCAAACGCAATTTTTTTTGCTCCCCTGCATCATTTTCAATTTCAACCCAAGCACCAAAGTAGACTTTCCCCTCCTGCTCAGGTACATAGTCAACAATTTTTAATTCTTCTAAACGCTTTCCTAAGTAACGGACCCGACGATCAATCTTTCTAAGTATTTGTTTATTATATTGATAATCTGCATTTTCAGATCGATCTCCAAGGCTAGCGGCCCAATTCACTTTCTTGGTGATCTCAGGACGTTCATCATGCCAAAGCTTTTTGAGCTCGGCGACCAATAAATCATGTCCAGTACGCGTAATTAAATTCGATTTCATAAGCCCAAATACGTTAATACAACAGTCCATTTACAAGTTTTTGCATTGTATTCCTTATTTCGCCACCACTAAAGTGTATAAATTTTATTCTTTTCCAAATCATAGGTTTGTGATGCAACTCTCAGTTTTTTATTGTGCAAAATTTGACATTCTTAGTTTTGCCGCTTAATATGCGCCCCTAAGTTTGTTTTTGTTTATTTTTTATACACTTTGTAAATGTTGTGAAACATTTGCATCATTTTTCCCTTTAATCAATGTCATTTTGAATGACGTTCATGATTTGCCCACCCCTTATTGAATTTATCAACTTTTAAAAGTTAAGGCAGTGTTTTGCTGAACTTTTTGGGCATAAATTATCTGTAGCGGAGACAACATGCACAGTAATTCAAGTTCTGGGTCGAGGCCTAGCCTTAACTCTTTATCTTCCAAACGACCTTTTCAAGCTTTAGCCTTAGGAGTAGCCATCCTTCCTTTCAATAGCTTGAATGCTGAAAAATCACATCAATACAACACGATTGTGAACACCAATATTTTAACAGTGGTTGCGGTTGAAACCCCAACAACAGTGTTTAAAGAAGGTGAATTCCTACATGGTTTTGGTTACGATTTAGCGCGTAAATACGCACAAAGTTTAAATGTAAAGCTCGATTTTAAAACGGTTCCCGACAATGCCACGGCATTGAAATGGGTTGCTCAAGGTAAAGCGAATATCGCGATGACCACAGCGAATCTGGCTGCAATTGAAAGTAAACAACTGGTTTCATTTTCAGCAAGTTGTGGTGACCAAGCAAGTTTGAGCAAAAATGGTTTAAATCCTCAGTTAAACTGGGTATTCAAACAAGCTGATGATCCGCTCACCCTGACCGCAAGTGGTTTTATCTGTCAAAGTAAGCAATCGGGTATGACCCAGCAATTGGCCTCGTTCTATAACCGCAATGTGGTTAAACCAGAGTCGTGGTCAACCATTCAAAGAGATTTGAAACAACGCTTACCGATTTATAAGGCCAGCTTTAAACAAAGCGCGTCTAAATACAATTTAGATTGGCACTTACTCGCAGCAATTGGCTATCAAGAGTCTTATCTTAAACCCAGCTCAGTTTCTCCCACTGGTGTCCGTGGTTTAATGATGTTGACTAATAGTACAGCCAAGGCAATGGGTGTGAGCAACCGCTCAGATCCTCTGCAAAGTATTCAAGGCGGTGCGAAATATTTTGATCTGATGCTAGATCAATTTGGCAATGTACCTTATCCAGATCGTAACTGGTACGCCTTAGTGGCTTATAATATGGGACCTGGCGCAGTCAGCCAGATTCAAAAACGTATTCGTGCACAAGGCAAAGACCCGAATCAATGGGTCAACTTATATGACTATTTACAACGCAACCAAGCGCGAAATGGTCGCTATAAGCAAGCGGTACAATATGTAACGCGTATCCGTACTTATTTAGAACACCTCAAAACCAATAGCCGTATTGATGTCTAAATAGAGATAAAAAAAAGCTTACCACTGGGTAAGCTTTTTTTTTATGCCAACAGTAATTAAGCTGTTTGCTCAAGTACTTTCTTAAATAAATCTTTTTGTTCTTGGCTTGGCTTCGCTGTTTGTAAAGCCATAAGTTGTGACATATCGCCTTGTACTTTGATTTTACCTGTCATGAATGCTTGCATTGCAGCAGCCATGTCAAATTCCAAGAATACTTTACGTAAAGTTTCAGCATCCATGTTCAAAGTTGTTTTCGCATTTGAAGATAAACCTTTTTGGATTTTACCTGCATCTAAAGCCAATTCAGTATTACCTGCTGCATCTGTTACAACCAAGTTAATCGCTAAATTCGCAAGTGCTGGTGGTAAATTTAAATCACCAGCTTCAGCAGTCAGTTTTTCAACAGTTGCAAACCAATCATCAGTTAAAAATGCAGCCATGATTATTCCTCAAATGTATTTGTTCAATTTCTTGTGCCATCTATCCAGACGACATCTCATGAAGCAATTTGCTTGTGCCCTGTTATAGCATGTAATTTTTAATTTAGGCTATGATTTTTTGTACGCGTGATTCAATTTTTAAATTTTTTATAAAAAAAAGGTACTTAAGCAGTACCTTTTAAAAAAGTTTTACACTTTACTCAGCAGCAAAACTCAGATTCACCACATCCAAACGATTTTTCAGCTCTTCTGGATCTTTCATGTCAAATTCACGTTGACCATCCAATGCTTCAAAATCGAATAGCTCACGATCCGCCAATTGCGAAGGAGAAACATTCTGTAAGGCACCAAAAATACTGTGTAAGCGCTTAGGATGCTGTTTATCCCATTCACGCAACATATCATTAATAATGGCACGCTGTAGATTTTCTTGTGAGCCACATAAGTTACACGGAATAATCGGGAACTGGCGTAACTCAGCATATTTGATAATGTCTTTTTCTTCGACATAAGCCAAAGGACGAATCAAAATATTCTTTTTATCTGAAGAAAGTAATTTTGGCGGCATTGCCTTTAAGCTACCACCATGGAATAAATTCAAAAAGAAGGTTGCCATAATGTCATCACGGTGATGACCCAACGCGACTTTGGTTGCACCAATTTCTTGTGCAAAGCCATACAGCGAACCACGGCGTAGGCGTGAGCACACTGCGCAATAGGTTTTACCTTCTGGGGTTAAACGTTTGGTAATGGTATAGGTGTCTTTTTCCAGAATGTAATACGGAATATTGTTTTCTTCCATATAACGTGGCAATACATCTTCTGGGAATCCCGGTTGTTTCTGGTCAAGATTCACCGCAACGATATCAAAATTGATCGGTGCAATACGTTTAAACTGCAACAAGATATCGAGCAAGGTATAGCTGTCTTTACCACCAGACACGCAGACCATGACTTTATCGCCATCTTCGATCATGTTGTAATCACGAATTGCATGCCCAACCTGACGACGAAGCTTTTTCAATAGACGATAATACGCTGAACTTGTCGGTAGTTCTGGCTTGAAATTAAATCCTTGATTGGACTCCACTGGCGCGTACATAGACGTGATTTACTCATAAACAAAAATACCGCAAGATTTTATCTCATTCCGAAAAAATGCGCATCTAAAGAATTTTTCAATTTCTTTCAATCGTCATATTTCAGTTTCATACTGGTAAAATTCTGATCAAAAAATGTCAAATTGGCCTAGATTGCTTATATTTCAAACTTTTCCACAGTTGTCCACAAAAGCTGTGGATAAATTTGTGGATTTCTTCGCTATTGACAAACTGTTTTTATCTTAAAATAAGGCTTCCCATTAGATTGATCATTTTTTAACCAATGATTTTATTAAAATGAAATCAACTAGTTACATAAGTCAAGACTTGGTTTTTAAAAAAAATATTTTAATTTTTTTTGCTGAACATTCGAACAAAAAGACTTGCTTTTTGTCCGACAGCCAAAAATAAAAAAATTGTAGCCAAAGTTCTTTTTTTACTTTTTTTTGTTAAACTGCTGTGAAGAACTTATGCTCATCCTTTCGTGAATATTATAATGATGAACAAAACAACGTATTTTTTTACCCTTTGTTTGGGGACAATCGGTTTTTTTAATGGCATAACTTCAAGTTATGCGGGGCAGACCATTTATCAATTTAAAGACAATAATGGCACTACCCTGCTCACCAATAAGAAAAAAGCTGAGTACAGTCATTTAAAAGTGATTAAAGCCACCTATTATCCAGACAGTAATATCCATAGTTATAGCAACTGGGGCGCCAGTGAGGCCTCAGTACTGCCAAGCTATAGCCGTAATAAAAATGCCTTTGATCACCTGATTCGCCAAGCAGCACAACAACATGGTATTTCAGAAGGCTTAATTAAAGCCGTTATGCATACCGAATCAGGTTTCAATATTAATGCACGCTCACCGGTAGGTGCCCAAGGCCTGATGCAGCTCATGCCTGCCACAGCACGCCGCTTCAATGTCAATAATGCCTATGACCCACAACAAAACATCTTTGCAGGTGCACGTTATCTGAGCTGGTTACTCAAGCGCTTTAATGGCGATACCCGACTGGCGATTGCAGCCTATAATGCAGGTGAAGGCAATGTGGATAAATATGGTGGCATTCCACCATTTCGTGAAACCCAAGATTATGTGCGTCGTGTGACCAGCCGTTATCAAAATCTTTATGCCTCAGGCTTAGGCAACTCGCTCAATACTTCCAACAACGCACCTACAAATGCCCAAGTATTGGCCCAATCGGCAAATTACACAGCCCCTGCCAATGAAACGACTGAAACCACACCAGCCCCAAGGCAATATAATCGCCAAATTATTACCCTTGACGATGGTACCTTTACCGATGCACCATCAGGGACATATACCACCACCAATGCCACTGCTTCTGCCAGAATACGCCTCAGTGATTAACAATTCAGGCCAGCTATTCTCGCAGAATGATTTTGCCTAATATTTTTTAGACAAAATTTCATTTAAGTCACTGTTTCATAGCCAATTCATCGTTTTATAGGCTAAATGTATCTGTGCCCACTTTTTGCTTGAATTTTTACAATTCGCCCTGCATATTAGCGTTATGATTTATAATTTATAAATCAGATCACTTTTTCTTTATAAGAGGGTTTTCTCAATGATGCGGATTGGTTTGTTCTTGCTAACCAACCTCGCGGTACTGGTTGTAGCTGGCATTATCTTGTCACTCTTCGGTGTCGGTAGTTACCATGGCGCGGGTGGCTTGAATCTAGGCAACCTACTGGTCATCTGTTTTGTCTTTGGTATGGTAGGTTCTTTAATTTCCTTATTCATGTCGAAGTGGATGGCGAAAAAAACCACTGGAACTGAATTAATCGACCCAAATGCACCTCGTAGTCAAGCAGAAGCTTGGTTATTACAAGAAGTCGCGCAATTATCGCAACGTGCAGGTATTAAAATGCCTGAAGTCGGTATTTTCCCTTCTTACCAATCCAATGCATTTGCGACAGGTTGGAATAAAAATGACGCCCTGGTAGCTGTTTCAACAGGTCTACTTGAGCGCATGAACAAAGATGAACTTCGTGCAGTACTCGCACACGAAATTGGTCACGTTGCCAACGGCGACATGGTGACCCTTGCATTGATTCAAGGTGTCGTGAACGCCTTTGTGATGTTCTTTGCACGTATTGCAGGTGACTTTATTGACCGTAATGTGTTCGGTCGTGAAGAAGGTGAAGCACCTGGACTTGCTTATTTTGCCATTACCATCGTACTCGACATCGTATTCGGTATTATGGCCTCTGCCATCGTGATGTGGTTCTCTCGTCAACGTGAATACCGCGCAGACGAAGCTGGTGCCCGTTTAGCAGGTAAACAAGCAATGATCTCTGCCCTGCTTCGTTTACAAGCAGAATCAGAAATGCCAGACCAAATGCCGAAAGAAATGAAAGCATTTGCGATTGCGGAAGGTAAGGAACAAGGCTTTAGCTTAGCGGCTTTATTCCAAACCCACCCAACTATTGAACAACGTGTTGCTGCCTTACAGCAATTAAATGTTCAATAATCAGTATCAGATAAATGATAAAGCCTCCATCATGGAGGCTTTATTTTTGCTTAAAAATCTAGTGAGCTTGAAAAGACTGATAAAATTGCCATAGATAGCTAAAACCAGCCCAAACCGCGACGATCAATAAAATCAGCACAGCAATACCCAATAAATCGGGGATTCTTAACCAAATCCAACTGACAATCGGATTACGCCAAAAAGCTGATGTTTTTTGCTTTTGTTCCAATGATTCGTGTAGGAATGGATGCACCACATGAATATCACTATGCACCTGATACTCTTCACGGATATGTGCATGTACGATTTCCAGTGTCCTGCGGCTTGGTCGAATAAAGACATCGAATACAGTGCCGACAATGGGAACAAATCCGACCAGCATATCCATAATTGCCAGCTTAAGCACACCTTTGAGTTTATGTTGCGGTACGCCCACTTCTCTGGCTTTTTTAAAGGCATATAGTGTCAAAACAAAACCCGCGATATCGCCAGCAAAAGGAATAGTACTCAATGCAGCATCGGCCCCGACTCCCTGTTTGGTAAAAGGAATCCGTACCAAACTATCCATGGTGTTGGCAAATTTGGCTAAATCACGCTCTACAGCGATGGCTTGCTGCTGAGTTAATTTTTTTTGTTCTGTTGAACCTGTCATTCACACAACCTAAAACAATGTTTATGCTTGAGAATAAAGCAGATTTCCCTGTTTGTCGGTACAATTATTATTACCAATCAGAATAAAATCATCGACGCGATAAATAAATACACCAATACCCCTGTCGCATCACAAATTGAGGTGACCAACGGCGCAGAAGCACTGGCAGGGTCAAGTCCAGCCTTATTTAAGATAAACGGCAAGCTCATACCAATCAGACAGCCCATCAATACAATCCCCATCATACTCAGCGCCAGTACCAAGGCCACCATCTCATCACCACGGAAATACCCCAGTAATGACACTGCAACCGCCATGGTGCCACCTAAACATAATGCCACTAAGCTTTCTCGCCCTAACAAATGAAACCAGTCTTTGAATTGCACATCACCTGTGGCTAAGGCACGCACCATCAAGGTCGAAGATTGAGATCCGGCATTCCCGCCGCTTCCCACCAATAAGGGCAAAAAGAACACCAATACTAGATTTTTGGCAATCACATCTTCATAGTGGGCAATCCCGATCCCTGACAGCAAGCTACCAAACACCAAGAAAACCAACCAAAACACCCGTTTCTGGTAAAGTTGTAGAATGGGCGCAGATTTAATACTGAGCTTAGATGATGCATTGACCGCACCAACTTTTAAGAAGTCTTCGGTTGCTTCTTCACTCGCCACATCCATCGCGTCATCGTAGGTGACGATCCCGACCATCATCTGTTGATGATCAATAATTGGCAATGCAAGCAAGTCATAACGAGCAATGGTTTTTGCCACTTCATCTTGGTCGGTATCGACATAAGCGGTTAAGACATTGGTCTCCATCAACTCGTTAATATTTTGCTCTTCAGGTGCAAGAATCAGTTGTTTTAAAGACAATACACCCAGAATTTTACGTGCTTCATCCAACACATAAGCAAAATAGATCATTTCGGTATCTGGTGCTTCAAGACGCAACATTTTAATTGCATCATTGACCGTCATATTCGGTTTTAAAGTCGCATATTCGGAACTCATAATCGCCCCTGCTGTGCCCTCTAAATAAGATGACAGTTGGCGGATATCCTCTCTCTCCGCCTGTGCTAAGGCTGGTAATAGCGCATTTTGTTGTTCTTCATCCAAGCATTTGAATACGTCAGCACGTTTGTCCGATGACATTTCACCAATCAATTCAGCCAAGACATTTCTAGGCATGGCTTGGGCCAGTTTGACCTGTTCACTAGGGGGAAGATAGGAAAAGACATAGGCCCGATCGGGTAAATGCGTCAGCAGTAATTGACTCTGCTCAACCGCAAGTTGCGTTAATACATCGGCAATATCCACCGCCTGAAAGGTTTCAACCGATGCCAATGCAAGATCAATATGATTATTTTTAAGTGCGTCGTTTAATAAATACAAAAAATTATTGTAGCTCATGTCTGCCTCTTCACTACAAAACATCTGCAATGAAGGTGACTAGACGCAGCGTATTATTTTACTGTCGAATAGGGAGCTTCATTCAGATGTGAATCAAGATAAAAATGTGTAATTTGAAATAAACTACAACTCTGCGTGTCCATTTGGGGGATCAAACCTCATTCAACCGCTTATGCGGCATCGCAATACTACAAATATTTTTTTATATTCTCAACTTAGACAACAAAAATGAACAATTCGAACCTTGATGAATGGAACGAATTGTTCATTGCTGCCGCTGATTTTGACTGTGCTTAAGCCGTTTCAATTTTTACTTTTGGCTTAAACATGGTTCTGACCAACACGTACATAAACGGAATAAAGATCAGCACCAGAATCGTACCAAACACCACGCCACCAAACACACTATAGCCAATCGCTTGTCGGCTTAATGCGCCTGCACCACTAGAGAACATCAATGGAATCACACCCGCGCCGAAGGCAATCGAGGTCATCAAAATCGGTCTAAGACGGAGACCTGCAGCATGTAAAGCAGCGTCCAGTGCAGTCTGGCCTTGCTGCTGCAAACTTGCTGCGAACTCGACCATTAAAATGGCATTTTTACAAGATAGGCCAATAGTGGTCAGTAACGCAATCTGGAAGTAGATATCATTGGCAAAACCAAACCAATAACTAAACAGAATGGTTCCGCCAATCCCGAGCGGAATCGCGGCCATGACCACTGAAGGAATTGACCAGCTTTCATACAGTGCAGCAAGACAGAGGAAAATAAAGGCCACAGACACCAGATATAACCAGATTGCCTGATTACTGGACTCCTGTTCCTGATAAGACAAGCCACTCCATTCTAGTCCCACGTCTGGCATTTTATCGACTAAACCACGAATGGCCTGCATCCCCTGCCCACTACTAAAGCCATTTGCTGCATCTGCTTCCAAGCTGATCGCAGGATAACCCATAAAGCGCTCCAACATCGGTGGCGCACCTTGCCAATTAATCTGACTAAATTGTGAGAATGGCACCATCTGCCCATTGGCATTTTTGACATACCAGTAATTCAGGTCTTCGGGCTTCGAACGATACGGCGCATCCCCCTGCAAATAGACGCGTTTAATTCGCCCACGATCAATAAAGTCATTGATATAACTACCACTCCATGCCGTCGAGAGTGTGCGGTTAATTTCACTGACATTGAGACCATGAATCATCGCTGCTTTATGATCAATCTTGATATTCAGTACCGCCTGATCATCGTTGCCCTTTTTATCTAGATTTTCGACCGAAGGCAGTGCATTACCCTCTTGCTGTAAACTTCGGAAAGAGCTCAATAAGCTTTCTCGACCTAAGCCTTTGGTGTCCTGCAGCCAAAACTCCATTTTGTCAGAGTTACCTAAACCACGAATAACAGAAGGCATCAGCACCATAATACGCGCTTGATTATTTTGTGAAAAATACTTCATTGCGCGCGCACGAATCTGCTGAGCGCTGTTTTCTGTACCTTTGCGATCATTCCAATGTTTCAATGAAACAAAAGCCTGCCCCAGATTTTGTCCTGTTCCTGAAAAGTTACGCCCATGAATCACCATCACGCCATTCAGGTTGGCCTTTTCATGTTCAAGGAAATAATCTGAAATTTGTTTTCCGACCTCTTCGGTCTTGCTCATCGGTGTCCCTTCCGGTAAACGGAATTGAACGCCTAACAAGCCTTGATCTTCTTGTGGTAAAAAGCTGGTTGGCAAATCACGATAAACCCAAATAAAACTACCGATCAGTAGTACGATCCCCAACAGCGAAATGGTTTTTAAGTTAATGACTTTTTGTGAAGCACGAAGATAACGCGTTTTAATATAGTCCAAACCCTGATTGAACTTGATCGCCCAACGTGCCTGTTTGTGCTGAGGCTTTAATAAAATCGCACATAAGGCAGGGGTTAGAATCAAAGCCACCAGCAAGGAAAGTCCCATGGCAACCACAAGCGTAATTGAGAATTGGCGGTAAATAATCCCTGTTGCACCACTAAAGAAAGACATTGGAATAAATACGGCGGTCAGTACCAAAGTAATCCCGACCAAGGCACCACTAATCTCATGCATGGACTGAATTGAGGCTTGCTTGGCACTGAGTTGCTGTTCATGCATCAGCCGCTCCACGTTCTCCACCACCACAATCGCATCATCAACCAACAAACCAATCGCCAGTACCATCGCAAACAAAGTCAGGGTATTGATGCTCATCCCTAAAACCGCTAAAACGGCGAAAGTTCCAAGAATCACCACGGGCACAGTAACCGCGGGAATTAAAGTAGCTCGCCAGTTTTGCAGGAAGATAAACATCACCAAGACCACCAGCCCAATGGCTTCAATCAAGGTTGATACCACTTGCGACATCGACTCTTTTACGAAAGGTGTATCATCGCGTGGATAGACCACAAAATAGCCTTCAGGGAGCGCTTTTTCTAAGCGTGCCACTTCCTTATACACCGCATCGGCAACCTGCATTACATTGGCCCCAACCGTCAAGGACAGTGAAAGCCCCGATGCGGGATAACCATTTAGACGGTTAAACACCTGATAGTTTTCAGCACCGACTTCGACACGAGCGACATCTTTTAAATAGACAAAGCTGCCATCTGTATTGGCTTTGACAATGATATTTTCAAACTGTTCAGGTGTGCGTAATAAAGAACCTGAGGTGACTTTGGCATTTAAATATTGATCTTGAGCGGCAGGTAAATCTCCAATCGCACCTGCTGCTACCTGTGCATTCTGGTTTTCCAAGGCAGAGCGCACTTCACTGACTTGTAATTGATAACGTTCTAGGCGCTGTGGGTCGAGCCAAATACGCATGGCATATTGCGACCCGAATACACTGACCTCGCCAATGCCTTCGATTCGGCTGAGATTTAACTCAAAGTTATTGGTTAAATAATCTGAAATATCTAAATTGGTTGAACGCCCTGCTTTATCTCCCAGACCAATCACCATAAATGAATCACTCAACGACTTACGGACATTGACGCCTTGTCGTTGTACATCTTCTGGTAAGCGATTGATCGCGCCATTAATCGCATTTTGCACCTGAACCTGTGCTTGATCTGGATCTGTACCTTGGTCAAAGAACAAGCTGATTCGGCTATTACCACTGGCATCACTGCTCGAGTTGAAATACAGCAGATGATCAATACCTTTAATTTGTTGTTCTAAAACTTGGGTAACACTGTCTTCAACTGCTTGTGCATCTGCACCACTATAATTTGCCGCAACCGTAATTCGTGGCGGTGCAATATCGGGATAACGCTCCACTGGCAATTTTAGAATTGAAAACAGACCGACAGCCATGACTATGATTGCCAGTACACCAGCAAAGATCGGGCGATGAATAAAAAACTTAGATAACATGGCTGTTTTATTCCATTCTAGAAACAGTCAATTTTTCAAAAAGATAGCTAAAAAACGAATACTTTCGATCTACGATCATTACTGAGCTTTCAGGCAAACACCATCCCTATTAACATATCATTTCAAAAAGCAGAAATTGAGGAGGAATAATGGATTTTGATCAAGTTCAGCATAAATTAATGCGCTGTATTTGCACAAATTTAACAGTTTAACTGTGCTAACTCATTTTATTTACTGTGCAATCAAATACTTCTTAATTTAGAATTGACACATCCCCTCGTTAAACCGATATTAGCACGCTTAACTCCTCTCCCTCACTGTACTAGGCATTTATGAAGGCCAGCTTAAAAAACTTGAATATTCTGCTGCTGATTTTGCTGCCTGCATTCATTACAGGCGGCTTGCTGATTGCCGCAGGTAATTTATCAGATGGTTTAAGGCTCGGCTTTTTGTCTCTCCCTGGTATTTTGTTTATCTATTTGGCCATTACACGGCAGAAAATATATTGGTACGTGCTTAGTATTGCCTGGTGGTTTATCGCTTGGCTAGATGCCTTGCTACGTTCCAGTACCTGGTTTTTATTCAATAGTGATAATGAAGCCTATTTTATTATTGAAGCGATTGCCAATACCAATCATCAAGAGATTTGGGGATTTTTACAGTTGCATCTAATCACGATTGCCGCAGTGGTTTTTGCTTTACTCAGCGTGCTGACTCTCTATAGTTTTTCTGTATTTAAACTGGTTAAACCTGTCCATTTTAGCCAACTCTGGCACAGTCGCCTTTATCGTAGTTGTATTATCTTATTGGTGTTATTAACCATTACCAGCTATGTGATGAAGCCCTCTCGAAAAGTCCACCCTATTATTTTTTGGACTGAGTTTGAGACTAAAATTGAAGACTTTAGAAATAGAATTAAGCAGCACAAAGATGTTCATCAGCAATGGGATGTTAGTGCTCGGGAAAATCTAACATTGACCCAACAAGCAGTTGGAAAACAGACCCATGTCTTGATACTTTCCGAAAGCCTCACCAGTTTGAATTTAGGTGTTTGCGGTTATGCACGAAATACCACACCTGAATTAGCGAAACGACTGGCTGATATCAAAGTATTCTGCAATGCTTTTTCACCCTCACCATCGACTATTAATGCATTACGGGTCTTGTTAACCGAAAGTCCTGCATCTGAACATGATCAATATTCACCTGAAAGTGTTTTAGCGTACGCACGCGCTGCTGGCTATAAGATCTACTGGCTCAGCAACCAAGATGATACCTATCTGTCCTCTTTATTTGGTTCCTATGCGGACAAGGCCGTGTATAAAAACAATCGCTCTGGACGAAGCAGTACCTCTTTAGACGAAAGCTTGCTCCCTGATTATCAGCAAGCACTGGCAGACCCGGATCCGAAAAAGTTAATTATTCTTCACCTAGTCGGTATTCATCCAAATTATAAAGAGCGTTATCCGGCCTTGTTTAATAAATTCAGCAGTGAAAGTAATGATACTGTAGAGACCGAGCTGAAGAATCGCGATATTGACCCTTGGATTCGTTTTTTACGTAATGATTATGATAATGCTGTGCTATATGAAGATTCACTGCTGGCGCAATTTTTAGATAGCTTGAGAGCCAATGCAGTACCTGACTTTAGATCATTCACGGTTGTGTCAGATCATGGTAATGAAGTTGGACATGAAATTGACTATGCTGGGCATAGTCCTAATACCAAAGCAGGCTATCAAGTTCCTGTAATTATGTGGTCAGATAAAATGCTCACCACGGGTGTCAATAAAGATAGAACCATCAATACCGCTGAACTTGATAATAATTTGATGCATATCATGGGACTCAAGGATAAGTCATCGCCGGGACAGTCTTATTGGCAAGATAAAAACTATCAATTTACCCCAGAAATCAATTGGCCGTATTGGAAGCAGAAATCCTGAAACTATACTCAACTATCCAGTTGTGATCACTTGCCCAACTGGATAGTTGCTATTAATTACCTACATATTTCAAGATTCTTGATAATTTCATAAAAGCATCATGCAACTGTCATTGATTTGATAACTTTAACTTTCAAACTAGCCGCTTAAATAAAAAATGATGAGTTTATTCATGTTTAAAAAAGCTGCGCTTTGTCTCTGTTTGATCAGTCTTGCAGGCTGTAATGATGACGATAATAATCAAAGTAATACCACTCAACCTGAATATCAACTGCCAAAAATTTTAGTGATTGGACATCGTGGTGCCAGTGCACTTCGACCAGAGCATACCCTTGCCTCATATCAAAAAGCCATTGATGACGGCGCAGATTTTATTGAACCTGATTTGGTTTCAACCAAAGATGGTGTCTTGGTCGCACGCCATGAAAATGAAATCGGTGGTACCACCAATGTGTCCACCCTCCCTCAATTTGCGGATCGTAAAAAAAGCAAAGTCATTGATGGCGTCACTTTAGAAGGCTGGTTTACCGAAGACTTTACGTTGAAAGAGTTACAACAATTAAAAGCCCGTGAACGTATTCCACAATTCCGACCAGACAACCAAAAATATAATGATCTCTATACCATTCCAACCTTAGAACAAATTATTGAACTGGCAGAAGCACATTATAAAAAAACAGGCAAAATCATTGGCCTATATATTGAAACCAAACATCCGACCTACTTCCAGCAACAGAATTTGGCAATGGAAGATGCTTTACTCAAAACCTTATCCAAATATCAATACAGCCGAGATATTGCACCTATTTATTTACAATCTTTTGAAGTTGGAAATTTAAAATATTTAAAAAGCCAGCTCGACTTACACAAGAGTGTTAAGCATGCGCAATTGATTCAACTCTACGATGCGCCAGAAGCAAAACCAGCAGATTATGTCGCACAAAACAATCCTAAAACCTATGCAGATCTGGCAACGGCACAGGGCCTCAAAGATGTTTCTAGCTATGCCAATGGCGTCGGTCCATGGAAAGTCTATGTCTTTAAAGATGCCGCAATGACACAAACCACCTCTTTTATTGCAGATGCACATAAAGTGAATTTAAAAGTACATCCTTATACTTTCCGCCCAGAAAACAACTTCCTACCTGACACATTGAAATGTAGTGCTGATGTTGCGAAAGCAGCTGAACGTTGCCCTACAGGATCACTCAAAGAAATGCAGCTTTATTTTAAAGCGGGGGTCGATGGCGTGTTTACCGATGATCCAGCCTTAGGCCGTCAAGCGGTACAGACCTATCAAGCAACGACGAAATAAGACTTAAATACACATAAAAAGGGCAGCTGAGCTGCCCTTTTATTTATAAGTGAAACTGTTGTTTTTGTTTGACCTGTTGCCATTGCCACCAACCATAAGCAGCCAAGCCAACAAAAGCCGCATAGAGTCCCGCGGTCAGAAAAACCTCTTTGTAAATAAACATGCCCACATAGATGATGTTGACAAAAATCCAGAGAATCCATGTGGCAATATGCTTACGGCTGGTCCAATAGGTTGCAAGTAAACTAAATGCCACCAATTGTGAATCTAACATCGGTACAGCAGCATCGGTAAAATGCTTCAGAAGCAAACCAAACAGCACACCAAAGATCAATGCTAAGCACATTTGCGCCAAAACAGTGGTCTTGGCAATTGGTTCAATCCGAATATCATGGTCTTCACGTTTGCCTTTGAGCCAGTAATAGAATCCATAAACATTCATCGCAATAAAGAAAAATTGTAGGATCGTTTCACCATATAACTTAATGCTAAAGAAAAAATAAGCATACAAACTACACGCTAGAAAATTAAACCACCAGCACCACATATTGCGTCGAATGGTTAAGGTCACACCAATCAAGCTAATCACTACCGCAAAAATTTCAAAGGCAGACAAGAGCAAACTTCTTTCAGAATTTGATGGCAACATTATGGAAAAATCTGCAATTTTAGCAATGCCCAATTGTTTATTTACTTTGCTTATATTTTTATCTTTATTTGAGAAAACGACTATTTTTCCACCTAAAGCCTATGTTATAAAAATCTAAAGCTAATTTAAGAATGTTGATATGTTCAGCAACAAAGTGTCTTCCCCACCCTTCATCATGATGTCGCATGCTATTTCTGCCCATGCAGCATGGCGACGTGTCTGCATTTTTATGCGAGGAGACTTTGTACAGCTTCATTCGATGCCCCCTTAAAAAAAGCATCATTTGAATCCCAAGGTCGCCTCAACAGCGACCTTTTTTGTTGCCTATATTTTTTAATCCCATCTAGCGTTGTTATAACAGGAACCTCAACATGAGCCAGTTACCCGAAAAGAATTTTATATCCAGCACACAGATACAACCGGCTGTGGCCCTTGTTTCCCCTCGCCTTGCTACAGTCGGTCAATTTATTGCAGTCGTGCTGATCTGGTCATTCACACCTTTGGCCGCAGTTTTGACCGTGCACGAGATTCATTGGGCTTGGGGACTATTTTTCCGATTCAGTATCGCCATTCCATTGGCATTGATTTGCCTATTTTATTTTCGACAAAAGCTTATTCTGACACCTCAGGCCTTGATCAGTTATAGCGCAGGTGCGGTTGGCTTATTTGGTTCTATGACTTTTTGTTATATGGGTGCAACCCGTGTTTCATCGGGTATGATTTCAATTATTTATGGCACGGCGCCACTCTGGTCAGGTCTGATTGCCGTGTTTATTCTGAAACGTGAACACTTTTTAAAACGTCAGTGGTATGGACTCACACTGGCACTTTTTGGTTTGTCTCTGACACTGGGGATTGGTACTGATGATATTCAATTAGACTCACTTGGGGTGTTGTATGAAATGATTGCCGTATTACTCTATGTCTTTTCCATGTTTGCCGTTGCCAAAGTTGGTGCAGAGATTCACCCCATTATCCAAACCACAGGTTCAACGCTAGTTTCATGGTTCGGTTATCTGTGCTTATTGCCTTTTTTCCTCACTGAGGCACCAACGCAGCTCCCTAGTCTGCAAACCAGTTTGGCCCTGCTGTATAGCGCCTTATTTTCTTCTGTGCTGGCCATGATTTTTTACTTTCATTTAATTCAGAAACTCAATCCAACCACAGTCATGCTGATTACCATTCTGACACCTGTGTTTGCCACCTGTTGGGGCATTTGGTTTAACCATGAGCCTGTCAGCTCACATCTGGTTATTGGCTTAATGTTGCTGTGTTTCGGTCTGTTTCTTTACGCCTATCGCAATCGACCACGCCCACAATAAATATGCAAACGGCTCGGTCAGGCAACTATACCGATCCGTGATAGCATCTATTGATCGGCTCAAGTACACTGTGCTAACGCTCCGCGTGACATCACAAAGATTTGTTCAAGGATGAAATAATCGATGCGTTCTTACGTTTTATGGCTTTGCTGTAGTCTGATATTGGTGTTACAAGGTTGTGTACATGCGACGACACAACCTCATTCAATAACGCTGAAAACAGTAGAACTCAAACAGCGCTATTACCAAGCCAAAACCACTGCACCTGATGGCACGGTACTCGCATTTACCGTGTATCAACCCCATTTAACATCGAATCAAACTGCCCCTTTACTCTTACATACCCATGGCTTTGGTCTGTCTCGAATGAAACGCCCTGAGCTCAGTTTGTATGGTTTTTTATTACCCACAGGGCAAGTGGCAAAAACTGCTTGGCAAAATGGTTATTGGGTCATCAGCTATGACCAACGTGGGCATGGAGGCAGCCAGGGCAAAATTCGTCTGACTGATCCAGAAAAAGAAGCGCAAGATGTCATCACCATGATGAACTGGGCAGAAAAAAACTTGCCACAACTAGCCAAAAATCAAAACGGTGTCCGTACCGGTATGATTGGTGAATCCTATGCAGGTGGTGTGCAGTATCTTGCTTCAGCTTTAGATCCACGTTTACAGGCCATTGTACCGATTACCACTTGGTATGACATCGTGGATAGTCTAGCCCCCAATGGTGTACCTAAAAGTAATTGGATTGGTTTTCTCAATTTAATTGGAGATTGGTGGAACTGGAATAAATTTGACCCTGAACTGAAGCAGGCGTATTTAGCTACTCAACAAGGACAGTTAAAACAGTCCGCCTATGATTTTCTTAACACTCATCAAGCCAGCTGGTTTTGCAGTCACAATCAAGCGCCTCAAGCTGATGCCCTGATTATTCAAGGCTTCAGGGATGTGCTCTTCCCTTTTAATGAAGGGGTTAAAGCAGCACAATGTATCCAACAGGCGCAGCATGAAGTTCATTTAATTGGAGTACAAGGAGGGCATTTACAGCCATTTACCCAACATTCACCACGAGGGAACACCCCCTTTTGGTATATTGGCCAATCGGTTCGTTGTGGTGATCAACAACACTACAATCTACAAAAAACCATCTTGGACTGGTTTAACCGCAAGTTAAAAGATCAATCAGCGACTGCATCATTACCCGAGTTATGTGTCGATCAAAGTCCCATCAATTATTTTGCCGATCTGCAACCCAGCAACAGCTATGATTTGAAAAAAACATGGATTGCACCGACAACAGCCCAAGCCGTCTTTGTGCCTATCCATACTGCCCAACAGCCTATCTCAATCACAGGTTCAGCGCTGCTAAGTTTAAACATGGAAACCACAGCGAAATATGCAGACTCGACCTTATTTATTTCCATGGCGATTAAATCCAAGATCACAGGAAAATATACCGTTTTAAATGATCAAACTGCCCCATTTAATCCAGCCAAGAAAATAAGTTATGATCAAATTCGATTGGGTTCAAAGGCTCAGAATGGAAAAATACAAAGCATCGAATTACCGAGTGTATATGGACAACTCAATGAGGGAGATACGCTGGGTTTATTGATCAATAGCGAAAGTCTGTATTATCAAAAAATACAACAGCCCAAAATTGAAGCATGGATCTCAGGGCAAATTGTGTTACCAAAACTTTGGCAGGTAGCAGCTGCGAATTAGTTATTATTATAGAAAAACCAACGAGAGTGAAATTTACCACTCTCGATTGGCAATCAATTCTTCCATTTCAATGTCCAGATAACCCACATCTTGCACCACCATCATCATGGCTTCAGCAATATAATCTGCGGCGGTATCATCTAAACTTGACTCCAAGTCTTCAAACTGCGGCTTCATTTCGTTAATTTCAATCAGGGTTTGATGTGCATAACGATAGATTTCAGTCTCAGATAAATCGGTACGACTGACCTTTTTGGAAAACTGCTGGATATGCTGCTTCACTTCAGCAACGAGAATATCTGGATAATATTCATCGTCAAACATCGGGAGGAGTAAATTTTCAAACATAAAAAATAATATGCAATAAAACGCCATGCTTATAACATAATCCAACCAAAATCACGATATTTAGCCATAAAAAAAAGCGGTTTTTCCGACCGCTTTTTTGAACATGGATAATGATCTACTTTTTCAGGCCTTCCCTTTTGATCTGAATCATCAGCATTTTGCAAAGATGAAATACCGCCAAATTGATTTTTATAAGGCAAATTGTTGCGCATATTTTGAGAGCTGTTGATAAGTGATCGATGCACCACCACAAACAATCACCAGTACATCATCAGATGGACTAAAGTTAAGTTTTTGATCGTATAAAATAGATAAGGTTGCACCACATGCAGGTTCGACCAAGGTACGATGATCATCTAAGAATTTTAAACATGCGCTTACTGTATCTGCATCAGTAACCATTATTCCCTGAACATTTTGCTGTTGGGCGATCCTAAATGCTTGCTCACAAACCCGTTTCGCTGCAAGTGTGGTCGCAATACCTGTAACCTGATCTAAGCTAATATGCTGCCCACGTTGTATTGACATATTCAAAGATGCTGTGCCTTCTGTTTCAATCGCATAAATGGGAATGTCCAGATGATGCGTTTGCAATCCTTGAGCAACACCAGAAAGTAAGCTCCCTCCACCAACCGATAAAACCACTGCTGAAGGACGTATTCCCTCGGCAATCACTTCATCAATGATACAGGCAACGCCATCCCACAGATATTGATCATCAAAAGGATGAATATAAATGGCTTCCGCACTGACAAAAGAGAGCGCAAGTTCATTGGCTTCAATCCAAGAGTCACCATGAACAATCACTTCAGCAGCTTCCTGTCGCATTAAATCGATTGCTTTTTGTGACGTTGTTTTCGGGACAACCACCGTCACTGCAATGCCTAACAGCTTACCCATATGCGCAACAGAAATCCCTGCATTACCACCGGAAGAGCTCACAAATTTCTTCGCGCCTTTTTCAGCATATTTTAAACAGGCATTACCCATACTACGTTGCTTAAAGGAACCTGTAGGCTGAGCAGACTCCATTTTTAACCACACATTGCAGTCATTCAACTCACTTAGCTTACTCGATCTAATCAACGGGGTCTTCATATCAACGATCATTTCTTTATTGTGAAAATCAAAGGCATTCGCGATCAGTCACTTGATGTTTCCGACCGCTTTGCTAAAAACACAGCTTAATCTTTTTTCGCGCCCAAGCTTTTGGCAATCTTGGTAAGCTCCACGAACTCCTCTCGCATTTGATAGGGGTCAGGCTTGGCAGATTGCTGTGCCAACTGGATAATTTGATCCCAGCCCATAGCACCATTATATTGGCCGCCTTTTAATTGCTGCGCATAGGAAGCCACTGCAATCGCAAAACGAGTATCGTTATCGGCCTGTGCAAGGGTTTTGCTTTCAGCTTTCACCGCTTGATTGAGTAAAATACTTTTTTCTTGGTTTGGTAATTTATAACGCAAGTTTACAAAGGCATATTCAGACTTTTTCGCTGCATCTGTTTTCGAAGACTCCTGATAACGTGAATCATTGAGCCAACCTTGCTGACCGACTGGAATGATTTCATAAATTGCTGTGACATTATGCCCTGCGCCAATATCACCTGCATCGACTTTATCATTATTGAAATCTTCCTGCTTTAACATGCGATTTTCATAACCGACTAGGCGATATTCTTTCACCGTGGCTGGGTTAAATTCGACCTGAATTTTGACATCCTGTGCAACGGTTGCCAAAGTTGAGGAAAGCTGACGCTGTACCACTTTTTTCGCTTCATTTTTATTATCGATATAGCTGTAGTTTCCATCGCCTGCATCTGCAAGTTGTTCCATCAACTCCTCATTATAGTTGCCTGTACCAAAACCTAAAGTCGTTAATGAAATCCCGCTTTTTCGTTTCTCAGCCACCATGCCTTTTAAAGTATTAAAGTCGGTAATACCCACATTAAAGTCACCATCGGTCGCCAGTAAAATTCGGTTAATCCCATTTTTTACCAAGGCTTTTTCAGCTTGTTTATAGGCCAGTTGAATCGCTTGTTCACCCGCAGTTGCACCACTGGCTTGCAAAGCATTAATCACGGCGAGAATCTTATCTTTTTCATTCCCCGCAGTCGGTTCTAAAACCAGCTTTTCACCACTGGCATAAGTAATAATGGTGACTTTATCCTGAGGGCGTAATTGCTCCGTCAGTAAGCGCAATGTTTGCTTAACTAAAGGGAGTTTATCTGCTGCATCCATACTGCCAGAGACATCCACCAAAAATACCAGATTGGCAGGAGGTAATTGTTTGGTGGTGAGATCTTTAGCCTGAATCCCGATCTTAATCAGCTTGGCATTTTCCTTCCACGGCGAATCAACAGTTTCAGTGGTGACTGAAAAGGGATGAATACTATTCGGCTGTGGATATTGATAATCAAAGTAATTGATCATTTCCTCAGCACGAACCGCATCAACAGGCGGTAAACGACCATCATTCAAAAAACGGCGGGTATTGGTATAACTCCCTGTATCCACATCAATACTAAACGTTGAAACGGCCTGATCAGCCACGCGATGAACAGGATTGACCTCATTTTTTTGGTATTTTTCAGTATTCTGCTCTAACCGTGGTCTCTCCATTGTTGGCATGACTGCAATATAAGATGCTGGAGCGACCATCTTACGCGTTTGAGCAAGGCCTTGATTTGACATCGTAACAGGCGCCGGTGAGACTGGCATTGTCGTTTCAATCATCACCTGATCATTGTGTTTGACAGGCACACTACAAGCCATGATCATACAACTAAGTAAGCTGAGTGTAAGTATTTTTGTAGATTGATGCATGCTTAAATTCCCAAATTCTATTTTGTCTTTTCAAATGAAATATATATGCAAAGATTGTATGCAAAAAAACAAAGATACATGGTATTCGTATGTATCTTACTAAAATCAGTTATCGTGGATCTAAAGCTTAAATTTTACTCAATTGCATAATTAATGGTCACCACCACACGGGCAATTTTGTTGATGGTGGCTTTGTCATAAGCACCGCCATAATCACTATCATCGTCAGAACCACTTTCAGGCAGGATATAAAATGCACCTTGGCTGGCTGAACGCATCATTCCAACCTTTACACCACCAACTTTGGCAAACTCATTGGCACGGCTATAGGCATTTTTGGTGGCATTGGCAATCAAGGACATTTTGATTTCTTCAAGATTTGACACCAGATATTCAGGTTTTTGTTCAATCGCAATGCCTTTTTCATCCAGTAAATAAGCATCTTTTGCCGCCTGTTCAATTTTCTTGATATCGCGACTACTGATCACCAACGATTGTAATGCGATATAGCCTTTGAACTCACGCTTAGTACGCCCCTCACCTGTATCAACTTCCTCATAATAAGAATCAGAACGTTTATTTCCGAGTTGCATATCTGCGGCTTTAAAGCCATGTTCAACAAAGAACGCCTGTAATGCTTTCATTTGTTGATCAAGTAATTGATAGGCTTCTGGAATCGTGTCAGAAGTGTGGTTAGTTTGTAAGTTGATTTCCCATCGTGCAGAATCTGCTTGAATCGGCTTTTCCGCTAAGCCTTTGACTGTAATTGAATTTTTTGTGCTATTAAACTGTTTAAGCGCATAACCCATCACACCAGCAGAAACAATAAAACCAAGACTCAGAATCAGGGCAAACACCCATAAACTTTTATATGTGATTGTTTTATTTTCCATTTTTAATATTACTCATCTTCATTATATATTTGTTATATTTAATCTGATTCAGCAAGTCAATAGAGCCTTAGCGCTCTACTGACTCAGCCCAGCTTAGTTATTTTGCATCCTGTTCCAGACTTTAATGGCATCACTGGTGGCTTTTACATCATGTGCCCGTACAATATTAGCACCCTGCTGAATACTCAATACATGCCCCATTACGCTTCCAACCGCTCGCTCCTGCGCCGGTACACCATCTAAGGCCTCTCCAATAAAACGCTTCCGCGACAGACCCGATAAGATTGGATAGCCCATTCGATTGAGTTTCCAGAACTCGTTTAGTAATTGGAAATTTTGCTGTGCATTTTTAGCGAAGCCAAAACCAGGGTCAATGATGATATTTTCTTTTCTCACCCCAACTGCAACCGCTTGATCTAAGCGTTGTTGCAACTCCTGAATCACCTCTTCAGTCACATCGTGATATTGATCCAGTTGATTCATATTAGTAGGTTCACCGCGCATATGCATTAAGACCACAGGGATATTCAACTCAGCTGCGGTTTCTAAAGCCTGTGGGCGAGTTAATGCACGGACATCATTCCAGATATGCGCACCTGCCTGTACGGCTGCACGCATCACTTCAGGCTGACTGGTATCAATCGAGATGATCACATCGTATTTAGATAATGCTTCAACCACAGGAATCACACGGCGAATTTCTTCTTCTAAAGCAACGGGTGATGCATTGGGACGAGTTGACTCTCCTCCAATATCAATAATGGTTGCACCATCTTGCATCATCTGCAACGCATGTTGAATGGCTTGGTCTTTTTGATGATGTTGCCCACCATCACTAAATGAATCAGGCGTGACATTTAAAATTCCCATCACTTGGGGTTGGGAGAGGTCTAATTTAAAACGGCCACACTGTAACTGACATTGTGCTAAGGGCATCAATTGCATCAAAATGCTCCACATTGGAATCGGCTTATTTTAACAAGACAGAGATTGCTGCGTAGCTGATTTATTTTCAGTTTAGGCCAAAATCAAGACAAAAAAAGAGCGACCGAAGTCGCTCTTTTTATTTTATCTTGGATTAGCCCATTGCTGGTAATGGTGGTGGCGTCGATGGACCATCTTTCGGTGGTTCAAATGCAGCCACTGGATTATCAGCAACATAAACTTTAGGTGGTTGTGGTTCACGCCCTTCCATAATGTCACGGATTTGATCACGATCGATTGTTTCCCAATCCATCAAGGCTTTTACCATGGCATGTGCGATATCTTTGTTATTTTCCAAGATATCACGTGCAACTTTGTACTGTTCATCCAAAATACGGCGAACTTCTTCATCTACTTTTTGTTGTGTAGCTTCAGAAATGGTACGGCTACCCACATTACCGAAGAAACCATTTTGGTTTTCATCTTCATATACCATCACACCAAGGCGATCTGACATACCATATTTGGTTACCATTGCACGCGCCATTTTAGTTGCACGTTCAAAGTCGTTAGATGCGCCAGTCGACATTTGGTTAATGAATACTTCTTCAGCAATACGACCACCAAACAAGATTGAAAGTTCATTCAACATCTTATCTTTATAGTGGCTGGTCTGATCTTGCTCAGGCAACTGCCAAGTCACACCCAATGCCCAACCACGTGGCATGATCGTTACTTTATGCACAGGGTCTGTACCTGGCAAAATTTCAGCAACAATCGCATGTCCTGCTTCATGGTAAGCCGTTGCACGACGTTCTTCTTCACGAATCACCATCGATTTACGCTCAGGACCCATGTAAATCTTGTCTTTCGCATCTTCAAAGTCATGCATATCCACCGTGTTTTTATTACGGCGAGCAGCAAACAATGCAGCTTCGTTGACCAAGTTTGCCAATTGTGCACCAGAAAAGCCCGGTGTACCACGTGCAAGTACTTTAAGATCTACACCTGTCACTGAAGGTAATTTCTTCAAGTGAACATTCAAGATTTGCTCACGACCACGGATGTCAGGTAAACCAACCATCACTTGACGGTCAAAACGGCCTGGACGAAGCAAAGCTTTATCCAATACGTCTACACGGTTGGTTGCAGCAATAACGATAACGCCTTCATTGCCTTCAAAACCATCCATTTCAACAAGCATTTGGTTCAAGGTTTGTTCACGCTCATCATGACCACCCCCTGTACCAGAACCACGATGACGACCAACTGCATCAATCTCATCAATAAAGATGATACATGGCGCATGGCGTTTTGCTTGTTCAAACATGTCACGAACACGTGAAGCACCGACACCGACAAACATTTCAACGAAGTCAGAACCCGAGATACTAAAGAATGGAACTTTAGCTTCACCCGCGATTGCTTTCGCCAATAATGTTTTACCTGTACCAGGAGGACCAACCATCAATACACCACGAGGAATGGTTGCGCCTAAGCGTTTGAATTTGGCTGGGTCTTTTAAGAAATCAACGATTTCAACCACTTCTTGTTTTGCTTCGTCACAACCAGCAACGTCACTAAATGTTAACTTGATTTGATCTTCAGATAACATTTTTGCTTTTGACTTACCAAAACTCATAGGACCGTTTTTGCCACCAGCACCACCGCCCATATTACGCATGAAGAACATGAATAATAAGATGATGAGCAATACTGGGAAACTCGCAATGAGAAGTTGCATCAAAATGCCTTGACGTTGTGGCGCTGTGCCCTCAACCACTACATTTTGTTTATTTAAGCTTGGTAGCAACTCAGTGTCTTCGACTTGTGGACGAACCGTCTCAAATGAAGAACCATTGGTTTTTTCACCATTAATATTTAAACCGTCAATTGTGACTTGTTTAATTTGCCCAGCGTTCACCGCTGCAACGAAATCAGAATATTTCATCGCTGCAGGCTTATTGCGGTCACTGACGTTGCTAAAAATCAAAATCAGAACACCGAGTATGATGAGCCACAATACGGCATTCTTGAAGTAATCGCTCAAGGCTTTATTCCCATATCAATCTAATTTGATCATACCTAATCTTGGCTGACCTTCACAAAAACAGCAATGAATTTGCTTTGCAAAAAACTTAAAAGGTACAAAATGCACAATTTTTAACAACTTGGCAAGTACACTTTTATTGCAATGCCTTTTTACGACCTTGACCAATCAAAAAAACCTCTTTCGATCGAGCACGTGAAGCCGCAGGTTTGGCTGTTTTTAATACATCAAAACTATCGACCACTTGTTTTCTGAACTCATCGAATCCTGTCCCTTGGAACACTTTAACAATAAACTGTCCGTTTGGTCCGAGTACTTTTTGAGCAAAATCCAAAGCCAATTCACATAAGTAAATTTGACGAGGTTGATCAACAGCCCTATTACCTGATGTATTGGGGGCCATATCTGAAATTACAACGTCTACTTGACGTCCATTTAAAATATTTAACAATTTTTCGAAAACTTCTTCCTCGCGGAAGTCACCTTGCAAGAAGGTCACATCTGGAAGAGCATCCATTGCCAAGATATCTGAAGCAATGACTAAACCATTTGAGCCAACCAGTTTACCGGCAATTTGAGACCAACTACCTGGCGCAGCGCCCAAGTCGACAACCGTCATCCCAGGCTTGATCATTTTATATTTTTCTTGGATTTCAAGTAACTTATATGCCGCGCGTGCGCGATAACCTTCCTTTTGTGCTTTCTTTACAAAAGGGTCATCTAAGTGCTCTCGCATCCACACACGACTGCTTTTAGACAATTTTTGATTGGTAATGCGTGTCGCCATAACTCACTAAATTTCAAAAAACTTCTGATGACTCATTGTACGTGAAAATTACTCTCATTACAGTACGGATGTACTTCATTCACACGAACTTTTACAGATTTTTTTCGATCATCACCATTGGTTATTTCGGCAATTTTCACAGATTTGTTTCAAGTGACTGTCTGCTGAATCTATCTTAGAAACGGGATGCAAGTTATACTAGGTCGTTTTCCCAATCAGGTATTTTTAATGGCGGCTTTATCTATCCATGAACGTAAACGTTTACGTCAAATTGGTCATGCACTTAATCCAGTGGTAATGGTTGGTGGCCAAGGTCTTACAGAAAACGTCATTGAAGAAACAAATCGTGCGCTAAATGATCACGAATTGATTAAAGTGAAAATTGCGGGTGAAGACCGTGATGCGCGTGCTGCAGTGATTGATGCCATTGTTGAAGCAACAGGTGCGGAATCTGTACAGAAAATTGGTAAAATTGTTTTGCTTTATAAAAAAGCAGCAAAGCAAAACCAACACCTGTCTAACTTGGTTCGTTTTGCTCATTTAAATAATAAGTAATTACGATGGCAAGTTATGAACTGTCTGCTTTTGATCGCTTTAGCGCCATTACGGTGGTTGGCGCGATTGAGCAACAAACACCAGCAACACTGAATGTTGGTTTTTGGGTTCGTGACCCAAATCAATTTTTGATTTACCCAGATCAAGTTGCAGCGAATCCACGCCATGACTTTTTATGGGAACAAACTTGCTATGAAATTTTTGTGGGTGTGAAAGATCAGGATTTCTATCGTGAAATCAACCTTTCCCCTTCTCAAGCTTGGCAAGCCTATCAATTTGAAGAATACCGCTTCCCAGAAGATATGCCGCCCATTGCCGCATATGATATTAAGTTGAATCATTTACAGCGTACGCATTACGGTTTGAATGTCAGTTTAGATCTGTCGCAATTTATGCGCGAGCATCAACTCAAATGGGCGGATCTGTATATCGGTTTAACGGCCGTGTTAAATACCACTCAAGGTATGCATTATTTTGCAATGCAACACAGTAGCCCTCAAGCCGATTTCCATAACAAGCGCGATTGGTTACATCAGTTTTAATATCTTAAGCGTAAAAAAAGCGAGAAAAAATCTCGCTTTTTTTATCGCTATGCCAAATTAGCTGGCACGTACTTTGTTCCAAGCTTCAACTGCTTGTTCTTTGGTACGTTTAAAACTACCCACTAAAGTATCTTTATGCTTCACTGAAATCTGGCTAATGTCATCTTTCAATTCTTTGCTGACTTTAGTCAGATCTTCAATCAATGCATTTAATTCTGTTTTCAATGCATTTTTCAATTCAAGCAAGTTACCTTGAGATGAATTAAGTTGAGTTTTAATCACCTCAATACGCTCTAAAAGATCTTGCTTGATTTGAGTCAATTGATTTTGAATGTTCTGGTTCAATTCTTTCGCTTCAGTCTCAATTTTCTCTTGAGTTTCAGCAAGTGCTTCTTTAACTTGACCCTGAGTTTCAGCAATCACTTCTTTTGCTTGCTCTTGAGTCTCAGCAATGACTTCTTTTGCCTTCGCTGTTTTTTCTGCTACCACTTCTTTCGCTTTTGCAGTTTTCTCAGCAACCACTTCTTTGACTTCAGCAGTCTTTTCAGCAACAGTGTCTTTTGCTTTTGCAGCTTTTTCCACTACAGCATCTTTCACTTCTTCAGCAGTTGCAGCAGGAGTTGTTTGATTCGCAGCCATGTTGATTACCCTCTTTATTGATTGTTGATTTTTTGGCTAGATATAAGATAAAACCACGGCCCCTCAAACTCAAAAAAAATTGTCTGACAATTTGCATAATATCTCAGAATATCGATAGAAGGATGATTGATATTGCAATAGACATTGCCCTACTGATGCTTATAAAAGAAATTGCTGAATTGTGACTTTAATAAATAAAACACATAGACTTTTCACACACTCATGCGTATAATGCGCTGTTAAGTTACAAGCGAGCAGACTGGAAGGAGGGGCATGTTTTTTTAAGACGGCCTGCCTTTTTTTATGTCTACTCGCTTTTTTACAGCCCTATTTTTGTGGTCTTAGTTCAGGAGCTTTGGTTTGAGCACCCCCGCCATTTTAGCCCTCGCAGATGGAACGATCTTTAAAGGAACGTCTATCGGTGCATCGGGTAGTACGACTGGTGAAGTCGTTTTTAATACAGCCATGACTGGTTATCAAGAAATTTTGACTGACCCAAGCTACGCGCAACAAATTGTGACGTTGACTTATCCTCATATTGGAAATACTGGCTGTAATAGTGAAGACGTTGAATCAGGTCGCATCCATAAAGTATGGGCGAATGGTTTGATTATTCGTGATCTTCCTTTATTACACAGCAACTTCCGTGCTGAACAATCACTGAGTGAATACTTGGAACAACACAATGTTGTTGCAATCGCTGATATTGATACCCGTAAATTGACACGTATTTTGCGTGACAAAGGTGCACAAAATGGTTGCATCCTTGCTGGCGAAAATATTACAGAAGAAGAAGCAATTGCCAAGGCACGTGCATTCGGCGGTTTGAACGGTTTAGATCTTGCAAAAGAGTGCTGTGATCCTGAAGGTTTCGAATGGACTGAAGGTTCTTGGACTTTAGGTCAAGGCTTTACTCAACCAGAATTTAAATTTCATGTTGTTGCATACGATTATGGTGTCAAAACCAACATCTTACGTATGCTCGCAGACCGTGGTTGTAAATTAACAGTTGTTCCTGCGCAAACCCCTGCTGAAAAAGTACTCGCATTGAATCCAGATGGCGTGTTCTTGTCAAATGGTCCTGGTGACCCAGCAGCATGTGATTATGCGATTGAAGCAGTGAAAACTATTGTTGAAACCACAACACTACCTGTATTCGGTATTTGTTTAGGTCATCAAATTTTAGCGCTTGCTTCGGGTGCGAAGACCATGAAAATGAATCACGGTCACCACGGCGCCAACCATCCTGTACAAAATCTTGAGAATGGTACAGTGATGATTACTTCTCAAAACCACGGCTTTGCTGTCGATGAAAGTACCTTACCTGCAAGCTTAAAAGTGACACATCGTTCACTGTTTGACGGTACAAACCAAGGTATCCATCGTACTGACAAACCAGCATTCAGCTTCCAAGGTCACCCTGAAGCTAGCCCGGGTCCACATGACTGTGCTCCATTGTTCGATCATTTCATCGAACTTATTGAAGCCGCTAAGAAGTAATTAAGGAGCGAATAATGCCTAAACGTACGGATATTAAAAGCATCTTAATTATTGGTGCTGGTCCTATTGTCATTGGTCAGGCGTGTGAGTTTGACTACTCAGGTGCGCAAGCATGTAAAGCGCTTCGTGAAGAAGGTTACCGCGTTATTTTGGTGAACTCTAACCCAGCGACCATCATGACTGACCCTGCGATGGCGGATGCAACCTATATCGAGCCAATCACTTGGCAGACAGTTGCACAAATCATTGAAAAAGAACGTCCAGATGCAGTCCTGCCAACCATGGGTGGCCAAACTGCATTGAACTGTGCCCTTGCCCTAGACGAGCACGGTGTTCTTGAAAAATATAATGTAGAACTGATTGGCGCATCAAAAGAAGCGATTGAAAAAGCAGAAGACCGTAAACTGTTTGATATCGCGATGCGTAAAATTGGTTTGGAATGTCCGAAAGCAGCCATTGCAGAAACAATGGAAGAAGCTTTGGCGATCCAAGCGGGCTTCGGCTTCCCAGTGATCATTCGTCCATCATTTACGATGGGTGGTTCTGGTGGCGGTATCGCTTATAACCGCGAAGAATTCCTTGAAATCTGTGAACGTGGTTTCGACCTCTCTCCAACGCATCAGTTACTGATTGATGAATCATTGATTGGTTGGAAAGAATACGAGATGGAAGTTGTTCGTGACAAAAACGACAACTGTATCATCGTCTGTGCAATCGAAAACTTCGACCCAATGGGCGTTCACACAGGTGACTCAATCACGGTTGCACCTGCTCAAACATTGACAGACAAAGAATACCAATTGATGCGTAATGCATCGGTTGCAGTTCTTCGTGAAATCGGTGTAGAGACTGGTGGTTCAAACGTTCAATTCGGTATTAACCCGAAAGACGGCCGTATGGTTGTGATCGAGATGAACCCACGTGTGTCACGTTCATCTGCACTTGCATCTAAAGCAACAGGTTTCCCAATTGCGAAAATCGCAGCGAAACTTGCGGTCGGTTATACCCTTGATGAATTGAAAAATGACATCACTGGCGGCGTAACACCAGCATCTTTCGAACCGTCGATTGACTATGTTGTGACCAAGATTCCACGTTTCAACTTCGAAAAATTCCCACAAGCTGAGCCTGTATTAACAACTCAGATGAAATCTGTGGGCGAAGTGATGGCAATTGGTCGTAACTTCCAAGAATCTGTACAAAAAGCACTTCGTGGTCTTGAAGTGGGTGTCAGTGGCTTTGATGAAAAAGTTGAAGCTGGTACAGCCAATGCCAAAGACATCATCTTAAAAGAGCTTAAAGTTCCTGGCCCAGAGCGTATTTGGTATGTTGCCGATGCATTCCGTCATGGTTTCTCTTTAGATGATGTATTTGAAGCGACCAAGATTGACCGTTGGTTCTTGATTCAAATCGAAGACATCATTAAAACTGAAGCTCAAGTAAAAACTTTAGGCTTTGGTGATTTAAACGCTGACAATATCCGTTCATTCAAGCGCAAAGGTTTATCTGATCTGCGTATTGCTGACTTGATGGGTATTTCACAAAAGCAATTCCGTAAACAACGTTGGAACTTGGGTGTCTATCCAGTTTACAAACGTGTTGATACCTGTGCAGCCGAGTTTGAATCGGGTACTGCTTACATGTATTCAACTTACGATGAAGAATGTGAAGCAAATCCATCAAACCGTGACAAGATCATGGTCATTGGTGGTGGTCCTAACCGTATTGGTCAAGGCATCGAGTTTGACTACTGCTGTGTACACGCTGCGCTTGCAATGCGTGAAGACGGTTATGAAACTATCATGGTGAACTGTAACCCTGAAACGGTTTCAACCGACTATGACACATCTGACCGTTTATACTTCGAACCAGTAACGCTTGAAGATGTACTTGAAATCGTACGTACCGAGAAGCCTAAAGGCGTGATCGTACAGTACGGTGGTCAAACACCATTGAAATTGGCACGTGCTTTGGAAGAAGCTGGTACACCAATCATTGGTACATCTCCTGATGCAATTGACCGTGCAGAAGACCGTGAACGTTTCCAGCAAATGATTCAGCGTCTACAGCTTCGTCAGCCAAACAACAGCATCGTAAAATCTGCTGAAGAAGGTATTTCTGAAGCAGCTAAAGTGGGTTACCCACTGGTTGTTCGTCCATCTTATGTATTGGGTGGTCGTGCAATGGAAATCGTCTATAACGAAGAAGAACTTAAACGTTACCTTCGTGAAGCAGTACAAGCGTCGAATGAAGCCCCTGTCCTACTTGACCGTTTCCTTGACGATGCAACAGAAGTTGACGTGGACTGCGTATCTGACGGTAAAGACGTTGTGATCGGTGGAATCATGCAGCACATTGAACAAGCCGGTATTCACTCAGGTGACTCAGCATGTTCGATTCCTCCGTACTCGCTTTCTCAAGAAGTACAGGATGAGATGCGCCGCCAAACGGTTGCAATGGCAAAAGAACTTGGCGTAATCGGTTTGATGAACGTCCAGTTTGCGGTCAAAGGCGACGACATTTATGTACTTGAAGTGAACCCACGTGCATCACGTACCGTTCCTTTCGTTTCTAAATGTATTGGTGACTCTTTAGCAAAAGTTGCGGCACGCTGTATGGCGGGTCAATCGTTGGAATCACAAGGTTTCACCCAAGAAATCATTCCAACTCATTTTGCAGTTAAAGAAGCTGTATTCCCATTCGCCAAATTCCCTGGCGTAGACCCAATGCTTGGGCCTGAGATGAAATCTACAGGCGAAGTGATGGGCGTGGGTAAAACATTTGGCGAAGCATTCTATAAAGCGGTGCTTGGTTCAAATGAACGTTTACCAGGCTTACCAACTGAAGGTGAAGTGAAGCATGCCTTCTTATCGGTTCGTGAATCAGATAAGAAATACATTGCCAATATCGCGAAACAATTGATCGAGTATGGCTTTAAGCTTGTAGCAACCAATGGTACACATCGTGTACTCAAAGAAGCAGGCATTGAGTGTGAAGCAGTGAATAAAGTGACCGAAGGTCGCCCGCATATTGTTGACCGCTTGAAAAATGGTGAAATTCATCTTATTGTCAACACAACTGAAGGCAAACAAGCTCAGTATGATTCTGCCATGATTCGTCGTGCTGCCCTCCAAGGCAAGGTGTATTACACCACGACAATTAACGGTGCTGAAGCAGTTTGCCAAGCATTTGCTGTGAAATTGCCAATGGATGTATACCGCTTGCAAGATTTACAAACTGTAGGTTAATTCTCTACCGATAAAGTCCCGTCACCTTATCGGTGGCGGGCTTTTTCTTTTTTTAATCCTGTATTTTCCCAACCAATTTAGAGGGGACCAGAATGCAACGTTATCCTATGACTCCCGAAGGCAAGGTTGCCTTAGAGAAAGAATTACAACAGCTCAAGACAGTGGATCGCCCACGTATTATCCAAGCGATTGCTGAAGCTCGTGAACACGGTGATTTAAAGGAAAATGCTGAATATCATGCTGCGCGTGAACAGCAAGGTTTCTGCGAAGGTCGTATTCAGGATATCGAAGGTAAACTGGGCGCAGTACAAGAAATTGATGTCAAGACGCTTGAGCAAAATGGCCGTGTTGTCTTTGGCGTGACCGTAACCATTGAAAATCTGGATACCGAAGAACGTAAGACTTATAAAATTGTCGGTGATGATGAAGCAGATTTTAAAATCAATAAAATCTCAGTGAACTCACCGATTGCGCGTGGTCTTTTAGGTAAAAATGAAGGCGATGAAGCAAAAATTCAAACACCGCAAGGTGAAGTTGAATACGAAATCGTAAGTGTTGAATATCTTTAATATTTAACAATAAATAAGCCTCCTATTGGAGGCTTATTTATGAGCCTTGAATAGATTTCATGTAATTATTGAACTGTTGAACGATATCTGGATTACCATCGAAATATTCCTCAAAAAAATAACGATGGGTTAAAAACTCTGGTGGAGTGATATAGTACTCTCCATCTTCATATTCTTGTTTAATCCAGTTTTTAGAAATTGTTGGATCGGTGATTTCAAATAAATTTTTATCGAATAAAATTGGTTCCATCCGTCCATTGAATAAACGAAATGTGCTATCGCTGATTTCGAGCACCTCATATTCTTTGCCAATAATTAATGCATGTTGTTTCACGACATCATCATAAATATCATCGCTTTTATTTTTAAGTACCCTTACTTTCATTATTTTTCCTTAAAACTTATAAAAATATATAGCAAATGTAAATACATTCCCCATGATAAGTTTGCTCACTATCCAACGCGATGTCATTCTAGAGTTTATATTACCCAATCAAATCAAGATGTGTGATTTGGCTGTGGAAATTTTCCTCCAACTCGCATTCTCTGCTCATTTAAAAGCTATAATGGCACAGCTTTCTTTTGGTATTTTGTCTCAGTTATGGATCCACTAATCAACTCCCCTGTTAAACATTGGTGTGAGTTTGAGTTTATTGCTAAAACGGTAAACAATCCGAATATCCATATCAAAGGCAATTACTCCTATTATTCAGCTTACTGGGATCAGGGTTTTGAACGCTGTGTGGTGCGCTATCTGCATGACAAAGCAGCTACGCCTGAAAAACCAATTGATCAACTGCATATTGGCAATTTTGTCTGCTTTGGTGCGGAATGCGTGATTATGATGGGTGGCAATCAACTGCACCGCCCCGACTGGATTTCAACTTTCCCATTTGATACACGTAGCTTTCAACCTGCGGGTGATACAATCATTGCTGATGGTTGCTGGATTGGCAGCCGTGCCATGATCATGCAAGGTGTTAAACTGGGGGAAGGTGCTGTGGTAGCAACAGGCGCAGTGGTGACGCAAGATGTACCGCCTTATGCCATTGTCGGTGGTGTGCCTGCCAAAGTGATAAAATATCGTTTTCCTGAACAAGACATCGAAAAACTGCTTTCCCTCAGACTGTATGACTTAGATGAAAAGCAAATTTTAAAAATGCGTGAGCAGTTGCAGACAGATGATGTGGATGCACTGATTCAATTCTTTGAGTGTGATTAAGACTACTTTTATAGATAAATCATAATGATAGACGTCTTTTATTTTATGGAAATTTCATCTATTCTTAAATACATCCAAGCTTAACCATAATGCTATAAATAATAACTATCCCTATAAAAATGCTAGGTTTTATTTTCTTAACAACAGGTTTAATATAGAAATATAGTCTGTATTTTAAACAACTTTTTATTCTGAAATTCAATGCAAAATCATAAATATAAGGAGTATCCCTCATGGCTTATCAAAAAATCTTAGTGGCGATCGATGACTCTGAAATTGCAGCAAATGTCATTCGTGAAGCAGCACAACTGGCCAAAGCCTTAAACAGTGAACTGACGGTTGTAGAAGTGATGACTTTAGATCCTTATCTTGCAGATGCCTATATTCGTATGGGACAAAGCAATGATTTGATTGAACGTGTCAGAGGTTATGTTCAAGAAAATTTAACGAAAGCTGAGCAAAAATTTGAAGAACACGGTCTAACCGTTGCAACACAAATTCTGGAAGGTTTTTCAGTCCATCAGGAAATTATTGGCGCAGCGCAAAACCTAGGTGCAGACCTAATTATTATGGGTTCACATGGGCGTACAGGTTTTAAACAATTTGTACTCGGTAGTGTGGCACAAAAAGTTTTAGCAGAAAGCCATATTCCAGTATTAGTTGTACGTTAATAATTTATATTCATTATTTAGAAATATTAAAAAAGCATGATAAATATTTATCATGCTTTTTATTGTTTTATTACTGAGCTTTTAATTGATTGGTTTTGCTTTTTCTAAAACCTCTTCAGAAAGCACATTCGTTGAAACAATCGTTAATGATTGACCATTCGCTTGAAGATTTTCTTTGTTTAAGTCATTTAGAACAACGTTGGTATCTTTTGTATTTAAACTATACATCGCCCCAGTCGCAGGATCGATAATTAATAAACCGATTATGCCACCAAATAAAATATTCCCGATATACCAGCCATTCATGCTCGAAGTAACTTTGATTTCTTTCTTTTCATAGCCTTCTTTTTCAAAAATAACTGTATATCTTTCAGGAACGAAGAAACCAGCACCACGATTCAGACTTACCGTTACAGGTGCTTTTCCAACATGAATTTTCTTGCCATCACGATTTAAAATCGTAATATCACTGAGTTCAGGTGTACTTTGGAACGTCATGGTTTGGGTTTTACCCGAGATAATACTTGCACATCCAGATAAACTCAGTGCAGCAACCCCAAAAATAACAGACAGTTTTTTCATTTAAATACCAAAATTATTTCAATGTAATTTTATGTATCCAAATTGTAAGTAAAACGTAAACTCATTTCAATATTAAATCTGATCGTCCGAAACTATTTTAAGGCTGCCAAGCAAATATTTTTAAGCTGACCTTGCCATTTAATAAATATACCCCTTCTGCCTCTAATAAACTTTGCTGAACATTTTCACCTTTCTCATTGATTCGAGACACACTGATCTTGCCTTGTGAGTTAATGACGCGATACCAAGGAATTTCACTGTCTTTATCTAAATGCTTGAGTACATAACCCACTAAACGCGGATGTTTAGGCAGGCCTGCTAACTTGGCAATTTGCCCGTAACTTGCCACTTTTCCATAAGGAATTAAGGCAATCACTTCTAAAATTTGCCGATGTAGTTCATTGGTATCTTGCACCATACAAGCTCCAAAAATCTGCTAAGATAATCAAAATCATGCGAAAAGCCAGCTTTACAATAATTAAAACGCAACCATTTGAGAGTACAAAAAATGCGGTTAAAAATCACGGCCCTGACACTATTATGTCTGATCTTTAGTGCATCTTGTACCACTCAAAAAGCCCCGATAAAAAAATTGCCCTATCAGTATCCGCTGGATGCCGAGCACTTGCCTGTGGTCAATGTCAGTTTTATTGTGACCAGCAATCGCCCAGAAGTAACAGCCCTAGATCGTAAAGCACAAATGTATAAAGAATTGGCAATTTTAAATCGCTATTTTGTTGATGAAAATAATCAAAAAATCTTTAAGTTTAAAATTCATCGTTACTATTCTTACCAAGATTTTAGTAAACGCAAATGTGACCTTGCCAATCAATTAAGCCAATCCAAAGCCATCGTTCCAGACAATTTACCTAATGCGGTCAGAAGCTGCTTCCCTCGCCGAAAGAGTAAGGAAGTGCTGTTTATCATTTATGATTCTTATGGCGAAAAATTAAAAGATGCCGATATCACCAGTTGGGGATTCCGCAATCAGGGACAACCCTTTATTTTGATTGATTGGCAACGACTGAATTACCAAACTCAAGCTGCCAGTATCCATGAAATGGGACACGCCTTTGGTCTCAGTCATGTTTGCTCACCTAAAGCCACCAAGACCACACCGACCAATATTATGAGCAGTTATGATTGTCGCTTAGGCAGTGGTGGCTTACGCAATCTAGGTTTTAACAAAGAACAACTGAACATCATGCTCAACAATTACAACCAATATCCTTAAAAACAGAGCTGAAGATAATGACCTAAGTCATCCTGCCCAACAATGTAGTTTGCTGGATCTAGTTGATGGATCAATAATGATTTTGCCTGTTCAAATTGCAGTTCATCAACAACGTGAGGTTGCCAAAAGGTCTCGCGATTATGGGTATAGATTGGATATAGTCTTAATTGAGATTCAGTTAAATTGATTCGCGCAATTGCCCCATACGGCAAGGCCTGATATTTTTCAAAATCACCATTACTGTTAAACACCCCATTACCAATACCAAAAATAACCGGCTTTTGATGAATGGATTGAATCGGCTGGATAGTATGAGCGCCATGACCAATCACCACATCGACGCCAATCTGAGTCAGGACCTTAGCCAGTTTTTCTTGCTCAGGATGGATTGATTTAAAATCCACTCCCCAATGACAAATCACCATAATTTTATGCGTTGGATGTGCTAAACGGTATTGCATCAGCTGTTCGAATAAAATCGCATTGAGACAGGCCACCCCAGCACTGTTACCGAGTGCATAAAAATCATAGTCTTGATAGGCTGGTCTTCTATGCCAATAGCCATTAAAAATAGCCAAGCATTGCCCCTGATTATTTTTAATTTCTAGACATTGATGTGCCTGTTGTTGATTTTCACCTGCCCCAATAAAATCAATATTGGCACACTCTAACTGAGTTAAAGTATGTTTTAGACTGGCTTCACCATAGTCTTTTAAATGGTTATTGCCCAAACACAAAGTATTAAGATGAACACGTTTAAATTCAGCCAAGGTTTCCTGAGCTTTTGCCCCCAAAATATAGGCTTTTCTTCCATCTAAAACTGAATTTTCTTCAAGATTAAAAACCGCTTCTAGATTGGCAATATTAATATCATCAGGGCCAAAAAATTGTTTAATTGCTTGAAAAGAATGGCTATAACCATAACGTTGCAAAGCATCTTCTATGCCTTTATTTTTTCTTTTCTGGGTATAAAACTCACCCAAATAGGTATCACCAATGAGATTAATCCATTCAGTTTTGACTTGTAGTTGTTTAGTTGGCAATAACCCTTGTTGGAAATAATGATAATACGGGACTAAATGATCAATTCGATGTAGCTGATCTAAGAGCAGAAAAATACCTAAGCTCTGATTCTCATGGCGATAAGAAAAAAAGTAATCGTGTTTTTGATCCTTGAGATAAAGCACTGCATCAAGTTGGGTACAGGTCGATAGCGAGTGGATCGGAGAAATCTCCTGCCCATTGATCTTCAGTGCTTTGACAAAAACCTGCTTCAGCAATTCAATCGGCAGATTAAAGATGGATTCCGCCAAACCATAGAGTTTTTGCAGGGTGTTTTTGGTCGCATTAGGTTGATGTTGCATGCTCAATCCAAACTGCCCTGCTTTACTGGCGATTTCAATTTCTGCCTGTTGCCAATTTCCAAACAGGCGGCAACCCAAAAGCTGTTGGGCAGCATGATTTGGGCTAAAACTGAGATATTGCAATAACTGTAAAACTGAATTGCTTGAATTCCAGATCAAATCAGAGGAATCCGTTTGCTTCGCTTGGAGAGTTGAATCAACAACTATCAGATCTTCGAGTTGTAACTGGCCTTCAACAACTGCCTCTAAAGCCAAATACAATAAAATCCAAGCAGAGCAATCCCCTGTAATTTCTGTCTGCCAAATGGCATGCTGGAAGTTTTCATTGCCTAGCTGGCTGATGATTTTGATTTCTTGAGGTGTACTCATCAATTTCGCCCTCAAGCTTCCGTTTCAAAATGCTGAACATAAGCAACATAACCTGAAAGATTATGTTCTTGGTCATCAATCCGTACACGAAAACGATCATGCCTCACATAGAAAGCATTCAATACTTTATCTGGCAGTGCCATATACATGGCCACTTCTGGATAGAAAAATCCTGTGCGCTGGAACTCAGCCCGAAACTCAATCAGCTTTTTAAGATCATCAAACTGTGCCTTTTCGAACAAATCTCCTAAACCTAGTGCTCGAAGTCGAAGCACCATTTGATACACTGCCATCATCATTTCCAACAAAGTGGCATAAGCTGTTTTACGATTACGGATAAATACCAGATGCCTTAAATAATTATTCAGGCCAAACTGGAAATATTTTTCTTCAGGGCAAATTTTGGTCAACTCATTACTACAGTAGCTGAGCCAGTGATCATGATAACGATCATATTTTTTTTCAATGAATCGTTCAAACATACATTTGACGGTTTGAAGTAGTTTTGGGTCTGCATGAAGCTGGTAAAGACGTAATAAGGCTAAAGCGGCTTCACCATCATAATAAATGATGCGGAATTTCTCTTTGATCTCATAACTTGGATAATGCAATACATGCGTAGTTTCGCCCGCATCATTGATCATGGATAAAATGCCATTGGCTAAGGCCTGTGCGTAAACCAGATAGCGATCATCACCTGTGACTTCTTGATATTTGCTAAGCATTAAAATCGCTGCTGCATTGGCCCCTAGCTTAATTTCATCTAGATCGGTGGCTTCATTACCATCCAGCATATACGCCAATTTCGTCTGTTTCTCGATATAGAAATGCTGCAAAGCATAATCAATCGCCAACTGAATTTTTTCGATATCGGCCTGATGTGATTGAATTGCTAAAGTTTCGAGCAAGGCATACACCGACGTACAATGTCGCACTGTATTGTAGCTTCGGATTTCACGGTCATAGGCGGGGAAAAAACCATAAGCGAATCGCCCATCTCGTTGGATTTGCTGATGAAGAAATTTGGCATTTTCCTTAATCATTTTTTTAAAATGCTGCTTTTTCGGTTCCAGTAGATAACGCACACCATTTTCAGTGAACTGACTGTGCAAAGGAATCAACTGCCCTGCCTCATAAATCACAGCCAAAGTATCAAAAGTCCAAAGCTGTTGAAGCTGTTCAATTTTAATACGGTGCTGCTGATTCGGATATTTTCTTAAAAGGCTTTTATTTAAGTTTTTTTCATCAAGAAAATTAGGGCTGTTATAGCTCAGCGCACGAATAATGGCTCTGCCATATAGCTCTTGCTCTAAGAAACAGCAGTTAAAATCTGCATCGAAACTGATTCCTTTACGATAATGATTATTATGGAATTGGTTTTTTAAAGTCTGTTCAAGATTTTGCCAATTTTCTTGTTGGATATTAAAAGCAACATCAAATTTTAGAAATGTAGGCAGCTTTTCAGTTCCAGCGATGTGTTGCTCAAGAAAATTAAATAATTGCATTTGAATATCAGCAAAATCTGAGCAGGATGAATTCCAGACTTGGCAACGTTGTGTGTGTTCTCCATAGGAACAGAAAATCACTGCTTTAGACACATCAATATGCGGCTGTATCTGCTTAAAAAAGTGTTCACTCAGCAAATGTGTCAATTGTTCAAGCGCTGAAATCGTTGTAATGCTCATATCTTTGGTTTTTAGAATTTTTAAGTGTTTTACACACCATACCATATATTTTTATGATCTTCTCAAAATGAAAAAGAGAACCCGAAGGTTCTCTTTTTTTAAAGTGAAGGATTTGGATTAGTAAATGATTTGTCCATTATTCAGTAAATCATTCAGTGTTAATGATGCTGTCGGTTCATCCACATGCAATGTCAACAACTGTGTACTTGAATAAGTAAGACCTAAACCATCACGATCTACACTAATCGTGGCACTTTGAGTTGCCGCATCATAGTTAACCGAAACATATAGACCTATGGTTAAGCTGTTTGGATCACCAAGTAACAAGTTACTTAGATCAATCTTATCCGCTTGACTATCAGTCGCCACATTACCCACATGGAAGTCAGTCCATGTATCGAAACCATTACCACCAGTTGCACTGGTAACGTTTGCAGCCGTCAAGGTGTTATAAATCAAGGTATCCGAGCCATTACCGAGCGTGAAGGTATCATTTGCAGAAGTACTGACTGCAAGGCTATTCAACTCTTGACTTAAGTTAATGGTTAATGTGCTGGTAGACTCAGCACCAGTCACAGAGACCAGTTTGTAGTTAATTGAGTCAAAGGTTGCATTTGCGGCACTATCAAGTGCTTTGTAGTAATACGAACCATCATTGTAAAGATACAACGTACCTTCGCCTGTATTGATCGCTTGACCTGCTGCAATTTGGTAATTGCCCGGTGATACTTCCACATACAATTGTGAAGCATCTTTGATATCTGCCACTCCACCCGTTGTATCGCCTAACAAGATATTGCCATGAATCCAATCTGTTAAGCTGTCTGGTGTATAAGTATCCAAGTGCGTCGCTTTGGTTGTAACCACAGAGTCGAGAGTAACTGTACCAATCGGAAGGATACTTGATAAAGTAAATTGAACTCTATATTGACCAGCGGATAAATGAGCAATATCCGCAGAGAATGCCGATACACCAACACCACCCGCTAAAGCTGTCGCAGATCCAGTATAAACTGTATCTACCCATGAACTTCCCACAAGCTGTTGAATTACATAGCTCGTGGTTGGCAAGACAGATATTCCTATACCTGATGTCACATAGTTCAATGCGACATGTATATCACTCACCGTATTGGTAGCAATCGTAAATTCACTAGAGGTTACTGAACTAGTTAAAACAGGAGGCAAGGTACGTATCGTAACGGTGCCACTTGCTACATCTACAGTCGACGCATCAGTGACTTGCTTCATACTAATGGTTGCATCATTAATATCCGCATTCGCCACTGGTGCTGGGATGACTGCATCTGCACCAGGATTCGCTGTATTCCAATTGATATCCACATCTGGCGAACCAATTTGGATATGTAAATTCGCAGTATCTGTTCTACCTGTAACAGGGTCAACCACGGTATAAGTAAAGCTATCTACTTTACCAATATTCAGAGTATTCGCTGTCGCTTGATAGCTATAGCTACCATCTGAGTTAATGGTTAAGCTACCATATGCACCCACAATAACAGTCGCTAAGCCTGTGCTTACACCCGCTGTATTACCATTTTCAGCTGTCACCGAAGTCACAACCGTTGTGGTGGTAATATAATCTGGGGTATAACCAGGGCCATACACACCTGAATTATTATCTGCAAGCACATTACCTGTGACTGGATCTACAACCAATGTCGGTACTTGAGTAATGTCACCATGATTCAAGGTGATATCCGCAGTGACGTTACCGAGCGCGGTAAGAAGAGTATTACTCTCCATAAATAACTCATAAGTACCCGCACCAAGGTTATCCACTTTGAATTTCACTTCAGAACCAAAGATACCGAGTAAATCAAGGATACCTGTATTAGAGCTATCCGCAATCACGGTACGCGTACCGTCTGGATTAACTCGGGTTAACACCACATGTAAACCATCGACAACTGTGGCAACTGAACCGAAGTTCACCGCGAAAATTGCCTCTGTAACATGACCTGGAGCAACCGTGAAGGTTGCTGTACCCTCTTTGGTTCCGATCACAATACCACCGACACCGAGTAACCAGTTGTAGCTGATTGCATTATCAAAGAACTGAGTAGTCGTTGGATAAACCAGATCAATCTCAGCTGACGCAACGTTATCCATTGCATCTACAGGTACTGGACCAGTAATCACAGCAGGTTGAGATGGATCTGCTGGATTCCATGTCATGTCGACACCGTTACTATCCAAGTGGACATATAGAACCGCTTGAGAAGTATTGCCTGTTGCAGGATCTCTTAAAGTATAAGTAAATTCGTCAACTTGACCGAGATTTAAGCCATTCGCATTTGGTGTATAGGTATAGTTACCATCTTGGTCGATCACCAAGGTACCGTATGTACCCACAATGGTCGTTGTACCCGTTGCACTTACTGGATCGCCATTCACCATTGAGATGACAGCATTGCTGCTCGCTGCATCAACGGCACCATTGAGACCAACATCTTTAATAACATTGCCAGAGATTGGTTCAACTGAATATCCAGCAATCACATATGGATTATAAACATCCATTGTGCCTGTTAATGTTCCGCCTAGCCCAACACCTAACAAGCCTTCATAACCGATAAAGGCACGATATTGGCCTGCTTCCAAACCTTCTACTACCGCAGTTGCAACCCCACCAATGAGGGATAAATCAACCAAAGTTGCTTGTGGATTGGTACCACCAATAGAGATCCATTGTTGTGTTGTTGCATCATATTTTTGAAGAACCAAGGTATAGTCACTCAATACATTCGCAGTCAGTAATCCACTGAATGTAAATGTTGCAGTTCCTTCACGATCGGCATCAACATTAAATGCAATTGTGGCATTCCCCAACAGTTGTAAGTTTAATCCAGCCAGAGAAACGGCAGCCAGATAACTCGCACTACCAAGTGCAAGATCATCAGTAACAAGCAAGGCTTCTGGATTAATTTCTGCGACAGCAAGGTTATCGGCTGCTTTCACAGAGCTTAATTGTATGTTCAGTGTCGCTTGAGCCAGATCACCCGTTGCTGAATCTCTTAAGACATAGGTGAATTGATCGACTTGACCAATCCCTGCCGCTGCTGAGTTCGGTGTGTAGACATATGAACCATCAAGATTGATGACCAAGTTACCATAGGTACCAATAATCACAGTACCATCTGTTAACACAGGTTGACCATTGACTGCATTAATCACAGTTGTTGGTGTGACCACATCAGCTTGACCACTATCATTAATGTCTACAATCACGTTACCAGTGGCCGTTTCTGTGTAGAATCCACCAATTTGCGTTGTATCATAGACATCCATCGTACCAGTTAAAGTACCAAGTAAACCAATACCTGCCACACCGGTATAAGCCATAAACGCACGATATTGTCCTTCCTCAAGACCATCAATAGTGACACCAGGAGTAGAACCTAATAACGTGAGTTTAATAATATCGGCTTGACCACCACCATATACCGAAGTCCATTGACCACTCACTGGATCTAATTTCTGAACCACAAGTGAGTAATCTGCCAGTGCGTTCACACCGATGAGTGCGCTATAGGTGAATGTTGCATTACCTTCTTGATTTGCTCCAACAGTAAAACCAACGCCATCCGAACCTAGTTGTAAATTAAGTCCTAGCAGTGAAACAAGTGCTAAATATGTTTTGCTACCGAGCGCTGCATCGTCTTGTACCAGCAATGGTTGCGGTGCAAGTACTGCTGTATCAAAGTTGTCATAGGCAATAATCGAGCTGCTAGCAAGCGTATAAGTTTGCGTACCTTGAAGATTGCTGCTATTACCAACTGCATCGGTAAAGGTTGCGGTTGCTTGGATGGTTAAATCAGCATCTAGTGCAAGTTGACCACCAGGTACTCCAATACTCCATGTATTTGTGAGTGGATTAATGGTTGCTGTGTAATTAGTTCCATTTACATTCACTTGAACTGTGGTCGTTACCGCATCAGCTGGAATCGTCAATGTACCTGTAATCGTTACCTGACCAGATGCTTCAATTGCATCAAGAACATTGTCTCCAGTAATTAAGTCAATCGCAATCGCAGCAGTGTTGATATCTGGAGGTGTTGTATCAATATTGATTGATGAATCAGCGCTATCAATATTGCCCTGTGCATCGACTGCTTCTGCATGAATCGCTAATGAGCCATCCGCCAAGACCGCAACTGCTGCTGTGATGTAGCCATTGACGAGATCTGCGGCAGTCACCGTGAAGTTGTTGCCATTTACGGTCACCACTGTACCAAGCACTGCATCTGGTCCCAATGCCACGCGTGCATCGAAGCTACCATCCGCACCTAATTCAGTCGCATTCAAGATGCCGTCACCGTTTAAGTCATCTGGCACTGTGATTGCACCAATCAAGTCAGCTGG
>NZ_ATGG01000008.1 GCF_000413855.1 Acinetobacter gyllenbergii CIP 110306 = MTCC 11365 | reverse complement strand
ATAAACTTGAGTGTCCGTTACATTGCTGCTGTTACCTGCTGCATCTGTAAACGTCACTTTTGCATCGATGGTCTTATCGCCATCTGCCAATAAACCACTGCCCGGTACACTTACACTCCACGTACCATTTGCTGAATTTACTGTTGCGGTATAAGTCACCCCATTCACAACAACAGTTACGACAGTAGTCGCTGCATCTGCTGGTACACCTGTTAATGTGCCTGTTAAGGTTACGTTCCCCGCCGATTCTGCCGCATTAATAACGTTATCCGCAGTCACTGGATCAATATTAAATTTTACGGCATCGGTACTTGGTGGTGTGGTATCACGGTTATTATTATTTCCCCCACCATCATTATCACCAATCGCTGCTGCAATACCACCAATCGCAAGTACAGGTAAAGCCCATAGCCACGGACTGAAACCACTAGATGCTTCACCCGCATAAAGTAATGGCTCTACTGCCTGAATAGGTTGTAATGTTGCTGCTTCAACAGGTGCCGCCGCCGCCTCAGGCACAACTGCTGGAGTTTCTTCTAGAAAAACAGCCCCTTCATGATCATCATCATCTGAGTCCGCATCAGCATCGGCGTCAGCATCGGCATCTGCGTCTGCATCAGTTTCAGCATCTTTAAAATGCGCCCAAACTAATTGATTATCTTCACCTTGAAGAACCAGACTATTATCTGCTACTTCACTATTATTGAAGAAATTATGAATAACGATTGTTTCGCCATTCTTTAATACTACTACCGCATTTACACCATCTCTCTTAACAACTGAAATATCATTTGCAGAGACCTTAATTAATACAACTGAAGGTTCAGAAGGTAATGTGGCTGTTTTTCCCGTCGTATTTACAAGGGTTTGATGACTTTCCTTGGAAATAATTTGTATCTGAGACATGGTTATATTCCTCATTATAAATTTTTAATATTTAATCAGTTCTTAATGCATTATTAACTTAAGTTTAAATTATTGTTTCTAAGTGATAGAGTTCACAGCACCACTTTAAATCAAACCAAATAAATGTTAAATAGCTCACAAAATAAAAAAGTAAAATAACATTGAAACACTTCTTAACAAATAAACAAGATATTGATTAAAAAGAAAATAAAACATTAATTTTTTTAAAATTAAAATTAAAATTACACTTTTAAACAAATAGAACCCCAATTACCATTAAATTCCCAAAAGGTACTTAAATAAAATTTAAAAGACTATTAAAATATAATATCAAAATAGATTTAGCATAAAAAAATATTTAAAAATTCTTAAAAGACATTTAAAAATCTTTTAGATATAAAATAAAAAAAGCCTTTCAAAAAAGGCTTTTTTTAACAAACAAAAAAAACATAGTATTAAAAGTTATCAGGATTCTCTAAACGCTTAACCTCTTCACGTTTATTCGGATGATGCATGGTTGCAACACCATCATCAGTTTTTTGATCCAATAAAATCTCTGGATTAAAGATAGTAATTGTTTCACGCCCCTGACTATCTTCACCTACAATATATTTAAAACCACGACGATTCATCTTATTACACAGCCGCTGATAGAAGCCTTTCAAACCTTGTGTCTCTTCACTCGGGTTGTAGTAGAAAGCATTCATTACAGCTGGTAAACCAAGACCACAAACCACACCTGATAGCAATACACTAATAAAGGTATAACCTATCAGGATGCTACTGTATTGACTCAATTCAGGAATATTCGCTACAGCAAGGATCAGTGCCAATGAAATGCCCCCACGCACTCCGCCCCAAGAGAGTATTGCTAAGCTACCGTTATAGCTTTTATTTCGGAATGATGGAAATAAGGCAAAAGCGGCAAAGTTCGCCGCAAAGCGAGATAAATGTAGAATAATAAAGGCAATGATGCCACCAATAATCAGATTCGCACTCAAATCAAGGATAAACAGCTCTAAACCGATCAAAGTGAATAGGAAGGAGTTAATAATCCCCTCAACCGTATGCCAAAAATGATTGACCTCGCGAATTTCTCGCTGCTCACGAATTTCCTGCCATTTATTTCCGACGATCAGTCCACCAATCACACAAGCAATCGGTGCAGAGGCATGTGCAAATAAAGCCACTAGATATGAACCACTGGCAAGTAAGGCCGTGGTTAAAATCAGAGATTCCATCTCATGTTTACCACGAAGTAAACGTAAGATCGCAAAACCAAATGCAAAACCGATAATTACTGCAACGAATATCTCATATAATAAGGTTTCAACTGTTGCCAATAATGAAAAATGCTCTCCTTGTAAAACTTTTAACAGCGTCATAAATAAGGCAATACACATTGCATCATTAAATAATGACTCACCTTCCAGTTTCACAATCAAATGATGCGGTGCCCGAATAGAACTGAGTACTCCTTTAACCCCAATTGGATCAGTTGCACCAAGTGCCGCACCTAATAAGAGTAAAACACCGATTGGTACTGGGTAGCCAACCAGCCATTGAAATAAGTACAGTAAACCTGCATAAAATCCAGCACATAACACCAAAGCAATTGTGGCCAAAATGCTAATCGGCTTCCAGTAACTTCTCAAATCTGAAATTTTAAACTTCAATGCAGATGAAGTTAAAATAAAACAAATCACACCATTGATTAGAAAATCATAAAAATCAATATTTCTTACAGCAGCTTCAATATTATGAATATTAATGGTAATAAATTGATTGCCATTTAATAAACTCGCACCCCACTGTAAAATAAAGACAAAAATAGCCGAGACAATTGGAACACCAATGGCCTGAGGAAAACCTAATATTCGTTTATTAAAAATGGTCGTTGCAATGGATAAAGCAAAAACAACCGTCAATGCTTGCAAAAGAAAAAAGTTACCCATAAGACCTCTTTATTTATTCAATTTTAATAACATAGACCTGCTTTAAATTTTAAAATTTTAATAAATGATAAAATTTAAAATACTGTACGATTGAATAAAGAATGATGGCCTATGCTGTAATTCATTCATCTGATTATTTAATTCTTATTAACAAATGGTTTAAGCACAACAATAAACCAATCATCCTCAATTCAGCATAGACGCTATTATTTTACGTTAATTCTTCTTCTGATTCGTATATCTTCCGTATAAAAATCAAGGAGCAACGCTCCTTTTTTATCCTACTTAAAGGTATTACACTGATTCACATCACCCGATTTCAACCCAATTTGGAACCATTGCATCCGTTGTTCACTGGTACCATGGGTAAAACTATCTGGCACAACTTGTCCAGTCGCACGGCGCTGGAGATAATCATCCCCAATTTTCTCAGCTGCATCCATCGCTTCTTCGATATCACCTTGCTCTAAAAATTGAGTTCGTTTCTGATTCTGATGTGCCCAAATGCCTGCGAAACAATCTGCCTGCAGTTCCAAACGTACAGAAAGTTGGTTGCCTTGTGTTTGACTGGCTTGGGCACGTGCCTGCTGTACCTGCCCTGAAATACCTAATAGGTTTTGGATATGATGCCCTACTTCATGTGCAATCACATAAGCTTGGGCAAAATCACCCGCTTGATCCTGACGAGAGAGTTCAGTTTGATTCTGCTCACCAGAAATACCCATTTGCTGACGCATTTCTTTAAAAAATGAGGTATCGATATAAACTTTCTGATCAGCCGGACAATAAAAAGGTCCCATCGCAGCCTGTGCAGTACCACAACCTGATCGAACCACCCCACTAAATAATACAAGTCGTGGTGGTTTGTAGCTCATCCCCAATTGTTGAAAAATCGGCGTCCACGTATCTTCGGTATCTGCCAACACTGTCCCAACAAAATCACTGGCCTCTTTTTGATCAGGTGTTAAGCTTTGTGGTGTACTGTCTTGCTGTGAAGACTGAGCATTGGTAACCGCTTGGGTTGCTTGATAGGCCTGTTGAGGGTCAACCCCAAAAAATTTCCAAGCCACAAAAGCGACCACTAGCCCAATAATACTAATTCCACCTGCTTTCGCACCGCCACCACCGCGACGGTCTTCAACATTGGTACTGACTCGACGACCTTTCCAACGCATAACTACCTCACATAATTCTGATGATGACGACTTAGCTTTAAGCGGATGCTTTTTTTGGCCAGAATTTCTGAATCAAACTGACAACCATCAACACAACCACACCTGCAAGCAACCCCACCCCTAAATTAATTAAGGTTGGCGTTAAAGCACCAATAATTGAACCTACACTCGGAATCAGCTCTAAATGATCAACCGTTTCTTCAGTAAAGTGATGCAATAAAGGAATGGTATGCGTAATGATCCCCCCGCCAACTAAAAACATTGCAATCGTGCCTACAATTGAAAGTGTTTTCATTAAAATTGGCGCAAAAGCAAGTAAACCACGACCGATTGTATTTTTTAATTCAGAAGCTTGTTGTGTAAGATATAAACCTAAATCGTCAATTTTTACGATCATTGCAACTAAGCCATACACCCCGACAGTCATAACGATTGCAATAATACTTAATACTGTCACTTTATTCATAAATGCAGCTGTTGCAACGGTACCTAACGAAATCACCACAATTTCAGCAGAAAGAATAAAGTCTGTTCGAATTGCTCCCTTTACTTTTTGCTTTTCAAACTGAGCCAAGTCGACCTCGACTTGTTGTAAGTTCTCACTGGCTTCCTCTGCTGTTTTGGCTTTTTTATGGAACAGCATATGCACGACCTTCTCTACCCCTTCATAACACAGAAACAGGCCTCCGATCATAAGCAATGGATTAATCAACCAAGGGGCGACAACACTAATCAATAGGGCCAATGGAACGAGAATTAATTTATTAACAAATGAACCCTTTGCAACACTCCAGACCACAGGTAATTCTCGATCTGAACGCACACCGCTGACTTGTTGGGCGTTAAGTGCTAAGTCATCACCTAAAACCCCTGCGGTTTTTTTGGCTGCCATTTTACTCATGACTGCAACATCGTCTAAAATCGTTGCAATATCATCCAGTAGTAGTAATAAACCACTCGCCATTTTTATGTCCTGATTTGTATTTATATACCCATTGTAGAATCACGCAGTGAAAGTACAATATGATTTTAAGAAAAAGTTAAAATTATCGCTGACGAAAAAAATTTATTTCTCGTACAATAATATCAATCTTATATCTATGAAATTACTGAATCTTGGAACATATCATGAGTAATGTTGATCAACGTCCCATCATTTTGACAGGCGACCGTCCTACAGGACAACTCCACCTTGGCCATTTTGTCGGTTCATTACGTTCTCGTGTAGGTCTACAAGACAGTCACCATCAACATCTGCTCTTAGCTGATGCACAAGCGATGACAGACAATGCAGATAACCCAGATAAAGTACGCAACAATATTCTTCAAGTGGCACTCGACTATCTTGCTGTTGGCATTGATCCGACTAAAACCACGATCTGCGTACAGTCATGTTTACCTGCGCTCAACGAATTGACCATGCTTTATCTCAACTACGTAACTGTTGCACGTTTAGAGCGTAATCCAACGATTAAGTCTGAAATCCAAATGCGTGGTTTTGAACGTGATATTCCAGCGGGTTTCTTGTGCTATCCAATCGCCCAAGCAGCTGATATCACTGCATTTAAAGCAACGGTTGTCCCAGTGGGCGAAGATCAGATTCCAATGATTGAGCAAACCAACGAGGTTGTGCGTCGTGTGAATCGTCAAATTGGTCATGACCTACTACCAGAATGTAAAGCCCTGTTATCAAATATGGCACGTTTACCTGGTTTTGATGGTAAAGCGAAGATGTCAAAATCCTTAGGTAATACCATTGTGCTCAATGCCACTGATAAAGACATCAAAAAAGCCGTAAATGCGATGTATACCGATCCAAACCATTTACGTATTGAAGATCCAGGTCAGGTTGAAGGCAATATTGTCTTTACCTATCTTGATGCTTTTGATCCAAATAAAGAAGAAGTAGAAGAGTTAAAAGCACATTACCGTCGTGGTGGTTTAGGTGATGGGACGGTAAAAAAACGTTTGGAAGGTGTGCTAAAAGAGTTAATTAGTCCAATTCGTGAACGTCGTGCCGAATTAGAAAAAGATCCGGATTACATCATGGATATTTTAAAACACGGTACAGAAAAATGCCGTGATATCACTCAACAAACACTGGATGAAGTAAAAGCGGGATTAGGTTTATTTAGATTTTAATTTACGTTACTTTTCCCATAAAAAAGCCCACACTTGGGCTTTTTTTTATTTAACTATCTGATTAACTTTAATTATAAAACTTTATTAAAAAAATAAAAAACTAACAATTTTCGTCACTTCTTAACATCAATTAACAGTATTTAACATGAATACCGATGAACTTAGTCAGGTTTTTTAATAATATGGCCTCGTAGGTTAGTTAACACTAATCTCATGACATTTCTCCTTTCAACCGAAACTGTTTTAAACAGATTCGTTGTTCAACGCACTGATCACCCCAATCATTGCGTTTTTTTTTGCCTGCAATAATGTGGTCGATATAGGTTGAAATTCAGACGTATACGCTTTACTCTTATAACTGTTTTATTTTTATAAAAAATTTATTAATTAACGCTAAAAGAAATAAGAGTAATCGCGATGATCTGGGATCTTTTAATACATCCGTCTAATTTGGTTTTTAGCATTGCTTTAATGCTGTGCCTATTTATCGGTATCCTTGAACTCATTCTTTTATTATTCGGTGGTAGTTCAAGTTTTCTAGAACAGTTTTTACCTGACAGCCTCAGTGAGGTTGATCATGCAAATGTCTCTTTAGAATCATCAGAAAATATTTTCACCCAATTATTAGAATGGCTCTATCTCGGTAAAGTCCCTTTACTCATTTGGCTGATTATCTTTTTAACTGTGTATGCACTGACGGGCTTGATCATCCAAGACCTTTTTTTCCAGTTTACTGAACACTATCTATCAGCATGGATCATTGCACCTGCCTGCTTATTTTTATCAATGCCACTCGTACGCTATAGTGCTGCATTAATTGCCAAAATAATCCCCAAAGATGAAACAACTGCAATTCAAGCAGATGATCTGATTGGTAGAACTGCACACATCATTTTAGGGGATGCTAAACCCAACTCCCCTGCACAAGCCAAAGTTAAAGACCAATTTGGCCAAACGCATTACGTCTTGGTTGAACCCGAGCTGGATCTAGTTTTCCATCAAGGGCAAGACGTGATTTTAACGCAAAGAACCAAAATTGGATTCCAAGCGATTGCTGCTTAATTTTTATATTTATTACATGAGGGTATTTACATGTTGAATTCAGCATTGACTGAAATTTTAATTATTACTGGTGTTATTTTTGCAGCACTGATTTTTATTGGCATTATCATTGCCCGTCTCTATACCCGTTCAAGTAAAGAAGTCTCCTTTGTCCGCACAGGTTTTGGTGGCGAGAAAGTGATTCTAAACGGTGGCGCCATTGTTCTCCCTGTTTTACATGAAATTATTCCTGTAAATATGAATACCTTACGTTTAGAGGTAAAACGTGCCGCAGACCAAGCACTGATTACTCGAGACCGTATGCGTGTTGATGTGATGGCCGAGTTCTATGTTCGTGTCAAACCGATTGCTGAATCAATTGCAACCGCAGCCCAAACCTTGGGGCGTAAAACCATGTCCCCACCAGAACTTAAAGATCTGGTTGAAGGTAAATTTGTCGATTCACTCCGTGCCGTGGCTGCGGAAATGGCGATGGAAGAACTGCACGAAAAGCGTGTCGACTTCGTTCAGAAAGTTCAACAAGTGGTCTCAGAAGATTTATCCAAGAATGGTTTAGAGCTTGAAACAGTATCCTTAACAGGTCTAGACCAAACTAGTTTTAAATTCTTTAACCCACAAAATGCCTTCGATGCGGAAGGTTTAACTAAACTGACTGAAACCATTGAAGACCGTCGTAAAAAGCGTAATGACATTGAACAAGATGCGGACCTTGCCATTCGTGCCAAGAACTTGGAAGCAGAGCGTGCACGCCTAGAAATTTCACGTGAAGAAGAATATGCAAAGTTGCAACAAGAGCGTGAAATCTCGATTCGTAAAGCTGAACAAACCGCAGAAATCGCCTCACAAGAAGCAGGTAAAAAACGTGAGGCTGAAGAAGCTCAAATTGCTGCTGAGCGTGAAGTGGAGCTAAAACGAATTGCTTCTGCTCGTGATGTAGAAAATGAAAATATCCAAAAAGCTCAGCTCATTCAAAAAGCACAGGTCGAACAGAAGAAAACTATTGAATTGGCTGAGCAAGATCGCGCCATTGCGATTGCTGAAAAATCTCGTGCTGAATCAGAAGCCAAAGCGCAAGCTGACAAGGCCCGTGCCGAAGCGGTAAAAGCAGAGGAAGAAGTTGTGACTGTACGTGAAACTCAACGCGCTGAGCGTCAAAAAGCGGTCGAGCTGGTTGCAGCTAAACAAACGGCAGAGAAAGAAGCGATTGCGATTACCGTAGCTGCTGATGCAGGTAAGAAAGCCGCTGCCGATGAAGCAGAAGCAGTACGTATTGCAGCAGAAGCAGATGCTGAAAAGATTCGCTTAAAAGCGAAAGGTGAAGCAGACGCAAAAATCCTACTTGCTCAAGCATTGGAAAAACAATATCAGGTTGATGCGGAAGGTGCTCGTGCAGTCAATGAGGCAGCCAATACCTTGTCTGCTGAACAGGTAGAGATGCAAGTTCGCTTGGCACTGCTCAAACATTTACCAGAGATCATTCGTGAAAGCGTCAAGCCAATGGAAAATATTGATGACATCAAAATTTTACAAGTCAATGGCTTAAATGGCTTTGCAGGTGGTTCTGCTGTTTCAAGTGAAAATACTGAACATGGCTCAACGGCTTCATTATCAGATCAGGTGGTAAATAGTGCCCTACGTTACCGTTCACAAGCACCATTGATTGATAGCTTGATGAATGAATTAGGTCTACAAGGTGGAGACATCAATGGTTTGACGCAAGGGTTAAAACCAAAAGCGGAATAAATGTATATACGCCATTTATAGCACTCTTTTGTCAATGGAGACCGAAATGCCGAATGTTCGGTCTTCAATTTTTATCTTACGCTCTTCATTCTTTTCACTAGTATGCATGCCAATCCATAACCTCATCTTTTACAAATATTAGTACTTTAGACAAGATGAACCACTGTATTTCACTGAACTTCAGCCAAGAATAGTTTGATAATCGAGGCAGCATGACTCGGCACAGCTTGAAGTAAACAGTGAGGTGCATCAATCGGTACAATACGAACGGTTGAAAGTTCCTTCTGTATAAAATATGCAGCCGTAGGTGGAACGACTCGGTCTTTGGTTGCTTGTAAATACAAAACTGGCACTGCAATGAATTTTAACTTTGACAAAACATTAACTGCGTGAACTGCATTCAGTCGTGCTTCAAACGCTGCAGAGGACACCTGCCCCACTGCCAAAGCTAGAGCTGAACGAAGTTCTCTAGTCGAATAGCGACCGAGCAGTAGGTAATCTAGCACCGCAATCGGCGCTAACCTAGGTGGGAGGATTTTAAGCAGAGAGCGAAATACCGAAAAAGTTGGACGAGGGTTGATCGCAAAGGTGCAGCATAAAATCACACCAATCAGACCTTTCGGCTGTGCCGCAGCAATAGAGATCGCGATAGGTCCAGAGAATGATTCACCAAGGATCACGAAAGGCTCATCAACTGGAAGGCTCTTTACAACAAGCTCTTCCAAAGTCTCATAACCGAATGCTTCTGTAGATGGATATCGAATAACTTTGACGTTAAAAGTATCACCAACTTCTGCGATCAGTGGCTGAAACAACGTGCCAGTGCCATCCATTCCAGGAAGAAGTACTAGAGCAACCATACAATACTAGCTACAGCTATACGGAAGATAACCATATAACTTTCCAAAAATTATTCCAAGGCTTCTCATCGATTTTATGTAATAACCAAAATTTGGGGATTAAAGCAATAATAACCCAATAAAAAAACCCCAATGTCTCCATTGGGGTTTTTTTAAAGATTAAAATCTAACGTATTACGCTAAACCTTTCTCTTTTAAAACTTGCAACATAGTAGAACCAAGCTCAGCTGGGCTACGTGTGTAAGCCATTCCCGCACGTTCAAATGCAGCAAATTTCTCTTCAGCAGTACCTTGACCACCAGAAATGATCGCACCAGCGTGACCCATACGCTTACCTTTAGGTGCAGTTACACCAGCGATGTAACCGACTACAGGCTTAGTCACGTTTGATTTGATGAATTCAGCAGCTTCTTCTTCCGCTGTACCACCGATCTCACCGATCATGATGATTGCATCAGTATCTGGATCGTCTTGGAACAATTGAAGTGCTTCGATTTGGTTCATACCTGGGATTGGGTCACCACCAATACCGATACAAGTAGACTGACCTAAACCAAGCTTAGTTGTTTGAGCAACAGCTTCATAAGTCAATGTACCTGAACGTGAGATGATACCAATACGACCTGGTTGGTGGATGTGACCAGGCATAATACCAATCTTACATTCACCTGGAGTGATCACGCCTGGGCAGTTAGGACCAACTAAACGAGTACCGTTACCGTTAGTTTCTAAGTAGCGTTTCGCTTTAAGCATGTCGATCGTTGGAACACCTTCAGTGATCACAACGATTAGGCCAACACCTGAATCAACCGCTTCAACGATTGAGTCTAAAACGAATGGAGCCGGTACATAGATTACAGATGCATCTGCATTTGTTTCACGTACCGCTTCTTTCATTGTGTTGAATACTGGTAGGTCAAGGTGAGTTGTACCACCTTTACCTGGAGTAACACCACCAACAACTTTTGTACCGTAGTCTAAAGCTTGTGCAGAGTGGAAAGTACCGTTTTTACCAGTAAAACCTTGTACCAATACTTTAGTGTCTTTATTAATTAATACGCTCATGATTGATACTCCTTACGCTTTAACTGCAGCTACAACTTTTTCTGCGGCATCAGATAAACCGTTCGCAGAAATTAATTTCAAACCTGATTCATCAAGTAATTTAGCACCTAACTCAGCGTTGTTACCTTCTAAACGAACAACAACTGGTACAGTTACATTTACTTCTTGAACCGCTGCAATAATTGCTTCAGCAATCATGTCACAACGTACGATACCACCAAAGATGTTGATTAAAACACCTTGTACAGACGTATCAGCAAGGATGATTTTGAACGCTTCGATTACGCGCTCTTTCGTTGCACCGCCACCAACGTCAAGGAAGTTTGCAGGCTGACCACCATAAAGTTTGATGATGTCCATGGTTGCCATTGCAAGACCAGCACCGTTCACCATACAACCAATGTTACCTTCTAAAGCAACATAGTTAAGGTCAAATTCAGATGCTTTCAATTCACGCTCATTCTCTTGAGACTTGTCACGTAAAGCAGCAACTTTAGGTAAACGGTAAAGCGCGTTAGAGTCGATACCTACTTTCGCATCTACACATAAAATATCGCCATTTTCACGAACTGAAAGTGGGTTAATTTCGAATAATGCAAAGTCATTTTCAACAAATGCTTGGTAAGCAGCAGCCATAATTTTTACAAATTGGCTGATTTGCTTGTCTTTCAAACCTAAAGCAAACGCAACTTCACGTGCTTGGAAAGGTTGTAAGCCAACTAAAGGATCAACTTCAACTTTGATAATTTTTTCAGGCGTTTCTTCTGCAACTTTCTCGATTTCTACACCACCTTCGGTAGAAGCCATGAAAGTAATACGACGGCTAGAACGGTCTACAACCGCGCCTAAGTAAAGCTCACGCTCAACAGGATAAACGTCTTCAGCAACGATAATGCTGTTAACTGGTTGACCATTTGCATCTGTTTGATACGTTACAAGACGAGTACCAATGATGTTGTTAGCAAATTCAATTACATCTTCTTTAGATTTTGCAACTTTAACGCCGCCAGCCTTACCACGGCCACCAGCATGAACTTGCGCTTTCATTACTGCGAATTTACCACCAAGCTGTTCAAATGCAGCGACTGCTTCATCTGCATTTGTTGCCAAGATACCTTCTTGTACTGGCATGCCATATTCTTTCAATAATGCTTTAGCTTGATACTCATGTAAGTTCATTTAGTTACCTACTATGTTGTTTGTAGTGATGCAGCCTAGATCTTCTTAAAACCAGACTGCTACATATTGAATCAATGATTATCTAAACTAGACAATCATCATCATTCAAAAAAGTGTGGCGAACCACACTTTATGTTTTATTTACGCTTACGTTGAATGGCGTGGATTGCACGACCGTCAACTGAAAGCGCTGCTTCATGTACAACTTCTGAGAATGTTGGGTGACCAAAAGTCATCAACTGTAAGTCTTCAACAGAAGAAACAAACTCAAGCGCGATCATACCTTGGTGTACGATATCAGATGCATTAGGACCCACAACGTGCATACCTAAAAGACGATCTGTTTTCGCATCAGCAACGAATTTCACAAAACCAGCAGTATCACCAGCAGCTAACGCACGACCATTCACCGCAAACGGGAATTGACCAGCTTTAACTTCGTGACCTTTTTCAGCAGCTTGTTCTTCAGTTAAACCAACCCAAGCAGCTTCTGGGTGTGTATAGATAACGCTAATAATCGTGTCATAGTTCACTTGAGCAGCATGACCGTGAATACGTTCAACCGCCATTACGCCCTCCTCCATTGCTTTATGTGCAAGCATTGGACCGCGTACCAAGTCACCAATCGCGTAAACACCTTCTACAGATGTTTGACATTGATCATTTACATCAACCAAACCACGCTCAGTCAATTTAATGCCTGAATCTTCAGCCAATAAACCTTCTGCATATGCTTTACGGCCTACACAAACGATAAGCTTGTCAAAAACTTGTTCTTTGTCTTCGCCAGCTTGGTTGTATTTAACCGTTACTTCTTGACCATTGGTTTCAGCGCCAGAAACTTTCGCACCAATGCGGATATCCAAACCTTGTTTTTTCAAGATTTTTTGATATTCCTTAGCCAATGCTTTGTCAGCCATTGGTAAGAATGCATCTAATGCTTCAAACACAACAACTTCTGAACCAAGACGACGCCATACTGAACCAAGCTCTAGACCGATAACACCTGCACCGATCACACCAAGACGCTTAGGAACTTCTGAGAATTTCAATGCGCCAGTTGAGTCAACAATTAAGTCTTCATCAACAGGTGCGACTGGGATATTTACAGGTACAGAACCCGTCGCAAGAATCACGTACTTCGGTTCTAAAACTTGTACTTCACCTTCAAACGGTGTGAATTCTACTTTTTTACCTGCAAGTAATTTACCCGTACCTTGTAACCACTCGATACCATTACCTTTTAGTAACTGAGCAACACCACCCGTCAATTGATCTACAACTTTGTCTTTACGTGCCAACAAAGTGTCTAAATCAAATTTAACTTCACCTGTGGTGATACCGTGTTCAGCAAGTTCATGAACTGTTGCTTCGTAACGGTGAGAAGAGTCAAGCAATGCTTTAGAAGGGATACAACCAACGTTTAAACAGGTACCACCTAAAGATGGCTTACCATTGTGAATACGTTTTTCGATACAAGCGACTTTGAAACCAAGTTGAGCTGCACGAATCGCCGCTTCATAACCACCAGGTCCACCGCCAATGACAACAAGATCAAACTGTTGAGACATTTTTATCTCCAAAATCCCATATAAAGGATCACTTTATATGGGAGGCAATATTTGTAGTATTAAAGATCAAGAATGAGTTTAGCTGGTTCTTCTAACAATTCTTTGATTGTTACCAAGAAACCTACAGCTTCTTTACCATCGATTAAACGGTGGTCATAAGAAAGCGCTAAGTACATCATTGGCAAGATTTCAACTTGACCATTTACCGCCATAGGACGTTCTTGGATTTTATGCATACCCAAGATCGCTGTTTGCGGCGTATTCAAAATTGGCGTAGATAATAATGAACCGAAAGTACCACCATTGGTAATCGTGAACGTACCGCCAGTCATGTCTTCGATACCTAATTTACCGTCACGTGCTTTGAAAGCGTAATCACGGATACCGTTTTCCACTTCTGCATAGTTCATACGGTCAGTATCACGAAGGACTGGTACAACTAAGCCACGCTCACTCGATACAGCGACACCGATGTCATAGAAACCGTGATAAACAATATCATCACCATCAATAGAACCGTTCACTGCTGGATAGCGTTTTAATGCTTCAGTTGCTGCTTTAACAAAGAAAGACATAAAGCCTAAACGCGCACCATGACGTTTTTCGAAAGCATCTTTATATTGCTTACGCATTTCCATGATTGGCTTCATGTTAACTTCGTTGAACGTTGTTAACATTGCAGTTTGTTGTGTAGCCGCCAATAAACGCTCAGCAACACGCTTACGTAAACGTGTCATCGGAACACGTTTCTCGATACGCTCGCCAACAGCAACGCTTAATGGTTGAACTGATGCAGCAGGTTTAGCTTGATGGCTAGCAACATCTTCTTTAGTGATGCGACCGCCACGGCCTGTACCTTGAACGTCAGCAGCATTGATACCAGTTTCAGACAATGCTTTACGAACTGCTGGCGCTTGGTTTTGATCAACTGCTTGAGTTGATGCAGCAGCCGCAGGAGCAGATGCAGCAGGCGCCGCTTCTGCTGGTGCAGCAGCTTCAGGAGCAGCGGCAGCAACAGCACCAGCTTCGAATTGAGCAATCACTTCGTCAGAAAGAACTGTATCGCCTTCACCTTTGATGATTGCAACTAAGCTACCATCAGCTGGAGCAACCACTTCTAAAACAACTTTATCGGTTTCAATGTCACAGATCACTTCATCACGTGATACAGGTTCACCTACTTTCTTGTGCCAAGTTGCGATCGTACCGTCAGCAACTGACTCTGGAAATACCGGTGCTTTAATTTCGGTTGCCATTATTTAGAATCTCCTGATTGTTCAACTTCAATCGCAAGTGCGTCATTGATAAGCTGAGCTTGTTGTTTTGCATGCAAGTATGGCGAGCCACAAGCAGGTGCGGCAGATGCTTCACGACCAGCATAGCTAATACGGATTTGTTTACCAGATTTAAGAACGTCTTCATACAAACGAGGAACGATGAATAACCAAGCGCCTTGGTTCTTCGGCTCTTCTTGTGCCCAAACAAGTTCTTGAATGTTTGGATACTCAGCCATAACTTCAGCTAAGCGTTGTTCTGGGTATGGATACAATTGTTCGATACGCACGATTGCAACATGGTTTAGACCAAGTTCACGACGTTTTTCGAGCAAATCGTAATAAACCTTACCGCCACAAAGCACTAAGCGAGTTACGTCAGCTTTGTTGATTTGATCAATTTCATCAATCACAGTTTGGAATGAACCGTTTGCTAATTCATCTAAAGTTGAAGTCGCAAGTTTATGGCGCAATAACGATTTTGGTGACATTACGATCATTGGTTTACGAATCGGGCGAACTGCCTGACGACGTAATGCATGGAAAATCTGTGCAGGCGTCGTTGGTGTCATCACTTGCATGTTATCTTCAGCACATAGCTGTAAGAAACGCTCTAAACGTGCAGATGAATGCTCTGGACCTTGACCTTCATAACCGTGTGGTAACAACATGGTTAGACCACACACACGCTCCCACTTGGTTTCACCCGAAGCGATAAACTGGTCAATTACCACTTGTGCACAGTTAGCGAAGTCACCAAATTGAGCTTCCCAAACGATCAAGCTTTTTGGCAATGTCGTTGAATAGCCGTATTCAAATGCAAGCACGGCTTCTTCTGACAATAAAGAGTCATAGACCGCAGTGCGTGGCTGATTTTCTTTAATATGGCAGAGTGGGATATAAACAGAACCATCGACTTGGTTATGTAATTTGGCATGACGGTGCGAGAATGTACCACGCCCCACGTCTTCACCCGTAATACGAACCAAGAAACCGTCATCAAGCAAAGTCGCATACGCTAAGGTTTCTGCAGCACCCCAGTTGAGTGGCATTTCACCGGTTTGCATTTTCACGCGATCATCAATGACTTTTTGAACTTGGCGCTGCAATACAAAACCTTCTGGTAATGTATTCATGGTTAAACCAAGTTCTTTCAAACGATCGATGCTGAATGTTGTATCCCAAAGATCGGTGTATTCATGGCCCAAGTAAGGCGCCCAATCAACAAACATTTTTTTGTTTGGTTCACGAACAAGCGCATTGGCAACATGATTACCTGCTTCTAAATCAGAACGATACCCTTCAACCATTGCATCTGCGCTTGCGCGATCAAGGATTTTTTCTTGAACCAATTGATCAGCATACAAGGTACGCGTAGTCGCTTTCTTGTTGATCACTTGATACATCAATGGCTGAGTTGCAGATGGTTCATCCGCCTCATTATGACCACGACGACGGTAGCAGAACAAGTCTAAAATGACATCTTTACGGAAAGTATGACGGAAATCATGTGCAAGCTGAGTTACGAAAATCACAGCTTCTGGATCATCACCATTGACATGGAAAATTGGTGATTGGATCATTTTTGCAACGTCAGTACAGTATTCTGTAGAACGTGTATCACGTGGATCAGAGGTCGTGAAACCCACTTGGTTGTTGATCACGATATGGACTGTACCGCCCACTGTATAACCACGTGTTTGTGACATTTGGAAGGTTTCTTGGTTTACACCTTGACCCGCAAATGCAGCATCACCATGTACGATCACAGGAAGTACGTCATCACCGCCAATGTCTTTACGACGAACTTGACGTGCACGAACCGAACCTTCAACCACAGGTCCAACGATTTCTAAGTGTGATGGGTTAAACGCTAATGCCAAGTGAACTTCGCCACCTGGTGTCATTACGTTTGAAGAGAAACCTTGGTGATACTTAACGTCACCAGAACCTTTCTTATGTAGGCTCTTACCTTCAAACTCACCAAATAGGTCAGCTGGGTTTTTACCCATAATATTAACAAGAAGGTTGAGACGACCACGGTGTGGCATACCAATCACAACTTCTTTACAACCAACACTACCTGCACGCTGGATGATTTCGTTCATCATTGGGATAAAAGACTCACCGCCTTCTACACCAAAACGTTTCGCACCAACGAATTTATTACCAAGATACTTTTCTAAGCCTTCTGCAGCGGTTAAACGCTCAAGGAAGCCTTTCTTCTGATCACTGGTATAGTTAAATTTACCGCGAACACTTTCCAAACGTTGTTGAATCCAACGCTTTTCTTTGGTGTCAACGATATGCATGTATTCCACGCCAACTGAACTACAGTAAGTCGCTTCCATGGCCTCAACCATTTCAGACAATGTTGCTTCTGCTTTGCCAATTGCGAGGTTGCCAGTATTAAATACAGTATCAAGATCTGACTTGGTTAAACCGTGAGCAGATAAATCGAGGTCAGGAACGTCTTCGCGTTTCGCAAGACCTAATGGATCGAGTTTAGCTTTTTGATGACCACGGTTACGGTAAGCAGCGATGAGTTGTAATACACCAATTTGACGACGCTCATGTTCTGTACTTACAGTGCTTTGTACGACAGGCTGAACTCGGCTTGCATTACGTCCCAAAAGGAGGAATTGCTCGCGCACACTGCCGTGTGGTTGATCACCTTTAGGGTATTTATCGAAATATTCACGCCAATCCTCTGACACTGAGGTTGGAGAAGTTAGGTACTGTTCGTATAGCTCTTCAATATACGCTGCACTATCAGCGGAAAGTTCAGTGTCAAGACGCGATGCGTCAGCAACTTCTTGCATTTTTGGACCCATTTCCTATTGCAAAAAATAATACAGGCTGCCTTTTAAGCATACCCATGATTCATAGTGTCAAACTGGTAAACACGACACTACTACTCAAGATCATCCAACCTTGAGACATTATTACTACACATCAGGAGTATTCCCTTTGATGTAACAAATGAGCTACGCACCTTCAATTCAAGGTCCATAACTCATTCTTCATACTCGATGAAATCGAGCAATTTTTTGCAAATCATTTTAGAAAAATTAACTCGAATTTTAACTTTTCTAAATTGACTTTTTTGATGAAACCTGTACAAATCAGCAAGACACTATCGAACGATAACATCAAGAATCTGTTTATTTTTTGATTTCATTTGTGGCAGAAATCCTAACATGTTCTCAGGCTTGGATTGATTTTTTTGACACATACCATCCATAAAGCAGCGAAATACACATATCAAATTATATTCTAATATACCGCCCTTTTGATAAAAGTTGCACTCCAATTGGTCAAAAATAAACATTCTCTACAAATCTTGCACAAACACTATTCAATCTGATGAAAAATAAACCAATATTTTAAATATATCGATTCTCATGATTTGTCTTAACAGCAAAATCTATAAATATTTAAGGCCGAATTACTGAAATTCAAGTCTAAAATATTTAAGTAAACACTTTTTAACCAAGCTCACCCTTTAATCAAATCCCAATAAAAAAAGAAGCCCCTTTCGGAGCTCCTTTTTCGCATTAGAAAAACAGATTAACCTGCTTGATCTAACAACATATTACGAATGTGACCAATTGCCTTTGTCGGGTTCAAACCTTTAGGACATACAGACACACAGTTCATGATCCCTTTACAACGGAACAAAGAGAATGGGTCGTCTAAACGAGCCAAACGCTCTTGTGTTGCCGTATCACGAGAGTCAATGATAAAGCGATATGCATTTAACAATGCTGATGGCCCAAGGAACTTATCAGGGTTCCACCAGAATGATGGGCATGATGTTGAACAACATGCACAAAGAATACATTCATATAGACCATCTAAGTGTTCACGCTCTGCTTGAGACTGTAAACGCTCTTTTGCTGGTGCTGGCTGATTGTTAATCAAGAACGGTTGGATCTTGTCATATTGATCATAGAACTGGTTCATGTCTACAACCAAATCTTTTACCACTGGTAAACCAGGTAAAGGACGAATCACAATCTTCTCTGGTAAATCGTTCAAGTTCCACAAGCACGCTAAACCATTTTTACCATTGATGTTCACACCATCCGAACCACAAATACCTTCACGGCAAGAACGGCGGAATGTTAATGATTCATCTTGCACTTTCAACGCAAGTAACGCATCAAGCAACATACGGTGCTTATCGGTTAACTCAAGTTTGAAAGTTTGCATGTACGGCGCTTTATCCTTATCAGGATCATAGCGGTAGATTTCGAATGTACGAGTGCCTCTACTCATCTTTGTTCTCCCGATTAGAATGTACGTGGCTTAGGTTCAATTGCTTCAACCGTTAATGGGCTGAAACGTACCGGCTTATATTCAAGACGATTGTCTGATGAATACCATAAAGTATGCTTCATCCACTCATCATCACGACGACCGTAAGAGTAAGTTGGGTGATCAGGTGCTAACTCATAGTCAACAACTGTATGCGCACCACGACATTCTTTACGTGCAGCAGCAGAAATCAGAGTCGCCTTCGCAACTTCATATAAGTTTTCAACTTCTAATGCTTCAACACGCGCAGTGTTAAATACTTTAGATTTGTCTTTTAAATGAATGTTACGAACACGCGGTTCAATCGCAAGAATTTCTTTTACGCCTTTATCAAGCAAAGCTTGAGTACGGAATACGCCCGCGTGATCTTGTACGATGTCACGAATTGCATCAGCAACTTCTTGTGCGTTTTCACCCGTCGTTGAATCATCTAACTTACGAATACGATCTAATGTATTTACTAACACATCAGTCGGAAGCGGTTGATAATCATCGCCATGATGTTTGGTCACGTAATCAATGATGTGCTCACCCGCGGCTTTACCGAAGACCACAAGGTCAAGCAAAGAGTTGGTACCTAAACGGTTTGCACCATGTACAGATACGCAAGAACACTCACCGATCGCATAGAACCCTTTCACTGGTTTTACATAATCACGAGTACCAACATAATGATACTCTTTAGTGTCTTTGTTGTAGCTTGCAGAGAACTCACCTTCTTCTACGCCATGCGGTACAACCACTTGGCCATGAATATTGGTCGGAATACCACCCATTTGATAATGGATTGTTGGCACCACTGGAATTGGCTCTTTGGTACAGTCAACGTTTGCAAACTTCTTACCAATCTCAAATACAGATGGAAGACGTTTCATAATGGTTTCAGCACCTAAGTGAGTCATATCCAATAAGATATAATCCGCTTTAGGACCACAACCACGACCTTCTTTAATTTCTTGGTCCATAGAACGTGATACGAAGTCACGTGGCGCCAAGTCTTTTAACGTTGGTGCATAACGTTCCATGAATGGTTCGCCGTCTTTGTTACGAAGGATACCACCTTCGCCACGACAACCTTCAGTCAACAATACGCCTGCGCCCGCAACACCCGTTGGGTGGAATTGCCAGAATTCCATATCTTGCAATGGAATACCTGCACGAGCAGCCATACCAAGACCGTCACCAGTATTGATATAAGCATTGGTTGATGCACGGTACACACGACCCGCACCGCCTGTAGCAAATAATGTTGCTTTGGCTTGGAATACTGCGATGTTACCGGTTTCTTGGTCAATCGCCGTTACACCAAGTACATCACCTTCTTCGTTACGGATTAAATCTAATGCAATCCATTCAACGTAGAATTGTGTACCCATTTTAACATTGCTTTGATACAAGGTATGCAATAACGCATGGCCTGTACGGTCAGCAGCAGCACACGCACGTGGAACTGCTTTTTCGCCGTAGTTTGCAGAGTGACCACCGAATGGACGCTGATAGATCGTACCATCTTCGTTACGGTCAAACGGCATACCCAAGTGTTCAAGCTCGTAAACAACTTTCGGCGCTTCACGCGTCATGAACTCGATTGCGTCCTGATCGCCTAACCAGTCAGAACCTTTCACCGTGTCATAGAAGTGGTAGTGCCAGTTATCTTCCTGCATGTTACCTAACGACGCACCAATACCACCTTGTGCGGCAACTGTATGCGAACGAGTTGGGAAAACTTTGGTCAATACCGCAACTTTTAAACCCGCTTGAGCAAGTTGGTAAGCAGCACGCATACCAGAACCACCACCACCAACGATAACAGCATCGAAAGTGAGGTTTTGAATATTTGAATAATCTTCTTTAGGGTTAATTGCGCCCATGATCTCTTCCTATCAATTTGCCCAGAAAATCTGGATACCCCAGATTGCGTACACGAACACTGAAATAATGACAGCAGAAGTGAGTACAAGGCGTAAACCTGAAGCTGAAGGGCCCATTTGACGAGTCGTTACATAATCAGTAAAGACTTGCCACATACCAATCCAAGCGTGTGCAACGAGCGATAACACTGCTAATAAAGAAAAAATCTTCATTGGCAACGTCAGCATAAAGCCAGCCCACTGTTCATAACCGAATCCGCTATTGCAAAGGATCCAGCCAAACAAAACTACAGTGTATGCAGCTAACACTACAGCACTGACACGTTGGATATACCAGTCACGAGAACCTGAACCTGTTAAACCTGTAGCACTTTTCATCAGAACATAATCCATACGAATGCTGCGACAATACCAACCGCAGACAAGATCAATGAAACTGTAGCAGCGATACGACCGCTTTGAAGTTCTTCAGCAAAACCGAGGTCAGCAAGTAAATGCTTCACACCTGCGATAAAGTGGAAAATCAAGCCAGCTACAAATACCCATACGACGAAACGTACAATGATATTTCCGAAAACGACATTTTTAACGTAGTCAAATCCTTCTGGAGAAGATAAAGACTTATCCAAAATCCATAAAAGAACTGCAACTAATACGAAAACGATTACACCTGATAGACGGTGTAGAATTGAGGCAATAGCCACGGGTGAGCGTAAATTTACCGCTAATACCTGACCCATGGACAAATTGACAGGTCTGTTGCTTTTCACAGCGGGCATCCTGTAGGTAGAAACTCCATCTGGAGTTTGTTTGACTTAATTCAAAGGAAAGCTGGCATTGTTAGGCAAGCACAGCACATGCCTAACCTATATAACGACACCGAATTATAAAACGTGAAATATCAAAATACAAACAATCAACTTTCGCTTTAGTCGAAAAAAACTTTAAATAAGAATCATTCACACGCATAATAACAGCGACAAATACATCAAGTTTTCCTAAAAACAACTATCTGATTGTTTTGTAATGATAAAAATAAAATACTATTTTTTATAGATACTTTTTAATTTTATAAATTCTTTTCTTCATATTTCACAAAAAGCCCCCCTTTTCAGCATGAAAGCAGCACAATTTTTCAAGCTTTATATATAGTCTAAAATAATACTGCTCATTTATATATTAAATATAATTAATTAATAATCTATGTTTATGCTTGCTTTTGCCAAATTCAATCAGTCATTTTTTAAACAATTAATCGCACCAAAATGCACCAACAACTTCTCGCTCTTGAACGCTTTTGATTGGTTTTTGAATGAACAGTTCACTGTAAAGCACGGCAAATATAGGGCTTGCAGATGGGGTAAGTATTTATTTTATAAGCCGCAACATCTAAGCCCAATAAAAATTTACTTACAATTGGACTGATGCTTCATTTTTTTTATGCACCTAAAACTTGATTTGACATATTATACTCGACCGGTGCTGTGATTTTACTCAGTTTTTTCTTCGATACTGAATGACTAATTGACTGTAGCAACGTCATTTTTTATCCCTAAGTATAATTGACAAAATTTTAGTAACCACTAATCTTATAGCAAATTTTGACACCGTCTGATTCGCACATGACAAGATTAGTATTTCGAGTCAGATAATCATTCACCAGGACAGGAGATCTATTGAATGTCTGCAGCAACTGGCAAAAAAGCCGTATTACAGCTTGATGGCAAAGAAATTGAATTACCAATTTACAGCGGCACATTAGGCCCAGATGTAATTGACGTTAAAGATGTATTGGCATCAGGTCACTTTACTTTCGACCCTGGTTTTATGGCGACAGCGGCTTGCGAATCTAAGATCACATTCATTGATGGTGACAAAGGTGTGTTATTACACCGCGGCTATCCAATTGATCAATTAGCGACTCAAGCAGACTACTTAGAAACTTGCTACTTATTACTCAATGGCGAGCTTCCAAATGCTGAACAGAAAGCAGAATTTGATGCGAAAGTACGTAACCATACGATGGTTCACGACCAAGTAAGCCGCTTCTTCAATGGTTTCCGTCGTGATGCTCACCCTATGGCAATCATGGTTGGTGTTGTTGGTGCATTATCTGCGTTCTATCACAATGGCTTAGACATCGAAGATGTTAACCACCGTGAAATTACTGCAATTCGTTTAATCGCGAAAATCCCTACACTTGCAGCGTGGAGCTACAAGTACACTGTAGGTCAACCATTCATTTACCCACGTAATGACCTTGGTTATGCAGAAAACTTCTTACACATGATGTTTGCTACGCCTGCTGACCGTGATTACAAAGTAAATCCTGTTCTTGCTCGTGCAATGGATCGTATCTTCACGCTTCATGCTGACCACGAACAAAATGCATCTACGTCTACAGTTCGTCTTGCAGGTTCGACTGGTGCGAATCCATATGCATGTATCTCTGCGGGTATCTCTGCACTTTGGGGACCTGCGCACGGCGGTGCAAACGAAGCTGTACTTAAAATGTTAGATGAAATTGGTAGCGTAGAAAACGTTGCTGAATTCATGGAAAAAGTAAAACGCAAAGAAGTTAAACTCATGGGCTTCGGTCACCGTGTTTATAAAAACTTCGACCCACGTGCGAAAGTCATGAAAGAGACTTGTGACGAAGTTCTTGCTGCATTAGGCATCAACGATCCACAATTGCAACTTGCAATGGAACTTGAGCGTATTGCGCTGAACGACCCGTACTTCGTTGAACGTAAACTTTACCCGAACGTAGACTTCTACTCAGGTATCATCTTAAAAGCGATTGGTATCCCTACAGGTATGTTTACGGTGATCTTCGCGCTTGCACGTACAGTTGGTTGGATCAGCCACTGGTTAGAAATGCACAGCGGTCCTTACAAGATCGGTCGTCCACGTCAGCTTTATACAGGCTCGACTCAACGCGACATCAAACGTTAATTTCGATTAGCGTTAATAAAAAAGGATGCTTCTGCATCCTTTTTTTGTTTTATCGGTTATGCTCTTAAAATAAAACTTAAACAACATTTATTTTACAGAACTAATTTACCGAGTCGATGATCAAAAAAACCACTGTTTTGATACAAGTTACGCTGCCCGTCTTTCAAATAAAAATGGCGTCTTTCACGTTGTTTTTATTGATGATCATACTAACTTGGGCGATTTTCATTTACTTTATTTATGATTTAAGCCTGTATTATTTTTATCAATTCCTGCCTTTTTTCGCCCAGCTTTTCAATATCGCCTTGATGTTCGGTTTATTGCTTATCATTGTTTACCTATATAACCAGCTTTATCAGAGGTACTTTAGACGCGCCATCACCTTTAAGTTATACCAGCAAGGCATGGCACTAGAGAGTGCAAAGCAATCTACTTTTTTCACTTGGCAAGATTTGATTCAGATCCAACTTCAGCAGCAGCAAGCTCAAATCCATAGTTTTAATCTCCTGAGTAAAAGCAAGCCCTATCGACAGTATTTTTATTTTAATTCATGGATGTGGCCTGCCACATTAACCCAGCAACATTGTGAGTTTTTACCATTCTGGAAAAAACTGGAAGCACTGGCAAAACAGCAACAGTTGCAACGAATCAGCAATAGAAGTACCCACAAGAAAACCCATATTGACATCATTAGCATAATTGCAAATCAACAGGCACTAGACGCTTTTCAAAGAAAACAGAGATGGACTGCTATCGCATTCATTCTTGGTATTTTAGTGAGTTTCAGCCTTTGTATTGCCTATCTACTCTGGAATAAATTTAACGATGGCAGTGTCAAACTCCCCCATCAACAAACCCAGTCAATCTCTGGCACAAATTTCGAAATATTTCAGAATCAAGTCTATATTTTTAAACAAGGCCAAGGTACTTTTTTACTCCCTCAAGTCAAGGCCGATCAATTTACTGGTTTAGCCTTAGATAACCTTCCTGATCGTGCACCTGAGCTGTATAGCAATGTTGGTAAAACAGCCCAACAAGTTTACTGGCAAGAGCATATCTTGTCTGGACTAAACCCAGCTCAAACCCGTTATTTAGGCAATGACTTTAGCAAAGATCATCAACAGGTTTACTTTCGCAATATACGTTTAACCAACGTGAATGCCACTCATTTTTCGGCAATCTTACATCCAAGATTCAATACACTTGGCTATTTTTATGCCAAAGATGATCAACAGGTCTATTACAAAACAAAAGCATTAACAGATTTAGATCCGCAACAGAGCCAAGCATTTCCAAATAGCAGCCAATATATTCACGATCAGCAGCTGGTTTATTATCAAGATAAAAGGCTGGACCAGTTAAATGCGCAACAGACGCAGATTTTCAGTGGCAGTAATCGTTTTAGTCGAGATCTGAATTTAGCAACCGATGGCCATGCTTATTATCTCAATCAACAACCACTCCCTCATATTGCTGAACATAAATTCTGGGGAACTACACCTGTTGACGTGACTCGGTTACAACTGCTTGGCAGTCAAAGCAATGAACCCTACCCCGGAAATTTCAGCTATCTTTTTGCAGATCAGCAACAGATTTATGTCTATGACGAGTTTTATCAACAACTCAAAGTGCTGTACCGTTTTCAGCAGCCTGTGCGATTAATAGTTTTAGCTGATCGACGTCTAAGTGATGGGCAACATAGTTACCTGATTACAGAAAAACTCTACCGCACCAGAGGACGCTCTTCTGGCAGCACCACCCATGGCTTTAAAATCAGCCTGATTCGTGAACAAGATCAACAGATCATGGCACAATATTTTGCTCGCAACCCTAACGCTCTAAAACTATCCAACCTACTTCATGACAGGGAGATCAACTAATCTCAGAATTAACAAGATAATAGGGATGTCGATCAACATCCTTGGTTATCATTCAGATTTCTGCAGGATTGCTGGCTTAAATCTCATCTTCTTCTAGTTCTAACGCACGCAATAGTGTATTGCTAATGCCATCGGCACGTAACCACGCCAATTCATAACTGGCCTTTGCCAAAGCCAGTACACGACGCTCAAACTCATCCCAAATCGGTTTGACTTGTGCATCGCTAATCCCCAGCCCACTCTCATGTGCCAAGTGTTTATTCTTCTCGCAAATTTTCAAGGCGTGGTACAGCTTGCGCCCTTTACTGGCACTGTCTAAGACACGGGTTCGTTTATTCTGAATAAAACCCTCGATATGCTGTAAATTCGCATGGGGTAACAAAGGCACCAGAATTTGGTCCAGTTGCGCATCTAAGCGCTTCCACACCATCAAACGCTGCTCTGGCGTATAGGTATTCCACTGAATCACTTCATGATTAAAACGGCGACAGCCACGGCAGACCAGATCACCAAATACCGTTGAACAACGCCCTGCACACGGGGTCAATGAAGGGATTCGACGATCATTACTCAAAACCAACTCCTCTAAAACCATATTTATTTTATGGTTTTCTCGCTTATTTTCAGATTTCGCGCTAAAATGTGCGCCTCATTTTTCTATCTTAATACATTTGGAGTTATCCATGAACGCTACTGTAGAACAGCTTGCACCTGTAGAACAGCAAGCGACCAATAATTGGGTTGTTGCGGCACTATATCAATTTAAAGAAGTTTCAGATGCAGCGGATCTGCAACAACGTCTTTTGGACTTAGTGAAAAGCATCAATTTATGTGGAACTCTGATTGTAGCGTCTGAAGGCATTAATGGTACGGTTGCAGGCGATCGTGCCGCGATTGATGCCGTTCATCAATTCCTTTTGAACGAAGGTTTTAACGCAATGGAATATAAAGAGTCTGAAAGCTCTGAAAAACCATTCCGTAAAATGAAAATCAAACTTAAAAATGAAATTGTAACTTTAGGTGTAGAAGTCAAGCCACGCGATTTAGTTGGCCACTATCTTGATCCTAAAGAATGGAACGAGCTAATTAGTCGTGATGATGTGATCTTAATCGACACACGTAATGACTATGAATATAAAGCAGGTACCTTCAAAGGTGCAGTTGACCCGAAGACTGAAAGCTTCCGTGAATTTCCAGAATACGTAAAACAAAATCTTGAACAGCACAAAGATAAAAAAATTGCGATGTTCTGTACGGGTGGTATCCGTTGCGAAAAATCGACCTCTCTCCTGCTTCAAGAAGGTTTCAATGAGGTTTATCACCTCAAAGGTGGTATTTTAAAATACCTAGAAGAAACCCCTGCTGAAGAAAGCATGTGGGAAGGTGAATGCTTCGTATTTGATGGTCGTACTGCGGTGACTCATGGGGTTGAAGAAGGCGAAAACATCAAGTGTCATGCGTGTGGTTGGCCACTGACCAAAGTTGAAGCAGAATTACCAAGTTATGAACATGGCGTATCTTGTGTTTACTGTATTGATAAAACCACGGACAAGCAAAAAGCGGGCTTCCGTATGCGTCAGTCACAAATTGCTGCAGCAAAGCGCAAACGCCTGTAAGCTAAAAAGTAGATTAAAAGCCATAGTTCAACTATGGCTTTTTTATTGCGCGATAAAATCAAGTAACGATTCCACGCTTGAGCATTAACATAACAATCACTATGCTGAAAATAACAATCAAATGAATCAGATAAGGGCGTTATGGGACTTGAAGAATGGGTTCTATCCATCATGGAGAAACTGGGATATTTAGGTATCGCATTTTTAATGTTTCTCGATAATGTTTTTCCACCGATTCCCTCAGAAATCATTATGCCATCGGCTGGCTATACCGCTTCAAAAGGTGAACTCACTCTGATCGGCGTCATTATTGCAGGAAGTGTTGGCTCCATTCTGGCCGCAATGCTGCTGTATTGGGTCGGGCGCAAAGTTCCCCAGCAACAGTTGTTTCATTTTATCGAACGCTACGGCAAATATTTACGCATTCAAGTGAAAGATCTGGAAAAAGCACTGACATGGTTTAACAAACATGGACATCGCATTGTGTTCTTCGGGCGAATGATTCCAGCAGTTCGCTCCTTGATTAGTATCCCTGCAGGGATGAGCCGAATGCCTTTTGGTAAATTTATGCTTTACAGTAGCGCTGGAACCGTGATTTGGACCAGTTTTCTCGCCTATCTGGGTTATCATTTTAGTGAAAATCAAGCGCTGATGATCGTGATTCTACAGCGTGTCAGCTATCTGATCCTTACCATTGTGATGCTGTACCTGCTGTGGTGGGCAATTAAAAAGTTTTACCTGTCTAAATCAAATCGCAACTCATAGCACCAACAAAACTTAGCCAGAGATGAAACCGTATTAAATCGAACTGATAGCCAGTGTATCAAACCCCAACTGGCTTTTATGCATTTCATCTCTTAACCAGTCTCTGAGCAATCGTTTACGAATATCATCCTCAAAAGGTTGCGCGGATAATAAATAATAGGCCGAACCATCCGCATAGGCTGTGGTGAGTGGCTCCAACATTTGATATTTCATTTCTCGCTCAACCATATAGGCAGAAACCACGGTTGCGCCTAAACCCGCCAAACAAGCCTCGATACAAAGATAAAAATGCTCAAGTGAAGATCGTTTTAAATCAGCAAACCGTTCTGGGGTTCGGCGCTTAAACTGTTGCCATAGCTGAGGTCTGGATTTAGAAATAAATACTTGCGTTGTTGCCGCTTGATCATACTTCGCCGCTACAGCAAGCATCTGTTCATCCGCAATTTTTTCGCTATACAGGGCTGCCCCCCAATCAAAATCATCTCGCCTTAAGGCCACATCAATATGTTGTGAATTAAAATCCACCGCCCCGCCGCCCGTTAACAAGCTCACTTCAAACTCTGGATAGCGCTGTTTAAATTGCGCTAAACGAGGAATCAGCCATTTCATCGCCAGCGTCGGTTCACAGGACAGAATCAGGTTCTTTTGTGCTTTGCTGTGTTGTTGTAATTGTAATAAGCATTGTTCAATCTGCTGAAAGACCTGCTGACAACAATCAAACAGGACTTCACCCTCTGGCGTTAAACTTAATTTTCGGGCTTCGCGCACAAACAATACCAGACTTAAACCATCCTCCAAGTTTTTAAGCTGTTTGCTGACTGCACTTTGTGTCACAAATAGCTTTTCTGCAGCTACAGTGACACTTTCATAACGCGCCACATAATAAAAAAACTTAAGTGAATTCAAAGACAATCGTTCAATCATTCCAAAAACTCATACATAACAGGAATTAACTTCAGTTTTAAATATAGCAAGAATATGAAAAATATAAAAAATCTTTAATGAGTCAATTTAGGAATAAATGAGTGAATGAAATCATTGCTGTAGGTTTAGTGACCCTGCTCGCAGTTATTAGCCCCGGTGCAGACTTCGCCCTTGTGACACGAAATAGTTATCTCTATGGCCGCTATTTGGGCATCTGTACCGCCTACGGCATTGCAATGGGTGTCTGGGTACATATCAGTTATAGTTTGATTGGACTCAGCTTTTTACAGCAACACCTTCCCCACTTAATCCAACTGATTCAATATATCGGTGCAGCTTATTTGATTTATATTGGCTACCAAACCTTTACCCAAGCCCCGATCCTGTTTGATGAAAATAGCCATCAGATCACACGTTGGCAGGCCATTCGGCATGGTTTCCTCACCAACAGCCTCAACCCCAAAACCACACTGTTTGTGATGAGTATTTATTCACAGGTCATGACCAGCAATAACAATCTACACACCCTAATCGGCTATGGTGTATTTATTTCTGGCAGCCATCTGGCTTGGTTTAGCCTCGTTGCCTTATTCTGCTCCACCCCTTTTATTCGCAATAAAATTCTGGCACGACAAGTTAGTATCAATCGGGTCATTGGTGGTATCTTGAGTGCTTTAGGACTCAGTCTATTTTTTGCTCATTTTTAAATCTTAGTCTTGAGATGAGCTCAATAGAATAGAACAGCACAAGCAGCCATAAAAAAACGCCTTCTAGAGGCGTTTTAGTATTTTATGATCATTCATCAACCACGATGACCGCAGTATCAGATATGCCCTTACGCAGGCGTATGGTACATAAGATAAATTTCATTTAGATTATCAGGAATTTCTTCAGCCAATTCATCCATTAACTGACCATTACGGCGGAAAGATTCCATCTGTGGATCTTCTTCATCAATACCGCTAAACACCATGATTGGCAGGGTTAAATCAACCAACTGCTCTTCAAACTCAGGCGCAAACCATGCATCTTCATTGAGGAACATGGCATCAACGAAACCAACACTCCAATCACCTAAGCTTGAATCTACATCTGCTTCTTCAATTTCAAATGGAAATTCGATTCCATTTTCATTGGCCAAGTCTTGACGAATTGATTCCAACCAAGCTTTAACTTGTTCAATGATTTCACTTGGAACTTTCTTTTGATTGCTCTCAAAAAGTTCATCTAACCAACGATCGAATTGTGGACCAACTGCAATCGCACATAAAAAGCCATGAGTCGCTGCAAAATCTAGACCATATTCGTTTTGATCGCCGTCAAGATAGTTACTCAATAAGTCTAAATCTAACGTGCTCATTCTTTCATCCAACTTTAAAAATACATCGGCAACAGCATAACATTTTCGGACATAAAGTCTTAGCTATTTCGCTCAGTCTTCGTCGTCAAGGTCATCGTCGTCGAAATCATAATCAAAATCTTTGAGTTCTCGCTCTAAACGACGTTGGGCCAAGAGATCATCGATCAAACGGCGCTTTTCTAATGATTCTTTGGCGCTGATTTTTCCAGATGATTCGTCAAAACCAGCATCATCTTCACCATAGTTATCATCATCTAATTCAAAATCTGTAGAAGACACTAAGTACCTCTAATGAAAAAATATAAATGGGCCTAGCCGCTATTTATCGGTCTTGGCCCACCTTGTCAAGTTTTATTTGTTTTTTTTACTATAAAATGATGATTTGTACTTTTTTTCGTCAGTTTTTTTGTGTATTTATAATCTGAGGATTGTTGCCCTTAAAAAACATCTTTAATCAGGACTGACTGCTTGAAAAATGATAACTTAACCCCATATTCAAGGAACGAACATGAAATCAAAGCTATTTTTTATTTAAAGCAAACGGATCAAATCCAAAACATTCGTCGTGAATTGTGCTATCATGCACGGTTTTTCACCGCCCCAGATTCAACAAAAGAGTAAGCAAAGATGAGCGATATGAATTCCCCTACTTCGCAAGTAGCGGCTCTGATTAGCCGAGGCAAAGAGCAAGGTTATTTAACTTACGCTGAGGTTAACGATCATCTACCAGACTCAATTACGGAAAGTGAGCAGATTGAAGACATCATTCAGATGCTTCAAGACGTTGGTATTCCAGTGCATGAACGTGCGCCAGAAACTGACGACACCATGTTTGGTGAATCAACTGAAGCTGCCGATGAGGTTGCTGAAGAAGAAGCTGCTGCCGTATTAGCATCGGTTGAAAGTGAGCCTGGTCGTACCACAGACCCTGTCCGTATGTATATGCGTGAAATGGGTACGGTTGAACTTCTTACACGTGAAGGCGAAATTAGCATTGCAAAACGTATCGAAGAAGGTATTCGTGACGTTTTACACTCGATTGCTTACTGGCCAAATGCTGTTGAAGTTGTTTTACAAGAATATAATGACTTTTTAACTGGCGAGCGTCGTCTTGCCGATATTCTCTCTGGTTATTTAGATCCAGAAACTGACGAAGATATTCCTGAAGTTCTTGAAGAAGAAACTGAACTTGAAGAAGAAGAGACAGATTCTTCTACAAAAACCAAAGACGTTAAACTTGATGATGATGACGAAGAAGAAGAGTCTGAAGGTGATGATGATTCTGAAGGTGATTCAGGTCCAGATCCTGAAGTTGCCAAAGTTCGTTTCTCTGAATTAGAAGCAGCGTGGAATGAAACCAAAACTGTTGTGGCAAAACATGGCCGCAATAGTGATGAAGCAAAAGCCGCGCTTGAAGCGCTTGCGGCTGTGTTCATGATGTTCAAATTCACGCCACGTTTATTTGATATTATTTCAGAAATGATTCGTGGTACGCATGAACAAATCCGTTCGAACGAACGTGAAATTATGCGTTATGCAGTTCGTCGTGGCCGTATGGACCGTAACCAGTTCCGTATGACCTTCCCTGAGCAAGAATCAAATCCAGCTTGGTTAGATGAACAAATCGCGAAAGCACCTGCTGAAACCAAAGCACATTTGGAAAAAGTACGTCCTGACGTATTGGCATTCCAGCAAAAGATTGCCGATATTGAAAAAGACCTTGATCTGAACGTGAAAGATATCAAAGATATCTCGAAACGTATGGCGGTTGGTGAAGCGAAAGCACGTCGTGCCAAGAAAGAAATGGTTGAAGCGAACTTACGTTTGGTAATTTCGATTGCGAAAAAATATACCAACCGTGGCTTGCAGTTCCTCGACTTGATTCAAGAAGGTAACATCGGTTTGATGAAAGCCGTAGACAAGTTTGAATATCGTCGTGGTTATAAATTCTCGACTTATGCAACGTGGTGGATTCGTCAGGCGATTACGCGTTCGATTGCCGACCAAGCACGTACTATTCGTATTCCAGTACACATGATTGAAACCATTAACAAGATCAATCGTGTATCTCGTCAACTTCTTCAAGAAATGGGTCGTGAACCGACGCCTGAAGAATTGGGTGAGCGTCTGGAAATGGACGAAGTTAAAGTTCGTAAAGTACTTAAAATCGCAAAAGAACCGATTTCGATGGAAACACCGATCGGTGATGATGAAGATTCGCATCTTGGTGACTTCATTGAGGACTCAAACATCACTTCACCAGTAGATGCTGCGACCTCAGAAGGCTTAAAAGAAGCGACCCGTGAAGTACTTGAAAACTTGACTGAACGTGAAGCGAAAGTATTGAAAATGCGTTTTGGTATTGATATGCCAACCGACCATACTTTAGAAGAAGTAGGTAAACAGTTTGACGTAACCCGTGAACGTATTCGTCAGATTGAAGCGAAAGCGTTACGTAAGCTTCGTCACCCTTCTCGTTCAGAACACTTACGTTCATTCTTGGAAAACGACTAATCTTTGGGAAATCTTGTGCTAGACCAATACATTGTATTGGTTTAGCGCAGGACTTGAAGTTCAACACTTCATCCCCATTTATGTATTAGATCAAAAGCGCCTGCACTGATGCAGGCGTTTCAAATTAAGAGGTTGCTCATGTTAGACCGCACTCCTTCTCGTGAATTGCAAGAACATCTTTGGGTTTTCCCGATGGACTATCCGATCAAATTGATTGGTAATGCAGGGGATGAACTTCGAGTGGCTGTTGTTGATATTTTGCAGAAGCACTTCCCTGAATTTGATGGCGACACCGTAAAAGTTCAGCCGTCACGTACAGGCAAATACCACTCTTTAACCGCACAACTGCGCTTTGAAGAGTTGGAACAAGTTCATGCCTTATACGCTGACCTTGCAGCCTGTCCTTTAATTAAGACAGCGCTTTAATAAAGAAGTCCAAAATACGAAAGTGTTTTGGATTTTTTTTCGCAAAAAATAACACGCGACTTTTTAATAAATCTCTATTGATCTGATTTAAATCATTACATAATTCAACAACTCATCAATTCAAAGCTGACAAGGAAATCCTGTTGTAATGAGCGCTGCAAAACCAACTTTAATCATTCGTTGTTTCAATGATCTACAAGATTACACGACTCGTTTTGAAGCAATGAAAGACTTCACAAGCAATCGTGATGAAAGCACACCTGATGAGGTTTGGCTGTTACAGCATCAAGATGTCCTAACCCAAGGACAAGCAGGCAAGCCTGAACACATTCTGCTGCACAGCAACCTGCCGATTGTACATACTGATCGCGGTGGTCAAGTCACTTGGCATGGCAGAGGTCAATTGGTTGCCTATTTTCTATTAGACCTGAATCGCTTGAAATGGCATGTGCGTACTTTAGTCAGTTTTGCAGAACAGGCCATGATTGATCTACTCAAACAATACAACATCCATGCCTATGCCAAAGCTGATGCCCCAGGCGTTTATGTCGATGACCGCAAAATCGGGTCCTTAGGCTTTAAAATTCGTCGTGGCCGTAGTTATCATGGTCTTGCCCTGAATATTGATTGTGACCTCACTGGTTTTCAAACCATTAATCCCTGCGGTTATGCAGGCTTAGAGATGGTACGCTTACAAGACTTACTGACAGATTATCCAAGCTTTGAGCAGCTCTGTGCCGATTTTGTCCACTATCTGCAAAATACCGATTTCTTTAATGACCTTGTAGTCAAATCTGAATAATTTACTTTTCAATTCCAATAAAATAAATTAGAGTAAATACTCTAAATTAGCTTTTGCATAATTTTAACAAGGGATACGCAAGTGATTTCAACCAAAGCAGTGAAGCCCACGTTGCAATTTGCCTACGTCAAACTCATGATGGATGTTGTGGGTCGTGGCCTCGTGATGGCAAGCCAAGTGGATGATGAAGTACAACAGGAAGTGTCGAAGTTTCCGGTTGGTTTTATCCTTTCAATGAATGTTTTCCCCAATGGACCTGCATTTGTTGCTCGAGTAACCGAAGAAAAACAATTAGAGCTATTGTCTAATTACAAAGGCAAGCCTGATTTAACCATTACCTTCAAGCATTTAACCCATGCCTTTTTGGTATTTTCTTTCCAAGAAAGTACCGCACAAGCCTTTGCCAATGACCGTATGATTGCCGATGGTGATGTTTCAAGTGCCATCCGTCTGGTGCGTTGCTTGAACAAAATGGAAGCTCTGATCTTACCTAAGCTAATCGCTTCACTTGCAGTCAAACGCTACCCTGCTGAATTAACATTAAAAGAAAAATTCACGGGTGCAAAAAATATTTATCTTAAAGTCGCAAAATCATATCTCAAACGGAGCGCATAACATGGCTAAGCCTTATTACGAGTTTTTCTGTCCTGTAAAAGTCATTGCTGGTAACGCTGCCTTAGAGCATATCCCATTTGAACTTGCGACGCTTGGCGCAAAACGTCCGATGATCATTACCGATAAAGGTGTACGTGCCAATGGTTTGCTTAGCCCAATCGAAGCAGCATTCAGCACCACCGATGCGGTGATTGGTGCGATCTTTGATGATGTTCCACCCGATTCAAGCTTGGAAGTGGTTCGTTTAGCCGCAGAACTGTACCGCAAGCAAAAATGCGATGCGATCATTGCAATTGGTGGTGGTTCAGTCATCGATACCTCAAAAGCGACCAATATCTTGGTGTCTGAAGGTGGTGATGATCTGTTGCAATATTCAGGTGCGCACAACCTACCAAAACCACTCAAACCTTTCTTCGTAATTCCAACCACCTCTGGTACAGGTTCAGAAGTCACTATGGTAGCTGTGGTTTCGGATACGCAACGCAATGTCAAACTGGCTTTTGCCTCTTATTACTTGATGCCGCATGCTGCAATTCTTGATCCACGCATGACACAGACACTCCCACCTCATTTGACTGCCATGACAGGCATGGATGCACTGACACACTGTGTTGAAGCCTATACCTGCTTAGCTGCGAACCCACTCAGTGATGCCTATGCCAGCGCAGGGATTAAAAAGATCAGCGAAAACTTGTTCAAAGTTTTAGACAATCCAAGCGATGCACAAGGTCGTTTAGAGCTTGCACAAGCATCTACTATGGCAGGGATTGCATTCTCGAATTCAATGGTGGGCTTAGTTCACTCATTGGGTCATGCACTTGGTGCAGTTGCACATCTGCCCCACGGCTTATGCATGAACTTATTCCTGCCATACGTGCTGGAATATAACAAAGAAATCAATGGCGACAAGATTGGTGAATTACTGCTGCCGCTTGCGGGTGCAGATATTTATGCTCAAACGCCTGCTAACTTACGTGCAGACAAAGCGATTGCCACAATTTTAGCGATGCGTGATCGTTTATTCAGCCTGACCAAATTGCCACGTACGCTACGTGAAACAGCTAAAGTCACTGAAGCACAATTGGATGAAGTGGCAGAGAAGGCACTGAATGACGGTTCGATCATTTACAATCCGAAAGAAGCAAACTTGCAAGACATTCGTGCAATCTTACAAAAAGCATGGTAATACATTGAGTTAAATCAAGTATTCCTGCTTAAAAGCCCCGATATTGATGTGATATCGGGGCTTTGTATTTTTAAGTGAATCTTTATTCATCTATTTATTTACCCAATTGGCAAAAAAATTGCTAAAAAAAGCATAAAAGTACTGACAATTTATAGTGTTTTAGGATAGATTGGCGCACTTTCGTTTTTTGTACGGGGGATCGTTTTTGTCTCAAACGATCCTTAACACTATGGCTGATCTTTGATCAACGATTATGAGGATAACGCCGTTGACAAATTTATCTGGGACTCAACCAACAGCGAAGCTTCAAAAGAATCTTGTGCTTTGGCACATCATCATTATTGGCTTAGCTTATATTCAACCATTAACTTTATTTGATACGTTTGGTTTAGTATCTGAAAGAAGTGGTGGTCATGTACCGACTTCCTACATATTTGCCTTAGTTGCAATTCTTTTAACGTCGATCAGTTATGGTCACATGATTCGTCGTTATCCGTCTTCTGGTTCTGCATATACCTATGCCCAAAAGTCGATTCACCCTAATGTTGGTTTTATGGTGGGTTGGTCTTCGTGGTTAGATTATTTGCTCTCTCCTCTGGTCAATATCATTCTTGCTGATATTTATTTGAGAGCACTCTTCCCAGAAGTAAATAACTGGATTTGGGTGATTGGTTTAACCGTCCTGATGACGGTGATCAACCTGTTTGGGGCACGTTTTGTCGCGCGTTTTAACAGTACCATTGTGGTCATCCAGCTCGGTGTTATTTTCTACTTTGTGTATCAGGTCTATATCCTGCTCACACAAGGGGTTTATGCCGATGGCACTCTGAATCCAGATAAAGCTGAGTTATGGTCGCTTGCGCCATTCTGGAATGAAATGACCTCTGTCGGGGCATTAATTGCAGGTGCAACGGTGCTATGCTTCTCATTTACGGGCTTTGATGCGCTTTCTTCACTTGCCGAAGAAACCAAAGATGCTGAAAAGACTTTGCCACGTGCAATTTTCACCACAGCATTGCTTGCAGGTATCATCTTCATTGTCAGCACCTACTTTATTCAGCTTTACTTCCCAAGTAATCCGAATACCTACTTCAACCCACTGGATGAATCTCAACCAGTCATGGTTGCAGCCATTGGTAGCCTTGCATTTAAAACCATGGTTTTATACTTTGCAGTCGTAGCAGTGATGGCATCAGGTATTTCGGCACACGCAGGTGTATCGCGTTTAATGTATGTGATGGGTCGTGATGGCGTGATCAATAAGAAATTATTCGGTCATATTAGCCCACGTTTACATACGCCAACTTACAACATCTTGATTGTGGGTGTTGTGGCTTTATCTGCGGGTTTCCTTGATCTTGAGCATATCGTGAACTTAATTAGCTTTGGTGCATTAACTGCATTTAGCTTTGTTAACTTCTCGGTGATTTCTCGCTATGCATTAAGAGATGGCAAGAACAAGACGCCTAAAGACATTATCAGCTATATCATTATCCCAACACTCGGTTTTGCCAGCGTGTTTATGATGTGGTTGGAAATTGACAAATTGGCTTTACAGATTGGTTTGGCTTGGGCCGTCATCGGTGTCGGTTATCTTGCTTACAAGACCAAAGGCTTCAAATACAATGCGCCACAGCATAATGAATTTGATGACAGACATTAATCTGGTGAAATCATAAAAAAGGCGCTAAATGCGCCTTTTTTATGCGCTTAAATTTAAACAATTCTCGATTTTGATCTTCTTAAGCCTTCGACATTTGATCTAATCTGAGTAATTAAGTCGCCACCGTCACGAATGGCAATCAGGTTTAATACTTTATCTGTCTTGTCGGTACTGATCAGCACAATATTACTTAAGCCAAAAATGCGTAGAAAAAAAGGCTGCTCATGTCGATAGTCTCTGACTCGATAGAGTTCCAATTGATTGGTGGTTTTATTCAATACCCCTTTGGACATAATTAAACGCTCAGAAGTTAACTCGTATTTTGTATATTTAGTCTGTAACCAACGCCATAAGATCAATAGCAAAGGAATGACCAAAAAGAATAAAACACCACACACAACAAAGTATGCAAGATTACTGATTTGAGAAGGAGTCCCCTGCCATTCTACATTTTCCATAACAACCCCGATAAGTGATTTAAAGTTTTTATGAGATCGCTTTCACAATTATTTTTATTGATCATTGCCTTATTAGAAATAATCGCTTTAAAAATTAGTTATTAAAAAATAATGTATGAAAGCACTCTGTTTAGCACATATTAATAAGAAAGAACTTTTAATACTTCCACAGCAAATATAATCAAAAAAATCAAAGTGATCAAAAGATTCAGATATAAAGCATATTCAATAAAAAACATTTAAAACCAATTTAACAACCCGATTAGGCCTTTTGTTTATTTCTCTTTCAAAGCTGCATTATGATTAAAAAAAATCCAACAATATTTGAAAATTAAAAATCAAATTGATTTTTAAACGCCACAAAAACAGAGGGAATAGAATAATGAAAAATATCGTTAAAGGAAGTGGCGTTGCGCTGCTTTCTGTAGCACTCAGTGCTTGTTGGTTTGACTCTGGTAGCGGCGGAGGTTCAAGCTCATCTGGACCTGCCCCAACGCCTACGCCTACGCCTACGCCTACTCCGACACCCACTCCAACGCCGACACCAACACCTACGCCTACACCAACTCCGACACCAACTCCGACACCTACTCCAACGCCTACACCAACTCCGACACCTACTCCAACGCCGACACCAACACCCACTCCAACGCCGACTCCGACTCCGACTCCGACTCCGACTCCGACTCCGACGCCAACGCCAACGCCAACCGTATCTCAAACATTTGCAGGAACTTGGGAGTCTCCCTTTTGCTATCCTGCACCCAATAATTTCCGTCTAATTATGGAAAATCATATCGTATCGAATAATTCGTTTGATACGCTGATTGAAGGAGAGCGTTATCAAGAAGCCAGTTGTTCAGGGGAAATTTTTGGAGATTTTGAACACGATGGTGGTCCTCGTGGTTTGTTGTACTACAATATAGGCAATGTCCAACGCACGAATCAGACCACATATCATCTGGCACGAGTAAAACTTTATGGTGCCAATGATAGTAATTCCAATGCAGCCGTATTAGCCTTTAAAGATGCCAATACCCTTTGTATTTTTGAAAGCTCAGAAACCAATGGCACGAACATTGATCGCACAGTACAAGCCATGGACCCAAATCAGTGCTGGAGAAAATCACCGCTTAAACGCTTCCAAAGTTTGAGGGCAAGTCCATTTATTACGACCAGCACTTATGAATTTAAAGATCTGGAACCCACCCTTGCACGACTCAAAAATCAACTAGATGCTCAAGCCAATGCAGGCTTTAGACTGGTAGATGTTCGTATTGATACCAATGTAACTTCCGACACCGCATCTTCTTTGCTTACCACCGAAGAAATGCGTATGCGTAATCTTTATATTAAAAACAACGCAAACAATGCAGCTAAGTGGCAATACCAACTCACCACGGCCACTACGACAGGCACATCAACCGAAAGACACAATCTGTTCAAAGCCGAACTGACTACTCAAGCGAGCCAAGGTTTCCATTACCGTACACAATATCAACTTGATCAGGATAAGGGCACCTTTAATATTTATGAAAAACGCGTTGGTGATACTGCAGTCTATACGGTAGATGAAAGTCTTATCCGCCCCAATCTCGTGACTCCAACAACTTGGACAAATTATGCCAATGAACTTGGCAAAGCAGGCTGTCGCTTGGAATATGCTTATCGCATCAACCTCCAACAGTACTCTTTCCTCTGTACCAACAGTAATCTTCATAATGGGACTTATGATTATCGTTGGATTCCAATCAGTAGCAGCACTAAAGCCACTGAGATCAAAACGATTTTGGATCAACAAAAAGCTGCTGGTTATATTTATCGTTTTAATTTCCAAGATGGTAATGATGATTATGGCTTAGTATTAGAAAGAGATAGCAGCAATACCAATACCACCAATTTGGTATACAAAATATTTGATGGCAGTGTCTTAGATGATCGTGAGCCAGGTGCCAGCGTTTATCTATATACACAACGCCTGATTGGGCAGTCTTCTCTTGGCTGGAATTTATGGGCTACGCCAATTACTGGTAGACGCTTCGCAAGTGGTGATCAAACACTTACGATTTATGCCAATCGTGCTAGAGACTAAGCCCATCGTGACACAACATTAAAAGCAATAACAAAAGACCGCCTAAATTTGGCGGTCTTTTGTTATCAGTTTAAAAACTTAACCATGCAATTTTTCAACAATTGCTTTCACGCGTTTTGCATAAAGTTTGGCTGTTTCTAAATCCCCTGTTGGAATCTCATCGGTACTTGCATCAGATGGAGACTGAACCAACAATCCAACCGAACCACCTAAGTTATTTACATCTTCACGCTTCGCTGCTTTGGTATTGGCAGGCAACAAACCTAAGCTCACCCAAATACCGCCATGCTGCGAAGCCAAAGTTTGTAATTGAATCAAGGTCACTTGCTTATCACCATTCAGGCTCGCGCTATTGGTAAAACCCGCAAAGACTTTATCTTGCCAACCACGAGTAAACCAGACTTTTGAAGAAGCGTCGGCAAATTTCTTAAATTGCCAAGGGGCTGCCGCCATATAAGTTGGTGTGCCAAACACAATCCCTTGTGCATCATTTAAAGTCTGCCAATCTTGCTCTGTGATCTCACCATTCTGATCAATTTCAATTAAAGCTGCGTCAATTGCACCCGCAAAAGTTTCAGCAACCACTTTGGTATGGCCATAGCCCGAGAAGTAAACAACCGCAATTTGTGTCATGAGAGTATCCAAAATTTTTCAAAAGTTCGATTTAATGATATATTTTAGAAACTAGGTGTCAATTAGTTACCAGATGGTAACTACTGCCATTCAATTGAAAAAATGAGGGTTGTCGCTATGAATCAGGCATTAAAATACGATATTTATCAACAACATTGTCCTGCTCGGTTATTTTTTGAAAAAATTGCAGACAAATGGGTACTGATGATCATCAATGTGCTTGCGCGAGAAACCCAACATTTCAATTTACTCAAAAAGAGCATTCAAGGCATCTCACCTAAAGTATTGTCACAGAAACTAAAAATGCTAGAACGTGATGGCTTTATTGAAAGGCAAGTACAAGATACTGCACCAATTCGGGTGGATTATTCACTCACGCCACTCGGTCTGGAAGTTGCAGAAATGGCGTACCAACTCAAAGATTGGGCTGAAAGTAATATTGAACAAGTGATCTACGCTCAACAACGTTTTGATACGATACAGGAACAACAATTCGAATAATTCCGTGAGGTGTGTATGTACCCACAGCCTTTAATTGCAGTGGCCGATGTCGAGAAAACCAGTCAGTGGTATCAAACGGTACTGGGCTTAGAAAGTGGACATGGCGGCAGAGAATATGAACAATTGCTGTTTGAACAGCGCATGGTGCTGCAATTGCATCAATGGCAAGCCCATGACCACGCACATATCGGAGACCCGAAACGGGTCGTTGGTAATGGCGTTTTGCTTTGGTTTGAAAGCACTCAATTTGATGAGATTGTAGCGAGTTTACAAACCCATCAAGTCGAAATTTTGGAAGGGCCGAAATATAATCCGAACGCGCATCATCGCGAAATCTGGTTTAAAGACCCGAAGGGTTATACCTTGGTGGTTGCAAGCCCCTATGGTGATCTCTAAGCTGCGAAAATTAGAGTTGTTTAAAACCCTGTTGTCGCCACGCTTCATAGACAATCACAGCGGTTGCATTCGAGAGGTTTAAGCTTCTTGAATTTTCAGCCATCGGCAAACGAATCCATTGCTCTTGTGGGAACATGAGACGCACTTGCTCTGGCAGACCACGGGTTTCAGGTCCCATCAACAAGGCAACGGGACGATTCAGATCAACCGTATGCGGTGTCGCTGTACCTTTGGTGGTAAGCGGAAAAACATGCTCAACCCCTTTGGCTTTTAAATCAGCAAGACAAAGTTCGATATTGTCCCAGATTTGCATTCTCGCCCATTCGTGGTAATCCAAACCTGCACGCTTCAACTTTTTATCATCCAGCTCAAAACCTAAAGGTTTGACCAAATGGAGTTGCGCACCGGTATTGGCGCATAGACGAATGATATTACCTGTATTCGCTGGAATTTCAGGTTCGTATAGGACGACATGAATCACTTAATTACTCACTTATACATATATTGGCTAGCTTGGCACAGAACCTAATTTACTAAAAAATATGGCCATTAGCTTCACTCAGGCATAGCCTTCGTCTTGCGTTCGGGCAGCGATAATCAATCGCTGCTTCTCCTCACTCATGCCATTTTAACTGTTCGCGTAGACTGACCACTTCACCAATAATGGTTAAAGTCGGCGCTACGATCTGATGTTCAGATACTTTGGTCGCGATATCTGCCAATGTACCCACCACCACTTTCTGATCAGGGGTGGTACCTTTAGAAATTAAGGCCACAGGCATCGTTGGACGCTGACCATGTGCAATCAATTGCTCACAAATGCGTTCCAGACCAACCAAGCCCATATATAACACCAAAGTCTGGTTCTCATAAACCAGTTCATTCCAAGGTAGCTCAGGTGAGCCTTCTTTTAAATGACCAGTCAAGAATCGCACGCTTTGCGCATAATCACGATGGGTTAGTGGAATACCTGCATACGCTGAACAACCTGAAGCTGCGGTAATACCCGGAACAACCTGGAACGTTACATTGGCTTCCACCAACTCTTGAATTTCTTCTCCACCACGGCCAAAGATAAAAGGATCGCCACCTTTTAAGCGACAAACACGTTTACCTTGCTGCGCATATTCAACCAATAAAGCATTGATGCCATCTTGTGGAACCGAATGATTAGAACGTGCTTTACCGACATAAATCTTTTCAGCATCACGGCGGCACAAATCCAGAATCGGTGCGGATACCAAGCGGTCATAAATCACCACATCGGCTTGTTGCATTAGACGCAAAGCTTTTAAAGTCAGTAGTTCTGGATCGCCCGGCCCTGCTCCAACCAAATATACCTCACCTTTCGGTGCGGTCCATTCTGTTAAAGCCTGCTCAATCAGATCATTGGCTACATCAATATTGTCATTGAAAACCTGTTCTTTCAGCGGACTAGCATACAGGTTTTCCCAGAAGATACGACGCTCATCTGGATTGGCAATTTTTGCTTTCACTTGCTTACGCCACTGACCTGAAAACTCAGCCAATTTACCCATGCCGTGCGGCACAAGAGTTTCGATCTGAGTGCGCAACTGTCTGGATAACACGGGTGATGCGCCATTGGAAGCTACTGAAATCACCAGCGGTGAACGATCAATAATCGCAGGCACCATAAAGCGGCAATGTGGAATATCATCGACACTGTTGACCAACAAATTACGCTGTTCACACTGTTCAAATACGCTTTTATTGACTTCAGGCCGATCTGTCGCAGCAATCACTAAGCGATAAGCTGTTGCCAGAACCATTTCAGAAAAAGTCGCTTGAATATATTGCCCTGCCGATTGTTCAATCAGTTGATCTAATTCAGGAAGGATCTCTGGTGCAATCACATCCACAATTGCACCAGCTTTGACGAGCAGGTTTGCTTTGCGGTAGGCAATATGCCCACCACCCACAATCAGACAACGTTGCTGCTGCAACTTTAAAGAGATTGGGAAAATTTCCACGTGACGCCTCTATATTTTCAATCTGATTGAGCTCAAGCAAAAACTATGCACAAAATCGATGCACAGTTTAGTCGATGTAGCTAACACCGCCCATATATGGACGTAAAACTTCTGGAATCTCGATTGAACCATCAGCGCGTTGATAGTTTTCCATCACCGCAAGCAAGGTACGACCAACTGCCAAACCTGAACCATTCAAGGTATGCACCAATTCGATCTTCTTCTGATCAACACGGTAGCGTGCTTTCATACGACGTGCTTGGAAATCGCCCACATTTGAGCAGCTTGAGATTTCACGATAAGTATCTTGGCTTGGCACCCAAACTTCTAGGTCATAGGTTTTAACAGCACCGAAGCCCATGTCACCACCACAGAGCAAAATCTTACGGTACGGTAAGCCCAATGCCTGCAAAATGCCCTCTGCGTGTGCAGTCAACTCTTCAAGTGCCTGCATAGAGTGCTCTGGTTTTACGATTTGCACCATTTCGACCTTATCGAATTGGTGTTGGCGAATCAAACCACGGGTATCACGGCCATAAGAACCTGCTTCGCTACGGAAACATGGCGTATGTGCAGAATATTTCAGTGGCAAACGATCCGCATCAATAATTTCGTCACGAACGAAGTTGGTCACTGGCACTTCAGCAGTTGGAATCAAGTAATACTCTTTTTCACCCTGAAGTTTGAATAAGTCTTCTTCAAACTTAGGCAGTTGACCTGTACCACGTAAGCTGTCTGCATTGACCAAATACGGCACATAAGCTTCGGTATAGCCATTTTTAAGCGTGTGCGTATCCAACATGAACTGAGCTAAAGCACGTTGTAAACGCGCCAAAGGTCCTTTCAATACGCTGAAACGTGAACCTGTTAATTTGGTCGCTGTTTCAAACTCCAGACCACCCATCATTTCACCAAGGTCGGTATGATCTTTGATCTCGAAATCAAACTGACGTGGTGTACCCCACTTTAAGATTTCAAGGTTATCGCTTTCATCTTTACCAAAGGGAACAGATTCATCTGGCAAGTTTGGAATCGCCAATGATTTTTGTTCAAGCTCAGCTTGCAACTCAGCCAAAGCCACTTCCGCAGCTTTGATCTCATCACCAATGGCTGCCATACGCGCCATGATTTCAGAAGCATCTCCACCCGATTTTTTGATTTGACCGACTTGCTTGGCACCTGCATTACGCTCAGCTTGCAAGTTTTCAGCTTTGGATTGCAAATCTTTACGGCGAGCTTCTAAATCAGCCCACTCTTGCACATTTAGCTGAATACCACGTTTTGCCAAAGCAGCATTGACTGCTTCGATATTATTTCTAAGTAATTTTGGGTCGATCATAATCAATCATGAATAGAGAAAAAAACTGGCTATAGTGTAAGGCTTTAACCTAAAAAAATACAGCGATTGGCAACAAAGTTCAGCATCTACACCTGAGATGTAGATGCTGGAGAAGAACTAGTTCGGATCTTTTGGCAAACTTGGTAAATATTCAGCCTTCACAAACTGTTTGGCTGCATAGTACGGCAAGGTCAACTCACTCATGCCTTCAGCATAAGATGCCAATTCATACAGCGGATAAACAAATACGATGCCATTTACCCCATAGTAATAGTTATCACTGACCTGTAATTGTTCTTTTTTAATGCTGTGGTCTTCGAGCCAATTTTGATTAGATGCATACAGCTCATCACGTAGTTTGGTATTCATATCAGGTTTTAGCAATTCACTGACTGTAATATGTTTTTTATTGCTCAAGTCAAAATTCACAAACTCTTGATGTGACATGCCATGTGCCGCCCCCGCAGAATAAGAATAAGTCTGGATTGAAAAAGTGGCTAGATTATAGTTTTGCCCCACAAAGCGGACATAGGTACTGCTTTCGCTTTGCGATGCTTCATCCGCAGGGACTTTTACTTTCTGGTCTGCAATATTGGAAAACGCATTCGGCTCGGCCTTTTTCATCCGATTCACGAAATATTCATCAATCCATTTCTGATTGGTTTCAACCGTTTGTAAATCATAGCTAGTACAGCCATCCTCCAAACAGACTTTCTGCTTTGGAATTTTAACCGTCACCACTTTTGCATGAATCAATGGAATATCGACTTTTTCAGTGGTCGCAGTGCTGTCTTTTTTAGGTTGGCAACCTACTAATGCAACAACCGTCAGAATGGGGAGTAGTGGAATAATTTTTGATAATTGTGAAGGTTTCATCGTCATGCAAGTCTCTGATGTTTTTCTTCACTATACAAAGCCTTGCCCCAAGATGAAATTAAAAAATGTATCCAAACTTCATATCAAAAAAGCCGCAACAGGTGCGGCTTTCAAGTCAAGCGGAGAGTTACTGATCAATAATATCTGTGCCTTTAGGCGGTGTGAAATTAAACACTGATGCTGGAATCGCCTGATTCACTTTAATATTATTGAAACGCACATAAGTGGTTTGCCCCAAAGAGTCTTGTAATACCATCAAATTCGGCGCTTTATTGCCACCAAAACTAATCGTTAAACTCTGGAATGCCCCATCTTCTTGCTTAGGATATAAAGTGTAATACAGCTTGCTGCGATCCGGTTGAGTCACACGATAAGACTGCATGATCTGGTTGGTATTGCCCGATAACAATAATGCTGGCGTATTGGCAATTTGATCATCTAAGCTTTGACGCACGGCTTGCTGCAAGTCTGGATCATAAATCCACACCACTTTACCCGTAGTCACGATGGTTTGTTTGGCTGGACTGGTGGTTTCCCAATAAAATTTCCCAGGACGCTCAACTTTCATTGTTCCTTTAAAGGTCTGATTCATGTGTTGAGCAGTTAAACCTTTTTTTTGTACTGCTTTATTACTGTTTGCTACTTTTGTGCTTTGTTCAAAATCTGCGGTGAATCGTTGCAAGCCAGATAACTGTTGAACCAAACTGGTGGTCGCTTGCTGAGCCGATGCAGCAACAGGTGCAGCGAAGACCTGACTACTCACAACAGGAGCAAGTGTCATTGCACTTAACGTTGCAGCATAAGCCATTTTTTTTACGAAATTCATAAAAACAACCTTCTATCAGATTTCTACTGGTATGACGACATCTTACTGTTTTTGATCATTAAAAAAATGAAGAAAAGCAACGGTTTTGTGTAATTCGTGTCGCAAAGTTCTGCATTATGTATGAAGTTGCAGCCTTTATGTAGAGATTGTAAGAACGAAAATTAACTTTTCGACCATTCACCAACTACATTCGTCAATGTCTGATCAGGGAAAATTATTGCTCGGCGTGAATCTAGACGAATCACCAGCATTTGCTAAGCTAAAAGCCAATGATTTTAACCAGCATCATTCATGAAAAGTCTTGCCTTTATCCACCGGAATGACACGCGATTTGCGATTGGCGATTTTTATCCCGCCCTTTCGGTATTTTCGTATCAAGAGCTGGGGAATACCACCTCACCGTTTTTATTATTGGATCATCTAGGGCCAGGACGCTTGGCACCCAAAAGCACGAAAAAAGGTGTGAATGAGCATCCACACCGCGGCTTTGAAACAGTGACCTTTGTGTTTGCGGGTGAGTTACAACACCAAGACTCTACGGGGCAAGGTGGAATCATCGGACAAGGTGATGTGCAATGGATGACGGCAGCTTCTGGCATTCAGCATACCGAACATTTTAGCCCTGCTTTTCGTGAGCGTGGTGGATACTTTGAAATGCTGCAATTGTGGATTAACCTTCCTGCAAAAGACAAAATGTCTGCACCTCGTTATCAAAGCCTATTAAATAATACGATCCCCAAAGTACCTCTCGAACAGAATGCAGGCTATGTCCGGATTGTGGCTGGACAGTTTCAAAATATTCAAGGGATCGCCCAAACATTTAGCCCAATGAATGTTTTTGATGTTCATCTAAATAAAGCTCATCAACTGACACTCCCTGCTCAGCATGGGGACACGACTTTAATTTATTTACGTAAAGGCAAGCTTCGATTCACTGAACATGAAGACACATTGGAAGAACAGGCCTTAGCGGTGTTGTCCAGCTTTGATACTGATGTGGCGATTACCGCATTAGAAGATAGTGATCTGTTATTTTTATCTGCGCCGCCCTTGCAAGAGCCAATCAATGGGCATGGCTTTTTTGTGATGAACAGTTATGAGCAAATTTTACAGGCTTATGAAGATTTAAAAACAGGAAACTTTGGAAAACCTTCAGACTAAAGCACAATGCAAAAACTTATATGCATAAAAAAACCCGCTAAAAGCGGGTTTTCTCGAACTATTAAAACTTAAGCTTCAACAGTTACATAGCGACGGCCAAATTGACCTTTCACTTCAAATTTTACTACGCCGTCAGCAGTAGCAAATAAAGTATGGTCACGACCCATACCAACATTTGCACCAGCGTGGAACTCTGTACCACGTTGACGAACGATGATGTTACCAGCAGTTACAGTTTGACCACCGTAAACTTTAACACCTAACATCTTAGGATTCGAATCACGACCGTTCTTCGTCGATCCACCGGCTTTTTTAGTTGCCATGTCTATTTACTCCTCGTATTAGCCTGCGATACCAGTAATTTTCAACTCGGTAAACCATTGACGGTGACCTTGTTGTTTACGATAGTGTTTACGACGACGCATTTTGATGATGCGGATTTTGTCGTGACGACCATGGCCAACTACTTCTGCAGTTACTTTTGCGCCAGCTACAACTGGAGCACCGATTTGAATGTTGTCACCGTTAACAACCATTAATACGTCATCAAACGTAATAGTCGCGCCAGTTTCAGCTTTCAATAATTCTACTTTAAGGGTTTCACCCTCAACAACACGGTGCTGTTTACCACCGCTTTGGATTACTGCGTACATAATGTACTCCAACTTGCCCGTGTCGTCGTGCCGATAAAGGGACATATCGATCTTAAGACGAACGCCACTGGGGTTATACAAGGGGACAAATTTTAAGTGAAAATTGATCAAACGACAAGTGATTTTACATAAACACATGTATATCGATAACTTGCTTGGATTTTTAAGCAAAATCAATTAGATTGATGACGGATTTTCGATTGATTCTGATCAAAATTTGAAATACATTTCTGAAAATAAGTTGTAACAATAACAAACTGTGTTTTTTAAAAGCCATAATTAAAGTAATGGTATATGGTGGGAAACCTCTTTTCTGTCTAAATTAAGACCAAAAAACTCTTCATCGTGTCTTAAATAGCAGATTACACAGTCTGTATAACTGTTTAGTTATAGATAAATTGATACACTTGGCAACATTACCCACCTATACGAGGTTTTTCTTCATATGGTTATCGATTTTAAGCAAGACATTCTCTCCCCTGTTGCGACAGATTTTGCTGCGATGGATCGCCTCATTAATGAAGGAATTAGCTCAAAAGTGGGCCTCGTCATGAGTGTCAGCAAACACGTGGTTGAAGCAGGCGGAAAACGCATGCGTCCGATTATGTGTTTATTGGCAGCGCGGGCTTGTGGACTCGCCGATATGCAACAAGCACAGCATTTGGCGGCAGTCATTGAAATGCTGCATACTGCAACCTTGGTGCATGACGATGTGGTCGATGAATCAAGTTTGCGCCGTGGTCGTCCAACCGCAAATGCAACATGGAACAATCAAACTGCGGTTTTGGTCGGTGATTTCCTAATTTCAAGAGCTTTTGATTTATTGGTCGATTTAAATAATATGACCTTATTAAAAGATTTCTCGACTGGGACTTGTGAAATTGCAGAAGGCGAAGTCTTACAGCTTCAATCGCAGCACCAACCAGAGACCACAGAAGAAACCTATTTAAGAATTATCCATGGTAAAACTTCCCGCTTATTTGAACTCGCCACCGAAGGCGCCGCCATTTTAGCTGGAACAGAAGAATACCGTGAACCTTTGCGTCGCTTCGCAGGTCATTTTGGCAATGCCTTCCAAATTATCGACGATATTTTAGATTACACCTCTGATGCTGAAACATTAGGTAAAAATATTGGTGATGATTTAATGGAAGGGAAACCGACTTTACCGTTAATTTCTGCATTAGCTCATTCAACTGGCGAGGAACACCAAATCATTCGTCGCAGTATTGCAACAGGTGGTGTTGAGCATTTAGATAAAGTGATTGAAATTGTTCATCACTCGGGTGGCCTAGATTACTGTCAAAAACGTGCCCAACAGGAAACGGATGCCGCTTTAGAAGCGTTGAAAGCGCTGCCAGATAATGAATATCGCCAAGCACTGATCAATTTGACCTTAATGGCTTTACATCGACTACAATAATTTTTTGACTGCCTATGCATTTAACCTTATCTGATCTTTTTTTAAAAATGCAGGAACAGCTTGACCAACCTCAAGCTGTTCTTGACGAACAACTGCTGATTGAACTGGTCAATCGGATCCGTCCCAAAAATCCAAATGATGCGGATGAAGTTAAACAGCGTATCCATGCGCTAATCAAAATCTTATTACTGACTCCAACGTCAGCCATCTTACTGCAAAACTTTTTACTTAAGCTCATCAGCCAATATAAACAGTTAAGCTTATATGCTGACAGCGGGATTCTTTCGCTGGATGGGTTTTGGAACCAGTTGGGACAACGTCTGGGCGCGCACTTCCTCCCTTTAGTCGAAGATGGTCAACAGCTTAAAACCCTGATTGGAAAAGTCTTTCACCAAGAAAATGACAGTGAATGGCTCGATCTGATTGAGAATCAGGACTGGATTACCCTATTCAACCTCTTAGGTGAAAGTCAAAGCAATACCACAGAAAAACAGATTTCAAAAAATGAGCTAATTAAAGCGATTACGGTATTGTCCTATCGGATTAGTGGTATCGGCCTCTACCCTGAATTTATTAATGCGCAACCTGAAATTACCGAATATGAATCGCCTTTTCTGGTGCAAAATCGTGAAATCGTAGAGTTCATCGAGAAATATAAAAAACAGATTGATGATCAAGATGCGGTTGTGGTTTTACCACCACCAGATGCATCGCAAGCCTTTGTGATGCTGGATCAATGCCGTGAAGTGGTGCTCAAAATTCGCCGTGCCACCAAGCGGATTGGCGTTAGTATCAGCCTCACCTATTTATTATCACTGTTAGAACAGGCAATTGATCGGATTGAACTGCTACTGACCCTATTAGCCAGCAAAAATGATGCGCGTTACACGGCATTAGGTGAGTTAATCACTGACTTAACCAAAGCACATTATAATGAGAAAAGTGTCCGCCACTTATTAACCTCAACCAGTGAGCTGATTGCCTTACAGGTCACAGAAAATGCCAGTAAAACAGGTGAGCATTATGTAAGTACCGATAAATCAGGCTTCTTTGGCATGTACAAAGCAGCTGCAGGTGCTGGTGCGATCATTGCCACCATGGCAACGCTGAAAATTTTAACGGCGCGTTTGGTCTTAGCTCCATTTGGTCATGCCTTTTTATACAGCATGAACTATGCGCTTGGCTTTATGTTGATTCATGTATTGCACTTTACCGTGGCGACCAAACAACCTGCCATGACTGCAGCGGCGCTTGCCTCAACGGTACAGCAGCAAAAAGGCAGCAAGACCGCACAAATTGCCGAACTGGCCGCCTTGATTATTAATATTATCCGAACCCAGTTCATTGCAATTTTGGGGAATATCTCGATTGCGATTCCAACCGCAGCACTGATTACCTTTTTGTGGCAATACAATCTTGGTGAGCCACTGCTCAATCACGCCAAATCAGCCGCATTGCTACATAGCCTCAACCCCTTTACGTCATTGGCAGTTCCACATGCCGCAATTGCGGGTGTATGTTTGTTTTTCTCTGGCTTGATTGCAGGTTATTTCGATAACTTGGCAGTTTATCGTAAAGTCGGTCCACGTTTAAAACAACATCGACGCTTAAAACGCTGGATGGGACAACAACGTTTAGATAAATTCGCGGGTTATATTGAGACCAATCTCGGCGCCTTGGCGGGTAACTTCTTGTTTGGAATCATGCTGGGCAGTATGGGCACGATTGGATTTATTTTAGGCTTGCCTTTAGATATCCGTCACATTGCCTTCGCCTCTGCCAACTTCATCCAAGGTTTAATGACCATTGGTGGGCCTGACATTGGTTTAATTTTAGTGTCATTCCTTGGTGTGATGCTGATTGGATTAACCAACTTATTTGTCAGCTTCACCCTAACCATTATTGTTGCTTTACGCGCCCGCCGTGTCCGTTTTGCACAATGGAAGCCTCTCGCAAAGTTGGTAACGACTCACTTCCTGACCCGACCAAGCGATTTTTTCTGGCCACCTAAACAACCCGTTGAAGTGGAAGAACAGACGAAGAACACCCCATCTGCACACTAGCTTTGTACAGAAAAAACGACAAAGTACAAGTCTAACATTTGAACTATTTTTGCGTATAATCAAGCCACCAAAAATAGTTTAAATGGGTTGGTATTCCCTGCGTCTATTATTGAATAGATTACTTCTCCGCCATGGTATCCCTTTTACTAGGAGATACTATGACGCCAGTCTATAAGTATCTCGAATTGAATGAGAGATCTCAATTATGCGTCTGCACTCTAAAACTTACTGCTAAAACCATGTAAAACAACTTATGCAATCTTGATCTTTTACTTTTTGAATATTGCACTGAGCTGAATATTGCCTACATAAATACGGATTAGGCTGCTTGAGTCAAACGAGATGATGCAAAGTAAATTTGCAATCTAGAGAATGACTTAGGCTGTTGAGAAAACAGCTTAAAAAAGTACTTTTCATGATAGGCATAGATTCAATTAAAAGTGAGATATACATCAAATTTTGTTATGTTTTTTTACTAAGTCTTAAAAAAACATCAAAATGAAATTATCATAAAATTTCAAGACTTGACCAAAAGTGTACTCACGAGTACACTTTCAAACACTCAACAACCCTGAATAATGGTTAAGCAAATAATGAGTAGCGCATGCCGTACCTATTGCTTTGTATTGGTTGCTTTTTTTTAGGATTCGGTGTGATTGGATTAGTTCTTTCCAACACATCAACTTTAGACCTTTTTAGTGTTCAAGTTTTTTTTGAGCACCGTTCATTTACGCTTAATCATGTGACAGTTCTGCTCTCTCTACTTGGCGGGATGCCTTTTTTACTATTTTTAACTACATTTTTGTGTCTCTACCAAACTTGGATTAAAAATTATAAGAATGTGACCTTTATCGCTTTAAGTGTGATCGGCAGCATTGTGATTGGTTGGCTTCTGAAATGGAGCATTGATCGGCCAAGACCAATGGAGTTTTATCACTTGGTTCAAAGTTATGGTGCATCCTTCCCAAGTGCCCATAGCCTTTATGCTGCAACCCTTGCGAGTTTAGCCATGTTGTTGTGTCAACAACACAAATATCGCACCAGTGTCATTTTAGTATCTACTTTATGGTTTATCTTCATGGGGATATCTAGAGTTTATGCGGGGGTTCACTACCCAACTGACGTACTTGCCGGTTGGGGAATTGGGTTGATTTGGACTTCCTTGCTTTGGTTTGGGCTGTATCAAAGCACTTTCAGCAATAATTTGTTTTTAGATAAAAAATCTAAATTGAGGTGGAATAATGATGTCGGCTAAGCTTTGGGCTCCTGCCCTCACTGCTTGCGCATTAGCAACAAGCATTGCGCTTGTTGGTTGTAGCAAAGATCCTAAAGATGCACAGCAAGCTGCTGCTGCTCAAAAAATGCCACCTCCAGAAGTTGGTGTCATTGTTGCTCAACCACAAAGCGTTGAACAAAACGTCGAACTGTCAGGACGAACCTCTGCATATCAAGTTTCTGAAGTACGCCCGCAAACAGGTGGCGTGATTCTAAAACGTTTATTTGCTGAAGGTAGCTACGTTCAAGCAGGTCAAGCACTTTATCAAATTGATGCAAATACCAACCGTGCAACAGCAGACAATGCTCGTGCAACCTTATTGCGTCAACAAGCAAACTTAAATGCATTACGCGTGAAAGAGGGTCGTTATCGTCAATTGGTTGGAACCAATGCGGTTTCCAAACAAGAATATGACGATATCAATGCTCAAGTAAAATTGGCTGAAGCTGATGTGGCTGCGTCTGAAGCTGCATTAAAAAATGCTGAAATTACACTAGGTTACTCAACCGTTCGCGCACCAATCTCAGGTCAGTCTAGCCGTTCTTCGGTGACGCCTGGTGCTTTGGTAACTGCAAACCAAGCTGATCCATTGGTCACGATTCAACAACTTGATCCAATCTATGTTGATATCAACCAATCAAGTGCTGAATTATTGCGTTTACGCCAGCAACTCAGCAAAGGCAGTTTAAATAACAGTAACAATACCCGTGTCAAAATCACGCTGGAAGATGGGTCTGAATACCCAGTCGAAGGCCAACTTGCTTTCTCTGACGCAAGCGTGAATCCAGATACAGGTACTGTAACCCTACGTGCAGTCTTCTCGAATCCAAACCACCTGTTATTACCAGGAATGTATGCAACGGCTAAAATCTCGCAAGGTGTTTTACCAAATGCATATCTGATTCCTCAAGCAGCGGTATCTCGTTTACCTACAGGCCAAGCAATTGCATTGGTAGTCAATGCTAAAGGTGCAATTGAAACACGCCCAATTAAAACAGTGGGTGTGAAAGGTCAGGACTGGATTGTAACTGAAGGCTTACAGGCTGGTGATAAGGTTGTTGTTGATGGTGTTGCCAAGGTTAAAGAAGGACAAGAAGTGTCTGCTAAACCTTACCAACCAAAAGCAGCTGAAGCTCAAAATGCAGCACCAAAAGCTGCTGAACAAAAACAAGCCAATTCACCAAAAGCTGAACAAAAAGCAACTTCAGAAGCTTAAGGGGTAGATTGCATGGCTCAATTTTTTATCCATCGCCCAATTTTCGCTTGGGTGATCGCACTGGTCATTATGTTGGCGGGTATTATCACGCTCACAAAAATGCCAGTTGCACAATATCCGACAATTGCCCCCCCCACGGTAACGATTTCTGCAACTTATCCTGGGGCTTCTGCGCAAACCGTTGAAAATACGGTCACCCAAATCATTGAACAACAAATGAATGGTTTGGATGGTTTACGTTACATTTCATCGAATAGTGCGGGTAATGGTCAAGCATCAATTAACTTGAACTTCGCACAAGGTGTCGATCCAGATATCGCCCAAGTACAAGTTCAAAACAAACTGCAATCAGCAACAGCTCTTTTACCTGCTGACGTACAACGTCAAGGTGTAAAAGTGACGAAGTCTGGTGCAAGCTTCTTGCAAGTTATTGCATTTTATTCGCCAGATAACAGCCTTTCTGCTTCTGACATTAAAGACTATGTGAACTCAAATATTTCTGAGCCACTGAGTCGTGTGGCAGGTGTAGGTGAACTTCAAGTATTTGGTGGTTCATATGCGATGCGTATCTGGTTAGATCCAGCAAAGCTGACCAGCTTTAACTTGACGCCAAATGATGTTGCAACTGCTATTCGTGCACAAAACTCGCAAGTTGCGGTGGGTCAGCTCGGTGGTGCGCCATCAACTGCAGGCCAAGTTCTTAACGCAACGGTAAATGCACAAACCATGTTGCAAACCCCTGAACAGTTTAAAAACATCTTCCTGAAAAATACCTCAGGTGGTGCACAAGTTCGTTTGGGTGATGTTGCACGTGTCGAACTCGGTTCAGATAACTATCAATTTGACTCAAAGTTCAATGGTAAACCTGCAGGTGGTGTCGCAATCAAACTGGCAACAGGTGCCAACGCATTGGATACTGCTGCTGCGGTTGAAAAACGTTTATCTGAGTTACGTCATAACTATCCGAGCGGTTTAAAAGACAAGCTAGCCTATGACACCACACCATTTATTCGTCTTTCGATTGAAAGTGTTGTGCACACGCTCATTGAAGCGGTTGTCTTGGTATTTATCGTAATGTTCTTGTTCTTACAGAACTGGCGCGCAACGATTATTCCAACATTGGCAGTTCCTGTGGTTGTGTTGGGTACATTTGCCGTGATTAATATCTTCGGCTTCTCAATCAACACCCTCACCATGTTTGCAATGGTACTGGCCATCGGTCTATTGGTGGATGACGCCATTGTCGTGGTCGAGAACGTTGAACGGGTAATGCAGGAAGAACATCTGGAACCTGTCCCTGCGACCGAAAAGTCGATGAGTCAGATTTCAGGCGCCTTAGTCGGTATTACCAGTGTGTTAACAGCGGTATTCGTACCGATGGCGTTCTTTAGTGGAACCACTGGGGTAATTTATCGTCAATTCTCGATCACGCTGGTTACTGCGATGATCTTGTCATTGATCGTAGCACTTACCTTTACCCCTGCCCTATGTGCAACCTTGTTAAAACAGCACGATCCAAACAAGCAGGAAAGCAACAATATTTTCGCGCGTTTCTTCCGTTGGTTTAACCGTAGCTTTGAAAGACTTTCGGAGAAATACCAAGGCGGTGTCAATCGTATGACCCACCACAAGTTATTCTCTGGGGTACTTTATATTGTTGTGATTGCCGCTTTGGTTGGCATTTATAAAGTTTTGCCATCTTCATTCTTACCAGAAGAAGACCAAGGTGTGGTGATGACACTGGTTCAGTTACCACCGAGCGCGAGCTTGGAACGAACCGACAAAGTCATCGATACCATGACAGGCTATTTCTTGAATAAGGAAAAAGAAAATGTAGAGTCAATCTTTACAGTTGCTGGTTTCTCATTCACAGGGGTGGGTCAAAACGCGGGTCTTGCCTTTATTAAATTAAAAGACTGGAGTGAGCGTACGACACCAGAATCACAAATCGGTGCCATCATTCAACGTGGTATGGCATTGAACATGATTGTGAAAGATGCGTCTTACATCATGCCATTGCAGTTACCCGCAATGCCTGAATTGGGTGTCGCTTCTGGTTTCGATATCCAGTTAAAAGATGCCAGCGGTCAAGGGCATGAAAAACTCATTGCTGCTCGTAATGCGATTTTAGGTATGGCATCACAAGACAAACGTCTTGCGGGTGTACGTCCAAATGGTCAAGAAGATACACCACAGTACCAGATCACCATTGATCAAGCGCAAGCAGGTGCAATGGGTGTCAGTATTGCCGATATTAACAGCACCATGAGCATGGCTTGGGGTGGTTCATATATCAATGACTTCGTCGACCGTGGTCGTGTGAAGAAAGTTTATGTCCAAGGTGAAGCGGATACACGCATGATGCCTGAAGACTTGAACAAGTGGTATGTGCGTAATAACAAAGGCGAAATGGTTCCTTTCTCTGGCTTTGCCAAAGGTGAATGGACCTATGGTTCACCACGTCTAGAGCGTTATAACGGCGTATCGTCTGTTAACATTCAAGGTACGCCTGCACCAGGTGTCAGCTCTGGTGATGCAATGTTGGCAATGGAAGAAATCATTGGTAAGTTACCTTCTATGGGCTTAACTGGTTTCGACTATGAATGGACAGGTTTATCTTTAGAAGAACGTGATTCTGGTAGTCAAACAGCACCTCTTCTTGTTCTTTCATTATTAATCGTATTCCTGTGTCTTGCTGCACTCTATGAAAGCTGGTCTGTACCTGTTTCGGTATTACTGGTTGTACCTTTAGGTATCGTCGGTGCATTTGCCTTGACATGGTTAGGTATGCTGATTAAAGGTGATCCAAACTTATCCTTTAACATTTACTTCCAGGTTGCAATTGTTGCCGTAATTGGTCTATCCGCGAAGAATGCGATTTTGATCGTCGAATTTGCGAAAGAATTACAGGAACAAGGCGAAGAACTCTTTGAAGCAACATTACATGCTGCCAAAATGCGTTTACGTCCAATTATCATGACTACACTTGCATTCGGTTTCGGTGTTTTACCGCTCGCCCTAGCAAGCGGTGCTGGCGCAGGTAGCCAACACTCGGTCGGTTATGGTGTACTTGGTGGTGTAATTTCTTCAACACTTTTAGGTATTTTCTTCATCCCTGTATTCTTCGTGTGGATTCGTAGTATCTTTAAGTACAAACCTAAAACTTTAAATACTCAGGAGCATTGATCGTGATGCAAACTGTATGGTCTATTTCCAGTCGTGGCATTGCAATCTCTGCCCTCGCGCTGTCTTTGGCTGCCTGCCAAAGCATGCGCGGGCCAGAGCCTGTGGTAAGCTCAGATGTTCCTGAAAGCTTCGCGTCTTACGGCAATGCTTCTGGAACATCAATCGCAGAACAAGGTTACAAAGATTTCTTTGCTGACCAACGTTTACTGCAAGTGATTGATCTGGCGCTTGCCAATAACCGTGATTTACGTACTGCGGCTTTGAATATCCAAAAAGCACAACAGCAATACCAAATCTCGGAAAACAATCAGTTACCAACGATTGGCGCAAGTGGTAGTGCGGTTCGTCAAGTCACCCCTACTCGTGATCCAAATAACCCATATTCAACCTATCAAGTCGGTTTAGGCCTAACTTCATATGAGTTGGATTTCTGGGGTCGTGTACGTAGCTTGAAAGATGCGGCTTTGGATAGTTATCTTGCAACGCAAAGCTCACGCGATGCAACGCAGATCAGCTTGATCAGCCAAGTCACTCAAGCCTGGTTGAACTACTCATACGCGAACGCACAATTGAAACTTGCGGATCAAACGCTGAAAGCTCAACAAGACTCGTTTAACTTGAACAAGAAACGTTTTGATGTGGGTATTGATAGCGAAATCCCTGTGCGCCAAGCACAAATTTCGGTTGAAACAGCACGTAATGATGTTGCGAACTACAAGACTCAAGTTGCTCAAGCACAAAACTTGTTGAACTTGCTTGTTGGTCAGCAAGTGCCACAAAACCTGTTACCGCAACAACAAGTAGCGCGTATCACCCAACAAAGCGTGTTTAGTGCTGGTTTACCAAGTGACTTGCTCAATAACCGCCCAGATGTGAAAGCATCTGAATACCAGTTAAGTGCTGCAGGTGCGAATATTGGGGCAGCTAAAGCTCAACTGTTCCCAACGATTAGCTTAACTGGTTCTGCGGGTTATGCATCAACTGACTTGAGCGATCTGTTCAAAGCAGGCAATGGTGTATGGTCTATTGGTCCAAGCCTGAATATCCCAATTTTTGACTGGGGTACACGTAAAGCGAACATCAAAATCTCTGAAACCGATCAGAAAATTGCATTGGCTAACTATGAAAAGTCAGTTCAGTCTGCTTTCCGTGAAGTGAATGATGCTTTGGCAACACGTGCCAATATTGGTGACCGTTTAACAGCGCAACGTCGTTTGGTTGATGCGACCAATACCACATATAAACTTTCAAACGCCCGCTTCCGTGCAGGTATTGATAGCTATTTAACCGTATTGGATGCACAACGTTCTGCTTATTCAGCTGAACAAGGTTTATTGTTGCTTCAACAAGCAAACCTTAACAACCAAGTTGAACTGTACAAAACCTTAGGTGGCGGCCTCAAAGCGTCTACCAGTGAAACGGTAACGCATCAGCCATCAAGTTCAGAACAACATTACGCAAAAAAATAATTTCATCTTTTGCGGATAAAAAAGCTCACTTCGGTGAGCTTTTTTGTTGCAACCCTTGCGAATATTTCTTATCTTCAAACTGAATAGATTGAAGATTTAGAAAAGACAATGTTATTGAGCAGTTTAGAGTCTGTACCCGGGCATGAAATTTTACGTCAACTTGATGTGGTGTATGGCAGCACCGTTCGTAGTAAACATGTCGGCCGTGATTTGATGGCAGGCTTAAAGAATATTGTCGGTGGTGAGTTGACAGGTTATACCGAACTGCTTGAAGAATCTCGCCAAGAAGCGACTCAACGGATGATTGATAAGGCCAAAGGTTTAGGCGCCAATGCCATTGTCGGGATACGTTTCTCGACTTCAAATATTGCGCAAGGCGCATCAGAATTATTTGTTTACGGCACAGCAGTGGTGGTGCAACCGGTTGCCCCTAAGCTCCCAGACCCATTTAGCGCATAGGAAAAACGATGGATGGATTCATTTTTCAGATCGTCCTGTTTCTGATCCTATTCTCAGTCGGTTGGGGTTTTGGTCGTCATATCGAGCAAAAACACTTGCGCGAACTGGACCAGAAAGAAAAGCAATTTGCGCATATTCGGATTGATACCAATCGTTTTGTCAAAACCTCTGCACATGGACATATGGTCAGCAGTAATGTGGTGATCTCACACGATTATTTTAAATATGTACTAGCAACCATTCGTAACTTCTTTGGTGGGCGTTTGGTCAGCTATGAAAGTGTGGTGGAACGTGCACGTCGTGAAGCTGTGATTCGACTCAAGCAGGAAGCCCATGCTGTGGGTGCCAATCAAATTATGGGGGTTCGACTCAGCACCACCGAACTAGGTATGCAAGGTGGTATGGTTGAAGTATTTGCCTATGGAACTGCCATCGTAAACGCTCCACATTGATGACAGTAGCCTATTGGGGAATTACTGTATTACCAATAGAATAAAAAATGCCTCGAATCATGAGGCATTTTTTCTAGCTTAGATTTTAAAGTTAATGAAATAAAACAATCGCCTTTTGCAAAGTAAACCAAATCCCTGCCAGTAAAGGAAGCCCCACCACCAACCAAGCAAGTACCACGGTAATCGTCTTGGATGGCGCATGTGCTACATCATGATTTAGGCTTAAATCTTGCGGTAATTTCTCATGTGCCAAAGCCTTTTCAGCAGCCAATTCAGCCTCTGTCATGTATTGATCTTCATCAACTGGTTTGACCATTAAATTGAGTACAAATCCAATCGCTAACATAGCTGCCAAAATATACATGGTCGTGTCATAAGATTGCGCTTGAGCTATGCCATGTGCCAGTTGATAATCTCGAATATTGGTAATCAATAAGGTTCCAAATACGCCTGCGACAGACCATGCGGTAAGCAAACGCCCATGAATGGCCCCAACCATTTGGGTACCGAAAATATCAGCCAAATAAGCAGGCACAGTGGCAAAACCACCACCATATATCGACAGGATGACACAGAAGGCTAAAACGAATAATGGCAAATTTTCGGCATGTGCCAACTGTGGAATCGAGACATATAACAAGAAACCCAAGGCGAGAAAAATAAAATATGTGTTTTTACGACCAATAAAGTCCGATGTCGATGCCCAGAAGAAGCGCCCAGCAATATTAAATAAGGACAGTAAACCCGTGAAGCCTGCTGCAAAAGTTGCAATCTGCATTTTTTGGTCCGCATTTAATTCATTAATTCCCACATCTAAGCCGATGAGACGTCCGCCAAATACTTCCTGTAACAACGGCGAAGCCATGGCTAAAATACCTATACCAGCAGATACGTTTAAACAAAGTACACCCCAAATCAACCAGAACTGCTTGGTTTTCCATGCCTTATTTAAATGCACGTGACGATTGGTCACAAGACCTGTCGCCTGCGTTACTGTCGGTTGCCAGCCACTCGGTTTCCAATTTGAAGGCGGAATGCGGTAACCAAAGGCACCGCCAATCATGAAAATAAAATAAACGGCAGCCAGTACCAAAAACGTTTGCCAGACACCCACAGAGGTATCCGTTGCAAAGAGCTTCATTAACTTATCTGCCAATGGCGCACCAATCATGGCGCCTCCACCAAAGCCCATAATGGCAAGACCTGTTGCTAAACCCCGACGATCTGGAAACCATTTAATCAGGGTTGATACAGGTGAAATATAGCCAAGCCCAAGCCCGATGCCCCCTATTCCACCTCCTAACCACAATAACCACAACTGATGTGTATAAACACCCAGCGCAGATAAGATCAAACCACTTGCCCAGCAAAATGCCGCAACCACGCCTGCCTTTCGCGGCCCTGCATGTTCAAGCCAACCCCCAAACAAAAATGCGGATGAACCTAAAAAGACAAAAAACAGCGTGTACATAATACTTAATGTGGACACACTCCAGTCACAGGTTGTAGTGAACAACTGCTCAAGCAGACCTATGTTTTTACATTCGATTGGCGCATCAATTCCCAATGCTTTGGATAATGGCAACCAAAACACAGAAAAGCCATATGCCATACCAATACTGAGATGAATCGCTAAGGCGGCAGGAGGCAATAGCCAACGGTTATAACCAGAATGGGCAATCGTGCGTTCCTTGGCCAGAAGTGAAAGTCGTCTTTCCATGTACAATCTCCATGCCTTCACTGCTAAAGAGAGGTTAGTATTATTCATTTGGATCTAGGCAGCGATTCACGCTTATGCCAGAGCTTTGTATTATGCTTATTTTTCAGTAAAGACCGAATGATTGTGCAAAAAATAGCTTGTTTTTATCAAGTAGCTTTTTTTAATAAAAAGTAAATAACGGGTTTAATGATTTTTAAAAAAATCCTGTGTCAAGCACAGAATTTTTGCTTAGGAGTCGGCAAAGATGGCTTGCCAATAATGATAAGTTTGTTCTTCCCCATTCTCTAACTTAAACTCATAAGACATTTGCCGCGTTTCAGCAATCTCAAATTCAACATGGAACTTAAATAACCCGCCTGCATAAGCAAAGGTATGGTACTCCCCATTTTCACCACAGACATCAACTTCACTTGGCATTCGCTCAAGCAAAGCTGCATCGATATCTTGACCAATAAACGACTCATCGAGCTTGCTGGCATCGGTCACAATAATTTTGGTTTGAATGCCTGAATCCAAAAAATCTTGCATGACTTCAGTCGAGTTCAGGTTCCAGATTGGCTCAACCACTTCGATGCCTAAAGGCTGTAAACGATCTTCCCGATATTGACGCACATCACTGAGATAGATATCACCAAAGATAAAGTGCTCAACCCCCTGTGCCTTAAAATGATGGGCTGCATCCAACATACGCTGTTCATAGATAGGCAGATTTTTGGGCAAAAACACTGGATAAAGTGGAATGCCAATACTTTCAGCCTGCTTTTCAAGCAGCCTATGTGGAATGGCATGCATCGAAGACAACTCGGTTTCTTCATTCACTGTAGTTAATAAAGCAATCACCTCGAACTCGTCCTGCTGTAAGACTTTATACAATGCTAAGGATGAGTCTTTGCCGCCGCTCCAATTAAAAACGGCTTTTTTGCGGTTATTGATTGTCATTCGATTACACCATTCCACAGAGCATCTAGAATCCACTCTATTTTCAATTACTTCAGTCTAGTTGAGAACACTGGTGAGATATAAAACCAAAAAAAAAGTTAAACCCCCGAATATCCAGACAGTCGTAGATAAAATGTGAGGCACTTTTTTAATCATGATCGGCAAAGCAATCAGACAAGATAAAAAGATCGATGGAACAGCCAACATAAAGACTCCCATCCATGCATAGCCATTAGCGCCTTCAAAATGGGAAATCGTGACGGTCAATAACTGAGCCACAAGTCCAGCAATGAAGAAGCTGGCAGGCAAAGCAAGTAACAAATAACTGACAATCAATGGAATCGATACGTGATGGCTCGAAGATGGCTGAGATAAATTTTGACTATCTTCCACCTACACGTCCTTTTAAAACCACAATATTCACAATCATTTCACTTTCATTTTGCGAATCATCTTATACAACAAGTTGGGTGACAATCTAGAGACCAACACACCCAATTGCTCTTTTTTCCCGCCAACGACAATATATTGCTCGCCTGCCATTAAGGATTCCACCACCCGTTCCGCAAATACATCAGCATCTAGACCATTTTCAATGGCTTCATCCTGATGCCCTTGGGGCTTACCTTCACCATTTAAAGCATTGAATGATACATTGGTTTTCACAAAACCTGGGAACACCACTGACACCTCAACCCCTGCTGGAGCAACTTCGGCACGCAGACTGTTAGCCCACATATGAATTGCTGCTTTTGCGGCAGAGTAAGTGGCACGATACTGTGTCCCCAATAAGCCTGCTACACTGGAAACAAACACCACACGACCCGACTTTTGTTGTAGCAAGGTCGGTAATACGGTTTTGGTAAAGAACACTTGCGAGAAATAGTCCACCTCCATAATGGCACGTTCAGTGTGCATGGTGGTGTCCTGAATTAAGGCACGTTGACTCAAACCGGCATTATTGATCAACCAATCAATACGCCCTTTACAGGCTAAAACCTGATCATGCGCGTGGCGGACTTGGGCTTCATCGGTAATGTCGGCAGCAATCGAAAGATGCTGTTCTGGCTTGAGTAGTCCAACCCGTACCGCTTCTAATTCATCATAACGACGTGAAGTGAGCACCACTTGTGCCCCTTGTAAGGCACATTCACGGGCTAAAGCTTTACCTAAACCAGAAGAAGCCCCTGTAATCCAGACCACTTTATTTTCAAGTGTTTTGAGTTTTGCCATTTCTCTGTCCTACCTATGCTTGCTGGCGCATAAATTTAAGGAAATAATCGACATAGGTTGCTGCGACTTGCTGATCAATTTGCGCACCCAGTTTTTCTAAACGCTTATAGCCCAAATGTGTGGTCATATTAATGACCCCATTCAGCGTTTTATCCACCACAAAATTAAACTTGAGACATTTTTTCGGCTCACGGATTAAATGAGTTACCCCAACATCAATCACTTCTGTTAATAATTTTAAGGCACTTGGAATTTCGCGACTATCGCCTTCAGCCAATTTCAGACTAGAGGTTCTGACTTGCTGTGCCAACAGTTGTTCAACAGGATAGGTCATATACACCTGTTCATCTTCAATCTGTAGGGTCTTGGAGAGATATTCCACCAAAGGGATTAAACGATCATTGCCAAAAAATGAGATCGACCACGGCATATATTTACGAATCGCATCTAAAATTTGCTGAATGACTTTTTCTGATTCGCCCGTTTGCGAATATTGCTGATTCTCTTGGAGCAGTACCATAAACACTTGTTCAATCACTTCACATGCCATTTCCGACAATACACTGCCTAAAGCATTGGCCTGACTTTCTTTATGTCCTTGCAATAATTGCGTCCGAATATGTGCAAAACGTGCATAAGTATCCGCATGAATATTTAAAAAAACGGCGGTGTTCATTTTAATAACCCTAGTTTTTGGATCGCATAAAAAAGAGCTTGATCAACAAGCCCTTTCATCAGATCAATTTTTCTATCATTTTTGGCGTTGTACACGCCGAATTTAGCACACTCTATTCAGTATCGACATGCATAAATGCTAAAAAATGATTGACACAATCCGTTGCGGCATTGCTATCCACTTGATTACCCATTTTCTCTAAACGCTTATAACTTAAATGTGCAGTCATATTGATCACCCCATTTAAAGTTTTATCCACCACAGCATTAAAATTGAGACATTTTTTCGGTTCACGAATCAAATTGGTTACCCCCAAATCCACGATTTGGATCAAGGTTTGGAATACATCGACCATATCACTGATTTCATTATTCTTGAGTTGCGTGACCAAACCATGTGCCTGCTGTACCAGTTGTCGATCAATCGGATAAGACACATACACCTGCTCATCGTGATACTTGATCATATTGGAAAAATAATTGGCAAAGGGACAAAGACGCTCATTGCCAAATAAGGCAATCGACCACGGCATATATTTACGCACAGCAGCAATAATCTGTTGAATAATTTTTTCAGATTCAACGGTGTTTTTTTGGGTGAGTTGTGTCGGTTGATGGCTTTGAATCAGTAAAACCGCAAACACTTGCTCGACAATTTCACAGGCAATTTCGGATAACACCTCACCCAAGATACGAGATTGGCTTTCATGCGTGCCCGCGTTCAATTGCTGGCGAATGGTCTCAAATTGTCCATGTGTGACGTCATTAATTTTCAATAAGATTGAATAAGTCATGAGCAGCATCCCTTTTTAGTTTTTCGCATTCTTATATTGTTGTTTTAAGCATCAATATTTTTAAGTTATGTGATGCACTCCACAAATCTAATCCTATTTGTATAAAAATCCAACGCCTTTCATCGGCTTTTTTAGAAAAATTTGAAGCGTATAAAGATGTTATCGTACTTGAGTGGTCGATTCGCTCTCATAAAAACCACTTTATGAAGATGTACTAAACATCTCATCTATAAAAGCTCAAGAAACACCAATTTAGCCATTATTTAAGCGGCTTTTATCATTCACATCAGGTCAGGCTGAAATGCCTACAGAAGCGAGGATTTTTTGCTACAATAGATCTAATTTTTTATTCAATTTTAATCTTCTGTACTATGACTGACGCTCAATCTGCTCAAAATATTGCAACCACTTACGATCCAACTGAGATCGAAAAGAAATGGTATCAAATCTGGGAACAACAAGGTTATTTCAAACCCTCAGGTCAAGGTGAATCATTCTGTATCATGATTCCGCCACCGAACGTCACTGGTAGCTTGCACATGGGACATGGCTTTAACAATGCCATCATGGATGCACTGACCCGTTACAACCGTATGATGGGTAAAAATACCTTATGGCAACCTGGGACTGACCATGCGGGGATTGCAACGCAGATGGTGGTCGAGCGTCAATTAGGTGCACAAGGTGTCAGCCGTCATGACTTGGGTCGTGAAAAATTCATCGAAAAGATCTGGGAATGGAAAGAGCAATCAGGCGATACCATCACCCGTCAGATTCGTCGCCTAGGTTCTTCAGTAGACTGGTCGCGTGAACGCTTCACTATGGATGAAGGTTTATCCAATGCGGTCAAAGAAGTCTTCGTTAAACTGCATGAAGATGGCTTGATCTACCGTGGTAAACGACTCGTCAACTGGGACCCGAAACTACAAACTGCGCTGTCAGATTTAGAAGTTGAATCAGATAAAGAAGAAGCAGGTTCATTGTGGCACTTCAAATATTTTTTTGAAGATAAAAACCTACGTACCCATGATGGTAAAGACCATATTGTGGTCGCTACCACTCGTCCTGAAACCTTGTTAGGTGATACTGCGGTTGCTGTGGCACTGGATGATGAACGCTATACGCACCTTGTAGGTCAGAACATTATCCTGCCAATTACAGGTCGTGCTGTTCCAATCGTTAAAGATGAATATGTCGATAAAGAATTCGGTACAGGCTGTGTAAAAATCACCCCTGCACACGACTTTAACGACTATGAAGTCGGTAAGCGTTGTGAATTACCAATCATCAATATCTTCAATAAAAATGCAGAAGTATTGGCTGAGTTTGAATACATTGCCAAAGCAGGCGAGCAAATTTCTAAAACCATCCCTGCCCCTGCGGACTATATTGGTTTAGAGCGTTTTGAAGCACGTAAAAAACTGGTTGAACAAGCAGAAGCTGAAGGCTGGTTAGATCAAATCCAACCTTATACGCTTAAACCACCACGCGGTGACCGTTCAGGTGTAATCGTTGAGCCATTATTGACAGATCAATGGTATGTAAAAATTGCTCCGTTGGCACAGCCTGCAATTGAAGCAGTTCAAGATGGTCGTATCAAGTTTGTTCCTGAACAGTACAGCAACATGTACATGGCGTGGATGAACAATATCCAAGACTGGTGTATCTCTCGTCAGCTTTGGTGGGGTCATCGTATTCCAGCGTGGTACGATGCTGAAGGCAACATCTATGTGGGTCGTGACGAAGCAGAAGTCCGTGCCAAAAATAACATCCCTGCTGATGTTGTGTTAAACCAAGATGAAGACGTACTGGATACATGGTTCTCTTCTGCGCTGTGGACCTTCTCAACCTTAGGTTGGACTGGCGATGCCAAGAAAGATGCGGAAAACTATTTCCTCAATACCTTCCACCCAACTGATGTATTGGTGACGGGTTTTGACATCATCTTCTTCTGGGTTGCTCGTATGATCATGTTTACGATGCACTTCATGAAGAATGAAGATGGTACGCCACAAGTCCCGTTTAAAACGGTTTATGTGCATGGTCTAGTCCGTGATGGCGAAGGCCAAAAAATGTCGAAGTCTAAGGGTAACGTGCTTGACCCACTAGACTTGATTGATGGTGTTGACCTTGAGACCTTGGTACAAAAACGTACGACAGGTCTGATGAACCCGAAACAAGCAGCGAAGATTGAAAAATCAACCCGTAAAGAATTCCCAGAAGGCATTCAAGCTTACGGTACTGATGCAGTTCGTTTCACGTTCTGTGCATTGGCGAACACGGGTCGTGACATTAAGTTCGACATGAAACGTGTTGAAGGCTATCGTAATTTTGCCAACAAGATCTGGAACGCTACCCGTTTCGTATTGATGAATGTTGAAGGTCAAACGGTTGCTCAAGAAGCGCGTCCAGAGCTGTGGGAACTTCCAGAAAAATGGATCATGAGCCGTCTGCAAAAAGCAGAAGCTGCGGTACATCAAGCCTTCGCGACGTATCGTTTAGACCTTGCTGCGCAAGCGATCTATGACTTTATCTGGAATGAATACTGTGACTGGTATGTTGAGTTAACCAAACCCGTTCTGAACGATGCCAATGTATCAGAAGAGCGTAAAGCAGAAGTTCGCCGTGTGTTACTTGCGGTGATGGAAGCATCTTTACGTTTGGCACATCCTTTGATGCCGTATTTGACAGAAGAAATCTGGCAAACGCTTGCGCCGATGTTAGGCAAAGGCGGTGCAACGATTATGACTGCGCAATACCCTGTTCCTGATCAAGCAAAAGTGAATGATCAAGCTGAAGCAGATATGCAGTGGTTACAAGGCTTGATTGGTGCAGTACGTAATATTCGTGGTGAAATGGGCTTAGGGAATGCGCGTTTATTGCCTGTATTACTTAAGAACATTTCTGATGCTGAGCGTGAGCAAATCATCCGTATTGAAGCTTTATTCAAAGCATTGGCGAAAGTTGAAAGCATTGAGTTCTTGAGCAATGAGCAAGAACCACCGTTGTCTTGCTCTAGCGTTGTTAGCCATGCATCGGTATTTGTACCAATGAAAGGTTTGATTGATCCTAAAGCTGAATTGGGTCGTTTGCAGAAGGACTTGGATAAAGTTCAGAAGCAACATGATCAAATTGCCAATAAACTTTCGAATGAAGGTTTCGTAGCGAAAGCACCAGCAGCGGTTGTTGAAGGTGAAAAAGTGAAATTGGCTGAATTTGCTGATCAGTTAGTGAAAATTAAGCAAAGTATGGAGCAAATTGCTGCGCTTTAAGCGGTAATTTAAATAAAAAACCCCTCAATTGAGGGGTTTTTTTGAATGCATAAAATAAATAAATTGCTAAGGGATCTAAAAATTGTCCAAGAGCCTATTCATGTAGATGACAAAGAAAGTTCTATAAGAATTTAAATATAGGACTCCTAATATCCTTTAATATCGGTTCTTTTTTGTATATCTGTTTCTTTAAGAAAACATGCATATTCACTCAACTTAAAAAGCCTCATCTCTCTAGGTTTTATGTCCAACCAATCTTTTACATCCAAGAAGATGTCATTATCAATATCCCATATTTGCTTATAACGGATATCAATTTCTTTTTCCCTACCAACAAACAGTTGAAAAGTATTTCTTAGAAACCCATCTTGTTGAATTACTGTTAAGCGCTCATCATCTAAACGATACAACTTTCTATCGAATAGAAAAAAAATAAACTCTTCGCAACCCAAAATTGCTACTAATTTTTTCTGTTTATCTACTTCAATAAAAAAACCATATCCATTCGCTGCACGCTTGGTTCTAGAGATATTTGATCTCTCTAATTCTTTATTTTCAAAATTAAAAGAATAAAGTTTTTCTTCATTATTAATATTTAAAAAAATTACTGGATTATTGTCCATTCTTTAAAATCCAAATAACTCTAATATTACTATGTTGCTTGATTCTATTCACGCTGAAAGTAGCAAATTTTCTAACACAGATTCGATATATCAATTTTCCCTCTCCTTTTAGGAGAGGGTTAGGGAGAGGTCTTATTAGAAAGCGCACAACATTTATTCCATAAATCATCCAAAACTCTCTCAGTATTTTTTAAAATCTCATGATTCCAATACCGTTCTACTTTTAAATCCAAAGCCTCTAAAAACTTGGTTCGTTCAGCATCATAAGCCCGCCCATCCTCAGTCCCATGCTGACTACCATCCAGTTCAACGACCAAACACAACTCATGGCAGTAAAAATCTACAATATAGGGTGCAATCACATGCTGTCTGCGAAATTTAAGATTCATAAAACGTTTAGCACGAAGTAGTTGCCACATCAGGTGTTCTGCATCTGTCGCATTACTGCGCATGGCTTTAGCGAATTCTAATAACTGTGGGTCTAGTTTCATTTTATGTTATCACCTCTCCCTAGCCCTCTCCTAAAAGGAGAGGGAATATCATCTAATTACATACCACTATAAAATCCATTGCTACTCCCTCTCCCTCAGGGAGAGGGTTGGGGTGAGGGAAAATCAAAGCACCCCATGCCCTAACAACATCTCCACTCCACTCACCTTCTTCATATGCTTTAAACGCTCTTTTTCCCACTTCAACTGCTGCTTTAACTCCGCACAATCCGCATCTATGGCTTTATATACATCACTAATATGCAGATGCTCAGCTTTTACTTTCTTCGCCAACTGAAAAGAATCCAGAATCTCTTCAATTTGACTTTCAAGCTGCTGACTCTGCGCATCCAAAGCCAGTTTATAAAACTTCACTTGCTCTGCTGATAACTCTTTAGCGCCAACACCCTTATTCTGTTCAAGCTGTAATTGAAGCTTGAGCAAGTAAAACAAATCCTGCTGTTCATAGGCCTGACTCGCCTGCTGAAACAACTCGGTTTTTTCTTCTTTCTTGGACTCGTCTTGCTCACGGTCAGGATGAATCATCGCAGCAATTTTTAAATAGACCGTTTTCAGCGACTGCGCTGCCATTTGCTCAGCTTGTTCTCTTTTCTGCTGTTGTCGAAGTTGCTTGGCTTGTTCTCGGGCTTGTTGCTGTTCAGCCGCATATTGCTCAAACTCATCTTGATCTAATTCTGCACTTTGATCACAACTTTCATTAAACTCAAACTTGGCGGACTGTAGTTTTTTATTCTTTTTAGCCGATTGCTGAGCATGTTGCTGATAAAAAGTATCGATCTGCTTGACCAGTTTTAACTGTTCATCCTTCAATATCTTGGAACGCTTTAACAACTGTGCAAGCTGGGCAATTTTTTCATCCAGTTGCTGCATTTCCGCTTTGGAAAATTCATGCTGTTGTAATAGCGTCCAAAGCTGATCCAACTGCTGAAACAGGATTTCATGCAGCTCGCTATACACAGGCATCAGCTTTTGCCGCGTATGCTGTTGAATCTCGGCTTGCGCATTCTGCCATGTAGTAAGGCTGATTTTTTGCTGTTCTATTTGATCAATCAGGCGATTCAGCTTTTTCTGCTGTGAGGAAGGTTCAGCCCTTTGCTTTAAACTGACTTTAAGATCAAAAGACATAACGCATCTGCCTAAAAATTAAAAAGTGTAGCAATAATCAGCCGATAAAGGCAGCAAACGCTCTCAATATCGTGTTTGGACAAACGAGTCGTTTAATTAAGCTTTACTCATCGCCAAATAAGGCATTGGCTGAAACCACTTTGGTGATTTTAACTTTATCTTGTTTCAGCAAGGGATAGATTTTTTGTCTAACTGCATCACTGGTCATAGTGCCATTCAAATTCAGTAACACTGGCTCTTCACTCAGAGAGCCTTTGCCCAAGTATTCTTGATTCAAATCATTGGTAGTTGCTTGATTGACCACAACAAAATATCCCGCAATGCCTTTGACCTGACCACAGGCCAAACTTTGCGGTGACCAATCCCCTTGGCGAATCACTTTTTGCAACGTATAGCCTTTACTTTTTAATTGCTGCGTTTGTGCTGCGGTTGCAATTGGAAAATCAATCCGCTTTTGCTGGCCTTTCCAGTTCACCAGCAAATGACTCGATTGACAAGATTCACGCATAACGCCTCCACTTCCTCTCAATGAGCCTTCATCGGGATCAAAACAGGATGAAATCACTTGAAAAGTCGCTTCACCACAATGCAAGGGCTCAGATTGATAGGTCTTGAATGACGTTGCTTGAGCTTGGTTTATTTGAATTAAACACAAAGATAACAGGCAAAAGTTGGCGAATTTATTGTTCATATCAAGTCATATTAGAATTAAAGGCTGATTCATTCTAACCAAGAATATTTATTTTTTTACTAAAATTTGAACAAAAGCATCACATGTATTCTGAAGGAAAGTGGGATCTTTATAAGCTCTTTCCATCACAGCAATACCCCTCGTATATGTGATTAAAACGTCTGCTGTTTGGCCAACTTCTAAAATCAATGAATCCTTCCATTTTGGGTCAGATAATTTAACCTCTAATGCCAATCTAAGTTCATTCATGAAATCTCTTAAGCGCTGCTGTATACGTTCACTTGTGAGATTTATATCTACTAACATTTTAGTGGTCAGACATCCTTTTGCAGGAGTGCCCTTAGACATATTAGCCAATGCTGCGCTGAAAAAATTGGTTAAAACCTCCTGTAATGAATCTCCTTGCATTGCCAAATCAATATTATTTAAAAAATTTTTACAATAAATTTCATATGCTTGAAGAAAAAGCTCATCTTTTCCTCCATACGCATTATACAAAGATCCTCGTTGGACACCTGTTTCCTTCGCAATCTCAACTAATGAAGTTGCTTGCCAGCCATTTCTCCAAAAGATATCCAAGACTAATGGGAGGATAAATGCCTCATCAAACTGCCTTACTCCAGACAAGTTACACTCCTTATACTTGACAACCCTGTCAAAATTGACAAGACTGTCAAAGATAACTCACAATTATCGTAATTAAAAGATTAGAAAATAATAGTTTTTCAATTTGTCAATTAACTAAAAGAGTGTTGTATGACATTGAAAAACCAAAATTAACACATTCCGCTATGAGGATGATTGTATATGAAAACAAATAGCAACTCTTATCAGTTTTTCATATTTTTAATATCAACTCAAAAATATAATCAAGAGTATTAATTATCCTTGGTTATAATTTGGTTAAGGACAATACAATGAATATAAAATCAAAATCTTATCCCCTAGTGACAATGGATAAATTAAGATATTCAGATACTGATAGACAAGGCCATATTAACAATGCTTTATTCTCAACATTTCTAGAAACAGGACGTGTAGAGATTTTATACAACCAAAAAATAATAAATCAATCAAATGAAACTGAATTTGTAATAGCAAACTTAACCATACAATTTATAAGTGAAATTTTATGGCCAGGCTACATAGAAACGAAAACTGCTATAAAAAAAATAGGTACGAGCTCCATTATTTTTGAACAAGTTATTTATCAAGCTGAAAAACAATGCGCAGCAGCAGAAACCGTAATCGTTCAAATAAACAAATCAAACCGTCAACCATCGCCGTTAACAAATATGGACATCCAAGAATTAAATAAATACTTAAGAGAAAGTTAAACATCAAATAAACAAGGATGTTAAAAATGACAAAAACAAATGAATCTTGGTTAGGTATTATCTACGGAAGCTTAGCAGCTTTAATATGGGCAGCTTTTCCAGTCATGACCAGATTTGGGGTTTCAAAATCAAACTTAGATCCCTTTGAGATTACTTTTATACGTTTTTTTGTTTCAGGAATATTAGTCATTCCTTACTTGCTCATGAATAAAAATATGAAAACCCCAATAAAAGGGCTTCTAATGATAACTGTTGGCTTAGGTGTTCCATATATGCTTATAATTTCCTTTGGACTCAAATATGCACCTGTCGAACAGTTTTCAATTATGACTCCAGCCTGTATGATCTTATTCTCTCTTTTATTAAGTACAATGATATTAAAAATAAAATCTCATAAAAATGAAAGTCTAGGTATCATCACCATCATGATTGGAGTTCTATTTTCAGTATATTCAACATTTAATAGCTCATATATATTTTCACACTTTCTTTTTATTATTGGAGGATTTTTATGGGCAACCTATACGATTGCATCTCGGTATTATTTTAACTCAGCCATGTATGCAACTGCGCTGGTATGCTTCTTTTCAATGATTTTATATACACCATTTTATTTATACATCAAAGGAATAGAAATATTTTCCAACCCTTTATCCACTTTAATCCCTCAAATTATTTATCAAGGGTTTTTCGTTTCTATCATCGCACTATTTTTTTACAGTAAATCTGTAATTTTACTTGGATCAACTACAGGATCTGTTTTTGCAGCCTTAGTTCCTATTCTATCCACTCTAATTTCAGCAGTAATACTAAAAGAAACGATATCCTTAACTTCTATATCAGGATTATTCATCATAACCATTGGTATACTTATCACAATATTCAAAGCAAGTCAGTGGAAAAATATATTCCAACTTTTCAAAGATAAGAAAATAAATAGATTATAAATATAGACAAAAAATCTTGCTACCTCCCCCTCAAGTGAGAGGGAGTGTTGTCCTTACTGTGCAGTATAACCACCATCCATCACCACCGCCTGCCCTGTGATTCCTGCACCTTTGTGACTGGCTAGGAAAATCGCATAGTCGGCAATTTCTTCAACACTGAGTAAACGCTTCTGTGGCACCATCGCTAAAATTACATCTTCCAAAGCACTTTCCAGACTCACATTACGAGTTTTCGCCAAATCTGCAATTTGCCCACGCACCAACGGCGTATCCACATAACCCGGACATAATGCATTCACAGTAATGCCATCACGGGCGCATTCTAAAGCCGCCACTTTGGTCAAGCCGATCACGCCATGCTTGGCACTGTTATAACCCGCCTTACCAGCAAAGCCAATCAATCCATTGATCGAAGACATATTGATAATACGACCATATTTTTGCGCTTTCATAATCGGAAACGCATGTTTAATCCCGATAAATGAACCTGTCAGCATCACCTGAACCAGCTTCTGATAAATCTCCGTGGCGAAATCTTCAATTGCTGCAACATGCTGAAAACCCGCATTATTGATCAGGATATCCAAACGCCCAAAAGTTTGTGTAGTCAAATCAATTGCCGCTTTATAAGCTTGTTCATCAGTTACGTCACAAGGCGCTGATAGGGCTTCAAAACCCTGCTGTTTTAACTGCTCCACTGCTTGCTGACATTTCTCTGCATTGACATCAGAAATCACCACTTTCGCGCCTTCCTGAGCAAATTTTTTCGCAATTTCCAAACCAATACCGCTCGCCGAACCAGTAATAAAGGCCACTTTGGCTTCGAGTTGTTGAGTCACTGTGCTACTCCTGTTCTTGATCATTTTGATTGCTCACCTGTCAAAACAGGCAAGCTGAATTTAAAATTTGCCTTAGACAATACCGAACCATGTAAATGCAGCAATCACCACAAATACCGCCAAGGTTTTAATAATCGTCACTGCGAAAATATCTTTATAGGATTGTTTATGGGTTAAACCTGTCACCGCAAGCAAGGTAATCACTGCGCCATTATGTGGTAGCGTGTCCATACCGCCCGATGCCATCGCCACCACGCGATGCATCACTTCTGGTGGAATACCCGCTGCTAAAATCGCTGCATTGTAGGTTTCTGCCATCGCACTCAAAGCAATACTCATCCCACCCGATGCGGAACCAGTAATCCCTGCCAATACCGTCGTGGTCACTGCACCATTGACCAAAGGATTGGTAAACGTCGTCCCTAGTGCATGGCTAATCAAAGCAAAGCCCGGTAATGCCGCAATAATCGCTCCAAAACCATACTCCGATGCAGTATTCATCACCGCCAATAATGAACCACTGATACTGGCATTCACACCTTCTTTAAAGTTAGTTACCACGCGCTGATAATCAAATAAAATCGCCGCAATAATGCCAACAATCAAGGCCAAACCGACTGCCCAAATCGCCCCTGTTTTTGCCACATCAACAGTGTAGTTGGCTAAACCAATTGCATTAAAATCAAAGCCATTCGGATACCATTCTTTGATGGCTGTGGATAGATAACGGTTCATCACCGCAACCAGAATCAACGGAACAAAGGCCATACATTGACGCAGCACTGAACCGTTGTTTTGCTGAGATAGCTCTACATCAGCAGTCGTTTGCGTAGCTGCATCTTCAGCAGCAAAACCAGCATAACCTTCACCTGCACGAGCAGCAGCTTTACGGCGTGATTCCAGATACAGTAGACCCATGCTTAAGACGAAGATCGCCCCAATTACACCCAAAAACGGTGCTGCATAGATATTGGTACCAAAGAAGGTGGTTGGAATCACGTTCTGAATTTGTGGTGTACCCGGCAAGGCATCCATGGTGAATGTAAATGCACCTAGGGCAATGGTGCCGGGAATCAAACGTTTTGGAATATTGGCCTGTTGGAACAACTGATTGGCAAATGGATAAATCGCAAATACCGCCACAAATAAGCTAACACCGCTATAGGTCAGAATGGCACCCAGTAAAACTACGGTTAAAATGGCTTTCTTTGCGCCAATCAAATTGACAATGGTACGGGCAATCGACTCGGCGATACCTGACATTTCCACCACTTTGCCAAAGATCGCCCCCAGCAAGAACACCAGAAAATAGTCTTTAATGAAATTAACCATTTTCGGCATAAAAACGCCCGAATAAAACGGCAATACATTGGCGGGGTTAATCAGAAAAACTGCCAGCAATGCACATAACGGTGCCATCAAAATCACGGAAAAACCGCGATAGGCCGTGTACATCAGCAAGCCTAAAGACAGCAGAATGACAAATAAGTCCCACATATTCTTTTACTCCATTCCAAAGAATATATGTCAGGGTCAACCAAATTATTTTTTTTATACTATGTGGTGGTTATCCTAACCATAAACAAAATTAAAATACTGCGAACTGCGGTACAGAATCTAAAGCAAAGACGCATGCTAAAACGTATTTTAAAATAGCATTAAAATCATAAAAAACAAGACGATTAAAACAAAATACATCATTTAAATTAATCATAAAAATCATACAGATATAAAAATAACACCCAAATAATTTAATTGATTAATAAAACAAATTAACTATTCAAAAATACTCATTAATCTCATCAAAGTATATTTAGCTTATTATTTTAATAATCTATTTTTCGATATTGAGATAAAATAAATCAATAATCTCATATCGTATTTCAAAAAAATAAACGGCTTGCCTCTCATCAGCAAATTAACAAAAATGCCAGTCACAATGTGCTGTTTTTTTTATAAATTACAGCATATAAATCAAAAACTTTCCGCATAGGTCGTCCACCATGACTTTAAAGCAACTCAAAGCATTTCTGGCTTTGACCCGTACCCTGAATTATGCAAATGCCTCTGCTGAATTGCATCTCAGTCAATCTGCTTTAAGTCTAAGTATCAAATCACTGGAAGAAGAGTTGGGTGGCAAGCTGTTTAAGCGCAATACCCGTCGGGTTGAGCTGACACAGGAAGGAAAGTCATTGATTCCCTATGCCAAGAAATTACTGGCCAATTGGGAAGATATGGAAAAAGACGTCAAACAACGTTTTAAACTCAATCGTGGCACATTGAATATTGCTTCGATGCCCTTTGTCACGCATGCGATTTTACCGCAAGTGATTCATAGCTTTTTAGCCAAACATCCCAATATCAGCTTTTCCATTCATGACATTCCCAATGAAAAAGTACTGGAAAATGTTCAGGATGGTATTTTTGAAATTGGCATCTGCTTTGAACCACCACGCAATGATCAACTGGAATTTAAACCCTTATTTGAGGAAGATTTCCTTGCGCTCTTACCAAAAACACATCCTTTGGCAAGCGCGGATTCGATCAGTTGGAAACAACTGTGTGCCAATCCCTTTGTGACCTTGCAACATCCCTCGATCGTTCGACACCTGATTGAAGAAAACTGTCTTAAAAACCATCTGACATTAGATTTAAAAGTTGAATGTCATCAAATCAGTTCCCTCTCCAGCTTTGTGGCATTAGATATGGGCGTCAGTGCCATCCCCCGTCATTTTCAAAATTTTATCGACAAGGAACATAACGTCTTGATTGAGATTGAGGACGGCAAATTGCCGCAAGCGATTGGGATTGTCTATAAAAAAGATTTTGAGCTTTCCAATATCTCAGCCGAGTTTATTGAGATTTTGCTGCAACATGATTTTGGCTAAGCCCTTTCGGCTGCTATACCAAAACAGATTCACCCCATCATCGTGCCCTGTTGAGTGAAATAGATGAAATTTATTGTATTAATGAGTTTCCCTCATTAATCCTTTAAAAATTTAAACTTCTGTAAATAATCCTTGAATGCTAAAACTATTAGAAACCAAGGAATTTACAGGTGAAAAAAATGAATAAAGTCTATTCAAGCGCAGCATTGGCACTGCAAGATGTGGTGCAAGATCAACAGACTTTTGCGGTTGGCGGTTTTGGCTTATGCGGTATTCCTGAAGCCTTAATTCAGGCGCTGAAAGAAACAGGTGTCACAGGCCTGACCTGTATCTCCAATAATGCAGGTATTGATGATTTTGGCTTAGGTGTTTTGCTCAAGACCCGACAAATTAAAAAAATGATCTCGTCTTATGTGGGCGAAAATAAAGAATTTGAACGCCAATATTTGAATGGCGAACTCGAAGTTGAACTCACCCCACAAGGCACATTAGCTGAAAAACTACGCGCGGGCGGTGCAGGCATTCCTGCTTTTTATACCGCAACAGGTGCAGGTACCTTGGTGGCTGAAGGTAAGGAACAACGCGAATTTAATGGTCGTACCTATATTCTGGAACCATCTCTCACTGCGGATGTGGCCTTGGTCAAAGCCTATAAAGCGGATAAAGCCGGCAATCTGGTATTCCGTAAAACCGCGCAAAACTTTAATCCTGAATGTGCAATGGCTGGAAAAATCACCATTGCCGAAGTTGAACAGATTGTTGAAATCGGCGAACTGGATCCAGATGAAATCCATTTAGCAGGGATTTACGTCAATCGTGTGGTGCTGAATGCCACGCCAGAAAAACGGATCGAACAAAAAACCCTCAAAGCACAGGACGCATAATCATGGCATGGACACGTGAACAAATGGCACAACGTGCCGTACAAGAATTACAAGATGGTTTCTACGTCAACCTGGGAATTGGCCTACCAACCCTAGTTGCCAATTACATTCCAGAGGATATGGATGTGTGGCTACAATCGGAAAATGGTCTGCTCGGCATTGGTGAGTTTCCTACTGAACAACAACTTGATCCCGATTTAATCAATGCAGGCAAACAAACTGTCACCGCGCGTGCAGGTGCAGCCTTTTTCTCAAGCAGTGAATCCTTTGCCATGATTCGTGGCGGGCATGTCAACATTGCCATTTTGGGTGCCATGGAAGTCTCCGAGCAAGGTGACTTGGCCAACTGGATGGTTCCGGGCAAGAAGGTCAAAGGCATGGGTGGTGCGATGGACTTGGTTGCAGGTGTGCAACGTGTGGTGGTGTTGATGGAACACAATGCCAAAGACGGTACCGCTAAAATTGTTAAACAATGCAGCTTGCCACTGACAGGTCTAAAAGTGGTGCATCGCATTATTAGCGATTTAGGTGTTTTGGACGTTGTTGCTGAAGGCATCAAACTGGTGGAGTTAGCACCTGATGTGACTGAACAACAAATTCAAGCGGCTACAGGTGTTGAACTTTTGATTGAAGCCCAAGCTTAATCCTACACACGCTTTTATTTTTCTCGTTGAAGTGATGCTGTGATGGCATCACTTTTCGCTGTTTTCATAACAGCAAAAATTCATTTAGGACAAATGAATCAGGTACAACAAAATTAAAAATGGATGCTCAAGATGAATAAACAACCTGCCTTGTTAGAACGGTTTGCCCTGCGGATTAGTAACTGGTCGGAAAAATGGTTTCCTGACTCCTACATTTTTGCCCTGCTCGGTGTAATTATCGTTTCCTTTGCTGCCATCGGCATTGGTGCATCGGTACAAGATGTCGCAAGCTCCTTCGGGAATGGTTTCTGGAGTTTAATCCCCTTCACCTTACAAATGACCATGCTGATTATTGTCGGTTATGTGGTTTCTGTTTCTGCTCCTGTGAAAAAACTGATTCAGAAAATGGCACGGATTCCACACTCTGGACGCAGTGCCATTGTCTTGGTCGCTACAGTTAGTTTATTGATTTCATTGGTCAATTGGGCAGTCAGTACCATTTTGACCGCATTATTGGTGATTGCGCTAGCCAAGCGTAAAGAGCTACAGATGGACTACCGTGCTGCTGCCGCCGCTGCAATTATTGGTATGGGCGCAACCTGGGCACTAGGCATCAGTTCGTCTGCGGCACAATTACAGGCCAATAAAGCCAGTTTGCCGGAATCCATCTATAAGCTCACGGGTGTGATTCCATTTACCGAAACCATCTTCCTATGGCAATCCATGCTGATGACCTTGATCTTGGTGATTGTCTCAATTGCGATTGCCTATTGGTCTGCGCCGAAAGGTGACAATGTCAAAACCATGCAGGATTTTGAGCTAAACTTTGAAGAAGAAGAAAAAACTGAGGTCAAATCGACCCGACCGGGCGACTGGTTGGAAAACTCACCCTTATTGACCATTATCGTGGTGGCATTAGGCTTGATCTGGATGTTCATCGAGTTTTCTAAAACCAATCCCATCATCGCCATTTCTAGCCTCAATACCTATAACTTTGTGTTCTTGATGCTGGGGCTTGCACTACACCGTACTCCGCGAAACTTCCTCAATGCAGTAAGTCAGGCAGTGCCTGCGGTGTCGGGGATTCTGATCCAGTTCCCGCTCTACGGCAGTATTGCTTTCATTATGACCCAAGCATTGAATAGTCAGGATTTATCGCTGTCGCATTATATTGCTGAATTCTTTGTTTCGATTGCCTCGAAAGAAACCTTTGCAATTGTGATGGGCATCTACTCTGCAGTACTGGGTTTCTTTGTTCCTTCTGGCGGTGGTAAATGGATTATTGAAGCGCCTTATGTGATGCAAGCAGCCAATGATTTACAAGTGCATTTAGGCTGGTCGGTGCAGATTTATAATGCGGCAGAAGCCTTACCAAATCTGATCAATCCCTTCTTTATGCTGCCAATGCTCGGGATTTTAAAACTCAAAGCCAAAGACGTGATCGGTTTTACTGTGACTCAATTGGTGTTCCATCTGCCTTTAGTGTTGTTCTTACTGTGGATTTTAGGACGCACTCTTACATATAGCCCACCAGTTATGTAACTACACAGTTCCGTCAGCGCCACTTTTTATCTTGAAACTCTTGAAGATGAAAAGTGGTGATCCCTGTTGCTTAGCACAGTAAAGATCATCGACCGATCTTCATGCGCGTTCACCTGGTTCGCTTTATTTAGTAATGTCCAAAACCGTGCTATTTTTAAGCAAATTGCACCACTTTTCACCAAAATTACAATTTAACTTCTAAATTGGTGCGTTTTTTGCTTTAAATATTTCATCAAATTAAGTTGTTGCAATACAACTTGAGTTTCTAGATTTACTAAACCCATTTTGGTGCAGAAAACGAATCAAATATTTGCATCAAAATAAAATTTAGCACTTTTTTTGAGCACCACTATGCAAAACGTAGATCTATTTTTCTTACTGCTCGGGGCAGTACTGGTATTGGCAATGCACGCTGGCTTTGCGTTCTTGGAGTTGGGCACCGTGCGCCATAAAAACCAAGTCAATGCATTGAGTAAAATCCTCACCGATTTTGCCATTTCAGCGATTGCCTATTTCTTTGTAGGCTATTGGATTGCATATGGTCAAAACTTTTTCCATGCAGGCAGTACCTTAGCAGCCGATCACGGTTATAACCTGATGCGCTGTTTCTTCTTACTAACCTTTGCTGCGGCGATTCCCGCGATTATTTCAGGCGGTATCGCTGAACGTGCCAAAATGCGTGCGCAAGCCATTGCCACACTGATCTTGGTTGCCCTGATCTATCCATTGTTTGAAGGCATGATTTGGAATGGTAACTATGGTCTGCAAAAATGGTTAGAGAACTCTTTTGGTGCAAGTTTCCATGACTTTGCAGGTTCTGTTGTGGTTCATGCCATGGGCGGCTGGATTGCCCTTGCTGCTGTGATTTTACTGGGCGCTCGTCATGGTCGTTATAAAAATGATGGTCGTGTCAGTGCCCATCCACCCTCATCTATTCCATTCCTTGCTTTAGGTTCATGGATTCTAATCGTGGGCTGGTTTGGCTTTAACGTGATGAGTGCACAACGGGTTGAAGCGATTTCAGGTCTGGTGGCAATTAACTCACTGATGGCGATGGTTGGGGGTACTTTGGCAGCCAACTTCATGGGCCGAAATGACCCAGGTTTCTTACACAATGGTCCATTGGCTGGCTTGGTCGCAATCTGTGCAGGCTCAGATATTGTGCACCCAATTGGTGCGCTAATTATTGGTGGTACGGCTGGTGCACTGTTTGTTTACCTGTTCACCTATACTCAAAATAAACTGAAAGTCGATGATGTGCTTGGGGTATGGCCTTTACACGGTGTTTGTGGGGCATTGGGGGGTATTGCAGCAGGCATCTTTGGTCAACAAGCTTTGGGGGGTCTCGGTGGTGTTTCCATCATCTCGCAAATCATTGGCACAGGCCTCGGCATTATCATTGCTTTGCTTGGTGGTTTTATTGTCTATGGCCTGTTAAAAGCTACGATGGGGATTCGTCTGTCACAAGAAGATGAGTATCGTGGTGCAGACCTTTCCATTCATAAGATTTCAGCCAACTCTGAAGAGTCCATGTTCTAAGCTTGTGAATGCATAAAAGCGGCGATCAATGCCGCTTTTTTTTATGTGTAATCAAACAATATAAGTGATTCAATCTTTCCTATTCCAAGCTCTATTGTCAGCAGAAACGGCCCATGGATTGAGTATGGCAAGTCCTTGAAATATGCCACGCAAGATAAATGCTGTGCATGCTATCTAAAATCCAAATCACAGTCATGGCACATATCATGCTTTATATTTCTTGCAATTTTTACTGTAATTTACAATGTTTAAATTACACCATTCATCCACCATTACGATTAACAAAACCGTAAAGAATATCGCTTGAGCATGTGCATTGAACTCCATTAAGATGAAAAATAATGTTTTTTAATACATCAAAAAGAACACATTATTTTTCATAAAAATGAACGGTTAAACCGCAACAATGACGCATGCGATCATAACGATACAAAAGGAGTTTTGTAGATGATTTATAAACGCACCATGACCTCTCTGCTTTGTGCAGGCACAATGATATTCGGACTCAGTGCTTGTAGTGACAACAAAGCGCCGGCTGCTGGCGACAAAGCGACTGAAGCGGGTGCCTCCACTTCGGGAACATTAAACAAAATCAAAAGTTCTGGCACGATTGTGCTGGGTTATCGCGATTCATCGATTCCCTTTTCCTATATTGCCTCTACCCCAAACCAACCTGTTGGTTATGCACATGATCTGCAACTTAAAGTTGTTGAGGCAGTGAAGCAGAAGTTGAATATGCCAGACCTGAAAATCCGCTATAACTTGGTCACCAGTCAGAACCGTATTCCACTGGTCTCGAATGGCACGGTAGATCTGGAATGTGGCTCAACCACCAATAATAAAGAACGCCAGCAGCAAGTCGATTTCTCTGTCGGTTTCTTTGAAGTGGGTTCTCGATTGCTGACTGCAAAAAATTCGGGCATCAAAGACTTTGCCGATTTAAAAGGTAAAAAACTGGTGACCACAGCAGGAACCACCTCTGAGCGCTATATCCGTCAACATCAACAAGAACTTGGTATTGGCGAAATCATTTCCGCCAAAGACCATGCCGAATCCTTCTTGATGCTACAAAATGGTCGGGCTGTCGCGTTTATGATGGACGATATCCTACTGGCAGGAGAAAAATCCAAAGCCAAAGATCCAAATCAGTGGGATATTGTCGGGACCGCACCCATCCATGAAATTTATGGCTGTATGCTGCGTAAAGGCGATACAGGCTTTAAACAAGTGGTCGATGATGCCATTAAGGCAACCTATGCATCTGGTGAAATCAACAAGATGTATGAAAAATGGTTCCAGCAACCGATTCCACCGAAAAATATTAATTTGAACTTTGCCATGTCGGATCAGCTCAAAGCCTTAATCAGCAATCCACATGATCGCGATCAGTAATTCGCTCCCCTTATAGCAAGAATAGTATGCTGGAATGGGGCAACAGCAAATGTTGTCCTGATTCTGCTCAGGAGTCGTTATGAATTATAGCTGGAACTGGGGAGTTCTGTGGCAATCGACAGGGATCGGAGACACCACCTACCTGAACTGGATCATCACAGGTCTAGGTTGGCTGCTTGTGATTGCTGTGGTCGCATGGAGTATTGCCCTGCTGCTTGGTAGCACGCTCGGTATTATGCGCACGCTCCCCAATAAAACCGCCAGAGCCATCGGCACTGCCTATGTCACCTTATTTAGAAATGTACCTTTACTGGTTCAATTATTTATTTGGTTTTATGTGGTTCCCAACTTTCTGCCCGCACCGATTAAAAGCTGGTGGATGAATGATCTTGGCACCAATACCACCGCCCTGATTTCCGCCAGTGTCGGACTGGGTCTATTCACCGCAGCACGTGTTTGTGAACAGGTGCGAACAGGGATTGAAGCTTTACCCAAAGGGCAAATCAATGCTGGCTATGCCATGGGATTTACCACAACACAACTCTATCGTTATGTGATTCTACCGCAGTCCTTTCGTACCATTTTACCGCCACTAAGCTCAGAACTGACTAACTGCGTCAAAAACACCTCGGTCGCCTCATTGGTTGGGGTCGCAGAAATTATTTCGCAGATGAAAACCATTAGCGAATATACCCAGAACACCATTGAAATTTATACCTATGTCACACTGATTTTTATCGTGATCAACATCTGCCTCATTTTTAGCATGAACCTGTTGGAAAAACGTCTACGTATTCCTGGTTTAATCTCAGGAGGCAAGTAATATGGAATGGTTAACTTCTTTTTTCAGTGACTTACAACAGTCCGGGCCTGCACTCTGGTATGGATTCAGCATTACCTTAAAAGTCGTGGTGATTGCAACCATTGGCGGTATTGCGATTGGTACTGTACTGGCAATGATGCGCTTGTCTTCAATCAAAATTTTCAATTGGATTGCACAAGCTTATGTGGATCTGTTCCGTTCCATTCCGCTGTTATTGGTATTGATGTGGTTCTATTTTGCTGTGCCATTTTTTTATACCGCCATCACAGGTCAATATCTGACCATTGATACTGCTTTAGTTTCAAGTATCGTGGCCTTCATGTTATTTGAAGCTGCTTATTTTTCTGAAATTGTGCGTGCAGGGATTCAATCCATTCCCAAAGGTCAATCGGCTGCGGCTTATGCTCTCGGAATGAGCTATAGCCAGTCAATGCGGCTGATTATTTTGCCACAGGCATTCAGAAAAATGACCCCGTTGCTGCTTCAACAGACCATCATTCTGTTTCAGGATTCCACCATGGTCTATGCCATTGGATTACTTGATTTCTTTAGAACAAACTATGTTCGTGGTGATTTGATGTCTCTGCTCACCCAATATATTTTATTTGCAGGTCTGGTGTACTTCACCATCAGCGCTTTAGCGACATTCGCAGTGAAACGTTTACAAAGGAGGTTAAGTGTATGAGTGACAATAACGTAATGATAGACCTCCAAAATGTCAGTAAATGGTATGAACAATTTCAAGTTTTAACCGAATGCAGCACCCAAATCTGCCAAGGTGAAGTGGTGGTGGTCTGTGGTCCATCGGGCTCGGGCAAATCAACACTGATTAAAACTGTGAATGGGCTTGAGCCGTTTCAGCAGGGTAAAATCTTTGTCGATGGTGTGCCTGTGCATGAACCCAAAACCGACATGACCAAATTACGAAGCCGAGTTGGAATGGTGTTCCAACACTTTGAACTGTTTCCGCATTTAAGCATTACCGAGAACCTAACCCTCGCACAAATCAAAGTTCTTGGGCGTTCCGAAGCCGAAGCCAATAAAAAAGGACTGGCCTATCTGGATCGTGTTGGGCTGAGCGCGCATGCCAAGAAATTTCCGGCACAACTGTCTGGAGGGCAACAACAACGTGTAGCAATTGCCCGTGCGCTCAGTATGGATCCGATTGCGATGCTATTTGATGAACCAACCTCTGCACTTGATCCTGAAATGATCAATGAAGTGCTTGATGTCATGGTGGGACTGGCCAAAGAAGGCATGACCATGATGTGTGTGACCCATGAAATGGGCTTTGCCCGTCAGGTGGCGAATCGTATTATTTTCATGGATCAAGGTAAGATTGTAGAAGACTGCTCCAAAGATGAATTCTTTGGCACACCACGCGGTGAGCGCGCGCAGCAATTTCTGGATAAAATCCTACATTAATTTTTGATATTCAGATTAAAAATAAAGCAGCCCTTTGGCTGCTTTATACTAAAATTAGAAAAAACCAACAAATCAGCCAAAAAATAAATATAAATTATATTAATTTCAACAATTTAACTCAAAAAATTTTTAAATTATTCTATTTTTAAAATGTTTCTGAACATCAAATTTTTTCTGCCCATTTAAGAGCCAATTAAGCTTATTCACATTAAATAACACAATTGTCATCTAACTTTAATCATACGTTCCATGATTCTGAAAACACCTTTTTTTGCATTGACGAGCTTTTTATTATTGATCAGCTTTTTCATTTTGTTATGGGTATTTCCTGTTGGTGGAACCATTGATTTACAACTGATTCAACCGTGGGTCAGCTTACATGGCAGCTTTCCCTATAAAAATGATTGGTTTCTCGATAAACTTAACCATACTTACGTCAAACAACTTTTAACGCTTGTTTATGTAGCTTTTTTCTTTTTATGGTGCGCCTCTTTTAAAGTCGAAAAGCTGAAACCACAACGTTGGCAATATGGCTACATGTTTTGGGTGAGTATGTTATGTACTGGCATTGTCGGCTTACTCAAAGCCCACTCCTATCATGCTTGCCCTTGGTACATGACCCATGAAACCACGATGGGCTTTGTCTGGGATTTCTCGGCAACCGCTGGGCATTGTTTTCCAGGTGGACATGCCAGCACAGGCTTTGCTCTGATCACAGGCTATTTCGTCTATCGCTTGCATCAAACACAACGAGCTTGGTTTTATTTGATTGCAGGAATCATTATTGGCTTTGCCATGGGCTGGGCGCAGATGATGCGTGGTGCGCACTTCCTTAGTCATAACCTTTGGACGGCTTGGGTTTGTGTCGCAATTAATTTGGTCTGTTATGCACTGACCTATAAATATCATCAAGCCGTTGCAAATCGTAATTCTATACCTTTACCGACAATTGATGTGGTAAAGTGAACGCCCGTACTCAAAGAACGAGTACGTTTGACGCTCACATTAGGATTATTTTTGCTGCCGTATGTCTGACTATCAATCTTTTTTGGAAACCACTTTAGCAACTCAATCCGACTCTATTCAATCTTATGAATTAGATTCACGCAAAGTATGGCTTAAAAAAGCATCTGAACGCCATGGATTATGGCTTTACACTCCATTGAAATGGCTAGCAAAAATATTTAACCTCGGCTCCATCACCCCTGTTCCCAATCAAGGCGGGTCAGCTGCAATTCAATGTGAATTCAAACGCATCCAGCAACTTAAAGCCTTGGGGATTTCAACCCCAAATGTTTTGGCGCTCTCAAAAAAAGGCATTTTACTCGAAGATGTCGGCTCACAACGTCAAAGCCCTGTGAGTCAATTAGATCAGAAGATTGCCAGCTTAAAACACCATCCTGAAGCACAATTCGACTTATTTCATCAAGCCATTCAGTCTATTCGTCAACTGCATGCAGACGAAGGTTATTTAAGTGAAGCCTTTGCACGCAACATTTTAGTCGATGAGCAAAATCAGTTTACTTTTATTGATTTTGAAACAGATCCGCGAGATGTACTCAGTTTGCATGATTGTTTTGTTCGGGACTGGTTACTGTTTATCTTCTCAACAGCCTATCATTTTGAATTTGAAAGACTTGAGTCAGCCAGCCAACTGCTCTATCAAGCTTTATTAGATGAACCTCAAGTCTATAAAGATATTTGTAAGGTTGGTAAACGTTTAAATTGGGTATTACGCTTCAATGTCAGCAAAGTCGGTAATGATGGCAAACGTATCCAGAAATGTGTGCTCTTCCTGCGCTACCTAAAACAGCAATCGGAAAGCAATACACAGCCCAATTAAGTGCTGTGTTTACTCAATGCGATCATGATGTGCAAGTTTTTTCGGTAATTTGACCAACACACTCAGACCACCTAATTCAATACTTCGAGATAAAGTCAAAATTCCACCTAAACGTTGAGTGGCTTTATCCACAATCGAAAGTCCAAGCCCACTCCCCACTTCTAAATGATGATGGACACGATAAAAACGTTTTAAAACTTTGTCGTATTGTTCAGGATCAATTCCTGTACCGCTGTCTTCGATTTGAATATAGGCAAAATCATCCGCATCGCTATACACTGAAATATTAATAATGCCCTGATTTGGGGTATATTTAATTGCATTATCAATCAAGTTGAAAATAATCGAATGTACGGTGGATTCAAGGCTCTGCATTTCGATTGGATCGTTACGTTCAAAACCTAAATCGATTTCCTTTTGCATAGCCAAATTGACTAACTGTTCAACACAGTTGAGTGCAACATCATTCAATCTGAAGTTTGTGTTGGGTTCAATCAGACTCAGCGCAACATCCTGTTTTGCCAAGGCCAAAAGCTGGGTAACTAAATGTTGAATACGAGCCAAGCCTTTGCTCAGATTCTGTAAAGCCTCATGTTCAGGAAACTGGCTGATCAAGATTCGTGTTTGTAAATTCAGCGCAGTCACAGGGGTTCTGAGTTCATGTGCAGCATCGGCAATAAATTGCTTTTGCTCGGTCTGAGCATGTTGAATACGTTCAAATAGACGATTCATTTCTTCGATGGTGGGCAACAGTTCTTGTGGATAATCTTTCACATCTATCGGCGACAGACCATCTGAATCACGCTGGGTCAGTTCGGTTTTAAAATCATCCAGGGGTTTTAAACTTAAACTAATAATAAATGCCAGTACAATAATTGCGATCGGTAACAGTAGGATATAGGGAACAAACATACTCCCAGCCAATTCCCATGCAAACGCATGGCGAACCTGTTCTTGCTGACTGACCTGAATCTGATAATCTTTGAGTGGAATCACATAAACACGCCATTTTCCTTGCGGTGTGTTTTGGGTATAAAAACCAGCTTGCTTCACAGGTGGAACCAGAAGATGAGTCTGATGCCATAAATGGCTTTGATCTTTATAGGCCCAGATATCAATCAATAAATCTTCTTCGTGATAGGTTCGATGCAGTTCCACTCGACTTGCCATTGGCGTTACAGGATGAGAGCTTGAACGCTCCGCCATATACTGCATTTGGGTATCTAAAATTTCATCGACTTCATGTAATGAAATTTTATAGGCGGCTAAAATCAAAAAACAGCCCAGCACAATACTGAAAATGGAGGTTCCCCAAATCAGTCGTTTCTTCAGTGAATAATGCCGAGTTGTTTTCATAAATTTAAGCTTGCCCCAAACGATAACCTAGACCACGGATGGTTCGAATAAAGTCTTTGCCAAGTTTGGCACGTAAATGGTGTACATAGACTTCAATGGTATTACTGGTCACTTCACTGTCAAAATCATACAACTTATCCTCTAAATTGGCTTTAGAGAAAATTTTATTGGGATGAGAAACCATCGGAATTAAAATTGCCCATTCACGATTGGAAAGTTCAATCTGCTGCCCTTTAAAGGTTGCTAAATGCTGTTCTACATCTAAGATCAGCTCACCACTTTTTAACAATTGTGACTGACTTTTTAGTTGTGCAGCCTCATTACTGCCACGACGCAATAAAGCATGAATACGCGCTAGTAATTCATCAAACTCATATGGCTTGATCAGATAATCATCTGCGCCTTGGTTTAAACCATCGACACGATTTTGTAGCTGATCTCGTGCAGAAATAATTAACACAGGTATCGAACTACGTTGACGAATCTGTCTGAGGATTTGCATCCCATCCATCAAAGGTAGACCTAAATCCAACAAGATTAAATCAAAAGGCTGTTTGGTCAGCAAAGCTAGCCCATCAACCCCATTGTTAACCCATTCCACCTCAAACTGATGGTATCGCAATAAAGTCAATGTTGACTCTGCAATCATAAAATCATCTTCTATCATCAAGATCTTAGTCATGATTCCATTACACCTTATGGGTTAGGACATGTCTGCAACATGTCATTTTTAGCATTAATTACCTTGGTTTTGATATCAAGCAAACTCAGCATGGTTGGGAACAAGTTATCTTGGCTCAGCTTATTTTTACTTTGTTGTGCCAAACATTTGACTTGCTTTCCTGCTTGTTGTTGCCACGCCTGAGAGAACCACATCAGCATAGGTACATGAGTTTGTTGCGTCGGTGCAATCGCATAAGGTGCACCATGCAAATACATCCCACTCTCCCCTGTTGATTCACCATGATCAGACAAATACCACAAACCTGTTTGATATTTCGTTGTATTTTTTAATGTTTCAATCAATGAATCTAAAACATAATCGGTATAAAGCAGAGTATTGTCATAACTATTAATCAAAGCCTCTTGGGTACAGCCTTGGATCGCATTGGTATCACAGGTCGGTTTAAATACTCGATACTCCGCAGGTATCCGCTCATAATAAGCTGGACCGTGACTCCCCATTTGATGTAACACCACCAACCGTGGCCGTGTATCATCCTTCGGAATCGTTTCAAGATAAGCCTTCAGACTATCAATTAAGATATCATCGAGACATTCACCGTTCTTACACCATTTTTGTTGAATTGGCTCAGGAATTTTAAACTCACCCACCCGATCACAAGTTCCTTTGCAGCCTGAATTATTATCAATCCAAGTGACTTGATAACCCGCTCGCTTTGCAATATCAAGTAATCCTTCACGATGACTCGCTAAACGCTCATCATAATCCTCTCGCTGCATACCTGAGAACATGCAAGGAACTGATACCGCCGTAGCCGTACCACACGAACTGACTTGAGAGAAATTTAAAATATCCTGTTTGGCGAGTTTCGGATTGGTGTCTTTGGCATAACCATTTAAAGAAAAATTTTCAGCCCGTGCTGTTTCACCGACCACCAAAACCATTAGTTTTGGTAATCCTTTCACTGCTGCATTTCGCTGTGCATCTTCACCATAGCTCACTAAAGGTAAATTCTCTTTAGGTGCTTTCTTTTTATAATAAGACACCGATGAGGCAATCATATTTTGTGGTGAAATCATGCCTTTTATATCGCGATTCTCTCGAAAGATTGCAGCAAAATCAACATAAAACACAAAGAGTAAACCACCAACAACCGCTAAAGAAATCACAGAAGTTATTACTTTTTTGATGATTTGTTTAGTTACAGGTTCAGATTTGAGTTTGACAATGAAAATCAAAATGCAAGGGATAACAATCATACCCAGCAGCCACACAAGCAAACGCCAAGACCAAGTATCTCTTGCTTCAGCCAAATTGGTTTGCATTAGATTTTGAATTTGGTCCGAAGTAATCCAAACGCCTAATGTATTCACCGCATAGGCCGCAAAGCCGCCGATAAAAACCAAAGCAATTGCAATCGGTTTTGCGGTCCATTTCCAATTTAAAATTTGAAAAATAAAATTATATAATGCAATGACCACACCCACAGAAGCTGCCACAAAAAGCCCGGCCTTCATCCCTGTATAAGGTGTTAGCGCTTGCATCTTTTGATAAAAGGCAACATTCAGGAATAAGCCTAACCAAATCGCAAGCAATAGATTAAAACTAAGTAATGAAATAGACCTAGATCTGAATTTTTGTAGCGACATAGAAGGCATCATAATCTAAAAGTAAATTTTTCGTTTTTTTAAGATAAGAATAAAAACTTAAAAATGACTTAAACCAAATCATCAGTAATCGTAGATTCATTCAACTCAATCGTTGTTTTTATTAATAATTAAAATAACATCCTGTTTTCTAAGGATACTTTACCACTACTCAAACTTAAATGTCACTTTGTTATTATAAAATAATAGTTTGTAATTTCATTAACGCTTCCACAAAAAAGAAAGCGCCCTTTAAGCAAGCTTAAAGGGCGCTTTCTAAGACAAATAGATTAGAACTTGAATTCTAAACCTAGACCCGCTACAGGTTGTTTATCTTTTTTACTTGCTTGTTCAAGCGTTAAATAACCTGCATAACCATAGGTTTTCACTTGTTTGTTAAAAGCATAGTCCGCACCAGCAATAATTTGTTTTGCTTTAAAATCGGCAGTGTTGGTTTTAAAGCTGGTGTCATTCTGGCTGTATTGGCCTTTCACGGTCCAGTTTTTCGCTTGAGGGATGTTATATTCAGCCCCCAGTAACCAGCCTTGTGCATCATCAATATTTTCAGAACCTGCCGCATTACCTTCGGCCTTTTCAACTTCAGAAGTTTGATAAAGTGCTTTTAATGCTAAACCTTCAAGCGGTGTCACTTTACCAATGGCACGAACTGTATTCGCCGCAGCAAAAAGGCTCCCCCCCGTAATTGCCGGTTCAGCAGCATTTAAGAAGCCTCGACCAAGGAAATTACTTGGAATCGCTTTGTCATAACCGATCCCTGCTACCACTAATGGATTTTCATAAGTGATCGATGTTGACCATGCATCACCTAAACCACGACCCGCAGTTTTAACAACACCTTTGTCTGACTTAATACCACTTGATTCACCAGTCGCAAGTAATGCATTAAATTTAAACGCACCATCCAGTAATTTCACGGCTGGAGATTCATAGACAACCACATTTGATACGCGGTTCTCACCTGTGAAAATACCTGTGATATCAGCCTTGTTGGCAACATAGTTGTTGAATGTGTCGACTGTACTTGAAAGTTGTTTTAATGGCGTATCATGTGCACCAATTTTTAATGTACCCAATTGTGCATCTTTTAAACCCACAAAACGGTTACGCTTGCTCCAGTCATCACCATCGCCATCGGCATTAAATGCCCATTCGATAGCATAGACTGCACTTAAACGCTCAGTCAGTTTTTCATCGCCTTTAATCCCAACGAATGAACTGTTTGAACTGATTTCCCAAACATCTTTGTTTGATTTAGTTGCATTTTTTTCTGGTAAATAATCAACACTGGCATCAATTTCACCATAAAATGTCGGTGCTGCAAATGTGGTTGTTGCAAGCAGACTGAGCACTGCTGCTGTTACAATTTTGATTTTCATTGTTTACATCCTGGTTAAATTTGTAACAAATCCTACACATTAACTTTATATGACAAAACGATTAAAATCTTATTAATTTATTCCAATTTCGACTAAAGTTTAATTTTTATACACTCACTTACTCATTCGAATTGATCTATTTACGACATTTCTAACTGAAAATTTAATATCTATATCAATTAATTATAGTGAGATCACATGATTTCTATTCACAGAATTTTCTATATTCATAAAATAATAAAATCCGACGAAAATCATTCTATTCCCATATAAGCTAAGTCATGTACCCCAGTTTTTTGTTTCAACGCACATCTTTTAAATACAAAAATTGTAATAAAAAGTGACCACTATCTTGCTTTATTTTTCCAATAAAAAATTGGGCTCAAACACAGGATTGAAATGAAGCAAATCACCATTAGATAATCCGCATAACCGAGCCAATCTCCAATCACGCCACTGAATAAATAGAGAAAACCACTCACCGTGGCCATAATTGAAACCTGAAAGGTAAAGTCCGTCCCTGCAAAAGGTTTACGGCTATATTGCATGACCAATGTCAACATCACCACCAGCAGCATTGCTGAACAGGCATCTTCAATCGCATTGACCACATACAACCAAAGTGGCGCAATGTGAAACTGTGATTCATAGGCATAGCCTAAAACAGCATAGGCACTCAAACTTATAATTTTCAGAAATGAGAACACAATTAAACAATGTATTCTTGAAAAGTATTTTAACAGTAGCCCAGCAACAGCTGCTCCCAATAATGCCGCAATCGCCCCAAACATGGTAATAAACACCCCAATCTGGGTGAAGTTCAATCCCATATCCACCATTAAAGGTTTTAATAAAGGTCCAGCTAAACCATCCGCCACTTTAAAACTGATCAATACCAGCAACCATGCTTTTAATTCTGAAGAAGATTGGAAATAATCTAAATAGCTTTTGACCGCCTGTATAAACGATTGAGCATGTGCTTTATTGAGTGTGTCTTTGCTTTTATGTTGCGGCTCGGAATAAAACAAAACAGGCAATGTGTTTAAAAAAACCAAACAGGCTAAAGCCAGAAAAGTCTTTTGCCAATCCAGCCAATCCAAACACCAAAGTACAGCTCCCCCACCGACAATGAAGCCCAAACGCGATCCAATCACTTGAAAGGTATTCCCCCAATGCTGTTGATCACTTTTAAGTAAATTGACAGCTAAACCATCTGTGGCAATGTCTTGCGTTGCTCCCGTTAAATTCATGACTAGGAGCAAAGCAAAGAAAACCAGCAGATAACTGGGTTGATCAAGTGTTTGTATCGGGAAAAAAGATAAAATAACGAGGATAATAACGCTAGATAATTGAGTTGGAAGAATCCAACTACGGTAGTGCCCAAATCGAGAGATACCCAAACGATCGACATAGGCTGCCCAAAAGATCTTAATCGACCAAGGCAACATTAATAAACCAAAGCCACCAATATGTGCCAGCGACACCCCCTGCGCCCTTAAAATCACCGGCAATGCATGCGTCATAAAACCAACAGGCAAACCCTGTGCCCAATACAAAGAAAACAATAAAATGTAAATCTGTCTAAGATTAGGCATTCCGAGTTTTCCATAGCTGCACGATAAGGTCGCTCAAGTATCCAACCCTTTCATCGCTAAGGCAATAAAATCTTATTTTTTGCCAATGCAGCTACGGTCATGAATGTTTAACATAATTGTAGTTGTCATTACATATCGTGATTTATGCTACAGCATTTTCCAGATTTACCTCCGCTAGTTCCACAACGTGGTACAGTTTATAGTCGTGCATTGTGTAAAAAACTTTTTCTCGGCCAAGGCTGGACGGTTGTCGGTGAGATTCCCAATCTACCCAAAGCGGTTGCGATTATTTCTCCCCATACCTCGAATATTGATGGCTGGTATGGCTTTCTCGCGATAGGTGGTCTGGGTTTAAAAATTACGGTTTTAGGTAAAGATACTTTATTTAAACCAGCTTTGAAGCCACTTCTAAACTGGGCGGGACTCATTCCTGTTCATCGTGATAGTGCTCACGGGCTTACCGAACAGGTGGTTGCCACGATTCATCAGCACGATAAAATCTGGATTGGCATGGCGCCTGAAGGAACCCGTAAAAAAGCCGAAAAAATGAAAAGCGGTTTTTACCATATCGCTCATGCTGCTGGTATTCCAATTGTGATGTTTGCCTTTGATTATGATCACAAAACCATTTACTGTTTAGGTGCTTTTACCCCAACAGGTCATTATCAACAGGACCTCGAACAGATCATGCAACGTTATGTCGGGCACTTCTCACCCAAGAACCCTGATTGGCTGGCAGAACCATTACAAAAACTTGTGAAAAAAAACTAGAAAATTAAGGGCAAATCTGATCTGATGTGCCCATCTTTTTGTTCATTTTATCTGCATTTGATATGAAAATTGCTCGACTGTCTTGCTTGGCTGTTCTAAGCCTCGCTTTATTTGGTTGTGATCAAGCAGCAAAGAAAACACCTCAAACTACGGCGATTAAAGCACGTGAACCTGTCATTGCACTCGCGTTGGGTGGTGGTGGTGCCAAAGGCTTTGCCCATATTGGCGTAATCAAGGTGTTAGAGTCGCATGGCATTAAAGCTAAAATCGTGACGGGCACTAGTGCGGGGAGCTTCGTGGGCAGTATTTATGCCAGTGGTCAAACCCCTTATCAAATGCAGAATCTGGCGTTAAAACTGCAAGAATCCGATTTGCGTGACTTAACGTTAAATAGCCAAGGCATTATTCTTGGTCAAAAACTGCAGAATTATGTGAATACGCAAGTGAGCAATAAACCGATTGAGCAATTCCCAATTCGTTTTGCTGCGGTCGCAACCCGTTTGGATAATGGGAAAAAAGCTGAGTTTATTAAAGGCAATGCCGGACAAGCAGTTCGTGCATCATGTAGTATTCCAAATGTATTTGTGCCTGCGGTGATTGGCAATACCAAATACGTGGATGGTGGCCTCGTCAGTCCAATTCCAGTAAAAACAGCCAAAGATATGGGTGCTGATATCGTGATTGCTGTGGATATCTCTGCACGTCCAGTGGGTGGTAAACCTTTAAGCATGTGGGGCTTACTAGATCAAACCATTAATATCATGGGCCAACAAAGTATTAATGAAGAGTTGAGTCAAGCCACCGTCGTGATTCAGCCTAAAGTGGGTCATTTAGGCGCATTAGACCTAAAATCCAGTAATGAAGCGATTTTAGAAGGTGAAAAAGCGGCTCAAGCCAAGATCACTGCAATTCGAAATGCCATTACCACATTTAAAAACTCCCCTGCGGCTCTCAAACCTGCACCAAAATCTAAATTCTAAAAATCCGCTAAAGGGCTGTTGCCGCTGATAAAAACCTGTCCAATGGACCAGTGCTTTAAGCAGCGCCAGCCCTAAACTCTAAAAAAACAATCTTTGTATATTCATCAAGATAATGATCTGTTACAGTGCTAAAGGTGAATATTTTTTCACCTCCACTCCGTTTCATTATGCGAGCAAATCTATGGAATTTGTAGTTGAACCTTGGCACTGGTTTGTATTAGGGATTTTACTGATTCTTTCAGAATTGATTTTGCCTGCTTTTGCTGCATTATGGTTTGGCATAGCAGCAGTCATGGTCTGTATTTTACTGTGGCTTTTCCCGATGATGGGCTTTACCACCCAAGTGATTACTTGGGGTGTTTTATCTATTTTATGTACGATTCTTTGGTTCAAATTTATCAAACCACTGTCAATTGATAAAACCAAAGCAGGACTCCCACGCGAAGCAACCATTGGTCAAGTTGGTATGGTCATCCAGACTGGTCTTGAACATGGACAAATCATTGTACGCTTCTCGATGCCTGTCTTAGGTTCTGATGAATGGAATTGCCGTTGTGCTGTTCCAGTACACGTTGGTGATCGCGTTCGCGTGGTTGATATTTTAGGTAATGATTTAGTCGTTCAACCTCATACGTCATAAACACAAAGAGGGTTTTCAATGTCTGTCGGTACGATTGTTGTTTTAGCTTTTTTAGCTTTTATTGGTATAACCATTTTTAAAGGGGTTCGCATTGTTCCCCAAGGTTATAAATGGATTGTGCAACGTTTAGGTAAATACCATACCACGTTGGCGCCAGGTCTAAATTTCGTGATTCCCTATGTAGACGAAGTTGCTTATAAAATCACGACCAAAGATATTGTTTTAGATATTCCTTCACAAGAAGTGATTACCCGAGACAATGCGGTATTGGTCATGAATGCGGTCGCTTATATTAATCTCACCACCCCAGAAAAAGCGGTGTACGGGATTGAAAACTATACATGGGCAATTCAAAACCTTGTTCAAACTTCACTCCGTTCAATCGTGGGTGAAATGGACTTGGATGATGCGCTGTCTTCTCGTGATCATATTAAAGCGAAACTCAAAGCGGCCATTTCTGACGATATCTCAGATTGGGGTATTACCTTGAAAACGGTTGAAATTCAAGATATTCAACCATCACACACCATGCAAGCGGCGATGGAAGCACAGGCAGCAGCTGAACGTCAACGTCGTGCGACGGTGACCAAAGCCGATGGTGAAAAACAGGCTGCGATTCTAGAGGCAGATGGTCGTTTGGAAGCCTCTCGTCGTGATGCAGAAGCACAGGTAGTCCTTGCTGAATCTTCACAACGTGCGATTGAAATGGTCACCACTGCCGTAGGTGATAAAGAGATCCCTGTTGCTTACTTACTCGGTGAGCAATATGTGAAAGCGATGCAGGATCTTTCTAAATCAAGCAACGCAAAAACTGTGGTACTTCCAGCCGATGTACTCAATGCTATTCGTGGAATTATGGGTAAACACTAAGCCCTGTTTCCAACCAAAAATAAAGCAGCGTTATCGCTGCTTTATTTTTTATACATTCTGAATCCGTTTTCGATCTTTAACAGGGAGTTTCCCCACCACCAAATCATATGAATCTTTAATCAGATCTTGCAGTAAATCAGCTGTAATTTCATGACCACTGGCTATCGAGATCCAGTGTTTCTTATTCATGTGATAACCTGCCGAAATAGAGGGATACAGCTCCTGATATTCCAAGCTTTTCTCTGGTTTGCATTTAATCGTCACCAGTAACTTGCCCGAATAAGCCCCAATCAACATAAACACCTTATCGCAGATTTTAAAGACCTCACAGTCTGGACCAAAAGGCTGTGACTGAATGGAAAAAGCCAACTGTTGTCCATATTCAAGCGCACATTGTTCTAATTGATCGTCATTCATAAAGCGATTCTCTGTTGTTATTTCTATGGATCATCTATTTATCTTAGATTCACTTTTACATTAAAACAATGATTTATAAACTGTTTAAATCTATTCTGTTAATTGTATTAAGGTATATAGCTACTCCCAAAAAAAGACCATACAAGGATGGTCTTTTATAAAATTCAATCATTGATCAAAGCTGACCAAAGATTAACTTTTACGCGCCAGTAAAAACTGTGAAATCTCAACCAACTCTTTGGCATCATCACCAAAATAAGCCAAGGCTTCAAAAGCTTGATCATGCAGGCTTTGTGCATAGGCCTGTGCTTGCGCTAAGCCCATCAACGATGGGTAAGTTGATTTCTGAACTTGCTCATCTTTACCAGCAGTCTTGCCTAAAGTTTCAGTGCTTGCAGTCACATCCAGAATGTCATCTTGCACTTGAAAGGCTAAACCAATCGTTTGCCCAAATTGGCGTAATTTAGGAATTGCCTGATCAGTCCCATTAAAAATGGTCACCGCGCCCATCATAATCGCCGCTTGAATTAAAGCACCTGTTTTATTGCGGTGAATATTTTCCAATTCAGTTTGATCAACTTGTTTTCCTTCCCCTTCAGCCTGTAAATCCAATACCTGGCCACAAACCATTCTTGAACTTGCTGTTGCTAAGATTTGCACTTGTTTTAAGACAATGGCCGCTTCAGTTGCTTGGCCCTGTTCATCAAACAAACGGCTGCCCAATATTTCAAAAGCCATCGACTGCAAAATATCACCGGCCAATAAGGCAGTATCTTCACCAAATGCGACATGACAAGTGGGTTGTCCACGACGTAGTAAATCATTATCCATGCATGGTAAATCATCATGTGCCAACGAATAACAGTGAATCAATTCAACTGCAACTGCGGCACGGCGCGCTGCTGCAAAGTTGTGATTTGGCCGTAATGACGCTGCTGCATAACAGAGTGCAGGACGAACCCGTTTACCACCTAACATCACGGTATGATGAACGGCTGCTTTTAAAGGTTCTGGAATTGAAAATGCAGCCAATGCTGTCAATAAATCTTGTTGAATACGTTGTTGAGCTTGTTTTAAAACATCCGCATTAACTTGAGAGATAGATGACACAGTTGCCTCGGGAAATCTTAATGAATGGAAAATGACAAGACTTGCCAGAATGAACACATCATAACACTATTTATCTGAAGAAATTGTGTTTGTATTTTTAATCAATTCAAAATAATAAAGCCTTCAAATGAAGGCTTTATCAAATAACATGGCACACAAATTAGAAGCTATCACCCGGTACACGTACCCAACCTTCCATCAGTACACGCGCACTGCGGCTCATAATAGCTTTTTTCACAGACCATTTGCCTTCAATCAATTCAGCTTGAGCACCTACGCGCAAAGTCCCTGATGGATGACCGAAACGAACTGCTTCACGCTCACCGCCACCCGCCGCTAAATTCACCAAGGTGCCCGGAATAGCAGCTGCCGTACCAATCGCGACCGCTGCTGTTCCCATCATGGCATGATGTAATTTACCCATCGACAAAGCGCGAACCAATAAATCCACATCACTCGTCTCAACGGGTTTACCACTTGATGAGCTATAGCTTTTTGGCTGTGATACAAAAGCAATTTTAGGCGTATGCTGACGTGCTGCTGCTTCCGAAATATCTTTAATCAAACCCATCTGCACTGCACCATAGGCACGGATTTTTTCAAAACGTGCTAAAGCTGCTGCATCACTATTAATATGCTCTTGTAACTCAGTTCCCTGATAACCAATATCTTCGGCATTGAGGAAAATCGTTGGAATCCCAGCATTAATAAACGTTGCTTGGAATGTACCGACTTCAGGAACAGTCAATTGATCGACCACATTTCCTGTCGGGAACATATCCCCGCCTTCTTCACCATCATCAGCTGGGTCTAAAAATTCAATTTGCACTTCGGCAGCAGGAAAGGTCACGCCATCCAGCTCAAAATCACCAGTTTCCTGTACTTGCCCATTGGTCACAGGAACATGTGCAATGATGGTTTTTTGAATATTCTTCTGCCAAATCCGTACCGTGCAAATGCCATTCTCAGGAACACGCGTTGCATCGACCAAACCATTTGAAATCGCAAAGGAACCCACTGCAGCAGTTAAATTACCGCAGTTCCCACTCCAGTCAACAAACGGTTCGTCAATCGATACTTGCCCAAATAAATAATCAACGTCGTGTTCTGGCTCCGAACTTTTTGCCAAAATGACGGTTTTACTGGTGCTTGAAGTCGCCCCACCCATTCCATCAATCTGTTTACCGTAAGGGTCTGGGCTACCAATCACACGCAGAAGAAGTTGATCACGTGCTTTGCCCGCTACTTGTGCCGCTTCAGGTAAATCATCCAGTTTGAAAAATACACCTTTACTTGTGCCTCCACGCATATAGGTTGCAGGGACTTTGATTTGCGGTACTGAGCTCATGTCAATTTCATCCTTTTATCATGTTCTTGGTGCAGATTGGTTTTGAGTCTAAAGTTACTGCATGGCATTCAAAAATACCATACGACCAATTGTTTTAGGATCGGTCATACGAGCTCAAATCTCGACCTTATATTGAGTCGGTTTCCATACTTTCACAATGGCAGAAATTCCAATCCGTCTGTCGGGAAAAACAAGGACAGAATTTAAGCGTCTAAATTTACAGCAATTTTCATTTTAATATTCATGCAAATAAATGATTTTAAATGACTTTTAAAAACAACTTTCCAGTCATAGCATCACTGTACTTTTACTAGGCGAAAATCTTTGAATCTATTAGAATAATCCAGTTAATTCCTCGTCGAGCTCAGTCCTTTGAACAACGATTCTTCTCAACTTCAGCGTGGACTAAAAAACCGCCATATCCAACTCATCGCGATGGGTGGAGCGATTGGTACGGGCTTATTTTTAGGTTCTGCGCAAATTATCCAGTCTGCTGGACCATCTATTATTTTGGGGTATGCAATTGGCGGCTTGATTGTTTTTCTGATCATGCGTCATTTAGGTGAAATGATTGTTGAAGAACCTGTAGCAGGTTCTTTTAGCCATTTTGCTTATAAATATTGGGGTAAATTTCCAGGCTTTATCACAGGTTGGAACTATTGGGTGCTCTATATCCTTGTGGCAATGACTGAGCTAACGGCAGTAGGTAAATATATTAATTACTGGTGGCCACAAATCCCCGCTTGGCAGTCTGTATTATTCTTCTTCGTGGTGATTACAGCAGTGAATTTGACCAATGTTAAATTCTATGGTGAATCAGAGTTCTGGCTAGCAATCATCAAAGTGACTGCTGTCGTTGCTATGATCTTATTTGGTTTATTCCTACTCTTCACTGCGGATGCCAATTCAACTGCCTCATTTAGCAATCTTTGGGCACATGGCGGCTTTTTCCCGCATGGCTTCGATGGCCTGTTCTATATGCTGGCTTTCCTGATGTTTGCCTTTGGGGGAATTGAACTGATTGGTATGGCCGCAGCAGAAGCCAAAGATCCAAAGACCACTATTCCTAAAGCGATTAACCAAGTGGTCATTCGTATTTTAGTGTTCTATGTGGGTTCGCTTGCGATTCTCTTGTCTCTTGTACCTTGGAACCAACTGGATTTAGGTGGCTTAGATAAAAGTCCATTCGTGATGATTTTCAGTCAAATGGGAATTGGTTGGGCAGCGCATTTACTTAACTTTATTATCCTGACAGCTGCATTATCTGTGTATAACAGCGGAATGTATGCCAACAGCCGTATGGTGTTTGGTTTAGCTCAACAAGGTAATGCGCCAAAAATCTTTACCAAAACCAATAAGCAAGGGGTTCCTGTTCCAGCAGTCCTTCTCTCTGCTTTCCTTATTTTTGGCTGTGTCTTGTTAAACTACTTTGTGCCTGAAGATGCGCTTGGACATTTAATGTATGTGGTTGTTGGCGCGCTGGTTTTAAACTGGGCAATGATCAGCTTAACCCATTTAAAATATAGACGTCATATCAAAACAGCGCAAATCAAGACTTCGTACCCAGCTTTGTGGTCTCCATTCAGTAACTACTTAGTTTTAGCTTTTATTGGTGTAGTGCTCTACATCATGTGGCAACAAGGCTTCAAAGAATCAGTACTGATGATTCCGATCTGGATTGTATTGATGTTTATTTTCTATAAATTTTTAAATCGTAAAACTGAAGATTAACAGTTGATCGGTTTCATTAAAAAGTGATTGCTTCTGCAATCACTTTTTTGTTTATAATCATAAAATTATGCGCTTATAGCTTAACTGGATAGAGCAGTTGCCTCCTAAGCGACCGACGTGGGTTCGAGTCCCGCTGAGCGCATAACCCATCAACCCTCTTACGCATTGCCCAATCGTCAATATGAGTCATCTAAATATCCCAGCTTTTTTCGATAGCTGTAATTTGGCTATAAACACTTTGATATTCAGCCTGCTTTAGCGTACACCATAGCGTGGCAAAGTCCTTACCTAAGGATTCGATTAAAACCGAGTTGGCTTGGAATAATTGCAATGCCTGCATTTGCTCAGTCGGCAATAATACATGCTCACTTTTCAGTTTTAGCTGATGTGCTTGCTTAGGAATATCTAATTGATGGGTAAGTCCATGTAAAGTTCCAATCAACATCATTGTCACAGCCAAATAAGGATTACAATCTGCTCCCGCAACACGATATTCCAACCGTTGATTTTCTTGATCAGAACATGGAATTCGAATCGCAACATTACGATTATTCAACCCCCAATTGGCTTCAAGCGGCACATGATGACCAAGTTTAAAACGTCTAAAAGAGTTTAAGTTAGGCGCTAAGATCGCCATTGAATCAGGCATCAATAACAGCAATCCACTCACCGCTTTTAATAAATTATCAGAGATTTTATCTTGCGCCGAACTAAAATGATTCTGCTGCTTTTGATCTAAAAGACTCATATGGAAGTGCATACCACTGCCCGCTTTATGCATATCAGGCTTTGCAAGAAAGTTTGCACGTAGCCCATGTTTATTCGCAATCTGCTTGATGGTTCTTTTCAGCAACATAATCTGATCACATAAGCTCAATAGGTCCGTTGTATGTTGCAAATTAATCTCATATTGCCCTGAAGAAGATTCAGAAACAATTCCCGTAATTTGAATATTCTGCCTTTTTGCAACAGCTTCAATCTCATTCAGAATATGTTGATAAGTGTCAGAGGTATTAATATCAAAACACTGGCTTGTGGACTCTTGCACAGCGGACAATTCAGTTAAAGGATGTAAATAGAATTCGACTTCGGCTGCGATGCAAGCAACGTAATTTTTATCGTGAAGTTGATAGAGCATCTTTTTTAAAATATTACGAGGTTCATATATGCAATCTTGCTGATGATCATCCTTCATGCTGAGCAGTAGCTGAGCTGTTGTTTCGGGCTCAAGCGCATGTGGTTTTAATGTTCCTAAAACAGGTTCACATAAATGATCAGGCTCTCCAATATATTTGCCAAGTCCTGTCTCCTCAATCACTTTCCCATCCAGACTCATGGCATAAATCGACAATGGGAAATAACAGCCTTTATTCAGATTTTTTAGACAACCGACATCAATACGTTTACCGCGTAAGTGTCCATTTAAATCACATAAATAAATGTCGACATGCTGGGTATTGGGATAATGTTTTAAATAAGTTTCGACTTCTTCTATAAATCGTTTTTTTAGCGTAACACCATCAATATCATTGTTGCAGATTGCCGTTTGAATATACTTTTTAAGCGCAGATGGATGATTGATCTCAACAAGTACAGCACTCATAGCTGAAAGCTCAAGTTATATAGATAGATTCAGCTTAGTTGAGGCTCCAATAGAAGTAACGTAAACAGTGCGTAAACTCTTTGGGAAATCGAATAAATTTCTTATAACTCAGGCAATAAAAAACGGAGTCAAACCCCGTTTCTGATTCGATTAAATCTCTAATCCGCAATGCGAATGATTTTCAACCTTCTGATTCTGATTGCCAATGCTTTTAAAACATAATTGATAGATATGACCAGCATAAAACCAATCACAAAAGAACCAATCACATCAAAGGGAAAATGGACGCCTACAAAAATTCTTGCTAAACCCACAATGGCACTGAGAATCAAGCCAATAATGCCAATCTTCTTAAAGCCCGCTAACAAATAAGAAAATGCAATAATCACGATTGTGAGCGTATGCTGACTTGGAAAAGATGAACTAGAACCATGACCAATCAACTTATGTCCTAAATCGAGCTGAAATGGACGCGGATGATGATAAAAGAATTCAATAATGTCACTTAGCAGCAGAGAAAACAGGACAATCACAAGTGCTTTGGCAAATATAAGATTGTATATTTTCCACTGCGTGACCAACAAAAATACCAAAAAACTAATAAAGACCGTATTCAAATCCTCAGCTAAAAAAACCGCAAGCTGATCAAGCAATGGGTTTTCTTTCGCAAAAGAATTTACACTATTAAATAACGAAATATTTAATGCTTTAAAAATCATTTCCTTTTCTATCCGCACTATCCATGAAGATCAATGCGCTCAATATACAGGATAATAATGAAGAAATTATTAATTTTTCCTGTAGTTTATTGTTCATATCTTGCTAAAGAATTAAATGGAGCTATTACATGAAAAATGGATATAAACTCATGGAAAAAGCACCAATAAATAGAAGAAACTTCCGCTATTCATTGATGCTAATCAACTGAAAATTAGAACTTAAATTCTAAACCCGTGCCTGCAATCGGTTGCTTATCTTTAGCACTCGCCTGCTCAAAAGTTGAGTATCCAGCATAACCATAGGCTTTGACTTGTTTGTTAAATGAATAATCAGTTCCTAGCAATAATTGCTTAGCATCAAAATCTGCTTCATTGCTTTTAAAGCTGGTGTTGTTTTGGCTGTATTGTGCTTTTACAGTCCACTTCGACTGATTTGGTAACTTGTATTCAGCGCCAATCAACCATCCTTGTGAATCATCAATATTGATGGCACCTGCATCATTCCCTTTTTTATCCGCAACCTTTGAAGTTTGATACAGCGTTTTTAAAGCGAGACCTTCAATTGGCGTTAAACGACCAATTACACGCACCGTATTTGCTGCTGCAAATACTTCTTCAACTTGGGTCTCTGTCTCTGCTGCATTCAGCAAACCATGTCCCAAGAAATCACTTGGAATGGCTTTATCATAGCCGACACCAACCAAAAACACGGGATGGCTATAACTGAGTGATGCAGACCATGCATCTCCTAGTCCACGACCAGCGGCATTCACACCACCACGCTTGTCATCTTCAATGCCTCTACTTTCGCCTGTTGCGAGTAAAACACTGGCTTCTACGTTACCACCATTGAACGCAATTTCAGGAGAATCATAGACCACCACATTATTGACACGGTTTTCACCCGTCATAATCCCAGTGATGTCAGCTTTATTACCAATATAGTTATTAAAGCTATCCACTGGGCTTGATAAATCTTTTAATGGTGTATTATGTTTTCCGACTTTAAGCGTACCAAAACGTTCGTCTTTTAATCCGACAAAACGGTTTCGTTGTGACCAATCATTTCGATCTCCATCCGCATAAAATGCCCATTCTGCTAAATAAATCGCACTCAAATTTTCGGTTAATTTTTCCTCACCTTTAATCCCAAGAAATGAACTATTACTACTTACCTTCCAGACATCACGATCGGATGAATTCGCATTTTTTTCTGGTAAATAATCAATACTTGCATCAATTTCTCCATAAAATTTTGGTGCTGCAAATGCAGAACAGGTCGCAATACTCATCATCGTTGCGAGAGCAATTTTCATCTTCATTGTTATCTTCCTAACCATCTAAAAAAAAGTAAAAAAACGCTATTTCGCTCTATTTCAAGCAAAATTTAAAATTAAGGGGGAACGAATAAATATGAATGCTTTTATATATTTATGCATATAAAAGCATCATCATAATTAGATTTACATATTATAAAATGGGAATACGCCAAATATTAATGCACTGCCCATCAATACGCAGCAGGTAATAAATGCCCATTTCAAAGTGAATTTTTGATGGTCACCCATTTCTACTGCAGCCAAACCACAGAGTAAGTAGGTTGAAGGAACCAATGGCGATAATAAATGGATCGGCTGACCAATAATCGATGCACGTGCGATTTCTACAGGGGCAATACCATAATGCGATGCAGCTTCTGCAAGAATCGGTAACACACCAAAATAGAAGGCATCATTAGACATAAAGAAGGTTAAAGGCATACTTAATACACCCGTAATCGGTGCCAAATAAGGTCCTAAACTTGGCGGAATCACCGCGACGAAGCCTTTAGACATGGCTTCAACCATACCTGTACCCGATAAAATTCCAGTAAAGACACCTGCAGCAAAGATTACACCTACCACTGCTAATACGCTATCGGCATGCATCGCAATACGTTTTTTCTGCATGTTCACACATGGATAGTTGACCACCAATGCAATACAGAAACCCAGCATAAACAGGATCGACATTGGTAAAATCCCTTTCACCAAAGACGCCATTAACACCAGTGTTAAAATTCCGTTAAACCAGCGTAAATGCGGACGTTGTGCTTCTGGATCTTTTGAAATTGAAATATCATCAGCATGGCTGATATCCACCAACTCAATCACACCTAAGCGTTTGCGCTCATACATGCCATACAGATAAGCCAAGAAGAATAACCAAGCAGCAGCCACAATCATCGATGGAATCATTGGAATAAACACTTCACTGGCATCGACTTGTAATGCACTCGCTGCACGCGCAGTCGGTCCACCCCATGGTGTCAAGTTCATCACACCGCTACAAAGCAGCATCAAACAGGTCATAATCAGGGGATTCATGCCAACACGTTTATACAGCGGCATCATAGCAGCCACACAGATCATGTACGTGGTTGAACCATCACCATCTAAAGAAACCAGTAGCGTCAAAAAAACCGTACCTAATGTGATTTTTAGCGGATCACCTTTTACTTTCTTTAAAATCCATCTGACCGAAGGATCAAATAAGCCCGAATCAATCATTAATGCAAAATACAAGATTGCAAAAAGCAACATCACACCAGTTGGCGCCAGTTTTTTAATCCCCTCTAACATGGTATTGCCAAGTTCAGCGAGCTGGATATGACTCAAACTGTCAAAATAAAAACCGAGACCCCAAGCAATGAGGGCGAATATGAATGGGATTAAAATTAATGCAACTAATGCACTGAGACGTTTTGACATGATCAAATACATAAAGCACATGATCATGCTGATACCTAAAAAAGTCAGCATTGAACGCAATCCTTAGCATAATAAATTTTTTATTAATGGGTAGACCCTACCCTAATCCAGCACAGATTCTATGCGATTTAACTTTAGGTAATTCATTTAATTTAATTATATAGTCAACACAGCCATTCACATGAAAAATACTTTAAAAGTATGCAAATATACTTTTTAATATAAGACTTTAATTATTAATATATTTTTATCAAACAATTTAGATCAATCGATCAAAACATCCGAGTAATAAACAAACAAAATACAACCTATTCAAAATATTAATGCTATATTATGGTGCAATTTTTGATTAAAAAATAACGTTTTTAAACAAATGATAATTAAAACAAATATCATTCATTTACAAAACTACTATTCTGGTTAAAATAAAAGCAGGAGAATAACCCTTATTGTATTGCTCTCAAATTATAATAAGTATTATTATCATAGGATATTAAAATAATATTAAAAATTCATATTCCGAGAATAAAACGACTTATTTAAACTCAATTTCATTATTTTTATGTAGCCTATACTCATTTGGTGAAATCCCAACCCAATTTCGATAGGCTTTTCTAAAATTTGAGGTGTCAGAAAATCCTAAACGTTCTGCAATTTCATCGATGCTCAAGCTGGTTGTTAAATACTCATCGGCAAGTCGGCGTCTAGTACTATCTAAAATTTCCTGATAACTGATATCGACATCTGCCAAACGACGATACAAAGTTCGCTTAGATAAATGTAATTGATCCGCCATCTGTTGTGCAGTTGGAAAGCTTCCCACAGCATCTAATAAAATAAGTCGAATGGTACGAACTAACTCGGGCTCTTGCTCATTGTCATCTGTTGCTAACATGCGCTCACAAAAAGATTGGCACATATCCGCAGTAATCGGATTAGCATTGGGACAAGGCCTATCAAGCCAATCAAGATCAAAATGCCATTGCATCACCTCAGCATCAAACTCGACAGGACAACGAAATACCTTTTCATACTCTGCCGCATATTCTGGGGCTGGATAAGGCAGTAATAATTTTTTAGCTTGAAATGGCGCTTCCAAAACACATTCAATCAAGCTTTGCATCGAACTAAACCAAAACTCGCAGACCAAAGGCAATAGCTTGCCGAGCGCAATAATCTCATGGCCTTCAAAAATGGCGACTTGCTTTTGAATTGAAAAGGTTTTCTTAAGGACGGGTGCAGCGAGTTTGATATGACGAATACCAAACTCCACTGCTTGTTGAAAATTACGGGAAGCGTAAAGCGCATAGCCATAGACACCAAAGTCGGATAAGCGTTGCTTTTGACCCGCCCGCATACCAATCAGCGGATCTGTGGTTAAACGCTGAATGGTTTTAAACAGTTGTAATTTTTGATAGGGAGAAATATGGGAAGCTGCACTATTCAGTGCATCCTGAGAAATGCCCGTACCAGCCAAAAGTTCTGTCAGACTATAACCTTGTTGTTGCATCGCGTCTAGCAGACTAGTTAAACCAAGAATCGGTGTTCCCTGAGCCATCTGTTGTTGATCATAACGTGCTTCGACCAATGTTGAGCCCAGCTCTTGTTTACGCATTTTTTCACCTCATCCCTTAAGTGATGATGCATAATGGCACTAAATTACTTTTTGTTGTCTCAATTTAACATCGACTACAAAACGCATCAATCATAAAGTCTATTCTACTAATAAGCATGAAAGGAGCAACAATGACACTTTCAACTTCACAGGTCTTCAGTGATCCTGCAACCGAGCATATGCATTCGGTTTTCAAGCAACAACGTGCTGCTTTTACTGCTCAGCCCTACCCTGCTCTCGATGATCGACGTCGCAAATTATTGCAAATAAAAAAACAAATTATCCGTTATCAAGATGTGATTGCGTCTGCAATTAATACCGACTTTAGTTCACGCTCTGTAGATGAATCAAAACTGCTGGATTTACTCGGTTCTGTACTTGAAGCAGAACATGCCATTCGCCATGTCCGCCGTTGGATGCGACCAAGCAAACGTAGCACTGAATTGCTATTTTTATCGAATCGCTTACGAGTGCAGTATCAGCCCAAAGGTGTTGTTGGGGTCATTGTTCCTTGGAACTTTCCAGTTTATCTGGCCTTAGGTCCTTTAATTGCCGCAATTGCAGCAGGTAATCGGGTGATGATCAAACTACCCGAAGTCACGCCTGCAACCAATGCTGTGGTTAAACGGATGCTGGCTGAAATTTTTAGTGAAGATGAGGTTTCTGTTTTTGGTGAAGAGATCCTTGATCCAGCACAATTTACCTCACTACCCTTCAACCATATTGTATTTACAGGTTCGCCAGCAATTGGTCGCGTCGTTATGCGTGCGGCAGCAGATAATTTAACCCCAGTCACCTTAGAACTTGGTGGTAAATCCCCTGCTTTAATCAGCCGTCATTATCCACTGGCTGATGCTGCAAAACGCGTTTTACACGGTAAAGCGACCAACTGTGGTCAGATCTGCGTTGCACCCGACTATGCACTGGTACCAAAAGAAAAAGTGGATCAATTCGTTACAGAATGCCAAACGAATTTCACCAGTATGTATGGCAATAACATTCGCAACAATGACAATTACACCTCGATTGTGAATGATCGTCATTTAAACCGTTTACTCGATATTTTGGATGATGCCCAAGCCAAAGGCGCTCAAATCATTACCTGTGGTGAATATGATCGAGACCAAGATGCACGTCGTATGCCCGTGCATCTTGTGCTGAATTGCACCCCAGAGATGCGAATTTTAAAAGAAGAGCTATTTGGCCCAGTTTTACCTGTGGTTGCTTACGATAGCGTAGATGATGCAATTCAGTATATTCAGGCAGGTGAGCGACCATTGGCTTTATATTTCTTTACCCACGATGCCAATGAACGTGATTACGTCTTAAAGCAAACTCACTCTGGTGGCGTGACCTTGAATGATTGGGGCTGGCATGTAGTCAACCACGATGCACCTTTCGGGGGAATCGGAAACTCTGGCATGGGTTCTTATCATGGCGAAGAAGGTTTCCGTGAACTTTCTCATGCTAAAACAGTGTTTGCACGTCATCGTTTCTTCCCAACCCAGTTGTTCTATCCGCCATACGGTACTTGGGTACAAAAGTTGGCCATACGTTTCTTCTTGAAACAAGGTGACCCAAATATCAAATAATCTTTAAGAATAAAAAAGCCTCATCAAGAGGCTTTTTTATTCTGCAGATGAAAAAATGAATTACTTTAGAACACCATCTTGTTGGTATTTCGGTGAACGAGGTCCATAGAGTAAACCTAAACCTGGGTTATGCTGTGTCGGGGTAAAGAGTTGCGTATTCACCACCGATGCCAACGGATAAGCCCGATCATTTAAGCTTCCCGCAATTTGTTCAACCAATGCCCCGACCAACGCAGTGAGTAAGTCATTGTTGCCACTATTGCTGGATTGAACAGCCTTTTTCTCACCCGTCCAAAGCGTCTCATTGCTGTTTAAATCAACCAATTTTGCTTCTACACTGACGGTTGCAACACTTTGGATCACTTGATACTGAGAACCATATTCTTTAATTCGAATATAGAGTGCGGCATCAGCCCCAAAGATTTCCTGTAATTTCTGCGGCGCAATGCTTTGTGCATCATGGCCATTGGTCACGCCGTTCTCTTTAAACATCGAGTCGACCACAGAAATCGGAAAGACGTAATAACCTGCTTCAGCAACGGGTGTAATCACGGTTGGCCAATAACTATAAGTTGCCTTCACATCTGGGGAATCATTGACTGGCGGTAACACCAGAATAGATTTCGGCATATGTTGTTTATATGCCGTCATATCTTTATTCACTGTTGGAGATGATGCACAGCCTGTAACCAGTATGCCTGTAAGTAGAAGGTTTGAAACTAAAAATGCCTTGATCATGGCTTTGTAATTCCTCCATTGGCATTCATCTTCTGCAATAAACGATTCATCAATACCGTAGATTCAGGATAAACCTGTCGTTCCAGTTGAAAATATTCCACGGCTTTTTGTGCGTTATTCACTTGTAAAGATAACCAGCCCAGATGTGCATATAAGCCTGGTGGAACGGCCAGATTCTTCGCCTTGGCTTTTTCGATTTCCGCTTCTAACTTGATAATTTGTGCGCTCGGTGTGGCTTTTTCTGGTTGGTTATACATCAGATAGGTCTGCTGTGTATAAGAGCCCCAACTATATAAAGGTTGAGGTCCAGCAGCACAACCGACCAATCCGATGCTGATCAGACTGGTGCAAACAATGTTTTTCATTTTAGAACAATCCAGTCTTATTGCGCAGTCCAACGATTATTCTGAATATCAGTCACTAAATTGTTGACCGCTTCACGTACCGCTAGATCAAGCACCTTACCATTCAAGGTTGAGTCATAAGAGGCTGTAGAACCAAAACCAAGCACTTCACGCGCGCCCAATGCATACTCACCCGCACCTTGCACTGAATGAACAATCTCTGAGGTTTTTACATCGACAATATTCAAGTTCACTTTGGCATAAGCAATTTGCTGTTTACCGCGCCCTAAAATCCCAAATAATTGCTGATCACCCACTTCTTTGCGACCAAATTCAGACACATCACCAGTGATCACATAACGTGCACCTTTAATGCTTTGAGTACTGTTGCTGAATCCCACTTCTTGTTTAAGTTCAGATAAATTATCACGATTTAGAACCGAGAAATAACCCGTTTGCTGTAAATGCGTTTCTAAAATCGTTTTCGCCTGCCCACCAAGACGATCCACATTGTCAGAGAAGATACCTCTCATATAACTAGAACGATTATCAAACTTACCAATCGAAACAGGTACTTTCACCCCGTTATATTTAATCTGTTGAACAGCTGCCGTCACTTGCGGGCTTTGAATTGATTTGGATGTTTCTGTGGTTGAGCAGGCCATTAAGCCAAAAGTACTAAATACTGTTACCGCTAATAATTTTTTCATTTTGACTCAAATAAGCAAGATATAAAAAAGTCTCACCAGTATATACTAAAAAACTGAAAACAGCTCACCACTATTAATACGATAAACCATTATTAATTATAGTAAAATTTATTTAACAGCCTCATAGATATTGCACATTATAAATACATGATTATGGTTCAATCGGCTGGAATAACCGAGAATCTCCCTTAGTCCTTGGCTCAATCAGATGAAATGATCATTAGAGTTTTAATATGAATAAAATGTGCTTTCATATTGACCACTATTTTTCTCGATGCTACTTTCATTTTACTAGACCTCAAGTTCTCACCATAGCCAAGCTGTGCTACATCTCTAGATAGATTATTCGCCCTAAATTTGCCTATTCAATATCATTTTATTTCAGCTAGTAACGATAAACAGTAAGACATCAAGCTCATGTTCACCTCTTAATTGAACAAATCAACCCACAAAAAAGGATAAAAAATGTTTGGAAAAATGATACATCAGGATTTATTGATTAGTAACTTAATTGAGCATGCAGCAAAATACCATGCAGATACTGCCATTTTTTCACGTGAAGTTGACGGTCAGCTCAGCACAACAGATTGGAAACACATCCAGCAGAATAGTAAACGCTTAGCAAATGCTTTCAAGGCGTTTAATTTAACAGAGGGTGATCGTATTGCCACAATCGCATGGAATAATCGCCGTCACTTAGAATCATGGTATGCCATTTCCGGATGTGGTTATGTTTGTCACACCATTAACCCACGATTATTTCTAGAGCAGTTGACCTTTATTATTAATGATGCCCAAGATAAAGTTATTTTCTTCGACATTACATTTTTGCCATTAATCAGTGCAATTAAGGATCAAGTTCCTTCGGTTGAAAAATTGATCTGTTTAAGCGCCTATGATGAAAGCGTTGCCACCGCACTTCCAAACGTTATTTTTTATGATGCGTTAATTCAAGATCAATCGGTAGAATTTGATTGGCCACAATTCAAAGAAGAAACCCCCAGCTCCTTATGTTATACCTCCGGCACAACGGGGAATCCCAAAGGTGTGTTATATAGCCATCGTTCGACTTTACTGCACACGATTGCCATTGCACTCCCCGACTCGTTAAATATTTCTGCTCGAGATATTGTCATGCCAGTAGTGCCTATGTTCCATGTCAATGCATGGGGCATTCCCTATGCAGCAGCAATGGTCGGGAGTTCTCTCATTCTGCCTGGACCACATTTAGATGGTGATAGCCTGGTTCGTTTAATTGATGATTATAAAGTGACAGTGGCATTGGGCGTTCCGACCATTTGGCAGGGATTATTGCTTGCTGCTAAAAAAATAGGCAGCAGCTTAGAAAGTATGCAGCGCAATGTGGTTGGTGGTGCAACCTGCCCACCCTCTATCATCCGTGAATTTAGAGACACCTATCATTGTGACACGATTCATGCATGGGGAATGTCAGAAATAAGTCCACTGGGCACAGCCAATCAACCCAAAGCAAAACATGCCTCGTTAAATCCGACAGAACTTGAGAAATTGCGCCAAAGCCAAGGTCGTCCGCCTTTTGGTATAGAGCTACGTATTGTTGATGAAAATAGCATAACACCACTCGCAAATGATGGGCATACCCAAGGAAACCTACAAGTTCGTGGTCCATGGGTCGTTGATCACTATTTTAATCAAGAAAAAAATTCTCTAACTTCAGATGGTTGGTTTGATACTGGTGATATCGCAAGCATTGATTCTGATGGTTACATGACCATCCGTGATCGCGCCAAAGATTTAATCAAATCAGGCGGTGAATGGATTTCATCTGTTGAAATAGAGAATATTGCCGTCGGCCATCCTGAAATTCGTATGGCTGCAGCAATTGCTGCACGCCACCCCAAATGGGATGAACGTCCAATTTTAATTGCGGTAAAACAAGAGCACTCCACTTTAACTGAAGAGGATGTGCTTGAATATTTTGCCGATAAAATCGCATCTTGGCAGGTTCCAGATGCCGTGATTTTTGTTGATGCTCTGCCTATCAATGGTACGGGGAAAATTGTGAAGGCCGAGCTACGTGCAGAATACGGTGATTTTTTACTAAAATCATAATCGCTGAATACCACGATAGAATAAATTCACTATTCACCAAAGCGTAACCCTACACCCGCAATGGTGAAAATGTACTTAGGTGTCACTGCGGAATCCCCTATTTTAGTTCTGAGTTTTTTTACTAAGATTCTAAGATAGTGGGTATCCTCTTCATGACTAATCCCCCATAACTCAGTCATGATTTGTTTTTGCGTCACGATTTTGCCTTGATGACGAATCAACAGTGCCAACAATTGAAATTCTTTTTTGGTTAAAGCGATGTCTTCATCTGCCAGTTTGGCTGTATGTTCAGCTACATCAATCCAAAGCTGTCCATCATTAAATATTAGATTGTGTTCTGCCTGTTGTGGCTTATTGCGGAACATCACCCGAATACGGGCACAGAGCTCCTGAATGCTAAATGGCTTGGTGACATAGTCATTGGCACCCGCATCTAGCAGTTTAATTTTTTGATTTTCATCTGGACGTGCCGACAAGACGATCACAGGAATGTCTGACCATTGTCTCAATTCAAGCAATACTGCCTGTCCCTCCATATCGGGTAAACCCAGATCTAGAATCAACAGATCAGCGCCACGTGTTGCTAAACTCTCCAATCCTTTCATACCATTTTCAGCCACATGTACCTGATAGCCCTGTGCACGTAAAGCAATGTCCAAAAACTTCCGGATTTGTGGCTCATCATCAATAATCAGAATTGATGCTGGTGAGTTAAATGAGTGCGGCATAACAGTGGTTTTAATCCTGATGAAGTGGTAATCGTATTCTAATTAAGGTGCCCTGACCATATGTCCCTGCGAGTGCTTCGATACTGCCCATATGCGCCCCAATAATCGCTTTAACAATAGCAAGACCTAAACCTGTTCCCGTTTTGCCCCGATCACCACGTTGCATGGTATAGAACATATCAAAAATTTGCTCTCGCTCATCTTCTGGGATTCCGATGCCTTGATCTATAATATCAATTTGTAGGAACTGATCTTCTTGATAAATCCTGACCTCAATCGGCACATCATCAGGTGAAAATTTGGCTGCATTTTCCAACACATTAAAGATGGCCTGCTCAATCAAGGCCGGATGCACAAATAATTGTGGCAAGTCATCTGCCATTGTAACGTCAATATTAATCTTGGGCTGATAGCGCTTCAGTCGCTGTGTCGCCGATCCGATCAGTTCTTCTACACCAATCCAGTCACGACTTAGACTTAAACCCTGATGACCTAATCGGGTCATATCCAGCAGATTTTGAATATAACGATCCAAACGCTCACCTTCAACATGAATGGTGTCCAATAAACTTTCACGATCCTCTGCTGGCATCTGCTCACCATAGTATTTCAGACTATCTGCTGATCCGATCATTGCAGCCAAGGGGGAACGTAGATCATGAGAGACAGATGACAATAATGCCGAACGTAATTTTTCAGTTTCTGCTACCACACGGGAGTTTTCTAACTGTAAAGACAACTGTACCCGTGACGTGGTTTGTGCAATATCATCAATCATCAGTTCCGCCAACCGTTGCTGCTCAAAACTGATTGTTTCTGTTTTTTGATTAAATCGAAGTGCGATCACCCCATAGCCTCCCACCAGATTTAGTGGATTAAACCACCATTCGGATTGGGTTAGCGTATTGGTAAAACGCCCACAAGGCTTGGCATTTTTCTGGGTCCAATTGGCCGCGATTTGATCTTTTTCATTCAACACACTGCTATCGCCTAACTCCTGTGTGCCAATTCTCAACCACACTGTTGCATTTAAACAACTCTCTAAATGTTGTTTGGCAATATTTAAAACCTGTTCAATATCGACACAGCTAGATAACTTCCGCTCCAACTCTTGCATTTGTAAAGACACTGAGTTGGCAGCACGTAAACTAAGAACCTGAGCGCGTAATTGATTGGCTAAACGCCCCACCAACAAGGCCGAAGCAATAAAGATAACAATGGTGATCACGCCACGTTCAGCACTAATGCGCAAGGTAAATCGAGGTTCAATAAAGAAGTAGTTATAAAGCAAGAAACAAATCACCACACTCAAAATGGTGATCAGCATCCGCGCCCGCATCGCAACCACCAACACGGTGACCACAAAAATCAAAGCCAATTCGCTATACCCAATAAAATGATCACTCACTGTTGCCGCAATTAAGCCCAATAAGACAATCAAACTACTTTCAATGATCTCACGTGGGTTAAAAACCAGTGCTTGTGCCGACCACGATACGCGTGTGCTATCTATCTGCGGTTTCGGTTCATTAGATTTCGTTTTTAATGGTTGAACGAAGGTGATCTCAAAAGGGTGCTGTTTTTCTAAAAGTTGATCAGCAATATGGTCTGAGAACAGACGCTGCCAAAACGATTTTTGAGGACTTTTACCGAGTAAAATATTGGATGCACCATAATCATAGGCCGCCTGTAAAATGGTCGATGCAATATGATTGCTATGTAACAAATAGGTATCTGCACCGAGTTTCCGCGCCAAGTTAAATGCCTTGGTTACGGCTAAGGTTTGTGTTGTTGTTTTCTGGCTCTTTTGAATTGAAATTACACTCCACATCGCATTGCGTCTCTCTGCGATACGATGTGCCCGCCTAACCAAATCCTCAGAAAACTCAGAACCATCAATTGCTAACATCACATGATTTTGAATCGGGATAATCTGCCCTTGTGCAACAAATTTTTCCCGATAATCAATTTCAACTTGCCCTGCAACGGTTTGAATCGCTAAATCCCGTAAAGCGGTTAAATGTGCAGGTTTAAAAAATCCTTGTAATGCTTGAGGAGCAACATCAGCAAAATAAATCTTGCCATGGTTCATGCGTTCTAATAACTCAGGTACGGGCAAATCAACCAAACGAATGTCTTTCAGACGTTTTAATAATGCGTCAGGAACCGTTTCACTAACCCGAATGCCCGTGATCTGATAGACCACATCATTCAGGCTTTCCAGGTGTTGAATGTTTAAAGTGCTATAAACATCAATCCCTGCATCCAACAGTTCATTGACATCTTGCCAGCGATATTCATGCCGGCTATTCGGAACATTGCGGTGTGCGAGTTCATCCACTAACACAATTTCAGGCTTTAATTTAAGAATTTGATCAAGATCCATCTCTTCCAAAATACGGCCTTGATACTCCACAGCCTTTCTTGGAATAACATTGAGTCCTTGAATCAAACGCTCGGTATCAGATCGACCGTGGGTTTCGACCACCCCGACCATCACATGCTGCCCTTGTTGCATCAGTTCATGCGCTCGGGTCAGCATGGCATAGGTTTTGCCTACGCCAGGTGCTGCACCCAAGAAAATGGTCAAACGTCCAGACTGTTCACGCTGGCTATTTGCAAGCCATGCATCTGCTTTATGATTACGGTCAATCTGCATAAGTGCGCTCTATTAACGTGTGTTCGATGACAATTGATCTAAGGCTAAATTCAGCTCTAGAACGTTGACTCGTGCTTGCCCATAGAGATTAAACTGAGCAGGCTGAATCTGTTGTTGCACTAAATCTCGCAATTGCTGCTCTGCTAAATGGCGTTGTTGTGCCACCCGTTTCACTTGTAATAATGCACTCTCAGGTGAAATATCAGGATCAATCCCACTGCCTGATGCGGTCACCATATCGTTCGGCACCTGCTGTTCTGAAATATGATTATTCTGGGCAAATTGCACAGTTCTGTCCTTAATTTGTTTTTGTAAGTCAGGATTAGAGACCGCCAAGTTACTACCTGCCATTCCATCAACATTGTAACTTACCGCACTGGGACGACCATGGAAATATTGTTCACCAACAAAATTTTGCCCCACCAAACGAGAACCCACAATTCTGCCATCCAGTTCGATTAAGCTGCCATTGGCTTGCACTGGAAAGAGTAGCTGCGCAATAGAAACACTAGCCGTAGCATACAGCACCCCTGCAATTAAGAAACCCACGGCTATCAGACCAAGACTTGGGCGTAGAACTGAATGTCCTTGGCCCGATAATGCCAAGTCCTGTTGATTCAATTGCTGATGATTCAATAAAGTATTCATTTCTCACTCCTAAATCCACAATGACACAATAAGGTCGATCAACTTGATCGCGATAAACGGAAAGATCACCCCACCTACCCCATAAATCAACATATTACGGCGTAACAATTGCAATGCACTGGCAGGTTTAAACTGCACCCCTCTTAAAGCCAATGGGATCAACATTGGAATAATCAGTGCATTAAAAATCAAGGCTGAAATTACTGCACTGCTTGGACTACTGAGTTGCAAAATATTCAGCACCCCAAGTTGTGGAATCGCCACTGCAAACAATGCAGGTAAGATGACAAAGTACTTGGAGACATCATTTGCCAAAGAAAAGGTGGTTAAGGCGCCACGGGTAATCAATTGCTGCTTCCCAATTTCAACTACATCCAGCAACTTGGTTGGGTCAGAGTCCAGATCCACCATATTGCCAGCTTCTTTCGCGGCTTGAGTGCCTGAGTTCATGGCTAAGCCAATGTCTGCCTGTGCCAAGGCAGGTGCATCATTGGTACCATCACCGACCATTGCCACCAGTTTACCCGCAGCTTGTTCTTTACGGATACAAGCCAATTTATCTTCAGGTTTGGCTTCTGCAATATAATCATCCACCCCCGCTTCTGCTGCAATCGCTGCTGCAGTCAACGGATTGTCACCTGTAACCATAATGGTTTTAATACCCATCTCACGTAACAGCGCAAAACGTTCTTTAATACCCTGCTTGATCACATCTGATAGCTCAATCACCCCTAAAATACTGTGATTTGAAGCGACGACGAGTGGTGTTGCACCTTTAGAAGCCACTTGCTCGACACGAGTTTTGAGTTCAATGTTGTCTTTGATCTCTTGATTGGTAAATTTAAGGATGGCATCGACAGCACCTTTACGAATCTTTTGTCCAGTCGCTAAGTCCACACCAGACAAACGTGTTGATGCACTAAACTGGATAAATTCTGCATCTTGAGGCTCACGAATGCTCTCGCCCATTTCTTTACCCAAACTCACCACAGATTTACCTTCAGGGGTTGGGTCAGCGAAAGACGTCAACATTGCGGCTTGACGTAATTCAGTTGGACTCACACCAGCCAATGGATAAAAAGCTGTCGCTTGGCGGTCGCCATAGGTAATCGTGCCGGTTTTGTCCAATAGCAGCACATCAATATCACCTGCAACTTCAACTGCTTTCCCTGATTTGGCTAAGACATTGGCTTTTAAAGCACGGTTCATCCCAGCAATCCCAATCGCAGGGAGCAAGCCCCCAATTGTGGTTGGAATCAAACATACCAATAGAGCAATCAACAAGACGATGCTGATTTTAATCCCGACCATTGAACCAATAAAGGGTAAGCTTGCCACCACCACAATAAAAGTAATGGTCATAATGTTGAGCAAAATACTTAACGCAACCTCATTCGGTGTCTTTTGGCGATTGGCACCTTCAACTAAGGCAATCATACGGTCTAGGAAACTATGACCAGCTTCATTACTCACGCGAATAATAATTTCATCTGACAAAACCTTAGTGCCGCCAATCACACCTGAACGATCCGTATTGGCTTCACGCAATACGGGCGCAGACTCCCCTGTAACAGCAGATTCATTGATGGTCGCAAAGCCTTGAATAATCTCGCCATCCGCAGGAACAATTTCACCAGCTTTGACGATGACAAGATCATCTTTTTTAAGCAGATTGGCAGAAATAGTCTTCGGTACCGCATTTAAATCGAGGATACAATTTGCGGTTAAATTTTCACGGGCCTGACGTAGAGATGCAGCTTGCCCACGCCCTTTGGCCTCAGCAACCGCTTCTGCATAATTAGCAAATAGTACTGTCACCAATAAGATCAGACTCAACAGCAGACCAAAACCGAAACTGGTACTCCCCATCAAGGTTGCGACAATCGTTAAGATTGTACCCACCCAGACACAGGCCATCACTGGATTTTTAAAAGCATACTGTGGCAACAGTTTATGAAAAGTTTGCTGAATAATTTCTTTATTCAAAATATCCATTTGTTGTGTCGCATTTGAATGTTTCATTGTTGTCGCTCCACGCTTAAACTTTCACAGATAGCATAGATAAATAATCAGCAATTGGCCCAATGACCAACACGGGCATGAATTGCAATAAGGTGAGAATCAACACGATCCCAATCAAGGTCAAAGCAAAAGTTGGGGATTCAATATGTAAAGAGCCTTTGCTTTCGGTTGCTTGTGGCTTAGTTGCCAAACTGACTGCAATCAACACAGGGATAATCAATACGCTATAACGACCTGCCAATAACGCGACACTGGCACTCAGATTCCACCACAGGGTGTTATCGCCTAAACCTTCAAAACCCGAACCATTGTTGGCATAAGCAGAGACATACTCATAAAACACTTGGCTAATGCCGTGGAAAGCAGGGTTTGAATTCCCTGTAATCGATGGAAATGCAATGGCAATCGCCGTTAAGCCAAGAATCACCACGGGTTGCAGTAGAATGACCAAAGCCAATAACTTAATTTCAGTCACTTCAACTTTTCGGCCAAACAATTCAGGGGTACGTCCCGTCATCAAGCCTGCAATAAATACTGCAAGGAATAGATAAATAAAGAACTGCAGTAGACCACAGCCGATCCCACCCCAAATGGCATTGATTAACATATTGCACAGTTCCACCAGTCCCGTCAGTGGTGAGGCGGAGTCATGCATCATATTGACTGAGCCGTTATTCACTTGGGTGGTCAAACTCCCCCACAGTGCCGATGCCTCTGTACCAAAGCGGACTTCTTTACCTTCCATCAATGCCGTGTTTGGAATCAAAGAAGACTTTTCAGTCCACAACGTTAATGAGGTTGAAGCCAATGACATGAGTAACATGGTGCCAAAAATCATCCACATCAATTTCTTACGTTGGATAAAACGCCCCACCATAAACACCACAGACAATGGAATCAGCAAGATCGCGATCATCTCAATCACATTGGATAACGGCGTTGGATTTTCTAAAGGCACACTACTATTCGGACCATACCACCCCCCACCATTACTGCCTAACTGCTTAATTGCCACCATGGGTGCAACTGGACCGAGTGGAATATGCTGAGTTTTAACTTCTGCCGTTTGATCCAAAACTTGTACTGTTGGGCCAGCTGATAATGTTGCTGGAACACCTTGAAAAGTGAGTAGCAAAGAAAAAATCAAGCCAAGCGGAATAAAGAATCGAAATAATGGACGAATGATATCCATCCAATAATTACCAAGATTGATACGATCCCATATGTTTTGATCTGAACCCTCTTGTTGACCTGATTGCAAGAATAAAGCTCTCAACATCGCCACCAATAAGGCAAGTCCAATAATTGGCGACAAGTATTGCAATCCGACAATCACCGTCATTTGGGATAGATAAGACAGTTGGGCCTGTCCCGAATAATGTTGCTGGTTGGTATTGGTCAAGAATGAAATGGTGGTATGCAATGCCAAATCCCAGTTCATATTTGGAATATGATCAGGGTTCAGTGGTAACCATGCCTGAGTCATCAAAATGGTGACACTTGCACCCAGCAGCAAAATATTGCTGAGCACAAAAGCGACCAAATATTGCCGCCAGTTCATCCCTCTACGCTTGACGCCGAGCACAGCATAAATTGGTTGCTCAATCCATTTAAACAACGCGTCACTTTTCATTGGCTTTGCTTGCATCACATCGGCAAGATAAGCCCCTAGCGGATACGCAAGCAGTAATGAAAAGACAAATACAGAAATAAATTCCCACATAGCATATGCCATTTAAAAATAGTTCAGCTTTAGTATGGAAATTGGGAACGTAAATTCTCTATATTGAAAAAAGCAGGAAACGTAAATTCTGCGTAAAATTATTCAACTTTGTTCTAATACGCTGAAATTTTTAGCTAAAAAGAAAATATGGAGAAATAAATCTCATTTTTTACAAAAAATCTTTGACCAAATAAAAAACTTTTTTTGGAAAAATGCAAAAAAGAACGATTATTATTTTAAAATAATAATTTATATTTATCATTATTTTACAAATAAAAACACATATGTATATAAATTTTTTAAGATTTATTTTTATCCATTTTCATCTAAACCAGCGTACTGTTTAGTTCATTTAGAACATTTACTCTTATTTTAATTATGGTATTTTTGTTACATGAAGTTATAGCCAATCACGATAGATAACTTTTTTGTTGTCAGATCATAGCTTCTTAACACTTAAGAATCTTGAAGTTCAAGGAAAGATTACAATGAAATTAAAACATCTTAGCACTGCCATGATCTTAGCAACGCTACCTGCAACTGGAGTTTTTGCAGCTGCGTTAGACCGTTCAGGTCAATCCATTTCTGCTTTTTTACAACCGGGCAACTATTTTGAAGCGGGTATTTCGGTTCTAGATCCGACAGTTAAAGGTAAAGAAGCAGGCACTTCAAAAACAACTCGTAATATTAGCGATATGGGTGATGACTACTATTTCCCGAGTGCTGCATTAAAACTTCAATTGACTGATAAATTCTCTTTTGGTCTTCTTTATGATCAGCCATTTGGTGCAGATGCTCAATACAAAGGCAATAACGTATTCGTAGCAAGCCCTTCAGATCCAATTCTTGGTAGCTTACCAATTACAACTGGCGCATTAGGTGGAACTCAAGGCGGAACATCGGTTGAAGTTGATAGCCAAAATATCTCGATGATCTTCGGCTTCCAACCAACTGAAAACTTTAACTTTTACGGTGGTGGTGTATACCAAACGATTAAAGGAAGTGTGAATTTACGTGGTTCAGCGTACAGCGTCTATAATGGTTACGATGCATCGATTCCAGAAGATGGTGCTGCTGGATGGTTAGCAGGTGCTGCTTTCCAAATCCCTGAAATTGCACTTAAAGCGTCTATCACCTACCGTTCTGAAATTGATCATAAAATCAATGCGAATGAAACCATTGCACTTGCAGATGCTATTGGTGCAAATTCTGCAATGTTAGGTGGTGCAATTACACAGCTAGTTCAAGCTGGTCAATTAACTGCAGCTCAAGCTGGTGCGATTCAGCAAACAATTGGTAAAGCAGTTGCTGCCAACCAATTGGAAGGTCAAACAAAAATCACCACACCTCAATCTGTTAACTTAGATTTCCAAACAGGCATCATGGCAAATACAGTTGCATTTGCAAACGTACGTTGGGTGAACTGGAAGGATTTCTCTATTCGTCCATATAAATTTGGCAAAGTTTCAGAAGCTGTCGGTGGCCTAGTTGGTCGTCCAAATGGCTTTAACTTAGTTGAATACTCTGATGACCAATGGTCTGTAAATGCGGGTGTTGGTCGTAAACTCAACGATCAATGGGCGGGTAACGTTTCGGTAGGTTGGGATTCTGGTGCAGGCAACCCTGTAACTACACTTGGTCCAACAGAAGGTTATTGGAACGTAGGTGTAGGTGTTCAATATAGCCCTACTCCTGCAACCTTTATTGCGGGTGGCGTGAAGTACTTCTGGTTAGGTGATGCCAAAGCGCAAACCGGTGCTCAAGCTGGCGGTAATGACTATGTTGCTGAGTTCGAAGATAACAAAGCAATCGCATACGGTTTAAAAATTGGTTATAAATTCTAATTAGAATTTATAAAAGAAAGGTCATCTTCGGATGGCCTTTTTTATTGTGCTTTAATAAATAAAATCAAAACTATAGATCAAAATTCAATATTCATTTCAAATCATAGAAACACCAAGATAAAACTTGAATGCTCAACCATTTTTCGTGACCTCATCAGTTCATTTATTGACATTTGTAAAATATTTAAGCGCATAAAAATTATGTTACTTTCCGCGCCATTCTGTTACAAAGTGATTTGAGAGAACATATTAATGAAGCTGAATGCTATTCAAACGGCTCTTCTACTTAGCTTAGTTCCAACAACGACAACATTTGCCGCAGCACTGGATCGCTCAGGCCAGTCTATTGCCGCTTTTTTACAGCCAAATAATTATTTTGAAGCGGGTATTACGGTTCTTGATCCCAATGTATCAGGTCAGGACACATCACAAAACAATACTGGCAATATGGCAAATCATTACTACTCGCCAAATGCTGCCTTAAAAATTCAAGCAACCGACAAATTCTCGATTGGTTTGATCTATGACCAACCTTATGGTGCTGATGCTGAATATACGGGCAAAAGTAACTTTATCGAAAGTCGACCTCTACCATTTAAAGGTGGTACTTCCGTTACCGTAGATACTGAAAACTTAAACCTGTTATTCGGTTACCAACCAACACAAAACTGGAACCTCTACGCGGGGGCAGTTTATCAAACCTTAGACAGTACTGTGCTATTACGTGGTCAAAGCTATAGTGCTTACAGCGGTTATGACTTTAAAACAGGTAAAGATGAAGCTGTCGGCTGGTTAGCGGGTGTTGTTTATCAAGTTCCTGAAATTGCGCTCAAAGCATCTTTGACTTACCGCGCCAAAATCAAACATGAAATGAATGCCTATGAAACGCATGGCATTGCGGGTATGACTGGCAATGCGGGTTTTGATGCGATTTTAAATAAAATTAATCATTCAGAGGGTACAACTGAAATCACCACCCCTCAGTCAGTTAATCTTGATTTCCAAACAGGGATTATGGAAAACACGGTTGCCTTTGCGAATTTACGCTGGGTGAACTGGAAAGACTTTGCCATTCGTCCATATAAATTTGGTGCTGCTTCAACTTTACCGCCAATCGTTGCTTCAACAGGTAAAAAAGACGGTTTTGATCTGGTTGCCTATACTGAAGATCAATACTCGATTACTGCGGGTGTCGGTCGTAAACTGAATGAGCAATGGGCTGGTAATTTATCGGTAGGTTGGGACTCTGGTGCAGGTAACCCTGTGACGACATTAGGTCCAACAGAAGGCTATTGGAATGTCGGTATCGGTGTTCAATATAGTCCTACGCCTGCAACCTTTATTGCGGGTGGCGTGAAATACTTCTGGCTCGGCGATGCCAAAGCACAGTCAGGTTCACAATTCAATACACCAGGTTATGTGGCTGAATTTGAAAATAATGATGCCATCGCTTATGGTTTAAAGATTGGGTATAAATTCTAACTATCGACCCAAAATAAAAGGCGCTATTTAGCGCCTTTTATTTTTCAATTTTCCCCAACGTACTTAAAAGAAAGCTGAGGAGAATTCATTATTCAGGAATATCACGTTGCGATACCGAACGAATCGCTTGTTTTAATGCGTCATAACCATGCAATGGTGGAAATTGCGGAAATTCGGCAATCACATTGGCTGGTGCATCAAATAAGAAACCATGATCCGCTTCACCGAGCATCGTAGTATCGTTATATGAATCACCTGCTGCAATGACACGGAAATTCAAGCCATGCAATGCTTTCACTGCCTGACGCTTTTGATCAGGTTGACGTAATTTATATGCGGTGATCATGCCATTTTCATCAGTTTCAAGCTTATGACAGAAAATGGTCGGCCATCCCAATTGCTTCATTAATGGATGCGCAAACTCATAAAATGTATCAGACAAAATAATCAATTGGAAATGGGTACGCACCCATTCAACAAATTCTTTCGCGCCTTCAAATGGTCCCATATCTGCAATCACAGCTTGAATATCATTCAATCCCAAGCCGTGCTGTTTTAAGATATTCAGACGTTGTGTCATCAGTACATCGTAATCTGGAATGTCACGTGTGGTGGCTTCGAGTTCTTTAATCCCTGTTTTTTTTGCAAAGTTAATCCAGATTTCTGGAACTAACACCCCTTCAAGATCTAGGCATACGATTTCCATGAATGCTTCCAATGTTGGTTAAAAATTGCTGTATCATAGCACTAAGATTATTCAATTTTTGCGCTGTTGTTGAATAAAATCATTTTATTCTGCAAGATTAAAATCAATGACAAGCACGCTGCTTTGCTTCGAATGATTTACAATTGTGCCCAAGCCTATCGCCAGGAACATCCATGACTGTTATTCCGACTATTGACCTTGTAGATGCGCTCGCTGCTGAATATGCAGATAAATCGCCACGAGAAATTTTAGAACTTGCGTTAAGCCAAGAAGGTGAAATCGCGATTTCCTTTTCAGGCGCAGAAGATGTTGTTTTGATTGATATTGCTTCTCGTCTAGGTAAGCCCTTCCGTGTTTTTAGTTTAGATACGGGACGTTTACATGCAGAGACTTACCAATTCATTGAAACAGTTCGTAAGCACTATAAGATCGATATTGAAATTTGTTTCCCAGAGTCTGCTGCTGTTCAGCAATTCGTGACCGAAAAAGGCTTATTCAGCTTTTTTGAAGATGGGCATCAGGAATGCTGTGGAATTCGAAAAGTACAACCTTTACGTAAAAAACTGGCAACTTTGGATGGATGGATCACCGGACAACGTAAAGATCAAAGTCCAACGCGTAGTGAAGTGCCTGTAGTTCAAGCTGATGCAGGTTTTTCTGGTGAAGGCAAGCAGTTGATCAAATATAACCCGCTTGCGAATTGGAGCAGTGCTGATGTCTGGAGTTATATCCGCATGATGGAAATTCCATATAACCCATTGCACGAACGTGGTTTTATTTCAATCGGTTGTGAACCATGTACACGCGCGGTACTGCCAAATCAACATGAACGCGAAGGTCGTTGGTGGTGGGAAGAGGCTACGCATAAAGAATGTGGCTTGCATGCGGGTAACCTTAAAAAATAATCAATTACAGATTTGGTATATTAAAACCACTGATTCGTCAGTGGTTTTATTTTTCCTGACTCGCTTGTCTAAAGTCATATTTTAACCAGAACAAACAGTATATACTGCGCAGAACGGTTCCAATAATTCTAATAAGAGCTCCTAGAGAGTATCTTAGAAAAAAATGCGATGAGAGGCTAGATCTGCTATGCGCCCACTACACCCCATTGATTTTATCTTTCTCTCGCTAGAGAAAAGACAACAGCCTATGCATGTAGGTGGCTTGTTTTTATTTGAGCTTCCAGAGAATGCGTCACCGACGTTTGTGCACGATCTCGTCAATGAAATTCGCCAATCAAAAAGTATCCCTGTACCGCCATTTAACAATCAACTGAATGGTTTATTCTGGGGTGAAGACAGCGAATTTGATCTCGACCACCACTTCCGCCATATTGCACTACCCAATCCAGGGCGTATCCGTGAATTACTGGTTTATATTTCACAGCAACATAGCTCTTTAATTGATCGTGCCAAACCACTTTGGACCTGTGACATTATTGAAGGCATTGAAGGCAACCGTTTTGCCATGTATTTCAAGATTCACCATGCCATGGTAGACGGCGTCGCAGGTATGCGTCTGATTGAAAAATCACTTTCGCAAGATCCAAATGAAAAGCATGTGGTGCCATTGTGGTGTGTAGAAGGCAAACGAACCAAACGTCTCAAAGCGCCAAAACCACCAACAGTCAGCAAAATCAAAGGTGTGATGGAAGGGATTAAATCGCAGCTTGAAGTTGCGCCTAAAGTCATGCAGGAACTGTCTCAAACCATATTTAGAGAAATGGGCAAAAATCCAGACTATGTCTCGACCTTTCAAGCCCCACCCTCGATTTTGAACCAACGAGTAAGTTCTTCACGTCGTTTTGCTGCTCAATCGTTTGAGCTTGGTCGTTTCCGTCATATTGCCAAATCATTGGGCGTAACACTGAATGATGTGATCTTAGCCGTCTGCTCTGGCGCTTTACGTGAGTATCTACTTAGCCACAATAGTCTGCCAAAGAAACCGCTGATTGCGATGGTCCCTGCATCACTGCGTACTGATGATTCAGATGTCAGTAACCGTATTACCATGATTTTGGCAAATCTGGCGACCCATATTGAAGATCCAATTGAGCGTTTAGAAATTATTCGCCGCAGCGTACAAAACTCAAAACAGCGTTTTAGTCGTATGACTGCCAATGAAATCTTGAACTATAGTGCGGTGGTGTATGGACCAGCAGGTTTAAATATTGCGTCAGGCATGCTGCCTAAACGTCAGGCATTTAATCTGGTGATTTCCAATGTCCCAGGCCCACGTGAACCTTTGTATTGGAATGGGGCGAAGCTCGATGCGCTCTATCCTGCATCGATTGTGATGGATGGACAGGCACTGAATATCACTATGACTAGTTATTTAGATAAACTGGAAGTGGGTCTAATTGCATGTCGTAATGCTTTACCAAAAATGCAAAATCTACTCACCCATTTAGAAGAAGAAATTCAACGCTTTGAACAAGCAATTCAAGATTTACCACAAAAAGTGGCGAATTAATCATAGAGAAAAAATTAAGGGGCTTTCAGTGGCCCCTTATTTTTTGATTGTGCGGCAACGTTGTAGTAGTTGATGGCAGGCTGAACGAATCATTGCCGTGGTAATCTGAACTTCTTTACCTTGGCTGTCGACCATATAACATGTATTTACAGGATTACTGTCCAAAACATGCTTGAAACCGTGGTTCACTAATCTTTCACTCACATTCATGGTTATATACCTCATATTATTTGCTAAGGGACCTAAAAGTACCTATGGCTCATTTTATGGTTCTAGTATTTAAAATTCGTGATAGAAAGTAAAATTTCAGTTGTAACAAGGCTTAAGCGAAATCTTGTTACAACTTTAGGTTAAAATGATATCGTATTGCTCTTGCGTATATAGATTTTCCACTTGGAATTTAATCACACGATTAATGAAATGTTCTAAATCCGCGACAGCTGGGGCTTCTGCTGTTAATAGACGATCAATCACTGCTGGATGTGCAACGACAGTAAAGCCACCCTTGGAATCAAATGCACGCGCATAACGTAATATCTCTCGAAATATCTCGTAACATACTGTCTCTGCAGTCTTCACATATCCTCGCCCTTGGCAGGTTGGACAGGATTCACAGAGCAAATGCTCCAAAGATTCACGCGTGCGTTTACGGGTCATTTCGACCAGACCAAGCTCAGAAACCTGAGTAATTTTGGTCTTGGCGTGATCACGTTCCAACATGCGTTCAAACTGACGCATCACTTCTTCACGATGCTCAGCTTCTTGCATGTCGATAAAATCAATAATGATAATGCCCCCCAAATTGCGCAGACGTAACTGTCTTGCAATCACTTGGGTCGCTTCCATATTGGTTTTAAATACGGTGTCTTCTAAACTGCGCCCACCAACATACGAGCCTGTATTTACATCAATGGTGGTCATGGCTTCAGTCTGATCAATCATCAGATAACCACCAGATTTCAGTGCGACACGCGTTTGTAAGGCTTTTTGAATATCCTCTTCAACGTTATACAAGTCGAAAAGTGGCTTTTCACCCGGATAATGGATTAAACGGTTTTGAATGGTCGGGACAAACTCATCAACAAATTCGCTGAGCTTGCCATGAATCTCACGCGAGTCGACATAGATCTTCGCGGTTTCATCACTGGCAAGATCACGTACGATGCGTTGTGGCAAAGGTAATTCTTCAAAGATCAGTTCAGCTGTTGCCGCTTCTTTTTGCTTGCGCTGGATAAATTCCCACAACTTACTGAGATAGCACATGTCCTGCGCAATTGCGGCTTCATCCACCCCTTCGGCGGCAGTACGAACAATCACACTACCCGGTAAATTATGTTCTGCCTGAATATGCTCAATGATGCCACGTAAACGATCACGTTCATCTTCTGATTCGATTCGCTGTGATACCCCAATATGGTTACCATACGGCATCAACACCAGATAACGAGATGGAATGGAAAGATCAGTACTCAGGCGCGCACCTTTGGTGCCCAACATGTCCTTCATGACTTGGACGGTCAGCATTTGCCCAGGATGTAATAACTCAAAGACATTTGGAGTCGGCTGCGAACGCGACCACACCATATCGTTAATATGCAAAAAAGCGGTTCGAGACAAACCAATATCGACAAAGGCAGCTTGCATACCCGGCAATACGCGTACGACTTTGCCTTTGTAAATATTACCCACTAACCCACGTTTTACAGTTCGCTCAACGAATAATTCATTGACCGTACCATTTTCAATCAATGCCACACGACATTCCATCGGCGTGACGTTAATCAGCAACTCTTCTGCCATAACAAACTCAAAACTTTTATAAAAATTCTTATACCCGAAAGTGTCAGCGTAGTGCTTTAACCCTTTCTAATAACTGTGCTGTCTCATGCAAAGGCAAACCAACGACATTACTATAACTGCCTCGGATTTGCGGAATATACTGCGCTGCAATACCCTGTATTGCGTATGCACCCGCTTTGCCTATCGGCTCACCCGTGGCCCAATATTGTTCCATGTCTGCATGACTGAGTTGCTGCAACTCAACTTGCGTTCTGACCACAGTACTCAATATTTGAGTCGCAGTTGCCACACAAATGCCAGAATAGACATCGTGCCATTGTCCAGAAAGTGCCGACCAGATGCTAAAAGCATGTTGCTTTGATTCTGGCTTGCCAATAATCTGTCCAGCAAAACTTAAGCTCGTATCTGCTGCAATTACAATTGCAGCAGGATATTTCTTTAAAACAACTTGCGCTTTATCTCTGGCTAAGCGTTCAACATAATGCTCAACCGCTTCTCCATCATGCACCGCTTCATCGACATCTGGACTAAATATTTCAAAGTCCAAACCCAGTTGCTGTAGTAGCTCCTGCCGACGCGGCGAGCTTGATGCAAGAATTATATGCGCCATTTATGTAAACAATAATAAACCAGAGGCCATGCCAATACACTGGTCACAACTGGTTGCCAATGGCGCGCAATCGAAAAATGTGTACCCGCAATGGTCTGACTAATCCACAAGAATGTAATATGTACAACAGCCGCAATCACCGCAATCACCCAGGAATTACCAAAAGTCAAAATACGACGTTCACGAATTAAATAACGGATACCAAAAGTGATGAGTACGAAACTCAGCGCATTTAGACCAAAAGGTGCATCAAGCAACAGATCAGCAAAAAGCCCCATACCAAAGGCAAACCAGACCCCGCACCAGACGGGCTGGTAAAGAATCCAGAACAGCATGACCAAAAGCATGATCGAAGGACGCCATCCTGAAGCCTCATAGGCCATTGGATAAACCATCAATACCGAAGCAATCACAATGGATAAAATAATCATCCATAGTGGGTCTTTGCGTTTTTCATAATTGAGCTTAGCGATCGGCATACGGTTGCTCCTGCGCTAAGGATTCAGAAAATAAAACCACCACATGATGACCGCTGGCAAGTTGCGCCGTTGGTTTCACATCAATTTCGGCAAACTCACCCGAAGTATGACGACTGACTTTAGACACGGTTCCGACTAGATAACCCGCAGGGAAATGTTCACCCAAACCCGAACTAAACACTTTGTCTCCGACCTGAATATTGGCACTAGTCGGTACATATTCCATTTTGAGTTGTCCCAAATCACCTGTACCTGACACAATCGCACGCATACCTGTCCGCTCTAAACGTACAGACAATGAGTGTTCTTTATCAGAGAGCAGCATGATCCGTGCACTATGAGGATAGACATTAATAATCTGCCCCATAATCCCTTTATCATCCAAAACTGTTTGTCCGACTTTTAAATGATCGACAGCACCACGGTTAATGATAATAATATGCCGCAATGGGTCTGCATCGGTTCCAATCACTTCAGCAATTTGCATACGTCCATCAATAATTAACGGCGTATCTAACAGCCCTCTTAAACGGTTATTTTCCGCAGAGAGTTCTGAAAGTTTTTGGAGGCGGACTTGTGCTTGTAGCAGTTCAGCTTGCATTGCGGTGTTTTCACGTCGCAATTGCGCTTCAGATTTGGTTTGTTGGTTAAGCCATTCTCGCGACAGTACAGGATAGCTTGCCAGCGCATAAATTGGATTATACGCGGCGTACAAGACATCCCTTGCAGGTTGAATTACATAAGGCATGCGCCAATCAAAGAAAAGCACCACCAAACATGTAATCACCGCAATGACAAATGAGCGAAAAGATGGCGGTTGTCTTGAAAAAAGATTCGGTTGCACCGCCTAGTCCTTATGATTTAACCAACGAAAAGCATGTCGTGGTTTGGATTGTCAAAGAACTCTAATACTTTACCGCCACCACGAGTGACACAAGTTAAAGGATCATCTGCAACAATTACAGGCAAACCTGTTTCTTGTGCAAGTAATTTATCCAAGTTACGCAATAATGCACCGCCACCTGTCAACACAATACCACGCTCTGCAATATCCGAAGATAATTCAGGTGGCGTTTGCTCAAGTGCAGATTTTACAGCGCTTACAATGCTTTGTAACGGATCAGAAATTGCCTGCGTGATTTCATCAGAAGTCACGGTAATCGCGCGAGGTACACCCTCTGCCAAGTTACGACCACGAACTTCAATCTCGAGGGTCTTACCGTCAGCAACAGCCATTCCCACTTCTTTTTTAATGACTTCGGCTGTTGTTTCCCCGATCACACAACCGTGTGCTTTACGCACATAATTGATGATTTGCTCATCAAATACATCACCACCAATACGTAAAGAATCAGCGTAGACACAACCCTGTAATGAAATGATTGCAATTTCAGTGGTACCACCACCCACATCAACCACCATCGAACCACATGCTTGCTCAACAGGCATACCTGCGCCAATTGCAGCAGCCATCGGCTCTTCGATTAAACGTACATCACGCGCACCTGCATTAAATACAGCTTCACGAATCGCACGACGTTCAACCAAGGTTGATTTACAAGGTACACAGACCACAACACGCGGTGCTGGCGGGAATAAACGCTTTTCATGCACTTTGCCAATGAACTGATTCAACATGGTCTCAGTGACTTCGAAATCAGCAATCACACCGTCTTTCATCGGACGAATTGCTGAAATATTCGCTGGTGTACGGCCTAACATTTGTTTAGCATCAATACCTACAGCGGCAACAATTTTTTGTGAACCACTGTGGCGAATTGCCACAACAGTTGGTTCATTTAATATAATGCCACGGCCTGGTGCATAAATAAGTGTATTTGCAGTACCTAAATCAATGGCTAAATCCGGCGAAAACAAGCCAATTAGTCGTTTTAGAATCACGGGGGCGTTCTCAATTAAACTTTGTGTGAATACAAGGTGGCAACTTTAACTAAATGTGATGATTTGAACAAGTCAATCGCTTATTATAACGCACGATATTTTGAAATTTTTTAATACTGAATTAGGTAAAGTTATGTCTACATCATCAGATGCTCAGCAGACAACAGACTTAAATGCGCAAACGGTCTCGCAAATTGCACACCTTGCCCGTTTATCTCTCAATGACACGCAATCTGCTGAATATGCTCAAAGTTTAAATAAAATCCTTGGCATGATGGAAAGCTTGAAAGGCATTAATACCGATGATGTTGAGCCTTTAAAGAGCCCATTTGACAACCCGCAACCGTTACGCGCTGATGTTGTGACTGAAAGCAACCATCGTGATGAATATCAAGCGGTCGCGCCTGCTACAGAAGCAGGTTTGTACCTCGTACCTCGCGTAATTGAATAAGATTTATTCGATTAGTCAATATTTTATATTTAGAATGTAAAGAAATTTTTCATATGACAGATTTACATCGCTTATCAATCCGTGAACTCTCTGAAGGCTTAAAAACAGCCCAATTTTCATCACGCGAATTGACTGAACATTATTTAAAGCGTATTGCCCAAATTGACCCTAAAGTAAAAAGTTATGTGACGGTCACCGCAGAACAGGCTCTTGCTGAAGCAAATGCGGCCGATGCGGCACTGAAAGCAGGCAATGCACACACGCTGGCAGGTATTCCACTTGCCCACAAAGATATTTTCTGTACCCAAGGCATTAAAACCACTGCCGGTTCAAAAATGCTGGATAATTTCATTTCTCCTTATGATGCAACGGTGGTTGCAAAAGCCAAAGCTGCAGGTCTTGTGACTTTAGGTAAGGTGAACATGGATGAGTTCGCCATGGGTTCAACCTCAGAAAACTCTTATGTCGGTGCAACGTCGAATCCTTGGGCACTGGATCATGTTCCAGGTGGTTCATCTGGTGGCTCAGCAGCAGCTGTCGCGGCTGATCTTGCGCCGATCGCAACAGGTACCGATACAGGTGGCTCAATTCGACAACCTGCTTCATTCTGCGGCTTAACCGGCTTAAAACCGACCTATGGCCGTGTATCTCGCTTCGGTATGATTGCCTATGCATCATCATTGGATCAAGGCGGCCCAATGGCGCGTTCGGCAGAAGACTGTGCTTACTTGATGAATGTGATTGCGGGTCATGACGCCAAAGACTCGACTTCAATCAACAAAGCAGTGGACGATTACGTTGCTAACCTAAACGGCACAGCGGTGAAAGGTCTACGCATTGGTATTCCAAAGCAATACTTCAATGTGGCAGGTTTAGACGCTGATGTAAAAGCACGCGTTGAAGAGTCGTTGAAAAAGTTAGAGGAAATGGGCGCGATCTTGGTTGAGATTGATCTCAACATGACTGAAGCCTATGTGCCGACGTACTACTTGATCGCTCCTGCGGAAGCGTCTTCAAACCTGTCACGTTTTGACGGCGTACGTTATGGCTACCGTTGTGAAAACCCTGTGGACTTGATGGACTTGTACAAACGCTCACGTTCAGAAGGTTTTGGTGCTGAAGTACAACGTCGTATCCTGATCGGGACCTATGCTCTTTCTGCAGGTTACTACGATGCTTACTATGTCAAAGCACAAAAAGTACGTCGTTTGATTCAGCAAGATTTCCTCAAAGCTTTTGAAAATGTTGACGTGATTGCTGCACCATCAGCACCAACTACAGCCTATAAGATCGGTGCGAATCTCAGCCCGACTGAAATGTATTTAGGCGATATCTATACCCTTGCTGTGAACTTGGCAGGTCTACCAGCCATTAACGCACCTGTTGGTTTTGATAAAGACAGCTTGCCTGTCGGCTTACAGTTGATTGGTAACTATTGGTCAGAATCACAATTGTTGTCGATTGTGCATCAATATCAACAAAATACAGACTGGCATACCAAACGTGCGGCAATTGCTGAGGAGAATGCATAATGACTGAAGCTCAAAAGTTGAAATTGATTGACGGTTGGGAAGTCGTTATCGGGATCGAGATTCACACGCAGTTGGCAACCAAGTCTAAAATCTTCTCTGGTTCATCGACTGAATTTGGTCAAGACCCGAATACACAAGCCAGCCTTGTTGATTTGGCCATGCCGGGCGTATTACCTGTATTGAATGCAGAAGTGGTTGATCTTGCGATTCGCTTCGGTTTGGGGATCGATGCGTATATCGACCAAGCCTCGGTATTTGCACGTAAGAACTACTTCTATCCAGATTCTCCAAAAGGCTACCAGATCAGCCAGATGGACAATCCGATTGTGGGCTTGGGTCATATCGACATCCAGCTTGAAGATGGCACTGTGAAGCGTATTGGCGTGACTCGTGCCCATCTTGAAGAAGATGCGGGTAAATCAATCCATGACCAGTTCGAAGGCATGTCGGGTATCGACTTAAACCGTGCGGGCACACCATTGCTTGAAATCGTGTCTGAACCAGATATGCGTTCGGTTGAAGAAGCGGTTGCCTATATCAAGTCGATTCACACGCTCGTGCGTTGGTTGGGTATTTCTGACGGTAACATGGCAGAAGGTTCGTTCCGTGCTGACTGTAACGTGTCATTGCGTCGTCCGGGTCAACCATTTGGTACACGTTGCGAGTTGAAAAACCTCAACTCATTCCGTTTCATTGAGCAAGCGATCAATGTTGAAATTGAACGCCAAATGGAAATTTTGGAATACGGCGGCGAGATTGATCAGGAAACCCGTTTGTTCGATCCAAACAAGATGGAAACCCGCTCAATGCGTTCGAAAGAAGAAGCGAACGACTATCGCTACTTCCCAGATCCAGACTTGTTGCCAGTGATCATTGCCGATGAGCAGATCGAAGCGGCACGTGCTGCCCTTCCAGAACTGCCTAAAGCGCGCCGTGCACGCTTTATTGCTGACTTTGCTGTGACTGAGTACGATGCACATGTATTGACGCTGTCACGCGAAATGGCGGACTTCTACGAAGCAGTTGTAGCTGCTGCGGGCGGTGCGAAGCAAGGTAAAGTCTCTGCAAACTGGGTGATGGGTGAATTCTCAGGTGCTTTAAACAAAGCGGGCCTAGAATTGGCGGACTCTCCTGTTTCTGCTGAACAGTTAGGCGGCATGATCGCGCGTATTGTCGACAATACCATTAACGGCAAAATTGCGAAGCAAGTGTTTGGCTTTATGTGGGAAGCAGAAGGAAAATCTGCGGATGACATTATTGCTGACAAAGGCTTGAAGCAAGAAACCGATACAGGTGCGATTGAAGCGATTATCAAAGACGTGCTTGCAGCCAATGAAAAAATGGTTGAAGAGTACAAGTCTGGTAAAGAAAAAGCCTTTAACGGTCTGGTTGGTCAAGTTATGAAAGCTGCAAAAGGTAAAGCCAACCCAGCTCAAGTAAATGAACTCATGAAGAAACTGATTGGTTAAACTCATCTAACCTCAAAAGTAAACCCGCTTTAGAGCGGGTTTTTTATATTTTTAATTTATTACGATCATCATCAATATAGGACATTGTAATATCGATTAAGCAATCAATTAATTCTTCAAAAGTAAAACCCATATTTTGAGACGAAAAGAAATTCATGGTCAGTGCCACACTGGAATTAATTAAAACATAAACCATCAATTTTAGATTTTTTATTCTGAGCACTTCAGGATGTTTAACTGCATATTCGATTGCTAAAGTATTGATTGCCTTCACTGCTTTTACATGACTGGCTTCGGTACTATATTTGCTCGAAACACTGAGCCAATAGAAATATTTATTCTCATCTTTCGCTAAAAATTCACCAATGTGCAAAAAAATGGATCTGATCGCTTCTGGAATTTCCATTTCTTGAATTCTGGGGATGACTTCGTAAATCACTTTAGCCAGCTCAGCAATAAAATGTTGTTGCATCTCGACAAACAAGGCTTCTTTGTTTTTAAAATATTCATAAAAACTTCCAGAACCAACGCCTGCAATCTCACATACTTTCAGTACAGTTGTATGATCTAATCCATTATTTTTTACTGATATAAATCCTGCATCAACTATAGAACTATAAGTATTTTTTGATCGACTTTGCTTTGGTTTTCTTATAGTTACCATTATAAAAATCTCCTTATTAAATCCGTCTTTTTTCCGTACAAATTCATTGATAGATTCTATATACAAACTCAAGATTGTTCAAATTTACATCTATCTATAAGGGAAAAGAAAATGAATATAGCTGCACAATCTCTACAAAGAATCGTTCGTCGTAATGTGATTATTCCTTTTGATAAGAACAAAAAGTTTACTTTTTACTATGAAGAGAATTCGGTTGTGACCTCTCTTTTTGTTGTATTGTCAGCCATGTTTCCACCTGGTGAAATGTTTTTCATTGAGAGTGTGCGCAATGTTCGTGATCAAATTACAGATGAGAAATTACTAGACGATATTCGAAATTTTATTGCGCAAGAAGCCTTTCATAGTCGTGAACATCAGTCTCTCAATGAGCATCTTATCCAGTCGGATTATCCTGAAGTTGTGGAGATAGAAGCTAAGACCAAAGCGAAATTAGATGAATTTCGCAAACTTCCTAAAGTTGAACAACTAGCTGCAACCGTGGTGATGGAACACTATACGGCAACACTTGCACGACTATTATTAACTGACCCATTAATTAAGCAGAGAACGACGCAAGAAAGCAGAAACCTTTGGGAATGGCACGCACTGGAAGAGCTAGAACATAAATCTGTGGCATTTGATGTATTGAATGCCATAGGTGGTAATACAGCTAAAAACAGAAGGATGGCTCTAACTCGAGTTACTAAACTTCTTTCCCCAGTACTTTTTCATTACTGGATCAAAATATTAAAACGCAGTGATATTAAGTTTTCTATTCGGGAGCTCAAAGACGGTGTATATCTGGGCTTTGGAGGAATCAATCGTATAGGAATTATCACAAAAGCAATGATTGAAATGCTGGATGTACGAGATAGAGATTTCAACCCTCTGCACATGCAAACGGATCAACTCGAAGCAGAATACCGAGAAAAATTATTTGGTGAAAATGGCATTTTAAAAGCTGTAGTTAAAAGCTAATTACTTTTGAGAAATAGAAAAAGCTTGTAACGATCTTATAGATCAAATGATGAAAGCGTCTAAGGGTAAAGCCCACCCTACACAAATAAATGAATTGATCAATTAAACTCATCTCATTACAGTAAGAAAACCCGTTTTAGAACGGGTTTTCTTACTGTAATAGGATAAAATAGCTGCACAATAATTTTTTAAACTAAAACAGACATGATCATTCAACTTATGAAAAATAGATTACTCCTGAGTACCTGTTTACTTTTAATCAGCAATTCTAATTTTGCACAAACACCTCAAGTCCCTAAAGCTGATACTGATGCTATTTTTAAAGCAGCAGGTTTTACAAAAAGTAAAAAAGGCTGGAAAAGTGATTGTTCAGTCGGTGAAATTACAACTTATGCAGATTTAAACGGTGATGGGCTGAGAGATGCAATCGTTTCAGATTACGGTACCATGTGTTATGGCAATACAGGCGTTGGTTACTATGTTGTAGCGCAACAGAAAAATGGTCAATGGAAAACCATTTTAAAAGAAGCAGGTATGCCTGAGTTTTTAAAAACAAAAGGAACAGATGGCTGGCCTGATATTGAGAATGGTGGGCCAGGATTTTGTTTTGAAGTTTTACGTTGGAATGGTCAAGCCTACAAGGTTAATCGCTACGAATATCAAGGTAAGGCTTGTGAGCAATAACGGATAAAACTCCTCTTAAATTGATGAAAAACTAAATAGTTAAATTCAATCAATAAGAAACCCGCTTCAAAGCGGGTTTCTTAACATTCAACAATATAAAACCAATCACTGCCCTCTTAACACACCCAACTTATTCCAAATATCAGGCGTTAAAAAAGTCGTCACCAATTTATTTAAATCAATATAACGCAAGGTACCTTGCAACTGCTGTCTAACCGCTGGATCTTTAACAATATCCTGCCCTGCACTCTGCCCTAACTGCTGGAAAGCCTGTCCAACGGCTTGAATGCCCTCAGCTTGAATCACAGCCTTAGTCTGTGTCGAACACTGCTCCACAATCACTCGCTGTAATACCTGAGCCAACTTCTGATCTAACTGAGTTTTCTGCTCAGGCGTAACATTACTAAAAGACTTTAAATCTGGATGTGCTGCCAAAGCGCTAAAGGTCCATTGCAAAACCGTGGTTTTATCTGCTGCCGTTGTGGCTTTCACCAAACAATCACTGAGTTGATCGACCGTTGGCCCTGCCATCGCCACTTGGGTTGTACCCAACACAGCCGCAGCCATCAACACAGAACGACTCAAATGAGAAAATTTACGGCGGGCAGAAGTATAAACACGAGACATAAGCACAGTTCCAAATTGCAATCTTTCCCTTTGTACCACGCTCTGATGAGATCATCTGTTATGACGCTGTAAATTGCGTAAACCCACGCGCTCAAAGCTTTGGCAAAATGTAAAAACCATGAAGATGCCAAATCACTCAACCTGCGCCTTCATAATCCCACTCTGCTGGAATATTCGGTTGCTCAGGTGCTTTATTTAAATCAATATTCAGGTTACGACTGCCCTTAAATGATTTCTCTCCCGAATCTGATGCAGGTGATACATCCAAACTGTAGCGATAACGGAATTGCCAAAGCATCGGCTTGATCGGACGAATATCTAGGCTCAAACTATCTTCATCATGGCACTTGCCCTTAGAGTTTTCATAATCCTGTTCTGAGAAACAGGCCCGAATCATACGGCTAAAATTAAAAGGATAGTTTTCAATAAAGCGATGCGTTTTACCTGAATCCTTTAACTCATAAAAGCTGGCCCGTTCAATTCCTGCCCCACCACCCGAATACATTTCTGAAAAGGTATCAATCAGCGCAACCGCATAACGGTTTTGATCCATTGGAAACAGTTTAGGGTAAATATATTGTTTTGATCGTGCCATTTCCTCGGCAGGCGCCAATGGAATCTGCCATTGCTTCAATAATTTAAAGCCAGAATTCGAATGACTAAACTGGGCAATATTGCCCTCAGACAATAACCATAAGGTTTTATCTGGCGTTTTCAAACTCTGTAATTGTGTACGCTGCTGACATAACTCTTTTACTTGTTCACAGAGTTGCGTCTGTTCCGTTGCACTCAGTTGCCCCTTTTTAAAGTCAAGAATCTGTAAGGGTGCAGCAAAAACAGATGCACTAAAATAGGCGGATGCACCCATTAAAATCATTCCACATAAACCCATCTTATGTTTAAGCATGGTATTTCCTTAGGCTATTTTAATATTCACAATATTATTTGACGATTGATTCAATCTGATCAAGTTCCCATATCCCACCCGCAGCAAGGCCTCGACACATCCCTGTCCAGCGATCTAGCGTATGTACAAACTTCTGTCCATCCCAAACCCATTCATCACTCGACCAGCAATCACCAATACCACGCCCTTTCTGCGAACTGCTGAGAATCCCGTTATAAAACTCAGAGGAATGTTCCGTCACAAAAGTGGCTTTATTCGCAAGTGACTCATCCAATACCCATGCACCATACCCTTCGTTATATGCACCTCGCCAACATAGCGTAGCTGCCAAAACTTTTTTATTGCTTAGTTTATAGAGATCAATCGCTTGGGGCGCTGTTTGCTTACCGTCATAAGCCCCTTCACAGAATCCTTCTTTTTTAGGCACTGGCTGATTCGCCATCAAGTTTTGATAGAGTGCAGCATAGCGTTTGTCGGTTGGTCGCAAGGTCAAATAAGGTTTACTCGAAGTTTTAATTTGTTTAACCGTGAATTTGGGTTGAGCTGCTAACACATTCGACTCATCCACTTTACCTTTTTTAATCAAAGCACCCACTGTGCCCACGCGCTTTTGAAAATCATCCATTTTCAGCAATACGGCTGTCAGACCTGTGTCTGATATTTTCCAATTTAAATTGGCATTTTTAAAAATGATTTCGGTCTTTTTCTTGGATTGTTGTAATAAGGCATTAGCTTGATTTGTAGAGAGTTGCCCCATCAATGGGAACTCTGTTCCATCAACGGACACCTGTCCAAAGTCTTTGCCATTTACATAAAAATGAATATTTTTAAGTTTTGCTGCTGGCATAGACGGTTGTTCAAAACGCGACAAGGCAAATTCGACTTTTACAGGCTGCCGTGCACCTGCCTGACGGGTCAATAACAACGAGGCAGGTTCATCGTCACTATATTGATTGTAATAACCTGCAGCTCGACAAGTGCCTGTATTGCTACAGTAAATTTCCCAATCTTCATGCGAGAATGAAATGCCTTTGATCTCTTGGGCAAAGGTACTAGAACTCAGGGCAACAAGGTAACAGGCTGAAAGGATCTTTTTCATAAGACTTATGCTCTAGGCCGTCTAAATTTAATACTATTATTTTAATCATTATGAATACTGACATGATTACTTATACCATATACGTTTTAACGCTACAGATTAAGCAACTTTACCAAAAAACAAATAAACACAAACAACTGTTTTTAAATAAATTTTAATTATTTTTCTTTAAAAAGAATTCAACCACCAATGCAATAGGAGTTGTAATATAGAGCAACATTCTAAGCATCATATACCCAATCAAAAGGAAAACATCACTCACAATGAAATTAGCATCCTCTCTATTGAGTTGAATAAATAATATAGAGACTAGAACGCTAGAGAAAATGATAGCAATAAATGCTCTAAGAGAATAATTTTTAATAAATTTAGTAAAAAAGAAAAATAGATTCGCAATAAAAATAACTGATAAAGTAAAAGCTAGAACATGGTCTACAATAATATGCCTATAAAAATAATTATAAGAATAAGCAAAACCAATAATCAATTGTAAATTGAGTAATCCCCACCCTAGATAGCTTGGCTTTCTCATAATAAATATTATCTAAAAAATACAAATAGATAAGACAGAACCAACATCAAATGTAGATCGCTTATCTATTTTAGATATCCTAAGTTCTCTTAAATCAAACAAACGTCCATTTACAACAACTTTATCTTAAAATTATAAGGAGATGGCAATCATTTTAAGTTTAAAAACTTGTCGCAAAAACTTCCTATCGGTTGCGTTTTCTGCCCATTTCCACCTTGCGCAATAATGATACCTTTAGCATCCGTAAAAACCTGAAGTAAACAGGTATAATAAGTCGGAGTGTTATAACCGACATCCTCATACTGATTCCGATAAACTTCTGCCATCGTTCCATCTTGAGATATCTGTTCTAAATTCATTGTTGTACCTGCATACACGGTACCCGTTTTTACGAATTTATCTCGCGCATATTTTTGAGCTGACCATGTATGCATAAAAGTTTTTTCTGTTGCCAACATATCTTGTACTGAACTATTGGGTTTACCAATTTTCGCGACCAACTCACTCAAAGGATGTCCAACCATATTCTTAAGCAGAGCTTTTGTTTTCGGATCTTCGACATTTCCAATCAACTTTCCAGCAACTGAACCGGCACATCCAGTCAGAGTTAAAGCAATAAAACATAAACTAAGAATAGCAGTGAATTCTTTTTTCATCGCAGACTCAGCATCACAAAAGGCAATATCTATAATAATTGTTTGTTCTAAATCATCATAATTTCACCATTTAATTAAATAAACTATTAAGTTTGAATTAACATAAAGTATGAAATCTGATTTATAACGTGAAAGATATTATAGAAAGAACATCATGTGATTAGCTCAATCTAAGCTAGTTTAAATTTAAAAACATATTTATCCCTAGCAATATGCTAATTTGATCTCAACCTCAAATGCACATTAAAAATGAAAACATCACTCACTATTTCTGCTGTTTTATTCACATTATCAGCCACTTCAATTCATGCAGAGGTCAGCACCTTTAAGCCGATCTTTCCCAAATTTTCAAATACAGCGCAAGAGCGAAAAGCCGAAAATCAAATTTATGCCTTAGGTGAAGTGTCCTTTGCCAACGATGTGCGTGTTCCCTTTTATGGGGTCACTGCACTGAATCCTGCCGATGAGGGCCTATTAAAAGACTTTAAAAGCTGTACCGCAAAAAGCTGCCATTTTGACTTTAAGCTAGATACACATCAGGCCAAGCAACTCAAATTAGTGGCGCTACCTGAAATTGGTGCCGTACTTGTACCCAAAGATTGGCATGATGTGGAGGCAAGTGCGGGCGCAAATGGTACGGGTTCAGCCCTGCTGATGAGTCCAAATCAAAAACAGGCCATAGAATTATACGATTCATCCTTTTGTGTCGGTTGTGGTATGCCCAATGCCACGCTTTACTTTCCCAATCTGTTAAAAGAGAGTATTCAAAATGAGTTTGGCGGCTATAAAGACCCAAAAAAATTGGTGACCGTGGTCCATCCATCTAAACATGTGGCTTTCTTTAGCTATCAGATTCCGAACTTCAACAATAAAACCCATGGTGTCGCGAAATACCACGATGAGGACACCTTCAATTTTAGAGAAATCATCGTAACACTGGATAAATCACAACAGCACTTGCTTGGGCCAATTTTAAACTTCTATCACTTTAGCCATTGAGCCGTTTCAAACCGCTTGACTGACTTTAAGTAGATTTAAAAAATGCTCTACCCGAACACTATTGCCTTTGGCACGACAAATCGCATAAATCGGGGCGATACACGGCTTTTTCGCTTCTAGCGCTTTATACACAATCTGCTTATTCCAGAAATCCTGAATTGACGCAGGAACGATTGATAGCCCAATCCCCGCTGCAATCAGATTCAGGCTCGAAGTTAAACGTGGTGCTTCTTGCACAATATTCGGGTTAAACCCAGCCTGATAGCAATTTGCCAGAATATTATCAAACAGGTCTTGCCCCGCAATACGGCGATACAACACAAATTCATACGGCTCTAAATCGAGTAAACGAATCGCCCCCTCTTGCTCAGCCAAAGGATGATTACTCGGCAAAGCCACAATCAGGGGCTCATCCAGTACATGTATGCTTTGTACTGCGGCATGAATCGGCGCAGGTTTGCGTAGAAAAACGATATCCAGTTTTTCATTGATCACTGCATCGGTTAAGGCGGTACTGCTGTCTTCTTCCAAATGAATGGCGACAGCAGGAAACTTTTCCCGGAATTGACGTAATAAGGCAGGTAAAAAAGGATGCAAGCCTGCGGAGTTGGTAAAGCCAATATTGATCTGCCCCTCCAAGCCTTGAGCAATGTTTTTCACCCGTTTAGGAATCGACTGAGCATGCGCCAAAATGGTAATCGCTTCCTGATATAAAGCCTTACCTGCTTCTGTGACTTCCACTCCTCGAGGCAGACGTTTGAGCAACGCGGTATCCAGTTCTTCTTCCAGACTTTTAATCAATCGGGTCAATGGCGGCTGTTGCATATGCAGTCTAACTGCAGCTTTGGAAATATTGCTTTCTTCCACCACAGCAACGAATGCATTGAGTTTATGAATATCAATCATACATACCTTGAAAGTATAGATAACGGCAAAAATAGCATTTGTGAATATACCACAAATCTTTCATGCTATAGCTCACAAGGTTGAACAGAAAGGTAATCCAATGAAAACCCAAGCCCTATCAATAGAGAGTGAACCACTAGCGACTGCTCCTGATTGTAGGGCACTTTTTACGGGATTTATGAAATTGGGACTGATGGGTTTTGGTGGCGTTTTGCCACTGGCACATCGCATTATCGTTGAAGAACATAAATGGATTGATGCTGGCAAATTTACCGACTTACTGGGTGTCTGCCAATTATTGCCAGGCGGTAACATCATCAATATGGCCGTCGCTATTGGCATGGAATTCCAAGGCGTGAAAGGTGCAATCAGTTCCGTCCTCGGCTTAATCTCTGCCCCGACAGCAATTGTGCTGATCATCTATCAGGTCTATGAGCATTTTCAGTACCTCCCTGCTGTTAAACACATGATTCAAGGTTTGGCAGCGGCTGCCGCAGGCTTACTGTTTGCGACTGGATTTAAGATGCTCAAGCCAATTTTAAAAAGCTATCTGACCGTTTTTACCATCGGCCTGACCTTTGTGTTTATGATCTGGATCAAGCTGCCCTTAGCCCTGACTTTAGCGATTTTACTGGGCATTAATATGCTGGTTCTAGGAGTAAAAAAATCATGATCTTAATTACCCTTGCTGTCGTGTTTACTCAACTTTCGCTACTCGCTTTTGGTGGAGGTAATGCCATCCTGCCTGAAATGCAGCACCAAGTGGTGACCGTGCATCAATGGATGAGTGCAGAACAGTTTAGTTCGCTGTTTGCCATGGCACAGGCTGCGCCCGGTCCGAATATGATGATTGTACCTTTGGTCGGTTGGCATGTCGCAGGTCCAGCAGGTTTATTAGTCACTTCGTTGGCGAAGTTTGGCCCCTCTTCCATCATTACCATTTATGCGCTGAAATTCTGGGAACGCTTTAAAGCCAATCCGTTACGCGCACGTTTTGAAAAAGCGCTGAAACCGATTACTGTGGGCTTAGTTCTGGTCAGTGCATGGTTGATTGCCGATGCATCTGCACAAAACCTGCTTTTGGTCGTCATCGTAATTGTGACCGCGATTCTCGGCATGTTTAAAAAGATTCATCCTCTTTGGGTCATGGCCGCAGGCGCAGGACTTGGAATCGCCTTCCTTTAAAATGCCAATAAAAAACCTGCTTGATGCAGGTTTTTTATTGAATCTCGAATTACCAAATACTGACCCGTTTTTCAGGCGCCAAATACATTTTATCTCCTGCTTTGATCTTGAAAGCATCATAGAACGGCGCTTGATTGACTAAAGCCCCATTGGCACGCACTTTATCGGGTGCATGTGGATCTGTTTTTAAATACACAATTGCTTGTGCTTGACGGGTTTTGGCACGCCAAACTTGCGCCCAGCCCATATAGAAACGCTGCTCACCCGTACGCCCCTCGATCACAGGCGCAGGCTTACCTGCTAACGAAATTTGATACGCTTTATAGGCAATCGATAGACCTGAGTTATCGGCAATATTTTCACCCAAGGTCAGTTCACCATTGACGTGATAGCCAGCGATTGGTTCATAGGCATTGTATTGCGCAATCAAGGCCTGTGTTTTGGCTTTAAATTTCTGATGATCTTGCTTGGTCCACCAGTTGCGCATATTGCCCAATTCATCAAACTGGCTGCCCTGATCATCAAAACCATGACTGATCTCATGCCCGATCACACTGCCAATCCCGCCATAGTTCACCGCATCATCCGCATCGATATTAAAGAACGGTGGTTGCAAGATTGCAGCAGGAAAGACAATTTCATTTGAGGATGGATTGTAATAGGCATTTACAGTTTGTGGGGTCATAAACCATTCATCACGATCCACAGGTTTACCTAACTTATCCAAACTGTCTTGATGTTCAAACTCTCTGGCACGAATCACATTGCCAATCAGGTCGCCATCTTTGATCTCTAGCGCAGAGTAATCACGCCATTTGTTTGGATAACCGACTTTAATCGATAAACTAGCTAATTTCTTCTTGGCCTGTAGTTTGGTTGCAGGACTCATCCAGTCCAGTTGGCTAATGCTTTGATCATAAGCCTGTATTAGGTTCTGAACCAAGGCATCCATACGCTGCTTTTTATCCGCAGAAAAATGTTTCTCCACATAGATTTTTCCAAGCCCATCGCCCAGTACCGCATTTACGGTTTGTACACCACGCTTCCAACGCACTTCTTGTTCAGCAACATCTCTTAAGGTCTTACCATAAAACTCAAAGCTCTCATCGACCAAAGCCTTGTTTAAGAACGGAGAAAAATTACTGATCAAGTTCCATTTAAAATAAGCTTTCCACACATTTAAAGGGGTGTTATTGATCACTGGATCAAGCGCTTTGAAATAGCTGAGCTGATGCACCTGAATGGTCTGAATTTTGTCTTTGACGCCAACCGTATTGAGGTAACGATCCCAATCAAAGTTATGGCTTAACTTATTTAAGTCTTTCAGTGAATAAATATTGTAACGCTTAGATAAATCACGATTCTGGACATTGCTCCACTGGATCTTAGCTAAATCCGTTTCCAACTTGAGAATGTCTTTTGCGTGCTGTGCCGCTTGCTGATCACCTGACAGTTGTAACATGCGTTCAATATGCTTGAGATATTTGGCACGCGTTTCCACAAACTTCTGATCATCTTTTAGATAATAATCCCGATCTGGTAAACCCAATCGACGCTGTGCCAGACCAGCAATCATCACATCGGAGCGTTTCATATCTTGATCAATACTGATATCAAACGGCGTTCTAACCCCGATACGTGAGAAATGCCCCATTAATTGAGCAAGGTCTTGTTTGTTTTGAATCGCATCCACACCTGCCAACTCTTGCCTTAACGGTGTGATGCCCTGTGCTTCAATGTTTTTTTCATCCATAAAACTGGCATATAGGCTGGAAACTTTTTGCTCTACTGTTCCTGTTGCCGATTTTTTTGTACTCAGCGCTTCAACAATAGTATGCAACTGATTGGTCGATAGCTCATGTAATTCGTTGAATGCGCCCCAACGTGATTTATCTGCCGGAATCTCCGTATCTTTTAACCATGTGCCATTTACATAGTTATAAAAGTCATCATTGGCAGACACGCTTTGGTCGATATACTGTTGGTCTATGCCTGAGATTTTTTGCGTTGGAGAAGATTGAATTACGGGGTCTGCGTACACATGTGCAGTAAAAGCCGTCAGTGCAAGCGCCAATGCACTTTTGAGCAATACAGGTTTCATGATTTATCCTATTTATTTAGGTTCTAAGCGATACAAAAGAGAAATGAAAGATCATTAATTTTATCAAGCGACTATAGTGAAGTACTTTGATCAAATAAAGTTATTTTCGTTGCAATATATATTCACTTTTCACATAAAAACCACAAATGAGTTAAAACCTTTGGCAATAAAAAAGCCTTAGCATCGAGCTAAGGCTTCCTTAATATAAACTGTTCAAACTAATCTAATATTTTTTCAAAGGCTTTCAGACGTTTATGAATCGACAGTAATTCAATAATCGTTTTCCATGAACTAATCAGATATTGAAAAGAATCTCGAACATTACTAAATACATTCAGTATCTGTTGAAATAAACCAAGGGTTAACAAACCTGCTGAAATAGATGGGAATAACACGACTAATTTATATAAAATATCGAGTTGTCCATACCAGTTAGCAGTCAAATTAAAATAAGAATAATGAAAATATAAGCGGAAATAGTTTTTTCTTACCTGAGCAAATAGCTCTTTTAACTTTGCAGGCTGAGCATATTCGATATGATCTTCACCATAAACCAACTCTTTACGATAAGCAGCTTCAACCTTCTGATTGTTAAATTGGAGTCCTGGCAATTTTATCCCGACAATCATTAATAGTACGGTTCCAAAAACGGCCCAGATCACAGCAGCCCATACTAATGAATATTTAACTTCTCCAATAATAGGTAGCGCTGGTACATGATTTGATAAGACAAAAAGTAATGGTAAGAATGCGATGAGTGTCATAATGGCTTTGATGAACTCGACACCAAGATCTTCAACAATGGTTGCAAAACGCATGGTGTCTTCTTGCACACGTTGTGAAGCACCCTCGATATGTCTCAATTTTTCCCAGTTTTCAACATAATATTCATTCATCGCTGTACGCCAACGAAAGACATAGTGACTGGTAAAAAATACATTGATCGTTGCCAAAGTAACGTAAACCATAGCAATCCATAGAAAAACTGCCAACTCTTTATAAAGTGCTAAAACATCCCCACCTTTGGCAGAAAGCATACTTTGGACTAAATCCCAAAATGGTACATACCAAGCATTAATCGCAACATTTGCTTGTACGGCGAACCAGATATTAAACAAGATAAAAGCTGAGCCCCAGATCGACCAGCGCTGCCATTTATTGTCTGAGAAAATACGCCAAAAACCAGCAAATAATGCTGTTGCGATAAAAAACCAAAGATAAAACCAAAGAGAAGAAGGTGCCCAAAAACGACTAACACCAATTGGCAACTCTGCACTAGCGTAGCCCGCAGGAAAACCTAGATATTCACCCCAGCTATGACCACCGCTGTACCACAGCAGCATATTCAGAGCGCCCCATACAATCACTGAAATAAAAAATAGGCGCGGGTTCGGAAAGAAAGACTTAAACATCTGTTTAACAATCCTTGTTATGTAGCGATTTATTTGAACAAGCCATCCTATGACCTGAAACTTAAAACTGTCTGATAAAAAAGTTTAATGATTTGTAGTTATTTACCTGTTTTTTTCCTTTTTTAATAGCTTTTTGTAGATGATTTACAATTTGTTTTTGCACGAACATAAGTTTAGTAAATGGGCTCAAACACTTAAGCCCATTACAACATCCATAAAATAAAGGCTTAGCGTGGTGCTGCAGTACTCATTTTTAAGGCAATATCCTGTTGCTCGCTTTGCGTTGGGAAGCTTTTGCTTTGAATTGCCCATTGGATTTCGGCGAGTTTTTCATTGGCAGCATCTACCCCTGCTTGCATGGTCATCTCTCGACCTTTGACATCAAAGATATGCGCTTTTTCACGCAGATCGGGCTGAATCACGATATCAGCCTCTTTCAGCTCTTCCTCAGCCAAACGCCCTTGCATGATATTGATATTTTGGTTAAACAAGCCCCAGACATTGCTGGTCTCGGTATGAATCGGTTGTGCCAAAATATCGACTGCTATCACCACATCTGCACCAAGCTCTCGTGCAACCTGAACAGGCACTGGACTGACTAAACCACCATCAACATACTCAACATCATGAATTTTAGTCGGTACAAACATACTTGGAATGGATGCAGAAGCCCGCACTGCCTGCCCGGTATTACCATAATTAAATACGGTTCGAGTGCCATCTTTTAATTCGGTTGCCACCACATACATTGGGATTTTCATCTTTTCTAATGGCAGGTTATGCACTTGCTCGTTGATATAGTCTTCCACTTTTTTACCATCAAAAAAGCCTTTTAGACTGACATTGACTTCGCGCACATCGTTAGCTTTAAGCTTTAATGCAATATCGCGTAATTCAGCCGGACTTTTACCACTGGCATAGATTGAACCGACAATACTGCCCGCACTGGTGCCCACGATAAAATCTGGACGAATGCCTTGCTGTTCTAATACTTCGATCACACCAATATGGGCATAACCGCGCGCACCACCGCTACCCAACACTAATGCAATCACAGGGCGCTTTTGCTGCTGTTTTATGGCATTAAAGGGTTGGCTCACAGCTTGCGCTTGTGCATCCTCAATGACGGGTTTCAAATGTGATGTGCTTTGGCAACCCGCCAAAACCGCCATTGAAAGACCCAACATCCATAATTTAAGCTGCTTCATACGCCACGATTGCCATATTCACCTAATTTCAGGCCTAAATATTAGCCTTAGCCAATTTGAAATGCTGTATCATTTTTTTGTATTTTTCATAAAAACTTCATAAAAAAAGCTCCTCGAAAGGAGCTTTTTTTATGTTTTTAGGTTTGCTTTGATGACATTACCAAATATCAGAATCAACTTTTTTCTTTAATTCTGGATAGTTATCAATCTTAAACTCAGGCTCTTTAATGCCACGTTTCAACTGAGAGGTATAGTCTTTCAACAAAGTGCGTGCCATTGGTGTTAATAAGAGAATTGCGATCAAGTTAATGGTCGCCATGATTCCCATGAACAAGTCAGCCATTGACCAAACCAGTGGAACACTACCGATTGCACCAAAGTACACCATCACCAACACAAAGATTCGGAAGATGAACATCACTTTAGGATTGTTATTGATAAATTGCACATTACTTTCTGCATAGGCATAGTTACCAAGTACAGCGGAATAACAGAATAAGAATAACAACACTGCTAGGAAGTCAGCACCCCAGTGTCCGACTTGAGTCTCTAAGGCACGCTGTGTCAGCTCTACTCCGACAAAGCCCGCATCGTGATAAACACCCGATACCAAGATAATGATCGCGGTACTGGTACATACAATAAAGGTATCAACGAATACACCAAGCATTTGCACCAAGCCTTGGTTCACTGGATGTTTCACATCCGATGCTGCTGCAGCGTTTGGTGCAGAACCCATACCCGCTTCGTTAGAGAATAAGCCACGCTTGATCCCTTGCATCATTGCCATCGAAATCATGGCACCGAAGAAACCACCCGCTGCTGCATTAAACTGGAATGCTTCAGTGAAAATCAGTTTAAAGATACCAGGTAGCAGTTCATAGTTGCTGATGGCAATATACATCGCCACAGCAAGGTAAAGACCTGCTTTGAGCGGGACAAACATTTCTGCGAATTTGGCGATACGTTTGATACCACCAAAAATTGCCAAGGCAACCATAACAACCAGTGCAAGGCCTACCCATGAAATTTCGAGATCAACACCACCTAAGTGGGCAACCAGATTGGCTTTGTCCCAACCCCATGCATGAGAAGATGCATTGGCAATCGCATTGATTTGAACTGAGTTAAATACGAAACCATAGGTAAAGATCAAGGCAAGCGCGAAGATTACACCAAAGGTCTTGCTACGTAAGCCTTGAGTAATATAGTAGGCTGGTCCACCCCGGAACTGCTTACTATTGCTATCTCGTACCTTAAAGAGCTGCGCAAGTGAAGACTCAATAAAGGCTGAGCTCATCCCTAGGATCGCCGTAAACCACATCCAGAACACCGCACCTGGACCACCAATTGCAATGGCAATGGCTACACCCGCAATGTTACCGACACCGACACGACTGGCTAAGCCCGTTACAAAAGCCTGAAATGGTGTCAATCCATGTGAATCTTTATCTTCACCTTTAGTACGACTGCCCTTCATCACCTTGATACTGTGGAAGAACATTCGAATCTGCACTGCTTTTGTTGCAACAGTATAGAAAATACCGACCGCAAGCAGGAAAACAACGAGGAAGTCCCATAAAGGATCATTGAAAAAACTTACCCAAGCCATCAGGGTGTCATTTAATTTTTCATTCATCACTTATTCGCTTTTAACTATTTTATGTACGTCCGTACATATACGATAACAATGGATGAATCAAAAAAGCCCCGCTTGGGGCTTTTGATCCGACTTAGGCAAAGAATTTCAAAATTAATTGAATTACTGTTGCGTTAATTAAATCGACGAAGAACGCACCACAAAGCGGAACAATCAAGAAGGCTTTATGTGAAGGTCCATACATATTGGTAATCGCTTGCATGTTTGCAACTGCAGTTGGTGTTGCCCCCATACCAAAACCACAGTGACCTGCCGCCAATACCGCTGCATCATAGTTTTTACCCATAACGCGGAAGGTAATAAATGCAGCATATAATGCCATGGTAATGGTTTGCGCACCTAAAATAACGACCAGCGGGCCAGCCAAATCAGCCAACTGCCATAATTTCAGTGAAAGCAATGCCATTGCAAGATAAAGTGATAATGATGCATTACCAAACACATCAATTGCACGGTCAAAGATATCTACTTTTAATACGCTTTCTAAAACATTACGTAAGATCACTCCCCCGCCAAGCGCCCAAACGAATGTTGGTAACTCGAACCAAGTACCCTTACTGAAACCTGTCATGAATTCTGCAAACGCCAAACATGCAGCAAACATACCCAACGTGGTAATCGCATTATCAGCCGTAATTAAACGAACCTGATGTGGATTTTCAAATGGCGCTAGCTCGTCAGGATGTTGATCTAAATGCGTATCGCGATTTTTGATTTCAGCTGGGGTCTGTGCTTGAGCAAGGCTATAACGGTTAATCAACAACTTCGCCAATGGACCACCGATAATACCACCGATAATCAGACCGAAAGTTGCACTCGCCATACCTAAAGCCAACGCACCTTGAATCCCATGCTGAGTCTCAAGAATTTCACCCCACGCACCTGCGGTACCATGACCACCAGTCAATGTGATTGAACCTGCAATCAAACCGACTAAAGGATCAATGCCCAGCATCGTCGCAAGGCTCATACCCACAGCGTTCTGTACCACAATAAATGATGCGACACAGACCAAGAAGATCACTAAACCAATACCGCCTTCTTTCAGCTTCATGAAGTTCGCACTTAAGCCAATCGAAGCGAAGAAGATCAACATGAAACTGGTTTGTAATTCACTACTAAAAACAATACTGTAACCCCAAAGTGAGTGTACAAGTAGTGAAAGTACCGCTGCAACCAAACCACCAGCGACTGGCTCAGGAATGTTATAGCGTTTTAAGAAGTCAATTTTATTAACGAGCAAACGTCCTAATAACAAGACGATGACCGCCGAAATTAGGGTATAGAAACCATTAAAAGTAAATTCCATATCTTCTTCCGTTTATTTTATTCGTTCTAGCGATGGTTTTTTCACCACGTTGAAGCGCATAAAATAGTAACTCTCAAAATGAGTGAAAACTCAATCAACTTAATAAAAAGCATACAGTTCTAAGCAAGAACTGAGGTCTGTTCAGTTGATCAGTTTTCACGGATGATTTACACCTACAGGATAGATGGCTTAGAAGTTATAGCGAGCCATGGCCCCTACACGATTATCCTTACCTTTTTGTCCATCAAAGGTTTTACGTTCGCCGTAGACATACTCTAGACCGAACGTAATCGGTGTGACTGGTGAATACATGATATTCCACCAACCTTGTTGCAAGGTTTTGTTCTGTGCAGCATCTTTTGCAATCACCGCTTGTTTAGCAAAGTCATTGCTATCATCAGCAAACATGGCGCCATAAGCCAAAGTGCTACGTAATTTAGGATTAATTTGATACGTCGCACCGAGCGTCAACGCATCAAACTCATTTAGGTTTAAACCCAAATTATTCGGATTTACGTTGTAAGCATTGTTGGTATACAACAAGAATTTGCTGTCACCCTTCACATGCGAGTAATCAACCATCGCCTGTAAAGCATCGCTGAACTTATATTTCGCACCAAGCGCAACACCCCAGCCTAATTCTGAATCATCAGCACTGAGCTGTTTGTCATTGTTATAGGCAGCTTTACTGCGGGCTTCAGTAAGTAACACACGTGCAGAACTTGTACCCTGACCTTCAGCAAAATCATATTTTAATTTTGAAGTTAACGCAGGTGCACGGTTATCATCATTGCCTTTTTCTAAGGCAACGAAATAATGTGTATTCGGATTAAATGCACCGCTATAACGAACCATTGGTGTACGGTAAGTACCAATCCCCAGTGGTGAGTTGAAATCTAGCATTTCTGGCTGTAAATCTGTTGCCAAGAAAGTCGAAGTGGTTTGACCAAATAACCAATCATTAAAGGTTAAATAAGCATGACGGATACGAATGGTGTCATTGCTGCTACCACCACGGAAGTCAACTTCCAGTTTACCGCCGACTTCTGCGCCTTCCACAGGCGCTTTAAAATCAAGCCCTAAACGCGTAACCGTTGCCGTGCTATAAAAACGATCACTGTTCTTTTCAGCGCCTTCTAAATCCACTTTATTGATACGGTTAAAGATCCCGTCACCACCTTTGGCTTGATAAGAAGCATCGCCACGCAAGAAACCATGTAATTTAACTTCTGCGCCAGAAGCAGTGTTAAACACCAATTGTGATTTCTTTGGAACCGCAGGTGCAACCGCTGCATTTGCAGGGTGATCTGGATGTGTTTCCTTAAAATTAGAATGTTCCTTTACTTGAGCAAGGTCATTTTGTTGTTTTGCTTGGGGAACATATTGCTGTAATAACGCTTTTAATTCCTTCACTTCATCACGAAGTTGCTGAATCTGTTCTTGCTCACTAGCAGCATGCGTGTTGTTCATCATTAAGGCTGCAACTGTAAGTGCTAAACCTTGCATGATAAACGGCTTACGGATGAGAGATAAACTCATGAGAAGCTCCTTGTATATGGTGTATATTTCAACATTTCCCACAGACGTAAAATTGGATAAATTCAATACATCTGTAAATAGAAAATTCCCCCTCACCCAATCAGTAAGGAAAGCCTAATCAATTTTTAAAAAGGGCGTATTATGCATAAATTTCGGATATTGTGTGTACTTTTTATTTAAGGAGTTTTACCCATTTTCATGACAATAAAAAAATAATTTTTCGATTTCATTATGTTACTAATAGTTTTCTTTTTCACACAAACTGCACAAAACTTTAAAAATGAGTAACAAGACACATTAATTCTTTCTTTTCAGTGATCACTTTTTATACTCAATTAAAATTTTCCGTGAAAATCATCACTAAAGTTTATTTATTGATTTATAGTCTGCGGATACGACAAAACCAACATGATCAGGAGTTTTTATGAACACGGAACAGGTCCGCTATGTAGATGAAGCGATTACATCTCGCCATTCAGTCCGTGCATTTTTAGACACCCCGATTGAGACGCAAACCATTAAAGATATTTTAGCGGTTGCCAGTCGCGCACCTTCAGGGACTAATGTCCAGCCATGGAAAGTTTATGTGGTGACAGGGCAAAAACGCGCAGAGATGATAGACCGTGTCTGTGCCGCACAGATTGAACTATTACAAAAACCAGAACTGGCAGTGCAATATCAAGAAACCTTTGCCTATTATCCTGCAACGTGGATTTCACCGTTTATTGATCGTCGTCGTGCCAATGGTTGGGGACTGTATGGCTTATTGGGCATTCAAAAAGGTGAAAAAGAAAAAATGGCAGCGCAGCAATTGCGTAACTTTCAATTGTTTGATGCACCCGTAGCCCTATATTTTACCGTCAATAAAATCATGGGCATCGGCTCCAAAATGGATATTGCCATGATGATTCAGAATGTCATGGTCGCTGCTAAAGCGCGTGGTTTAGACACATGCCCACAGGCGGCATGGAATCATTTCCATCCAATCGTGCTGGATATTTTGGGTGCACCAGAAGATGAAGAACTGGTCTGTGCGGTGGCTTTAGGTCATGCTGACCCTGAGCATATCGTCAATACTTTTATTACCCCGCGTGAACCCGTTGAGAACTTTACGGTGTTTTTAGACTAGACCTGTAAACAAAGCAGTTTCTTTAAGCTGAGAGACTGCTTTGCTGTTTTCCAACTTTTAAAATGGCAAAAAAACCAGCACTGGTAAATAAAAACATCATGATGCCCATGTTGAGAGATGCCTTCCACACCAAGAAGTTCAAAATAATCCCTGCCAGTAAACCACAAGCAAACTGCATACTACCCATGATGGCACTGGCCGTACCTGCACGTGCGCCTTGCTGAGACATCGCCAAAGCCATGGCATTCGGCCCTGTTAAACCAATTCCTGATACCACTAAGAATAAGCCTGACATTAGCAGTAAGAGCGGTGCATCCGCCATCAATCCAGCAGTCAGCACAATCAATGCCCCAAAACATTGGATTAAACCACCCAAACGTAGGCGTTGAAAAATTCCCATGCGGGTATTCAGATGCTTATTGAAGGATGACATCAACATGATCCCAGCGGCATTTAAGGCAAAGGCATAAGAAAAATGCTGTTGCGACAATCCATATTGCCCCATAAACACTTCTGAAGCCGAGCTGATGTAGCAGAATAAGGCTGCCCCAGTTAGACAACCTGCAAACATCGGCACACGGAAACTTTCATCTTTGAGAATTGCAGCATAAAGGGTCGTAACTTGATAAGCCGAGAGTTTTAAACGGCGTTCGACAGGTAGAGATTCTTTAAAGAAGAAATGCACACACAGCCAGCACATTACGCCAATCATTGATAAAGTGATAAAAATTGCTTGCCAAGGGAAGAAATTCAGAATCCATGCCCCAAAAATGGGCGCAAGAATCGGAGCCAGCCCCATCACAATCATCATGCTGGAAAATGCTTGTGCAGAACCCTGCATATCCAGACGGTCACGAATGGTTGCCCGTGCCATCACCACACCAACACAACCACCCAAGGCCTGAAAAATACGTGCGGCGATCAAGGCCCACTCATTGGTCGCAAATACGCAGGCCAAACTGGCAATTGCATACAAGGCCAAACCAAAATATAAAGGCTTTTTACGTCCAATCCGATCACTGACTGGGCCATAGATCAACTGACCAATCGCCAGTCCCAAGAAATACGCAGGTAAGGTATTGGCCACCATTTGTGTACTGACCCCAAACTCATCTGCCATTTGCGGCAGTGCAGGTAAGTACATATCAATCGATAGCGGCCCTAATGCGGTTAACAAAGCAAGCAACAAAATCCATGCTGTTGAATATTGACGCTGATTGGTTTGCTCTGTCTGCATAATACGCTACTTTTCATCTATATCTGGATTCTAAGCTTAGCATCCTCCATGAATTTGTGCATAATAAGAATGATAAAATCGATTGTAGAATACAAGAAGGACACCCCTTGAATCCTTGGTTCGGACGTTTAAAACAAACAACCTATAACACCACGTTGATGTATAACGTGCGCATGCTCATTGCCTTTACTGGGACTGCTTTTGTTCCCTACCTTTTAAATTTTCAATTAGCTACTATTCCACTGACTTTAGGTGTGGTTGCAGCCGCGATCAGTGATATCGACGACCGCTTTTCTGTACGTATCCAGAACCTGATCTATACCTATATTGGTTTCTTTATTACTGCTGCTTCAGTTCAATTGTTATTCCCCTACCCAGTTGCCTTTGCCATTGGGCTCATTGCGTCATGTATCGGCTGGATCTTATTGGGTTCTCTCGGGCGACGTTATGCCACCATCGCTTATGGCTGCTTAGTAACGTCTGTCTACACCATGTTGGGCGTGCATTTATTTGATCAATGGTATATTCAGCCTGCACTTTTAGTCGCAGGTGCAGCTTGGTATGGCTTGCTCTCTACCATTAGCTTTCTGCTTTTCCCTGTCCGAAAAGTTCAGGATCAACTTTCAGCTTCCTATTCAGCCCTCGGTAGTTTTTTATTTGCTAAATCAAACCTATTTGATGTGGACATGACGCCTTCAAGCTATCAACAAAGCATGATTGATATCGCTTTGGAAAATGGCAAATTGGTGGGGATCTTCAATGACCTCCGCATGTCGTTGTTAACCCGTTTAAAAGGCGACCGAGGACAAAAAGATACTCGGCGCAGTCTGCAATATTATTTTGTGGCTCAAGATATTCATGAACGCGCGGACTCAGCCCATATCGATTATCAAAAGCTAGCAAAGGTCTTTCAGCACAGTGATATCTTATTTCGTTTTCAACGGATTTTATCCATTCAAGGTAAAGCCTGTCAGGACTTGGCACAATCCATTTTAAGCCGTACCCGTTATGTGCATAACAAACGCTTTAAACACAGTTTTGAAAATTTAAGGCTGTCCTTAGAAAAACTGCGTGAAGACGGACATTATGATCAGGTGCGGGTGAATGCGTTATTTGCGCTCTATCAAAACCTGAAGTCAATTGATGCCCAATTACAGAACCTAGAGACCGAACGGAATCTGCAAAAGATCGATGCAGAACATGCAGAAAGTCAGCTCAAAGATGATGATCTCAAAGGCTGGAATGACATTATGGTTCGGGTGAAACAGCACCTCACACCTGAATCGGTACTCTTCCGTCATGCCGTGCGTTTATCCATCGTCCTCTTTATTGGTTATCTGTTTATCCAGATGACCAATATTGCTTATGGTTACTGGATTTTATTAACGGCATTGTTTGTCTGCCAACCCAACTTCAACGCCACCAAGCGACGTTTATATCTACGTATCATCGGAACCCTGATCGGGATTATTGTGGGTTTAGCCATTATCTATTTTATTCCTTCAATCGAAGGTCAATTGGTCATGCTGATCCTGAGTGGTGTCCTATTTCTGGAACTGCGCAGTAAACAATATGCACAAGCCACTGCCTTTATTACCATTCTCGCCTTAATCAACTTTAATCTAGATGGCTCTGCATTCGCAGCGGGTTTACCCCGTTTTATTGATACCGTGATTGGCTGTGCTTTGGCATGGTTTGGGGTTAGCTTTATCTGGCCAGACTGGAAGTTCCGTAGATTGCCCCGTTCAATTCAACGCTCCTTACAGGCGCAATGTAAATATCTGGCCGAGGTGGTGGAACAATATCATCAGGGCCGTAACAATGCCTTGAACTACCGTGTGGTTCGACGCGCTGCGCACAATACCGATGCAGAAGTCGCTTCATTGATTTCAACCATTGCAACTGAACCCAACATTGATGTGAACCGAAAAAGTTTAGCTTTTGAATTTTTATGTCTCAGCCATACCTTTTTAAGTTATATCGCAGCCTTAGGGGCGCATCGTGAACAAATTCAAGATCAGGAAGTGCTGAGCTTACTCGATCAAGCTTTGGATGATATTCAAGGTGCCTTGCTCAGAGATGAAGTCCCTGATTTATCAGCACAAAATCTAATGCAAACCATTCGTGAACGCTTGGGCCGCAATGATGACAACGACCCGAAATCGCTGATTATTTTGCAGCAACTTTCGCTCATGCTGAGTGTGTTAACACGCTTAAGTATGTTGAAACAAAGTCTGAGCCATGAACCGAATGAAGATGGTACCGAATTTGCTTCACTTTAAAGGCTGTTGTGAATGCAATCGCCACCAATGTTCGCCATTGGCATAATATCTTTGCATGCCAATAGATGTTAAACTAAACCCAGTTATATACTCATTTTTTATACTATGACCGCCAAAACGCTATACGCTTATACGCTACAACCTGTTCCTTACGAAGTTTCTGAAGCTGAACAACGTCAAGCTCAACTGATGATTTGGCGTAGTACCAACAAATTCAGCCGCAAAGCATGGATGATTATGATTGCACTGGTTGTGCTTTCATTGGTTGCTGCAGGACTTATTAAATATTATTCAACCTACTCAACCGTGATTTGTTGGGTGGTGATTGTGAGTGTGGTGCTGTTCTATTTGATCAAACGTTTTGGTCTAGAATGGTACGTTAAACGCAAGATGACTGAATTCCCTGTACAAGAAATTAAAGGTCTACGTTTAGGTGTACAACCTCACGGTATCGTGATGCGCCAAAAAATGGGCCTGCAAGAAGGTACTGCAACCATTGGTTGGAAAGACATTTACGAATGGTATAGCTCTCCAGACTTTATTTTGGTGAACTTCAAAGTAAAAGCAAAAGGTGAAGAACAACAAGGTGCCTATATTTTGCCAAAACGTATGGACTCAAAGAATTTCTCGTTCAATACCATACGTAGACATTTGAATGAAACAGTTGGCGCAGCCAAATCAATCTAAACATTAAAGATTGATCCAAGAACCTCCCTTGATGGGAGGTTTTTTACTGGGTGCATAAAAGAAAAATTTAAGGATAAGGTCGTTATTTTATTTATTTTTAAAATGCATCGGCTAGCTATTCCAGTCTATGCGCCAATCTAAGAATGTATGCCTCGAGTTTAGCTTTGGCTCAGATTGTAGCTTGCCAAAATACTCAAGCTTCTGATCATCTTTAATGTCAAAACGTTTCATCCATGCTTCGGCTCGATAACCTTTAAGCAGAGGTATTTCTTCTGTATCGTAATTGCCTCTATGCAGCGTCTGTATCCTTTCGGCTCGTAATGGCTTCAGAATACGATTGAGTAAGACATAAGGTGCAGGCAGAGGGTCAACTTCGTCAGAACCACTTAAAGGGAGATTGCCTGCTTGAATCACGATGCCAGTCCCATAATCGCACCCAATAAA
>NZ_ATGG01000007.1 GCF_000413855.1 Acinetobacter gyllenbergii CIP 110306 = MTCC 11365 | reverse complement strand
CAGACTTGTTCGTATCGAAGAATACGCGAAGTTCCATGTTAAGATCTTCAGTTAACTCTTGTGGTTGTGGAGCAACTGGAGTTGGTTCAACTGGAGCAACTTCTACAACTGGAGCAGCTGGCTTCAAGTGACCACCAAGAACTACGTTCAAACCAGCAAGCGCTGTATAGTTCCAGAAGTCTTCATCGATGTTATAAGTACCACGAGCTTCTGTACGAAGAGATAAAGCATCATTTAAGCGCCAGAAAGCACCAAAACCAGCATTACCTAAAGTACCTTCTTCTTTCAAGCCGCGACCAGCACGTCCGAATTCAGCAGCAGTAGCATCATCAAATTTGTATTTGTAATGACCAGCACCTAACAATACATATGGCTTGATTTTGCTGTCATAGTTTTTAGTGATCAAATCAGAAGTAACGTAGAAGTTACCGTTGATTTGTTGTTGCTTATATTCAGCATTAGCAACAGTACCGTCAACATCACCTTTCACTTGGTTATATTCTGCTTCAAAACCTAACCATGGAGTTAATTCGATACCTAAAGCAGCACCAACAAATAAATCATCCTGAAGCTCAGGACCATTTGTTAGATGCTTATCACCATTATTGTGTTTAGTGTCTTGGAATGTGTAACCAAGCATTAATGGAGTTACTGTTACGCCCGCATTCGCAGCAGCTAACGGAGCAGCAACAAGCATAGCAAGTGCAATACGACTCAATTTCATGGATATCCTCCAGAGATAACAATTGTTTGTTGTGTAAGCTCAGCCTATGGTTTTTCGCCCTGAGAACAGCGATGTTCTGCAGTATTATTTTTTCAGCTATTCACTTCACTTTGAATCATACAAACACTTGATCAATTTTCCAAGTGCTTGATAACTTTAACCTCGCAAATTATTGACAAAATTTCTTACAATTTCCGTTGTAGTTCAGTAAATTTTTAATTCCCATAAGATATCTGAATCGATTATTGTTCAGGGGCTTTTGCTTTAGTTTATTTTAATTTATTTTTTAGCAAAAATTAGCATAAAGATCGTGTTTTCACTTAACGCACTGTTAATAAAAAAATTAATAAAAATAGATAGGTAAAATATGTTTAAATCTTTTGGTTTCACTTTAATCGAGTTAATCATCACCTTAGGTGTTTTAGCAATTTTAAGCATCATTGCACTTCCTTATTTTCGTGAAACAATGATTGCAAATGAAGTAAGATTCCTCAAAAGAACTCTCACAATTCACATACAAAAAGCAAAAACGGATGCACAGCTTTATCATAAAAATGTGATGCTGTGCCCAAGTTTGGATTTTGAGAACTGCGACACAGATTGGAATAAGGGTTTTATTGGATTTATTGATACTAATCGAAATAGCCAACGCGATCCGAACGAAATGCTACTTTTTGTTGTTCCCCTGAATCATAAATATGGTCGCCTCAGTTTTAAGTCCTTTGGGCGAAGTCCCAACTCTCTTGTTTTTCAAGCTGAGAATGGCCTCCCCTTTGCCTCGAATGGCAGCTTTATCTACTGTTCCGAGTCCCCTCAGTACCATACTAAAATTGTCTTGAGCCGTATGGGCAATATTCGTTTTGAAAAGTTATCCAGTTGCTAAAAACTCTTCAGTCTAGCCTAAAATAAGTAAAACCCTTTATTCCAATCCTTTTTTTACTATACTGCTTAAGTTTGGAACATTTTTATAAATTATAAGTGTGGAGACACATCATGACTGATATCGTAATCGTTAATGGCGCTCGTACAGCAATGGGCGGCTTCCAAGGTGCATTATCTGGTGTTACAGCGCCAGAATTAGGTGCAGTTACCATTAAAGAAGCAATTGCCCGTTCTGGCCTGCAACCGACTGATGTAGAAGAAGTAATCATGGGTTGTGTTTTACCAGCAGGATTAAAACAAGGTCCTGCACGCCAAGCAATGCGTAAGGCTGGCTTACCAGACTCTACAGGTGCAGTGACCATTAACAAGCTTTGTGGTTCAGGCATGAAAGCTGTGATGCAAGCAGCAGACATGATTAAAGCCGGTAGTGCAGAGATCGTGGTTGCAGGTGGTATGGAATCAATGACCAATGCGCCATATGTTTTGCCGAAAGCACGTGCTGGTTACCGTATGGGTCATGGTGAAATTAAGGATCATATGTTCCTTGATGGTCTTGAAGATGCTGAAACAGGTCGCTTAATGGGATCATTTGCCCAAGACATGGCAAATAAGCGCAGTTATACCCGTGAACAGATGGATGATTTCGCCATCCGTTCTTTGCAACGTGCACAGAAAGCGATTACTGAAGGTTACTTTAAAGATGAAATCGTTCCTGTAACAGTTTCTACTCGCAAAGGTGATGTCGTTGTTGATCAAGATGAGCAGCCATTAAGTGCAAAAATCGACAAGATCCCATCATTAAAACCAGCATTTGCAAAAGATGGCACCATCACTGCTGCGAACGCAAGTTCAATTTCTGATGGCGCATCAGCGTTGGTCTTAACCTCAAGTGAAGTTGCTGCACAACGTGGTTTAAAACCGTTGGCGAAAATTCTTGCGACTGCCTCTAACTCTCAGCATCCTTCTGAATTTACCATTGCCCCTGTTGGTGCAATTGAAAAAGTATTGAAAAAAGCGGGTTGGGATGCGCAAGACGTTGATCTATGGGAAATCAACGAAGCTTTTGCCATGGTGACTATGTGTCCAATCGATGACTTCAAATTAGATGCAGAGAAAGTCAATATCAATGGTGGTGCTTGTGCATTGGGCCACCCTGTTGGTTCTACAGGTTCTCGTATCATCCTAACGCTAATTCATGCGCTTAAACGTACTGGCGGTAAAAAAGGTGTTGCAGCTTTGTGTATCGGTGGTGGTGAAGCGACAGCGGTTGCAATTGAATTAATCTAAGCCTTGTTAACGTAATAAAAATCCTGCTTGATGCAGGATTTTTATTTTTTGGATTACAAAAAATAATGCACCCATTGTTCAATTCCCGATAAGTTATGCTGTGTATAAAAAAACAACAAGGAGTACAACATGCAACTTAATCATTATCTAAATTTTAAAGGACAAACAGAACAAGCATTCAACTTTTATAAATCTGTGTTTGGTGGTGAATTTGCCATGCTCAGCCGTTATGGCGATATGCCACCTGCTGAAGGTGTCAGTCTTTCAGAAGCAGATAAAAACTTGGTTTTACATGTATCCCTACCCATCAATGAATTTACTGTATTGATGGCTTCGGATGTGAATGATCAATTCTGCGCTCAAAATAGCGTATTTACCCCAGGTAACAACCACTATATTTCTATTAATCTTGATCCAGATGAACAAGATGAAGCGCAACGATTATTCAATGCCTTGTCTGCAAATGGCCAAATTGAGATGCCCTTAGAAAAAACCTTCTGGGGTGCGCTCTATGGCGCTTTCACGGATCAGTTTGGGATTAAATGGATGATCAATTGTCAGTTAGATGAATAATCAGTGTGAACTTAGCAATTAAAACAAAAAAAGCTGAACCAAGGTTCAGCTTTTTTCTTTCAATCGGCTTATGCGCCAGTTTGATAACTTGCTTGTGGCACTGCGGTCGATGCTTGATAAGGATTGGTAAAATCCTGAAGCCCAGCAGCAGCTTCATGAATATCCTTACCTTCTTTCACCACAAATGTATCAAAGCCAGAACGTTTTAAATAGTTTAAAACATCCTTGAAGATATCGCCGACTGCGCGTAACTCACCTTGATACCCTTGGCGACGTAATAAGGCCGCAAATGAATAACCACGACCATCATTAAAACCAGCAAATTCAATAAAAATGGCATCAAGCTCATTCAATGGAAATTGATGTGTTTCAGGTGAATCATTCACAGTAATGTAAAGCGCCTTTTTGCCTTGTACATGTGCCAATTGATCCAAATGTTCAGTTGTCACAACCACATCACCTTGTGGAATCACGCCATCTTCAGCAATGACTTGATACGTATTGTCAGCAATTGTGCCATCTTTAGAGAGCACTTGTAGCGTTGTATTAAGCATAAGCACGCTCCTTAAATGGTTGAATACCAACACGGCGATAGGTATCGATAAAACGCTCACCTTCTGTACGTAAGTCAAGATAAGTATTCAAGATTTCATCAATCACATCTGGCACAACTTCGGCAGCAAAAGAAGGCCCTAAGATATCACCGAGTGATGCATCATGATCGGCATGACCACCTAAAGTGATTTGATAGAATTCCGCACCTTTCTTATCGACACCCAGAATACCGATATTTCCGACATGGTGATGACCACAGGCATTCATACAACCCGAAATGTTCAGATCAAGTTCACCCAAGTTATAAATGGTGTCTAGGTCATCAAAACGACGGCTGATCGCTTCTGAAATTGGAATCGATTTGGCATTGGCCAATGAACAGAAATCACCACCCGGACAGCAGATAATATCGGTAATAAAGCCAATATGTGCACGTGCCATGTCGCTGTTTTCAAGCGTTTGCCACAATTCAAATAGATCTTTCTGCGGCACATCGACCAATGAAATGTTTTGTTCGTGCGTGGTACGGAACTCACCGAACGTATATTTATCGGCCAAATCCGCAATTAAGTTCATTTCTTCACTAGTGACATCGCCTGGTGCAATACCTGCACGTTTCAAAGAAATCGTGACAATACGATAACCTTTCACTTTATGTGCATTGGTATTGACGTTAAACCACTGTTTGAATTTTGGATGTGCAGCGAATAAGTCGGTAAAGTCCTGATCTTCTAACTCTTGATAATCAAATGGCGTAAATTCTTCATCCAATTTTTTCAAGATTTCAGGTTGAATCTTCAATGTTTCACGTGTGTGCTCAAATTCAGCTTCCACTTTTTGTGCAAACACTTCTGGTGTTAATGCTTTCACCAAAATTTTGATACGCGCTTTATATTTGTTATCACGACGGCCATGTAAGTTATAAACACGTAAGGTCGCTTCTAAATAAGCAATTAAATCTTCGCGTGGTAAAAACTCACGGATCACGCTACCAATAATCGGGGTACGGCCGAGACCACCACCCACCATGATTTTATAGCCCATTTCACCAGCATCATTACGTACCAGATAGACACCGATATCGTGAAATGCTGTTGCAGCACGGTCTTTTTCTTCTAAAGCCGATACCGCGATTTTAAACTTACGTGGTAAGAAGGCAAATTCAGGGTGGAAGGTACTCCACTGACGAATCAATTCACAGGTCGGACGTGGGTCCGCAATCTCACCAGCAACCACACCTGCAAACTGGTCAGTCGTTGTATTACGGATACAGTTACCCGAGGTTTGTACGGCATGCATTTGTACTGTTGCTAGCTCAGCAAGGATATCTGGTACATTTTCCAATGCTGGCCAGTTCAACTGAATATTTTGACGGGTTGAAACGTGGGCATAACCACGATCGTACTCTGTCGCAATTTCAGCAATTTTTCTGAGTTGTTTAGTATTCATCAAGCCATACGGCACAGCGATACGGAGCATAGGTGCATAACGTTGCACGTACAGACCATTTTGTAAGCGTAATGGACGATATTCGTCTTCTGTTAATTTTCCAGCTAAATAGCGTTCTGTTTGATCGCGAAACTGAGCAACACGTTGGTTAATCAGTTGTTGATCGAAATCCGTATATAAATACATGGCGTATGGCTAGTCATTCATTATAAAGGCGACTAGCATAGCGAGCTTTCATTCATCAACAAAATGCTTTTTTTGCATATTTAATAACGGTTTTATTGATAAGCCTATCTAGTTGCCACAAAAAGAAAAAGCCCAGACCAATCTGAGCTTTTTCAATCGTTTTCTAAATGAAATTAGTTCTTATCTGGCAATGCGTATGCCACAAGATAATCACCCATTTTAGTACCGAATGAACCATGTCCACCGGCCATAATCACCACATATTGTTTACCATTGGCTTCATAAGTCATTGGTGTTGCTTGTCCACCCGCAGGTAAACGTGCTTCCCATAACTTATCACCATTTGAAACATTAAAGGCACGGATGTAATTGTCTTGTGTCGCACCGACAAACATCACATTACCCGCAGTTGAGATCGAGCCACCTAAACCTGGCACACCAATTTTCACTGGTGGTAATTGGAATAAGGTTGGCAAGCTGTCACGAATGGTACCAATACGTTTTTTCCAGACCACTTCATGTGTTTTTAAATCCACACCAGCAACAAAGCCCCAACCCGGTTGTTTACATGGTAAACCTAATGGAGATAGGAACGGACTGATATCAACACCATATGGTGTACCATACATCGGTTGCATGCCCTGCTCAGTACCTGCACCACGTGCTACAGGTTGACGGTTTGGATCTGCTGGAATTAAACGACTCACGAATGGCAAGCCAATCGGGTTCATGACTGCAACCTGACGATCAGCATTCACTGACATACCACCCCATTCAAACACACCTAAGTTTCCAGGGAAAACTAAAGTACCATTTTCAGAAGGTGGTGTATAAATACCGTCATAGTTCAAACTCTTAAATTTCACACGACACATTAACTGGTCAAACATAGTGGCACCCCACATGTCTTTATCAGTCAATTTATCTTTTGGCGCTAAATCAAAGTCAGAGAATGGTTGAGTTTTTGAGTAGAACTCACCTTTGGTTTGTGGTCCCCATTTCACCGTTTGTGGAACAGGTTTTTCTGTAATCGGCACAATCGGCTGACCATTACGACGATCTAAAACAAAGGCATTGCCTGTTTTAGTCAATACATAAATCGCTGGAACCGTTTGACCTGATTTATCTTGAATATCCGCCAATGAAGGTTGTGATGGTACATCCATATCCCACAAATCGTGATGTGTGGTTTGGAAGTGCCATACCAGTTTACCCGTCGTTGCATTGATCGCCAGCATTGAATTGGCATAACGCTCTTTTAACTCTGTACGATCTCCACCCCAGATATCTGGTGTACCTACGCCTGTTGGAACATAGACGATATCGAGTTTAGAGTCATAGGCAAGCGGCGCCCATGCATTTGGTGAGTTATGTACAAACTGCGTGTCTTGACCTGGCATTGCATTTGGATCCGCTGCGCCTGTATCAAACACCCACAATAATTTACCGGTGTTCACGTCATAACCACGAATCACACCTGATGGCTCTTTATTCGAATGGTTATCGGTCACTGAACCCGCGATCACGACCGTTGTACCTGATACTACACCTGGTGAGGTTGGGTTATAACCGCCTGGATAAGCATATGGCATGAACTCTTGTAAATTTACTTCACCATTTTGTCCAAAGTCAGAACATGCTTTACCTGTATCTGCATTGACAGCTACTAAACGGCCATCATTGACAGGTACAAACACTTTACGAGGACACTCGGTTGAGCTGGATTTTTTCGCCTGTAAGCTGGTTGCAAATTCAGTCGTGTTAGCTGCATCGTAATACATCACACCACGGCAGGTTAAATGCTGGAAGGTTTTATCGGTTTTGAGTTTTGGATCAAAACGCCATTTTTCCTTACCCGTTGCAGGGTCAATCGAAATCAAATGTTGATGCGGCGTACACATAAACATGTTATTGCCGATTTTGATTGGCGTAACTTGATTCGTGGTTTCACCCGAATCATTTTCAGTTCTGAAATCACCGGTGCGTAATGTCCAAGCCACTTTCAGATCTTTCACGTTTTTATCGTTGATCTGAGTGAGTGGAGAATAACGCTCACCGCCTTGACTACGACCATATGCAGGCCAATCTTCAGGGGCAATGCCATCCACTGCTTTCGCTTGTGCTGGCTGTGGCGTTTGAATGACACCATTAATTTCTTGTGGATCATTAAAGATCGAGTAGACCATCACCACAATTGCAATAGCTAAAGTCGATGACAGTGCCACTTTACTTGAAGTGAGGTTATCAATCCCACGCGTCACCGCTGGAATGAGTAACCACAAACCTAATATACCAAGGATATCAAGGCGTGGCGCCAGTGCCCAGAAGTCAGTCCCAACTTCCCAAACACCCCAAACCACACTGCCTAACATCAACGCCGCATAGACCCATAATGGACCAGAGGCACGTTTATAGAGTTGTACTGCCACGATCAGCAACAGTACACCTGCGATCACATAATAAAAAGACCCGCCAATCGCTGCGAGCCAGATACCGCCAACGAGCAAGAACAATGCAATGAGGGCGATAATCACCACCGTCAAGGTTCTAAGCCCAGATTTTGAAGCAGATTGATTCATAAGATCACCTTGCATCTTTTATATTTTGGATCCACTAAAAAGATGACTTATCTATTCAATGGTCGAGTTCAAATCACAATAACAATCTTGCAGATATCGCCCATCATCTGAACTGCATCTGCAAAACTGCCCGAGTATCGAAATTAGAAAATGGTTTGGAACTTAATTCCGCCAACCCAAGTCTTATCGCCATCCTTCAATGCGCCAACATGGTGGACATATTGAATATTTGGACGAATCGTCAACCAGTTGGTGGCATGAATGCCGTAGTACAACTCAGTGTTATATTCTTCATCCAACAGACTGTTGTTTTTATCATTGGCATGAATACGAGCAACACCTATAGCCAGTTCATCTTGAGGACGTTGGTCCAATAAACCTTTATAGACTAAACCGACATTTTGCATGTCTTTGATGGCATTGGTTTTCGAATCATGTACCGTCACATTGACAAAGCCTGTCAGACCTCGATCTGATTGACCGTCATGACGAGTGAGCTGCTGCTTCGCAGTAAACCAGCCGCCTTGTTTATGTCCAGTTTTGGCAGGATTCTCAATTTCTGCGGCATCAGCTGTGCTGTAATAATAACCAAAGCGGTATTCACCAGGCAGAGACAATGCGCCTAATTTAGGATTCCAAACCACTTCTGCAGGAATAATCGCACCACGTGAACCATCGGTACTTAGGTTAAAACCTTTGCCACGTTGCAAGTTTTCAGGGTTATATTCATACGCCCCGATTTGTGCATATAGGTCTGGCTGCAAGTTATATTTAACACGCAATGCCCATTGGCTCACAGGCCAGTTGTACCATTGGTCACCGACCCAGTTACCGACCTGAGAACCGCATAGCGACAAGTTCTGGAAGTCACAGTCAAAGCTGTTGAAATCTTCACCTTCACCAAAACGACCGACTTTAATATCTAAGGCTTGATCTAAAAATTTCTTTTTGATCCAAAGGTCTGTTAGACGCCATGTTTGACCACGCCCCCAAACTTCCTGTACCGAACTTTGGTGCCCTTGTAAGCCGTCTGCAGTTTGTGACAAAGACTGACCATCACGATATGTCACCGTGATTTGTGCCTCTGTATCTTGCCAACCTAAAATTTTATTTAGGTCGAAGTGAGTACCTAAAGCCAATTGTCCAGTAAATTCACTGCCATGGCTTGAGTGTTGTTTAGAATCTAAAACCCCTGCGAATTCACCTGTGTAATCAGCAGAAAATTTGTAACCCTGTTCTTGCAACGCAGTGCGTTGACCGTTCCAATCACCAAACAGCCATTGACCATTTGGGTCAAATGCGGAAGAAGCTGCTTGAGTATGTTGTGTGAAAAGACTCAATGATAGAACGGATAAACAAGAAACAATCAAAGATTTAGAGATTGTCATGTTTACGTAACCTTTTATGTTATTGTGTATAAAAGGTTACTCTTATTTTTAAATTACAACTTATTCAAAATGTTAACAATCTGTACAATATTTTAACAATCAGTGATTAGTCGCACATATTTTCTACCATTTACCCTCACCCAAGCCCTGACCAATAAAGGCATACTTCATTTGTGAGCGAGAAAATTTAATTGGACAGGCCAACTGAGACTCAGTTTGTGCTGCATTTTCCGATACAGGTACGTCAACCACCCAGCCCCGTTGCTGCGCCATAGGTGAGACTAAAGCCTCGTCTAGGCTTAAAACAGGTTCTACACAGATATCCAAGCTTTGGAACAAGTGTTGCCATGCTGCAAAATCTTGGGTTTTGAACTTTTCTTGCAACGCCTGTTTTACGGTTTGGCGATCTTCAGGATCAAAGGAGGTGCCTTTGGCAAGCAGTACAGGTAATTCTAAAGCTGCGGCTAAGCCTGCCATAAATTGTGGCTCTAGGCTTCCGACCGAGAAATAACGTCCATCTTTGGTTTGATAATAATCATAGAAGCTTGCACCATTCAGCATACCAGCCTCAGGTGCTTGTGGCGTTTGTCCTGCCAGACTAGCTGAAGCCGCCATACTATTCAGACTGGCCACACAATCAGTCATGGAAATATCAATATATTGCCCAAGACCACTGCGTTGACGTTCAACCACGGCAGCAAGAATACCAATCACCGCATGTAAGGAACCACCTGCCACATCAGCAATTTGAATACCTAAGGGCGGTGGCCCACCATCCTGACGACCGCTATGTCCAGAAACACCTGCCAGTGCCAAATAATTAATGTCATGTCCTGCCCGATCTTTATACGCGCCAGTCTGACCATAACCTGTAATTGAACAGTAGATTAAACGTGGGTTAATCTCGGCCAACGTTTCATAGTCCAAACCTAAACGGCGCATCACATCGGGACGAAACTGTTCCAGCACAATATCAAACTCAGAGATTTTATTTTTGATCAGCTCAATATTACTTGCATCTTTAAGATCAAGTGCAATCGACTGCTTATTCCGATTCAGATAACTATGCGCAGTGGCCTGACCATTGGCATAGGGTGGCATAATCCTTACCAGATCGGGACGCGTCGGAGATTCAACATGGATAACTTCTGCACCCATGTCCGCAAGGTACATACTGGCAAATGGTCCTGGTAATAAAGTCGAAAAATCGAGGACTTTCAATCCCTTTAGTGCAGATGGCATAATAATTTTTACTCAATTTGTTCAAATTTTCTTTTATACTAGGTGTGGATAAACACAAAAACAATGTCATGTTCAGCCATTTACCTTGATAGTTTCGGCAATTTAACATGTATACAAGGCGCAATTATTTTTCTTGTCAATTGCCATAGGGCTTGTTAATTGATCATATATATGTTGCGTTGTTAGCAAAAATTTTATCAGACGAGGCATGAAACGACAGGAATGACAATTCATTTCCGAGTTTCATAACGATGTATGAGGAAATTTTTGTTACAACCCTACGGGATAAAGGCATTTTTTGATGCTACTGCGTTATGTCATGCTCATTTAGAAGTACTAAATTTCACAAGCCACGCCTTGTACCATCTAAAAAATGTCTATTGCCGCAGCTATATCTGATCAATTAACAAGCCCTTTTTATTTTAGACGGTTATTTAGGTCAATTATCGTGAATAGTAAAGAAACTGAAGGATTCAATATGAGCCGTGATACGATCAGCATCCACTTCGTGAATGCGGCTTTAACAGGTGTTAAACGCCTAGGCATGGACGTTGAAACGTTACTTTCACATGTCGGCATAGAGGCTGAATTACTGCGCCAACCGAAGGCTCGAATCTCTCCAGAGCAGTACACCCGTTTTGTAAAAATGTTATGGATGGTTACCCAAGACGAACACGTGGGCTTCGATGTACAGCCACGTCGCTTGGGTACATTTGCGATCATGTGCCAATTGATCATCCACTCAAAAACACTTGGACAAGCACTGGAACTCTCCTCTCAATTCTACAAACTGTTTGGAGATGAATGGTCTGTGAGCTTGGAACGTGACAAGCATGAAGCCCGTTTAGTCCCGCATATTCCTAAAGCTTTAGATCCTGATCATTTCATTACTGAAAGCATGCTGATGATCTGGCATGGTCTTGCTTCATGGTTAATTGAACGTCGCCTACCTTTAGAGCGTGTGCATTTTGGTTATGAGCGTCCAAATCATGCTGATGAATATGATGCATTGTTCTTTGCACCTGTGATGCAATTCGATGCGCCACGAACCGAAATTACATTTGCAGCGGATTATCTAGACCTCCCAATCCGTCAAGATGAAAAAACTTTAGAAGAGTTCTTAAAAGCAGCACCTGCACAATTATTAGTGAAGTTCAAAAATACCAACTCATTGACTTCACGCATTCGCGATGTATTAAAGAGCCAGATTGGCGAAGAAATGCCAACGCTCAACGATGTGGCAGCAATGTTGTATTTATCGCCACAAACTTTACGTCGTCGTTTGGCTGCCGAAGGCAAAAGCTATCAAGGTGTTAAGGATGCCTTACGTCGTGATGCGGCGATTCATTTATTGTTGACTCCTAACCTCACTCTTGAAGATGTAGCACAGCAAGTCGGCTTTAGTGAAACCAGTACTTTCCACCGTGCCTTTAAAAAATGGACAGGTGTTACCCCTGGTCTATATCGCCAATTACACGGTCATCACAACTAAGAGTTTCAATGCAGTGTTTAACGTTATGTCGTTGAACACTGCAATTTAAATATGCTAATAATTAAGCAGACCTCTACAATTTGCTTGAATAACAATGATCATTAAAGAAGCTGACTTCTCTCACCCACAAGTTCAAAATTTGATTCATATCCATTTGCATGGCCTGCATCAAAACACTCCACTTGAACATAGTTTTGCTTTAGACCTCAGCAGTCTGCAACAAGAGTCAATTAGCGTCTATACCTTATGGAACGATGATGAATTACTGGGCTGTGGTGCAATTCAAGAACTGACATCCGACCATGCAGAACTCAAATCTATGCGGACTCATCCCGACCATTTGCGCCAAGGTGTCGCAAAGCAGCTGCTGGAGTATTTACTAAAAGTTGCTCAAGAGCGTCAATATCAACGAGTCAGTTTAGAAACGGGAAAAGACGTTCACTTTGATGCAGCAATCAAACTTTATAAGAAGTTTGGCTTTGTTCAAGGTGCAGCTTTCGCAGAATATACCGAATCAGCCTATAACCAATTCTTTCATTTAGATTTATCGAATGAGTCCATAAACGCAAACTTGAGATGATCTAGTTATTGAATAGCCATTGCTCAATGCCTTTTGGATAAACAGGAGATTGAGTGAGTTTTATTTGTTCTCGACTCAGCCACTGTGCGATATAGCGATATCCATTGGTTTCATTACCCTGTATTTCTTGCTTGTTGTACACATCCGAATCGACAAATTTGGCATCATATATAAACACAATTTCATGGCCTTGCTGCCCATCAAAGCGAAATAGATTTTCCAATACACAGATAAGTTTTGGCTGTGTTATCTGCTGCTGAATTTCCTCTTCGACTTCTCGTTCTATTGCCTGCACAGAAGTTTCTCCAAACTCAACACCACCACCAATTGGCCTGAAAAAATATTCGTCCTTGTTGGGATCATACGCTTTTGCAAGTAACACCTTGTCATTGTGGCGAAATAGGCATAACGCTTTGGCGCGAATAGATGTCATTGTTTAGCCTTAATCTGCTGTAAAAACTCAGCTGCTTGTTTCGGGGAGCTTAAATGAACAAATCGAATTTGCTGGTATTGGGGATCATTCATCATCGTCAAATACTTTTTCCGATTTTTAGCATGATGACTAATCATCCATAAAATAATCGAATCTTTAGACAGAAAACTGCTCTTAAAACTTTCTCGATTATTCGAATTCGCCCACAATCTTTTTTGCGTTACTGCTCGACTGATCGCCCGTTTCACTGAGCGATACAGATTCAAGGAAAAGGAATAATCTAACCAAATAATCGTATCAACATATCTCAGCTTCAAATCCTGCGTTCGAGAATAATTACCATCAAGCACCCATCCAGCAGTGGCTTGCTCCATTTGAGCTTGTAATTTAGCAAAAAATTCCTGATCAGGTGTTTCCTGCCAATCATCCAACCAAAACAAATCATCCATTTCAATATGCGCCACAGCCAGCTTTTGAGCAAGCTGACGAGCAAAAGTGGTTTTCCCTGAAGCAGATGTTCCGACAACATTAATAAATTTCATCACTCCCCCCTGATTGTATAACACATGATTTTACTTACACTGATGATGAGTATTTATAAGTGTAGACTTTCTAAAAAACGTCTGGTTTGCGTTGGTGTGGTTAAACGAATAAACCGAATATGCTGATAGTCTGGATGTTGCATCATGGCTAAATATCGCTGCTTATTTTGCGGATATTTCTGCAACATCCACAGAAAGATCGATTTCTTGGAGAACATCATTTTCCAACTCTCTCTGTTGTTTGAATCTTCCCATAATCGTTCTCGACTCAAAGCCCGCCATAAGGTTCGTTTTGTCAGTCGATATAAATTGATCGAAAATGAATAATCCAACCAGATCACCGTATCGACCTCAGACCAAATCCTATCGATACTACGCGTATACAGATTATCAATCACCCAACCTGCGGGTGCCGCGTCCATGCTTGATTTAAGCTTGCCAAAAAAATCATCATTCGGTGACTCCTGCCAGTCATCCAACCAAAGTAAATTATCCAGTTCGATGTATTGTAATTGTTGTTTTTGCGCCAACTGTCGGGCAAGCGTCGATTTACCAGAACCTGTGGTACCAATAATATTAATGAACTTCATTTGTTATTAGCACAATAAAAAGGCAGGTGAGTTTAAACAACTTGCATCGGCTTGTGAACCAGTCGATGCAATTTATAAATCAATTACTTATCTCTTGCCGCTTGAATAAGTTTTGCTGCATTCTTTCCTGTCACCTGCCAAGTGAGGCAACGCACACTGCCGCCCATTGGACAAACACTTTCAGCATTCACAGGAATAACTTTCTTAGAAGTGTTCTGCTTGATGATCGCAAGTGCTTTTTGGTCATGTGGCATATTAAAAGTTGGCACATAAATATTGTGAGGTGTGACTGTTGCATTTAAATTCACACCACAGGCCGATTCAAAACCCTCCCATTGCCCTTTAGGATTAGTCTTATATTCAACAGGCACTTCCACAATTTTTGCAGTTGGAAAAGACGCTTTTAACTCCTTCATTACGGTGGTTCTAAATGCTGGTGTTTTTGAATAGTCATTCACCAGCAAGGTATTTTTATCCACCCAACTAACCATGCCATCGGAATGTGCCAGCACTTCTTCATCTGGCTCTAGAATGGCAACTTCAGTTGCACCCAACGTGGCTTTTAACTCTTGTTTGGCCTCGTTATAACTAAGCTCATTATCTTCCATAAACCGTGTGGTAGTAATCACACGACCCGCATAGTCATCAACTAGGTTACCCCCATCTAGCATCAAATCAGTTTTGGCTCTTTGAATTTGATAACGGTCAGCAAATTGGCTAAAACTTTTTTGCACATCTTTACTTTGTTTCTGCGTCATCGACGCCCAAGTATAGGTAAATTGCACGGGCTGCATTGGATTAACCGTGGTGAAGTCGCGCATCCAGATATCACGCACATCATCCACCAGTAAAATGTCTTCTGGCACTTTGCCAGTGAAATACGGTTTGGTGTCTTTATCGACCACAATCACCACATTATCATTGCCCAAAATGGACTTGGCGTAATCAATTTGGAAATCGACAATCCGTTGAAAAGCAGACTTGTAATAAGGATCGTGTACAGAAGGTACAGACAACACCAACAACATTTTGTCATCAGCAACTTGATTGGAATAGGTTTGACTCATCTTGTTTTTATCCTGCTTTGCTGTGCTGTTTTCAACATCCCGTCCAGATGTATCGCATCCAAAAAGTGACAAGATCAATGCCATCGCTGCATAGTGACGCTTGGTTTTTATCATGTGGTTTTGCCCATCATTTCTATCTCTCATTTTCAAACACTAGTCTAATCGAAGACCCTGCCAGACATATTCAAAAGACACCAAAATTAACGATTGCCGATATTTCCAACTCCATTGGCGAAAAACATCAAACTTGTCAATGTTTATCATCATTGCACTGACATCTAAATTGAGTACACTCGATAAACAACAATTTTAAGGTGATACAAGGAAAACCTATGAGCGAGGCCTACATTATTGATGCCATTCGCACGCCACGCGGAAAAGGAAAAAAAGATGGCTCACTGCATGAAGTTAAACCCATTACTTTACTGACATCATTACTGAATGAATTACAACAACGTCACCAACTAGACACCTCAAAAGTCGATGACATCGTTTTAGGTTGTGTCACTCCAATTGCAGATCAAGGTGGCGATATTGCCAAAACCGCTGCGATTGCCGCAGGGTGGAATGATGATGTAGCAGGTGTGCAAATCAACCGTTTCTGTGCGTCTGGCTTAGAAGCCGTCAATTTGGCAGCACAAAAAGTTCGTTCAGGTTGGGAAGATGTCGTGGTTGCAGGTGGTGTGGAATCCATGTCACGTATCCCAATGGGTTCTGATGGCGGCCCTTGGGCACTTGATCCTGAAACCAACTTAAAATCTTCTTTTGTACCACAAGGTGTTGGTGCAGACCTCATTGCTACTTTAGATGGCTATAGCCGCGAAGATGTTGATGCATTTGCCGTCGGCTCACAACAAAAAGCAGCGGCAGCACAAGCCAACGGTTATTTCGATAAATCCGTTGTGCCTGTTAAAGATCATTCAGGTGTACTGATCTTAGAAAAAGATGAATTTATTCGAGGTGCGACCACAGTTGAAGGCTTGGCAAAACTCAATGCCAGCTTTGAAATGATGGGACAAATGGGCTTCGATGCAGTTGCTCTACAAAAGTATCCAGAAGCGCAAAAAATTAACCATGTACATCATGCGGGTAACTCATCAGGTATCGTCGATGGTGCAGCGGTGGTGTTATTGGCTTCAGAAAAAGCCGTCAAAGAACAAGGCTTAAAACCACGTGCCAAAGTATTGGCAACCGCATTGGTGGGTACAGACCCGACCATCATGCTGACAGGTCCTGCACCTGCTGCACGTAAAGCCTTGGCCAAAGCTGGCTTAACGATTGATGATATTGACCTATTTGAAGTCAATGAAGCATTTGCGGCCGTGGTGATGCGTTTTATCAATGAACTCAACGTTCCAGCCGAGAAAGTCAACGTCAATGGCGGTGCCATTGCCATGGGTCATCCATTGGGTGCGACTGGCGCGATGATTTTAGGCACTTTGCTGGATGAATTAGAGCGTCAAGGTAAAAAACGTGGCTTGGCTACATTATGTGTCGGTGGTGGAATGGGGATCGCCACCATTATTGAGTTGGTGTGAGGAGAACAACATGAGCGCTATTAAATACGAAAAAAACGCTGACAATATTGTAATTCTTACCCTTGATTCATCGGGTCAATCTGCCAATACCATGAATGCAGAATTCCGTGATTCACTCAATGACGTCAGCCAAAAGCTTAAAGCAGAAACCGATCTAAAAGGTATTATTTTCCGTTCTGCCAAGAAAACTTTCTTTGCAGGCGGTGACCTAGATGAGCTGATTCAAGTACAACCTGAACATGCCACTGAATTCTTCAAAATGATTGAAGAGCTCAAAGGTGACTTACGTGCGATTGAAACTTTAGGTGTGCCTGTTGTTGCTGCCTTAAATGGTACGGCACTGGGTGGTGGTTGGGAAATTGCGTTGGGCTGTCACTACCGTATTGCCATCAATGATCCAAAAACCAAATTTGGTTTACCTGAAGTGACCTTAGGCTTGCTACCAGGCGGTGGTGGTATCGTGCGTATGGTACGTTTGCTTGGCTTACAAAATGCATTTCCATTCTTGATGGAAGGTAAGCAGTTTGGCGTGGATAAAGCAAAATCGCTCGGCTTAGTTCATGACACCGCTGAAAATGAACAAGAGCTGTTAGACAAGGCGATTGCTTGGGTCAAAGCCAATCCGAAATCGCAACAACCTTTTGATGTCAAAGGCTACAAAATTCCAGGCGGCGATCCAAAAACGCCTGCGGTGGCACAAGTGCTTGCAATTGCTCCTGCGATGCTGCGTGATAAAACCAAAGGCTGTTACCCTGCGCCTGAAGCGATCATGGCGGCTGCGGTTGAAGGTGCGCAGGTTGATGTTGATACCGCTTTACGTATCGAATCACGTTACTTTACTCAACTCACAGTCGGTCAGATTTCTAAGAATATGATCGGTACTTTTTGGCATGGTCTCAATGCAATTAAGTCTGGTGCAAGTCGCCCTGCGGATGTTGCAAAATGGCAAGCGACTAAAGTCGGTGTGTTAGGTGCAGGGATGATGGGTGCAGGCATTGCCTATTCAACTGCAATCAAAGGCATTCCTGTCGTCCTCAAAGATGTTTCAGTTGAAAATGCAGAAAAAGGTAAAGCTTACTCACAAAAACTTCTCGATAAGCGTGTTTCTCAAGGGCGTATGAGCGCTGAGAAACGTGACCAAGTCTTAGCATTGATTACCGCAACAGCTGATGCAGCTGACTTGCAAGGCTGTGACCTAATCATCGAAGCAGTATTTGAGAACCAAGATTTAAAAGCCAAAGTGACCCAAGAAGCTGAACAATATTTGGCAGAAGGTGGAATCTTTGCATCGAATACCTCTACCCTACCCATTACTGGTTTGGCGACGGCGAGTAAAGATGCTCAAACGTTCATTGGACTACATTTCTTTAGTCCAGTCGATAAAATGCAGTTGGTTGAAATTATCAAAGGTAAACAGACCTCTGCTGATACATTGGCGAAGGCCTACGACTTTGTTCAGCAAATTGCCAAAATCCCAATTGTTGTGAATGACAGCCGTGGCTTCTTTACCAGTCGCGTATTTGGTACTTTCATCCAAGAAGGAATGCGTCTACTTGCAGAAGGTGTGCATCCAGCCAAAATTGAAATGGCCGCTCTCAAAGCAGGTATGCCGGTTGGCCCACTGGCGATTCAGGATGAAGTGTCTTTAACGTTGACTGAGCATGTTGCTGGGGAAACCCGTAAAGCCTTGCAAGCAGAAGGTAAAGATTTGCCAAAAACCCCAGTGGATGAAGTGGTACACACCATGATTCATGAGCTGAACCGTAAAGGTAAGGCTGCGGGTGCAGGTTTCTATGACTATCCTGAAAATGGTAAAAAACATTTATGGGATGGGCTCAGTCGCTGGCAGAAAGAGAACAACATTTCTGAACAAGACATGATTGATCGTTTCCTGTTTGTGCAGGCACTGGATACGTTACGCTGCTATGAAGAAGGTGTTTTAGAATCTGTGATTGATGCCAATGTCGGTTCAATTTTTGGAATTGGCTTTGCCCCTTGGACAGGCGGTGCCATTCAATTCCTGAATCAGAACGGCATTCAAAAATCCTTGCAACGTGCTGAGCAACTGGCGGCACAATATGGTGAACGTTTCACACCACCAAAGTTATTGAGAGAAAAAGCACAGCAAAATACTGTGATCCAATAATCTTGATTTAGCCGAGTCGATTAAGGCCCGTATGGAACTCCTTGTCTGTACGGGCTTTTTCATATGTTCGACAAAATCACAGCAAATCATCTGAGTAATGCATCACAATTTATGCTATAACTTTAGCAATTCTGCTTTATTTTTTTGCATCATTTGGAAATTTCTTATGTCTGAAAAACTCTGCCCAGAAACTTCGCCTTGGGGCTGGAAAGCATTAATTATCACCACTATTCTTAGTTTTTTGTTTATGGTGATTTTCTACTTGGCTATTAACAATGAACCAGATTATATGCCAATGAATCAGAAGAAAGCGGCAACCCCTGCGGAAATGTCACAATCCTCAATGTCGACAGAAACTGGCTCAACTGAAGCCCATCAACACAATCACTAAAATATTAGGGTCTGTCGACATTTCAGAGATACTTGCGACAGAGAACATTTTTTAGACGATACAAGGCATGTCTTATGCAATTTAGTTATTCTAAATAAATTAAGGCATAACGATGTAGCGGCAAAAAATGTCCCTGTCCCGCAGGGTTATGGCTAAAACATCCATAAACTGCGTTATGAAACTTGACAAGGGTATCGCCATTGCCTTCATTTCATGCCTTGTTTATGTCGTTTTAGCCGATAACGCAATGCATGGCTGAAATATCAACAGACCCTGTTGTCGAATATGATAAATCCGTGTAAAACATGGGTTTATCATGGTACTCGAGATTTTCAATGCTTCAACAAAATCGTCAGGCACTGGTCGTTGAAGGCGGTGGAATGCGCGGTGCATTCACCAGCGGTGTCTTAGATGCATTTTTACAGCAACAATTTAACCCTTTTGATCTGTGCGTCGGCGTCTCTTCAGGCTCAACCAATGTCGCCAATTACCTTGCCGCACAGCAAGGTCGTACGCTAAATCTCTACCTCGACCACTCGCTTCGTTCTGAATTTATCCAATATGGTCGCTTTTTCAAAGGTGGTGACTTACTGGATTTAAAATGGATGTGGGACATTGTCGAAAAAGAGCATCCGCTCAATCAAGCCCATCTATTTGCCAATCATCCTGAATTTTATATGGTGTTAACACATGCCATTTCGGGTGAAGCCACTTATATCAAAGCGTCCAAAGACAATATCCTTGATGGATTAAGAGCCTCGAGCTCGATTCCTGTATTAACACGTCAAGCGGTTGAAGTGTTTGGTGAGCCCTACTTTGATGGGGGTGTTGCCGATGCTTTACCCGTACATTGGGCGGCACAACAGCATGATGTCTCTAAACTCATGGTACTCAGAACTCGCCCGAAAAATTATTATAAGGCCAGCAGTAAAGGTGACCAATTGCTTGCCAAATACCTGTTTAAGCAGCAACGTGGTTTTGCGCATAGTCTTTTGACTCGCACACAACGTTATAACGATGCCGTCGAATTTACCCGCTCAGCCGCTAACCAGAAAATTTTGGAAGTGTGTCCCCCTGATTTAAAAAACATGGCAGGTCGTCTTTCTAAGGATAAAGCCAAGATTCGCTATAGTTATGATGTGGGTCTGGAAACAGGCTATAAAGCGATTGAAGACTGGAATACGCTTTAATCCTTATTCAGTCGACTTTGGATGGTGAAGCGGTTTTATTCTTAATACGCTTCCCTCTCTAAAGTATGAGCCCATTGCTGATCACTTTCCCCCAACTCCATATTTTTACTTGGCAAATCAGTCCAAAAAGGCGCAAAATCTAGTTTTGATTTTTGTTATTTTTGGAATTTATTATGAATAACCAACCATCCCCCAAAAAAGATTCAAATGAAGAAACGGTATTGGGATGGAAATTTGTCATCATTGTCGGTGTACTCAGCACCATCTTTTTAAGCTTTTTCTATTTGGCCATGACCCAAGAACCTGATTATATGCCAGGTGCACAACGTAAAGCGCAACAGCAAGAACAGCAACACACTCAACAATCAGCCACTTCTGAAGTCGTAACAGAACAGCATTAACCAGTTTTGCCCCTGACAAACTTCTCTTATTGGGAGTTTGTCATCTGACTGGAAAAAATCAAAGTGTTCATCTTTATTCGTCTTTTCTCCAAAACTTCCACTTATCTTTTGGGCAGATATAGGCTTGCTCTGAGACAGGAACCAATTGCTTCGACGCTAAATCATAGACCTTAAATTGGCATTGCTGGTTTTCATTCTCTCCCAATATTTCATACTCGCGGCCTGCTTGTGGTTTAAATGAAGCTTCCGTATTCTCACATCCATCGACCACTTTGGCTTTGCCCGTAGTCTGCTCTGTACCCACTACAAATCCATGCAGATTGATCGGTTGATTGGCAGTTACCACATATTCCTTATAAGTCACCATCTGATAGGTATTAAAATTCTGCTCAATGTCCTTTTGTATGATTGTGCGTGGCATACCAATCGAATAATTCATATTGATTCGGGTATAGGTTTTGAAAGCATTCCATGCCCCGTAGCCACTTAAATTTTCACGTATCCCTTGTTTTCTACTTTTACAATCAAAAGTATGCTGCATATATATTTGCTGGCCATTTTGGCCATATAAACGAACTCTGGCTTGCGTTGAAGGATTAAAACTGACAACGCCCTTCTGATTGAGTGGACTCTCAAACTCTTTTGCTTCACTTAAATTGGAGAAGACCAAGAGCAAAACAGCGAGATACATTTTGTTTTTCATCATTGGAATGACTCGACTTGTTATTCTTCAATTTTTATTTACAACCCTATCGCATAAGTAACGATATCAACCCATATTGATTGATATCGTTAGATTTATCCAGCAATCAATGCATGTGATTAGCACTTACAACCGATATTCTCGATTGGCATTTGATCTTGTAATAATAATTCCAGACTTTGTTTTTCAATGCCATACATGGTTTTCAACGCTTGGATTTGCTGCATGATTTTTGCATCAGGTTGCTGAATATCCTTTCGTTTCGTCGCCAAAATCATTTTATTCTTACTGGTATGCTCCAAAGATACAAACTCGAATACTTTGGTTTCATAACCATAAGCTTTTAACAATAAGGCACGTAAAGTATCGGTCAGCATTTCCGCCTGTTGCCCTGCATGAATCCCGAATTGCAACATCGGCTGTAACACCTCTGGACTTTTTAGCTGTGGACGGAGTTCCTTATGGCAACACGGCGCACACATAATCATCGACGCATTCAGACGAATACCGGTATGAATGGCAAAGTCAGTCGCAATATCACAAGCATGTAAGGCGATCATTACATCCAACTTTTCAGGTTGATAACTCCGCACATCCCCTTCAAAAAAATCAAGATGATTAAAACCGGTCTGAGCAGCAACATCTTGGCAAAACTCAACTAAGTTTGAACGCAGTTCAACTCCCGTAATTAACGGTGTTTTCTGTTGTGCTTGTAGATAGTCATACAAGGCAAAGGTTAAATAGCCCTTTCCTGAACCAAAATCGACAATATTCAATTCTTGCTGTGATGCATCAATCTGCTCATAGGCATGCGAAAAGATTTCAATAAATTTATTAATCTGCTTCCACTTACGCGCCATGCTTGGAATGATTTGCCCTTTTTCATCGGTAATACCGAGATACTTTAAAAATGGACTTTGTTGTTGTACATAACGCTGCTTTTCACGATCATGCTGCTGTTGCTCTACTTTGGCTGTAGGAACTTGTTTTTTCTGGCTATTCAACATCGCTTTCTTTTTATTTTTCTTGAGTTGAATATCTTGATCAGAAGTGAATAGATTGGCTTGCTTAGACAGGTTCAATAGCTCAGCAATTTTTTCTAAGCCTTCATCAATCGCATAGTTTTTGGTCATGTCTTGTGTGGTGTAATGATATAAACAAGATAAACTTGCCTGACCCTGTAGTTCAATTACACGGAAAGTCATCTTTTCTAATTGTGCCATTTCGCCTTTGTACTGACTCAAAATCAGACGATCAAAGCTTTTATTTTCAATAGATTGCTGGATATCCAAGAAAAACTGCTGTTCTTGTTCAAAAGAAAATTTCGGCGCAAACATAATGAAAACCTGACAAATAGAAACTAAATTTTAAAGCGTCTTACTTTAAAAGGGAAATTGCATTACGATACAGTTGTATTTTTATGCAACCAGATCGCTTGATGAACACAAACACATTGCTGGACTATGACCCCAAAGAAGAACTGATTAATGCCTATAGTCATGGGGCTGGCGCAGTACTGGCTTTAATTGCCTCAATCTTTTTGATCATCAAAGGCTATGGCCTACCTTTAGGACAATGGATCAGTTTATGGGTCTATGGCTTTAGCTTAGTGCTATTACTGAGTAGTTCCATGCTGTATCACTTTGCCCAAGACGAACGTAAACGCTATTGGTATAAGAAACTGGATCATACCGCGATTTACTATCTGATTGCAGGCACCTATACCCCTTTTCTCAGTATCGCCATCCCGACTGCCAAAGCGCATTACTTACTGATTGCCTTATGGGCCATTGCCCTGATCGGGACACTATTCAAATTGGTCTTCATTCATCGCTTCCAAAAGCTTTCTTTAGCCGCCTATTTAGTCATGGGTTGGCTGGCTGTTTTAGTCATGGATGATATGCAACGTTACCTGTCTAAAGAGGCGGTACAACTGCTGATTGCAGGGGGGTTGGCTTATACCATCGGCACATTGTTTTATGCCTTAAAAAAGGTAAGATATACCCACGCAATTTGGCATGTTTTTGTGCTATTAGGCGCAGGATTACACTTTTTGGCAATCTACTGTTATGTATTATAAGCCCATATGTAGCATTAAGTTTTCGAAGTAAAACTGCATATTCAAAAGGAATTTTCAAGACAGCCATTAGGGCTGTTGAGCTTTCATCCATACATTGCTTTATTGGCTAAAAAACACCCTCTATCGCAATGAGAGCTATAGCTCATAAAGTGAAATATCAGCAGTCCTTATATGTTCTTGAATGAATAACATGAAGGTCTTGTATGTCGTCAAGCACTACGACTGCCACTCCAGAAGTGGCCAGCAATTCAAAAGTACGAGTATTATTTGCCAGTCTAGTCGGTACCACGATTGAGTTTTTTGACTTTTATATCTATGCCACAGCAGCAGTATTGATTTTTCCACATTTATTTTTCCCTGAAAGTAGCGATGGTGCTGCGGTACTCAAATCACTGGCAACCTTTGCGATTGCCTTTATTGCTCGTCCCATTGGTGCAGCACTCTTTGGACATCTGGGTGACCGAATCGGACGCAAAGCCACGCTGGTTGCAGCCTTGCTCACGATGGGGATTTCAACCGTCTGTATTGGCCTGTTACCGACCTATGCACAAATTGGTTTGGCTGCACCGCTATTGCTTGCCCTATGCCGTCTAGGCCAAGGTTTAGGCTTAGGTGGTGAATGGAGTGGTGCTGTACTGCTTGCCACTGAGAACGCGCCAGAAGGCAAACGTGCTTGGTATGGCATGTTCCCACAATTAGGCGCCCCGATCGGCTTTATCCTTGCGACAGGCTCATTCCTGTTACTCAATGCCTTTATGTCCGAACAAGCCTTTATGACTTGGGGCTGGCGTATTCCATTTATCGCAAGTGCAGTATTGGTTTTGGTCGGTCTCTATATTCGTTTAAAATTACATGAAACCCCCGCTTTTCAAAAGGTCTTGAATAAACAGAAAGAAGTAAATATCCCTTTTAAAGAAGTGATGACCAAACATTTGCCGATGTTGGTGCTTGGAACGATTGCCGCAATCTGTACCTTTGTGGTGTTTTATCTCACCACCGTATTTGCCTTGAACTGGGGAACAACAAAACTCGGCTATGCACGCGGTGACTTCTTGGTATTACAACTGTTTGCAACCCTCTGTTTTGCTGCCTTTATTCCTCTATCTGCAATTTTCGCAGAGAAATTTGGTCGTAAAAATACTTCGATTGTCGTGTGTATTCTTTCAGCCTTGTTCGGACTGTGTTTTGCGCCACTACTCGGCTCAGGTAGCCCAATTCTGGTGTTCTTGTTCTTATGTATCGGTCTTTCGATTATGGGCTTGACCTATGGCCCAATCGGTACAGTCCTGTCTGAGATTTTTCCAACCTCAGTTCGTTATACAGGTTCAGCTTTAACCTTTAACTTGGCTGGTATTTTTGGTGCATCCTTTGCTCCGTATATTGCGACTAAGTTGGCAGAAAGTTATGGCTTAGGCGCAGTGGGTTTGTACCTCAGCTTAGCGTCGATCCTCTCTTTAATTGCATTTTTAATGATTCGTGAAACCAAACATGATGATGTAAATAACCAAATTTAATCATTATTTTTTCAGATGATCTGAGAAATATCACCGCTCAGATCATCTGAAATACCATTTAATTTCATAGTTTTTATCTTATAAAGTTGCTTTTACAACTGCATTCTTCCAAATATCTTTTGTGCTAAAATAACCGCCTTCATTTTTTTTAGACGATTGTGTTATGTACGCAGTGATTATCGTTGCCGTATTTTTAGTCAGCTTTTTGTATACTTATTTACGAGGCAAAGAACGATTAAAAGCATCTCGACAATTATTTGACCATTCGACATTTTTAGCGCCAATCAATATGTTTATGACTGGCTTTTCTAAATTGCCGAACCAACCTTTCTTCGATGTAGCGCAGTTTCCTGAACTCAAACCACTACAAGATAATTGGCAAGTGATTCGTGAAGAGGCCATCCAACTACAGAACCAAATTAAAGCGTCTGAAAAAAACAATGATGCCGGCTTTAACACCTTTTTTAAACGCGGTTGGAAACGCTTTTATCTGAAATGGTATCAAGACAGCCATCCATCAGCGCAACAGCTTTGCCCAAAAACAGTTGCCTTATTGGAAAGCATTCCGTCAGTCAAAGCTGCCATGTTTACCGAACTCCCTTCTGGCAGTTACTTGGGTAAGCACCGAGACCCTTATGCAGGTTCAGTACGATATCACCTCGGTCTCGTGACACCCAATAGCGATGATTGCTTTATTGAAGTCGATCAAGAGCGTTATAGCTGGCGAGATGGTGAAGCCACAGTCTTTGATGAAACCTTTGTACATTGGGCCGAAAATAAAACCGATGAAACTCGTATTATCTTATTCTGTGACATCGAACGCCCGATGAAATGGGGTTGGGCACAAAAGTTTAATCACTGGTTTGGTCGTAATGTCATGTCTGCGGCCAGTTCACCCAATGATGATCAAGACAAAACTGGCTTTATTAACCGTATTTTTAAATATGGTTATGCCGTGCATCACTATGGTCGTGGCCTAAAAGAGCGTAATCGCCCACTCTACTATGTATCTAAATGGTTGCTATTTGCTATTTTAATCGGTCTAATTTTGCTTCCAAGCTTTTTATAATAAAATTCATTCATAAAAAAAGAGATGCGATTGCATCTCTTTTTTTATTTCAAATCAATTGAAATTAATTTGCTTTTGCAGTCTGTGTACCTGCTGTTTGTGCCGCTGCAGCGTTGGCCGCTTGAACAGCTGTTTCACCAATTAAAGCAACCTTGGCTTTCTCTTGGCTCTGTGCAGATAATGCAGGATTTGATGCCACAATACGGTTGATATTGGCAGAGTTTGCAGGCGCAATTGCAGCCGTTTGCAATACGATTGGACGGTTGCCTGTATCACCTAGAGTATAGCGAATGCCAGTACGTGGACTAATCACAGTTGTGACTTCACGCTTGACTTGTGCTTCAGCTGTATTGGTGCCTTTTGCCGCTAAGACTTTATCCACAGTCGTGGTTTGTGGCGCATCGTCTGCAAATGCAAAACCCGATACCGCCGCACTTGCCAAAATTAAAAGTTGTAATGGTTTTTTCATTGTCTTCCCGCTTTTAATGCGAACTCAATCAAGATCTGTAAGTCCAATAATGAAACTACAAAGCGTGTCTGGACTCAAGTAAATTCTCGTAAAAAAAAGCAGAGGCCAATGCTCTGCTTTTTTATTTCAGCCTAAATCAAGTCGAAACTTAGATTTTACCGTGACATTGCTTATACTTTAAGCCTGAACCACATGGGCAAGGTGCATTACGACTTTCAGGTACTGGGAATGCAGTATCACCTACATTTTCAATCTCTTCAGAAGCCGTCACTTCACCCGTTAAACCATCGACATCATCATGTTCAAACGACAGACGCATTGATTCCGCCTGACGTTGTTGCTGTGCTTCAAGTTCTGCCAATTCTTCTGCCGTTGGTACATGAACACGAGAGAGATCGGTCACCACATCAGACTTGATCACACCCAACATATTTACAAACAAGTTGAATGCTTCTTTCTTGTATTCTTGCTCAGGATTTTTCTGTGCGTAGCCACGTAAATGAATCCCTTGACGTAGATAGTCCATCGCAGCCAAATGATCTTTCCAATGGCGATCAAGTGAGTTCAACATAAAGTGGCGTTCCAACATTGCTGCTGAATCATCCCCCATTTGCTCACGACGTTGGCGGTAGCGATTAATGACTTCATCAGAAATCCGAGCCACTAAACCTTCTTCATCCAAACGACGATCTTGGTCTAACCATTGCTGTACAGGCAGCTCAATACCTAAATCACTCTGTAAGGCACTTTCCAAGCCTTCGATATCCCATTGGTCATGAATCGACTCTGGTGGAATAAAGTTTGCGATCAGACCTTTCACCACTTCCTGATGCATTTCTTCAATATAATCTTGAAGTGTGCTTTCAGCTAAAACTTCATCACGTTGTGAATAAATGATTTTACGCTGTTCGTTGTTCACATCATCGTACTTCAATAAGTTCTTACGAATATCAAAGTTACGCGCCTCAACTTTACGCTGTGCGTTTTCGATTGAACGACTGACCATTTTATGTTCAATTGCTTCACTTTCTTGCAAGCCCATTGCACGCATCATGGCAACCACGCGATCACCCGCGAAGATACGCATCAAATCATCTTCAAGTGACAAGTAGAAGCGAGATACACCTGGGTCACCTTGACGGCCTGCACGACCACGTAACTGGTTATCAATACGGCGTGATTCATGACGCTCTGAACCAATGATATGTAAACCACCTGAACTTAAAACGTCTTCGTGATCTTTTTCCCACTGTGCCTGTAAGCGTGCTTCATCTTCTGGGGTTGGGTTTTCAATTTTGGCAAGCTTGGCTTTCCAGTTACCACCCAGCAAAATATCGGTACCACGACCCGCCATGTTGGTTGCAATCGTTACCGCATTTGGACTACCCGCTTGCGCAATAATATCTGCTTCACGTTCATGCTGTTTTGCGTTCAAGACTTCGTGATGAATACCCGCTTGTAGCAATTTAGAAGACAAGATTTCACTGGCTTCAATCGTTGCTGTACCAATCAAGATCGGTGCAACACCCTGCTGACGAATATTGGTAATTTCTTCAATAATCGCAGTGTATTTACCATTCCGGTTTAAATAGATTAAATCGTTATGATCCTTACGAACCATTGGACGGTGTGTTGGAATAATCACAACGTCTAGGCCATAAATTTCTTTCATTTCAGCAGCTTCAGTATCAGCAGTACCGGTCATCCCTGAAAGCTTTTTATACAGACGGAAATAGTTCTGGAAAGTTGTGGTTGCAAGCGTTTGGTTTTCAGGTTGAATTTCCATGTTTTCTTTGGCTTCAACCGCTTGATGCAGACCTTCAGACCAACGACGACCTGGCATGGTACGACCCGTGCTTTCATCCACAATAATGACTTCTTCTTTTTGCGTCTGTGGATTCACACCGATAATGTAATGAACGTTCTTTTGATAAAGATAATGCGCACGAATCGCAGCGGTGACATGGTGAACCAAGTTGAGGTTAGTTGCTGAATACAGACTCTCACCCTCAGCCAACAAGCCCATTTCAATCAGTTTTTGTTCAACTGTTTCATAACCAACTTCAGTCATTTCAACTGAGCGTTGTTTCTCATCCACCCAGAAATGTCCGCCATCAGCCACTTTTTCTTCTTTCTGTGGACGTAATGTTGGAGGAATGCTGTTAATCAGTTGATAAAGATGAGATGAATCTTCACTTTGACCTGAAATAATCAACGGCGTACGTGCTTCGTCAATCAAGATTGAGTCGACTTCATCGATGATGGCATAACTTAAACCGCGTTGCTTTTTCTCTTGCAGAGAAAACACCATATTGTCACGAAGATAGTCGAAACCAAATTCATTGTTAGTTCCGTAGGTAATGTCGGAAGTATAGGCTTGTGCTTTTTCATCCGGCATTTGCATCGAGTAAATTACACCAATGCTAAGACCTAAAAATTCGAATAATGGACGGTTTAACTCAGCATCACGTTGTGCCAAGTAGTCGTTCACTGTAATCACATGAACGCCTTGACCACTTAATGCATTGAGATAACAAGCCAAAGTACCCATCAGGGTTTTACCTTCACCTGTACGCATTTCGGCAATCTTACCTTCGTGTAAGGTAATACCACCAATCAACTGCACGTCATAATGGCGCATGCCCATGACGCGTTTTGCTGCTTCACGACACACCGCAAACGCTTCTGGCATAAGCTTATCTAAACTTTCGCCATTACTAAAACGTTGTTTGAATTCTGGAGTTTTTGCAGAGAGGTCTGCATCGTTAAGAGCAGATATCGTCGGTTCAAGCGCATTAATTTGTTCAACAATTTTACGCATGCGTTTGAGCTCGCGCTCATTTTTTGTACCGAAGATACCTCCGATCAGACTTGCCAACATGAATAAACTCTCTAATCCTGTTTGTTATAAGGTTTGTCAATTTCAACAAACCCTAGGTCGGTTAATTTTTTCTTAGCTGTTATTATGGAGTCAGAAATAAGAACTACAAGTGCTTTGCATTCAAACAGGCAAAAAAATCTGCGAGGCGATTCTGACGTCACATCACTAAAGATGCGTTAATGTAGCAAATTTGCATTTAACTTACATCGACTTGAATGTGAATTTCTGATCATTTTTTTTACAAGATCAATAATCAATATCTCAAAAGTTCATAACAAAATACAAAAACAATAATTTTATTTATAAAGTAGATGCTGCATATTAATTGGAGATAGAAAACATAAAGAATGTATAGAGGACTGATCATGACACTACGTTTAGGCGACATTGCCCCGAATTTCCAACAACAATCAAGTGAAGGAGATATTGATTTCTATGGCTTTTTAGGGGATAGCTGGGGAATCCTTTTTTCCCATCCTGCGGACTATACCCCAGTCTGTACCACCGAACTCGGCTATACGGCAAAGTTGAAAGATGAGTTTGACAAGCGCGGCGTAAAAGCCATTGCACTGTCTGTGGATGATGTTGAGTCGCATAAAGGCTGGATTCAAGATATTAACGAGACACAGAGCACCACGGTTAATTTTCCGATCCTTGCCGACAAAGACCGTAAAGTGTCTGAACTGTATGGATTTATTCATCCCAATGCCAGTGAAACCTTAACCGTACGTTCATTGGTGATTATTGATCCGAACAAAAAAGTTCGTTTGATTATTACCTACCCAGCATCAACAGGTCGTAATTTCAATGAAGTACTTCGTGTGGTCGATTCACTGCAATTAACAGACAAGCATAAAGTGGCAACACCTGCGAACTGGCAACAGGGCGAAGATGTTGTGATTGTGCCGTCTTTAAAAGATGAGGAAGAAATCAAACAACGTTTCCCTAAAGGCTATAAGGCCGTCAAACCGTATTTAAGACTCACGCCACAGCCTGAACAAGATTAAAGCGTATGCTTTAATCGCAGTGCAAGACAAACGGAGTGCGTAGCAATAAAGACGAGCAACGCTCGTTCCTGAGAAGCTTCGCAAGAAGTCGAACAGCTATGCTGTGAGTTAACAAATTAAAGCGTATGCTTTAATCACAGTGCAAGACAAACGGAGTGCGTAGCAATAAAGACGAGCAACGCTCATTCCTGAGAAGCGGCTCAAGCTTCGCAAGAAGATGAACAGCTATGTTGTGAGTGAAGAGATTAAAGCGCGATCACGTCTGCAATGAATAACTCGAATAAGATTGAATAACAATCGCTCCGCCTATCCCCTAGATAGGCTTTTTTATATCCAAGCTAAAATTGTTTTGGTATTTCTGAATCAATCGGTTATAAAAACAATTCGATCCGCTACACAATAAAAAAAGCATCATGATCTACAATATTCATCATCTGCATTGTGGCAGCTTCTGCCCGTCTTGTGCACCGCTGTTTGGACAAAAAGGCTGGAAAGCACATCTCGTTTGTCACTGCCTGCTGATTGAAACAGACCGTGGCTTAGTTTTAATTGATACAGGCTTAGGTCTTCAAGATTATTTGCATACAGAACAACGCTTAGGGCCTTTGCTCAAACGATTTGGTTCGATTGTGCCAAATCTAAAACTCACCGCTATTCAGCAAATTCAAAAACTCGGTTTTAATCCGAGTGATGTACAACATATTTTTGTGACCCATCTAGATTTTGATCATGCGGGTGGAATTTCAGATTTCCCCAATGCGACAGTACATCTTTTAGCTGCCGAGTTTAATGCCACCCAATCCCTCACAACCAAAGGCAAACTTCGCTATAAGACAGAGCAATTTAAACAACATCGTCACTGGAACTTTGCTGAGCATAATGATGGCGAAGCATGGTTTAACCTGCAAAAAGTCCAAGGGCTTCCGTTATTTCAAGATGAAATTTTAATGATTCCCTTGATCGGGCATACGGCAGGACATTGTGGTATTGCGATCAAAAAGGCGGATGGTTGGATGCTATTTTGTGGTGATGCCTATTACACCCATCTAGAGCTCAATCCGAAAAATAAACTGAGAGCCTTGGATCTGACAGAACGTTTATTGGCCGAAGATAACCAACTGCGTTTGCAAAATCTAAAACAGTTACAATATCTCGCTCAACATGAGCCAAGCATTGAGTTAATTTGTGCCCACGATCCAGTCGAATTCAGTCGCTATCAGTAATGAAGAAAACACTCCTGAGCCTCGTGCTCATTTCTACGCTCAGTATGGGCGGATGCATGAAGCATGCCAGCCTAAATGATGAACAACGCCCCAAAAACTGGGGAACGTTGATTTCCCATACGCATAACTTTTATCAGATTAGCGATGATGTCTTTCGTAGCGATCAACCCAGCACTGAACTCATTCCGAGTTTAAAACACTATAATATTGATACGGTTATCAATCTTAGAGCCAGAAATGAAGATGCCAAAGTTTTAAAAGATCAGCCTTTTAATCTGGTGCATATTCCGATTTATACATGGGCGATTAACCGTCAAGATCTCTTGCAGACCATGCAAGCGATTCAAACGGCCAAGCAAAATCATCAAAAAGTATTAATTCACTGTTACCACGGTTCAGATCGTACAGGGGCAAACATTGCCATGTATCGTATTATTTTTGAAAACTGGTCAATTGAAGATGCGGTCAAAGAAATGAAACAAGGCGGTTATGGCTTCCATGTGATCTGGAAAAACATTGATCACTTATTTACGCCTGACAATGTCAAATGGATTCGGCAACAACTATCACATTCCAGTAGCTAAAGACTGGATTGCTTTGCTATGCAAGCGTGTTTATTAAGCAAATAAGTTGGCTCGAGCAGCAACTTATTTGTTGTTTTCATTCTTATTAATCACTGAGCACAATTCAAACACAAATGACCATCAAACAATAGGGTTTACCGTTATGATGTTTCCAAAGCGGAGTGGCTGAGTAAGACCTTCAAAATTTCAGACTCACCGCCATCACTGTCTGTCACTAATAAAAAGACTTCGCCATCAGACCTTGACTCGAGCCATGTAATCCCTTCAACCTTGATTGGCAGCGTCTGCCCTTTTGCATCTTGAATCAAATGCGTCGCTAAAGCTTTACCATCAGGTGAGAATACCAAGATAAAACTACCCAGCACATCACCATCATCATAGGTATTTAATGTTTGCTCAACCGCTGCCGTGGCCACTATTAGTTTTTTATCCACAAAAAAATAGGCATCAGAAATCCCACTTGCAGCACCCTCGATCTCAGGCAAGTTGAGATTAAGCGAGTTGATAAGCGCACTTTCTAACGATTTTCCTGCTTGAATTTTAGCTAAATTAAAGACTAAAACACCATGATGGCGATTAATATTGCCACGTTGAAAAATATACAGATGACGATCGTCTGAACAGATGGCTTCAATATTGAGATCTGCTCCACCCGTTAATTCAACACTGTTTTCCAAAAAGTGATAATCAATTGCATCCAGAAAAATGCGGATTTGATTGTTAGATGGATTATAAAGTAATGCTTGTTTCCGATTTTCGGTAGAACCTGATCCCATCACCAATAGCTGCTGTTGGCCATCCAAGGTTATGCAACTTAATGCTTCAAAATCAGGCTTTTTTGCTTTGCTCAATATGCTAAGTGATATTTGCTCAGACGACTCAGATAACGGAACTTTTTCAAAAACCGCGGCACTAGTCAGGTTATTGTTTCGATTGGTTTTTAATAAGTAACGAACATCGTCACCCACAAAGTAAACATCGTCCCCTATACAGGCGACACCAGACAGTGCACTAACCTCAGAATCTTGTGTAAAAACAAATCGTTCTAATATTCTGATCGCTGTATTCATGATCGCGAGTCCCCTATTTAATTTTGATGGAACACTCACAGCATCAATAAAGCCTGTGATGTGTTCCTGATTTGATCTAGGGGATGATCAACGTTTATCGCTGATCAAGCGGAACCCAATCAATCACCCAAGCCGATTTCATATTTAAGCTTTCATCTGTGGTAATTTTCTTACGGGTTGCATCAGCAATGTCACGGTCTTTGGCTGGGCCAACCATAATCCGAATCCCTTTCGAGGTCGGACTCGTCGTCACTTTATAACCTTTGGCACGTAATTTAGACACGACCGCATCCGCATTGGCTTGGTTTGCGGCTAGCGCCACTTGTACCATCCATTTCTTATCACCATTTTCCATCAGATCACGTGCTTTTTCAGCTTCGGCTTTCTTGTCTGCTTCTGCTTTACGTTTATCTTCGGCGGCTTTCTTGTCTGCTTCAGCTTTACGCTTGTCTTCTGCTGCTTTCTTGTCAGCTTCTGCCTTACGCTTGTCTTCAGCTGCCTTCTTGTCAGCTTCTGCTTTACGCTTGTCTTCAGCTGCTTTCTTATCCGCTTCAGCTTTACGCTTGTCTTCAGCTGCTTTCTTATCCGCTTCAGCTTTACGTTTATCTTCAGCTGCTTTCTTGTCAGCTTCGGCTTTACGCTTATCCTCAGCTAACTTCTTTTCAGCATCAGACTTCTGTTGAGCTGTTGTTTTCTGCTGCTCAGCGCGCTTCTTTTCATCTGCAAGTCGCTGTGCCTTGGCTTTCTCATCTTCAACAAGCTCTGGCGGAATGTTGTCTGAACTTTCCTGAGCAGCTGCACGACGCGCATTAATCGCTGCATATTCTTCGGCTGCCTTACGCGCTGCTGCTGCTTCAGCCTGCTGCTGCATCTTTAAAAATTCAGCGGCACGTGCTTCTTGTTCAGCCACCGCTTTCTCACGTGAACGACGTTGTTCTTCAAGCAAACGCTTTTCGGTTTCAACATCAACCGCCAAAGGTTGTAGAGAAACCATTTCACTCTCTTGAGCAGGCTGAGCTGTTTTTGGCTTAGACTCTGTTTTGGGAATCGGATGAGTAACGGTCGCTTGAGTCTGATCTTGCTCTATTTCTTCATTACCTTTCAGAAGCAATGCTGCCAATAAAACACCACCACCTAATAGAACAACGCCACCCATCCAGCGTTGTTTGTTATTCATCGACATTCTTCTAAATACTCCCAGACCGCTTCTAAAGTATGAAACGAACCACAGACTAAAATCAGCTGATTGTTATGACCTTGTTTCAGCACAGTTTCAAACGCTTGCTGGATACTGCCAAACTCATGCACCTGTTGCCCTTGCAGTGCTTCTTGGATTTGTTGCACTGGTGCGGCTCTCGGCACATCTAAATTAGCAATAAACCAATCTTTTACTGTTGTTTTTAGTAAATCAGTGACCGATGGAATGTCTTTATCAGCCAACATTGAAAATACTGCAACAACTTCTGTGTACTGTTTATTGTATTTTAGGAATTTTCGCAACTGCTTCAATAAAAATTCGACGCCATGCGCATTGTGGCCAGCATCAAAAATGACGGTTTTATCTTGAATCTGACGTATTTCGAAACGCCCTTGTAAGCATGCTTGCTGAATCCCGCTGGCAAGCGCTTGCTGAGAAACCTCAACACCACTCACCAGTACGGCTGCGACTGCAGTGGAAATATTATCTAAGGCCAGTTGTCCAACTGGAAGTCTTAAGGTCGTACCCGAGGATGCAAATGACCAGGTTTCACCATCATCATTGAGCTGATAAAAATAATCACGATCTAAGGCGTATAACTGCGCTTGGGTTTCAGCCACTTTCTCTTGAATGGCTTGTGGCAGTTGCTGCTGACCTGCAAAAACGACTGGAATATTTGAACGGATAATACCAGCTTTTTCAAATGCAATTTTTTCGACGGTATCACCCAACCAATCGACATGGTCTAAACCAATATTGGTAATGACGGCAATATCGGGGTCAATCACATTGACCACATCAAGACGACCACCTAAGCCAACTTCGAGTACCCAAACATCACATTGTTGCTGCTTAAAAATAACAAAAGCAGCCAAAGTGGTTGCTTCAAAAAAAGATAAACTTAAACCACACTCACGGCGGGCTTGATCCACTAAAACAAACGCATCGACCAGACTTTGATCATCTACCTCTGTACCTGCCAATTTAACTCGTTCATTAAAACGATAAATATGCGGTGACTGATACAGCCCAACCTTATACCCTTGTGCATTTAAAATTGCAGCCAAAGTCGTCGTGGTCGAGCCTTTACCATTGGTTCCTGCGACGGTAAACACCTTCGCTTGTGGTTGCATTACCCCCAACTTTTCAGCGACGGGAATAACGCGCTCTAAGCCTAAATCAATGCCTGTAACGTGAACATGGCCCCAATAATCGAGCCATGTTGTTAATGTATCTGTTGCATGTGGAGCGAGTGGTTTCAAGGTAAATTCATCAGCTTAGCGACAAGTCTGTATACAGTATCACGTAATGCATGACGATGAACAATTTGATCGACCACACCATGATCAAGCAAATATTCTGCGCGTTGGAACGGTTCTTCCAGTTTTTCACGCACAGTTTGTTCAATCACACGTTTACCCGCAAAGCCAATCATCGCTTTTGGTTCAGCAATATGTACATCACCGAGCATTGCCAATGAAGCAGTCACACCACCATAAACAGGATGAGTGAGTACCACTAAGTATGGAACACGTGCTTCTTTCATTTTTTGAATCGCAGCTGCTGTACGCGCCATCTGCATCAAAGACAACATGCCTTCTTGCATACGTGCACCACCCGAAGCAGCAAAACAGATCATCGGTTGATGTAAGGCAATCGCACGTTCAGCCGCTTGTACAAAACGGTCTCCGACCACAGTTCCCATCGAACCGCCCATAAAGTCAAAGTCAAAAGCACATGCAATCAGGTCTAGGCCTTTCAACGAACCCTGCATGACCACCAGTGCTTCAGTCTCACCCGTTTTGTCTTGCGCTTCACGCATACGATCTGGATAAGCTTTGCTATCCACAAATTTTAATGGATCTTTGGCACTAAATTCTTGGCCCAGCTCTCCATTCACCTGATCAAAGAACCAGTTCAAACGATCACGTGCGCGCATACGTAAGTGTTCATCACACTGAGGACATACATAGGCATTAAATGACATTGCGGTACGTGTTACCAGTGCATGGCACTCAGGACATTCAATGGTCGGCTCAGTAAACGTTGCTTTGAATGTTTGCTGTTGATCTACAACCTGAATACCAGGAACATGACGCTCTGTCCAAGGTGTTGAAGGGCTAAGAACCTTCCCTGATGTTAACTCTTGACTCATACTAACTCATCGAGCGCAGCTCGAAGCTCCTTCACTTTATTCACCGTCTGTTGCGCAGCTTGATCCGCTGGCAATGTCGCAAAAGATTTAACGAAAGCACTTCCTACAATCACGGCATCAGCAACTTGACCCATCGCTTTTGCAGACGCTGCATCACTAATTCCAAAACCGACACCCACAGGGACATTGGTCTTCGACTTAATTTTTGCAATACGCGCCGCCGCTTCAGAGGTATCTAATGTCGCTGCACCGGTCACACCTTTCAGTGATACATAGTAAACAAAGCCGCTGGCTTGATTGACCACATGTTGGATACGTTGATCGGTTGAGGTTGGTGCAAGCAAGAAGATCTGATCCATTCCATTTTGTTTAAGAACTTCACCTAATTGCTTTGATTCTTCTGGCGGTAAGTCCACCAAAAGTATTCCATCAACACCACAGTCTTTCGCATAAGCAACAAACTTTTCATAACCAATCACTTCAACTGGATTTAAATATCCCATCAAAACGACTGGTGTGGTTTGATCTTTTTCACGAAAGGCTTTCACCATATCCAATGCATCTAAAGTATTGGTTCCACCGGCCAAAGCACGCTCAGCGGCTAAGGCAATCACAGGACCATCCGCCATTGGGTCAGAGAATGGTAGACCCAGTTCAATGACATCGACCCCTGCTTCAACCATTTGATGAAGTAAAGGAACAGTGACTTGTGGATGCGGGTCACCTGCCATCACATAAGAAACAAGCGCTTTACGTTGCTGAGATTTAAGCTGTTCAAAACGAGTGGCAAGACGTGACATAGGATTATGCTTTCCTTGATTTATATAAATTGAGGAGTTGTTTGTAGTCATACAAAAACACTGCATTGTAACGCTATTTTTTGTTCATTGAACAGAGTTTGACGTGATTGCGACCGTGAATCTTGCGACTTACAACGCCTCGTGTACATTTATCTATATTTTGAGTTTTTTCTCAATGATCAAAGCTTCCTAATTTTGGGCTTATCTCATCGCATTTTAGAAATCAGCCAAGCTCCTTTATACTAGCCGCAATTTTTAAGTTTTCTTTTTATTTTTATGTCTGCCCACTCTCAGGAAAAAGTACAAAGCAATGCCCTTGCTTTGCTACCGCTATTGGTATTTTTGATCATCTTTCTCGGGAGTGGTCTCTATCATTCAATGATCGGGGCAGAATTTGCCTTCTATCAGGTCAAAGCGCCTGTTGCTGCGATTCCCGCTGTAATTCTGGCTTTACTGCTGTATAAGCAAAAGCTCAATGCGGCAATTGAAGAATTTTTGCAAGGTGCCAGTCATCCCAATCTGATTCTGATGTTTATGGTATTTATGCTGGCAGGTGCTTTTGCCAGTGTCTCCAGTGCCATAGGCAGCGTCGATGCAACGGTACAGTTGGGGCTTTCACTGATTTCGCCAGAATTTGTGTTACCGATGCTGTTTATCATTGCCGCGTTTATTGCAACCGCGATGGGAACTTCAATGGGCACCATTGCAGCCTGTGCCCCGATTGCCTTTGGTTTCGCCCAAGCCACTGATATTGCACCCATCTATGCCATTGGTGCTGTAGTCGGTGGTGCCATGTTTGGCGATAACTTATCGATGATTTCAGATACCACCATTGCTGCAACCCGTAGCCAGAATGTTGAACTTCGAGATAAATTCAGGGTCAATGTCTGGATTGCCCTCCCTGCGGCCATTATTACCTTATTGGTTTATATTTCAATGAGCCACGAAGCGGAAGCGATTCAATCACAGCCCTATGATCTCTGGCTGATTCTGCCTTATCTGGCTGTGTTTTTCCTCGCCTTTACCCGTCTGCATGTCTTGGCAGTGCTGATGATTGGAGTAATTCTATCTGGGTTGATGGGGCTGATTGAGAAACCAGATTTTGACCTTCTCAAACTGAATAGTGCGATTTATGATGGCTTTGTTGGCATGTTTGAAGTGGCATTACTTTCCATGTTGTTGGGTGGACTATCTACCTTGATGCAAAAAGAAGGTGGTTTGCAGTGGTTGATCCAACGGATCTATGCCATTACACGTCTATTCAAATTCGGTAAACAACGTGCTGGTGAATTCGGGATTAGCTTTCTGGTGGTCTTCTCTAATTTATTTGTGGCCAACAATACCGTCGCGATTATTTTATCTGGCGATATGGCACGTGAAGTGGCCAGAGAATACGGGGTTGATCCAAAACGTAGCGCGGCTTTACTGGATATTTTCTCGTGTGTGGTTCAAGGGATTATCCCCTACGGTGCGCAACTACTGTTGGCCTGTTCGATTGCCAAACTCTCTCCAATTGAGTTGATTGGCAATATCTACTATTGCTGGATTCTTGCGGTTTGTGCAGTACTCGCCATTGTCTTTAATTATCCACGTTTAAAAAACCAATAGAAAGTTTGGGTTACTGATCAAATCCCACTCTCAATAACGCTTTAATTTAGACAAGAATCTACTATCGTGACAGGCGACATGGATGTCGCCCGTTGGACTGGCCTTGCGCTGCATTTCAAAGCAGTGCTTGAAAATTTGCTCAGGACGTACCGTCAGTCCAACAGAGGATTTTTGTTACTTTTCATCCCTGAAAAGTAAGGGAAATATCAAACCTATCTGATTATTCATCAATTAAACAACCTTAGCTAAACTCACTTATTAATTAAAAGTTTGATTAGCAGTCTGATCTAAAATCTAAAGTGATTTCAAAAACTGCTTGGGCGTAACGCCTGTCCAACGCTTAAACGCCCGTCCAAACGCACTCTGATCCGCATAATTCAACCGCTCCGCAATTTCAGAAAAAGACTTCCCTTGCTGCAAATACAACTTACTCTGCTCCAAACGATACTGATCTAGCACATCCTGAAAATTCAGCTCATGGGCTTTGAGCTGACGTTGTAGCGTTCGTTCCGAACAATGCAGACGCTTCGCCACATAACTTTGCAGCACCTCTTCCTGCTGCAATAAACCTTGCTCGATAAAGGCATGTATCTTTTGGCGAAATTGCTGCTGTTGGACTTCAAAAGAACTCACGCTATTCAATGAATGCTGCGCTTGAGTGGATAACACTTGATTCAGTTGCTGGTCTGCGGCAATACTTTTTGCCTTTAAAATTTGATTGGAAAAGCGGATGGCGTACTGCCCCTGCTGAATTTGAATCGGGCAACCATAGAATTTTTCAAAATGATAAAGTGCAGTATGCGGCGCATAGCCAAATTGGATCATTTGCGGTGGCACTAAAGCATCTTGCACAATCGACTGCGAAATTTTAAAGATCAAGGCCAGATTGAGTTCATACATTTCCCGATAATCACTATAGGATGCACTCCAAACAATTTGGATATATTCAGAGAATTGCTGTACATCGAGCTGCTCTAAATTGGTTTGTTTAAACACCAGCGAATAGTAACGTTGTAATAATTGCAGGGCTTGCTGTAGATCAATACTGGTCGATGCCAAATAGCCCATCAAACCTAAATCTTGTAAATTGGCATGCTCTGCCAATACCAAAGTAATCGGACGAGTAAAGTGTGCTTGAGCAGCCTGTAACAATAAGGCGTAACGTTCGACATCAAAGTCACGCTCATCGGGGTTTTCCAAACAGGCTTGAAAGGCTTGCCAAAGTTCAGGTGCAACAACTTTAGACAAATCAATTTGTTCCTGTTGTAAAACACGATTAAACAAACGCAAATAGCCAATAATTATTTTAACTGACATGGGTCAATCTCATCCTGAGCTGTCGTTATTTGTATAAAACTTGGCTGTAACTGTCAAAACATTTCATCGGACTTTTTTCATACTGAGTACATGAAGAAAAACAAGGAATAGTCAAGATGAATGCACATGTTTCCTATCAAGTTGATCCTGTTGTCAGAACCAAACTGGACTTCCACCTCGACCAAGCGCCACGCTTCTGGTTTGGGGGGGATCCGTTCCGTACCCGTATGTTTGATGCTTTAAGCCTCACCTTCCCTGATGGTGAGCGTTATTTTATTGAATGTGTCCGTTTATTCCGTGACAAAATTGATGATCCAGACTTACAGGAACGTGTGGCTGATTTTATTCGTCAGGAAGCACAGCATGGTATTGCGCATGACAAAATGAACCAAGTCATGAAAGATCAAGGCATGCCTGTAGACCAGTTCACGACGCGTTTAAAGAAAATTTTTCGTTTTGAGCTCAAGAATCGCTCACCACAATACAACATTGCCATGACCGCAGCTGCCGAGCATTTAACGGCGCTAATGGCCGATACCTTTTATAGTAAAAAAGAAACCCTAGCAGAGGCTGATCCTTTTGTACGTGCACTTTTTGCTTGGCATGCGATTGAAGAAATGGAACATCGTGATGTGGCTTTTGATGTGATGCGTGAAGTTGGTGAAGTGCCTGAAGCCACCCGTCGCTTTGCCCTAGTGTTCACCACAGTGATGATGTTTGGCTTTACCCTGTATCGTACCGATGTAATGCTTAAAACTGATGGTTTCAACTTGAGACAACGTTTTGATATGGCACGTAAAGGCTTGCCATGGTTCTTTGGTCGCAACGGTATTTTAACGGCAAAAAGAGCACAATATAGCGACTGGTTTAAAAAAGATTTTCATCCAAATCAACATCCAGTTATTCGCCAGTATGATGTTTGGATTGATACTTTAGCCAAAACCAATGATCCGATTGCTGCGGGTGAAGCTTTTTGGCAAGCAGGGCTATGACCGAAGGCAATATTGCAATGAGATCATCTTATTTCGGTATTGCTCTTATTTCAATGTTTGAATAAGGATTGCCTACAAGCAGAATGCCTTGCACTCCTCATCAGTAAGTCTTCAATTACGGTGTACTTTCTTCACATGATCTGCAAGAAAGTACACATGATTTTTTAAGCAATATTTAATGAAAAACTTACCAGCAACATTAAATACAACAGCGAGAATATATTCAGGGACGAGGAAAAATTATTCTTCCTCAACTTTTAAAACAAAATCCTGATCAAAATCTTTTAATCCATCCCTGACCGTACCAGAAATATTTATCTTATAAATACCAGACTTCGTGGGTGTGCCCTCAATCTTCGTCAAAGCATGCCGAGCAAATTGTTTTTCCCCTTGATCTGATGAAACAATCAAACCACTGTTTTGATCAATATTTGATGCCACAACAAAAGTATCTTCAATTACACCATATTCTTTCATCTGTATTTCTGCATAATAAGGACTTCCAACTTTTGCCATTGGAATTTCTTTTGTCAAAAAGACATCACTATTCTCATGAGAACATCCCAATAGAAATAAAAATGTAAGTACGGCAAGCTTAGGTCGCAAGAAAAACTGATTGGCTGACACTGAATTTAAAAATTGAACATGACATGTATGTTGTTGTACGCTTGATTCACGCTTCTTCAAAAAATAATTTTTCTTAAAAATCATATTTTTATATTTAACCACCCTCGATTAAATGAATATTTTATATGGACTACAAGGAACTAGAGACAAAGTCAGCTGATGATAAAAACAGCCAACTTAAACCATTATTATGACTCAAACCGCTCAATTCGGTATGCCTACCACTTCGCATAGTGCTGTTCTAACAAACCATATTGATTATCTAATGACACCACTTCAACCTGCTCATGTGCAATGGTCCCGCTGACTTTGGCCTGCCATTGATTGAACTGGCTGCCAATCAAACGCAGGTTAATATTTTCAAAACGACACCAACCTGTTTCCACCATCAAGTTTAAACATCCACCCAAAGAACGAATCGACCATGTGTTTTCATTTTGCTGTTCGAATAATACATCAGTTAAAGGGTACAAACGCCCGTTGACCCACAAGGCATTTTCATTACCAAAACTTTCATTGACTCCTGAAGCAAGGTTAAGACCAATTCGCCGATCCTGTGCATCACGAAACTGGCAAGATAGCCAGAACCAAGCTGTTTCAGGACGTAGGAAACCACAGGTATCATCCAAAGCAGCAAGGCTATGTGCATTGAATTCAATCTGTTGTCGATCAGGACTCATAAAGAATCCTTCAACTGCCAGTGTGGTTTGCTTCTGGGTATAGGTCCAGCCATTGATCCCCGTCGGGCTACACAAACTTAAAGCATCCGTGCCCGCACAAAAAATTCGGGCTTTCAGTTGTACTTCACCATGTTTGGTCACTTGAATGTAGCGCACCCCATTGGCATGTTGCATATCGAATTGATAGGCTGATTTCTTAAAATGGCTTTGACTAAATAAGGGTTGCTCATCAAGCTGTGTTTTGAATGCCAAGGGCTGAATCGCATTCCACTCAATCACTTTTTGGGTTTGATGATCATAAACATAAAAGAAACCATGTCCTGCCCAAGATAAATCAACAATCGCCACGCCAATGCTGTAATGCGCATGTTGCAAACCACAGAATTTAAATTTCTTATATTTAAGCTGTTTGCGCCAACCTTTCAGTATCTGCCCATAAGGCGTTTTATAAATATAGTCGTCCAGATTAATCCGCGAAGGGACTTGTTCAAAACGTCCATAACGCGGTTGGCCATTGGCTTGTATCAAATCCATTTTATATTCCATGATTGCGAGATCGCATCTATGTCCATAATAGACTGTAAGTGATCAAATTTACTACTATTTCTATATAAAGAAGTGCTACTTAATTCGCATTTTACCCGATAAACCCAAGCGCTTAATGGACTTTTTAGCTTATAATTTCATCAAAGATTCATACATAAGTTTTATTTTAAAAAACAATCTTATACCACTCGATCAAAAAACATGACGACTCAACGATTCTTAAAAGCAAATATGCTCTGTCTCATGATGCTGGCTTTAACAGCATGTAATGACGACAATGATAATAACCAAACACCGACCGTTGAACGCAAAAATCAAAATATCAATATCCTTGCGTTTAATGATTTTCATGGCAATTTAGAACCGCCAAAACGTTTTATTGAAGCCGATGATCCAAACGATAATAGTAAAACCGTACGTATTCCTGTCGGTGGGGTGAGTTATTTTGCGGATGCAATTAAAAAGCTACGTGCGCAATATCCAAACAATGCCGTCGTGTCAGCAGGTGACTTGATTAGTGCTTCACCGCTCACATCATCGTTGTTCTTGGACGAGCCCACCATTGAGACCATGAATGACATTCAGATTGATTTCAATGCAGTCGGTAATCACGAATTTGACCGCGGTACAGATGAATTACGTCGTTTGCAAAATGGTGGTTGTCAGCAATATACCAGTGCTAAACCCTGCCAGATCAATCCAAAATTTGAGGGTGCCAAATTCAATTTCTTGGCTGCCAATGTCTCGATGAAGGCTGATCCTAAGAAAACGCTATTCCCAGCCTATAAAGTCAAAACTTATGGCGGCATTCCTGTTGCCTTTATTGGCATGACCTTGAAAGCGACGCCGAGCATTGTGTCGGCTGCGGGTATTAAAGATGTCAACTTCCATGATGAAGCAGATACGGTCAATGCCTTGATTCCTGAGTTAAAGAAACAAGGTATTGAAGCGATTGTGGTGGTGGTGCATGAAGGTGTCGCACCAAGTACCAAATTTAATAAAAAAACCTGTGATGGTCTCAGCGGTCCGTTACTCGGTATCCTTGATCGCTTAGATCCTGCAGTCGATGTGGTGGTTTCTGGTCATACCCATCAATCTTATATTTGTGATTACGCAACCAAAAATCCACAAAAGCCGTTTTTATTGACGTCTGCGGGACAATATGGCACGGCGATTACCAACATCCAATTAGAACTGGATGGCAAAACAGGTGATGTGATTAAGAAGGATGCCAAACAAGTTCCGATTCAAAGTGAAGCCTATAGCTCTGGTTCAACCACAGTGAACCTGACTGATCTTTATGAGAAATTCAATAAAACCCCAAGTATTGAAGCGATTTTGGATAAATATCGCCAAGCCGTCACCACCATTTCAGCCCGTGTGGTCGGTACAGCCAATGCGGTGATTAATCGCAATGCCACCGAAAGCGGTGAAAGCCCTCTTGGTAATTTAATTGCCGATGCACAACAAGCGATGGCCTTGACTGCAAGTAATCAAGGCTCTGACTTTACCCTGATGAATCCAGGGGGTGTTCGTGCCGACTTATTGGTGAATAGTAGTAATCAAATCACCTTTGGCGATGTCTTTACCGTACAGCCTTTCGGTAATTCAATTGTGACCCTTAGCCTGACAGGCAAACAGATCCGTGACGTGCTAGAACAGCAATGGTCAGGTGCGAATGCTGGAACGGTTCGGATTTTACAGCCATCCAAAGAATTCAGTTATGCTTATAAGAAAGACAACTCGACTTCTCCACGCGCCAGCAATATCTTGGTGGCAGGAAAAGCGTTGGATGATAACAAGGTTTACCGTGTGACGGTCAACAGCTTCCTTGCTGATGGCGGTGATAACTTCACGGTATTAAAACAAGGTAAAAATCCAGTCGGTGGCGGGCAAGATATCGATGCCCTTGAAAAATATGTGGTGCAGTACTCACCGCTAAATGCACCGAAAACCGATCGAATCAAAGTACTACCTTAACTGCATACACGCTAAAAAACAGGGAAGCCATAGCTTCCCTGTTTTCATTTTATCTGTTGATTAATCCAAGGTCAGATAAGTATTTTCCCAAATTGTGGGGCTAAACTCACCTTGAACTAAATGGATATAACGCCCTGCAACATGATCAATTGGAATACAATCATCGACATCGACCACACGATCGGTATGCGGTTTATGCCAATCTTGTTCGATAAACTGCTTACCCAACTGTTTTGCAATCACGGCATCTGATGCAACTACCAAATGATAGTTATGCAATTCACCAAAAGTATTAAGTGAATATCCACCTAAGTTAATCAAATATAATTTTTCAGCTAAAGCAGGTGGTGCAGCATCAGAAAACTGAATTTGATAATTCACGCCTTGTGATTGAACACCTGAAATCTGTGCCCAAGCATCAATATGTAAACCTTTCAATTCCCCAAACCAAGCCTGTTTAAGCTGCGGTGTAAGCTCAGACAAACTGTGACCAATTGTCATCACCACATCATGCACTTCAGTATTAGCTTTTGCATGTCGGCCACCCAACATCACCATAAACAAACTTGGCATTGTGAAAACTTACATCTCGACCATTTCAACGCCATCAATACGCGCAACCGTCATCAAGTCTTTATCTCCACGACCTGAAACAGTGGCAATAATGATTTGATCTTTCGACATGGTTGGCGCAAGTTTCGTGACGTAAGCCATCGCATGAGAGCTTTCAAGCGCAGGAATAATCCCTTCGATTTGAGTGAGATCACGGAAACCTTGTAAGGCTTCATCATCATTAATTGGCACATATTCAACACGGTTCATATCTTTTAAGAAACTATGCTCTGGACCTACGCCCGGATAGTCCAAACCAGCAGAAATACTGTGAGTTTCGATGATCTGACCTTGTTCATCCGACATCAAATACGTACGGTTACCATGTAACACCCCCACATGACCTGCATTCAATGGCGCAGAGTGTTTACCTGTTTCAATGCCATAGCCTGCGGCTTCAACACCGTACATTTTCACGTCTTGATCATTCAAGAATGGATAAAACAAGCCCATCGCATTTGAACCACCACCCACACAAGCCACAAGAGCATCAGGTAAACGCCCTGCTTGTTGTTGGATTTGTTGGCGCGCTTCGCGACCAATAATCGACTGGAAATCACGAACAAGCTGTGGATATGGATGTGGACCAGCCACGGTACCAATCACATAATAGGTGCTATCAACATTGGTGACCCAATCACGCATCGCTTCGTTCATGGCATCTTTCAAGGTTTTTGAACCACTCTGCACAGGGACCACCTTTGCACCCAACAAACGCATACGATAGACATTCATGGCCTGACGTTTCACGTCTTCAGCACCCATGTACACCACACATTCCATGCCTAAGCGTGCTGCAATGGTTGCTGTTGCCACACCGTGTTGACCTGCACCTGTTTCCGCAATAATACGCTTTTTACCCGACAGCTTTGCCAATAAAGCCTGACCAATGGTGTTATTAACCTTATGCGAACCCGTATGGTTCAGGTCTTCACGTTTCAGGTAAATTTGCGCACCGCCGAGGTGCTGAGACCATCGCTCAGCATAATAAAGTGGACTAGGACGACCAACATAGAAGGCAAGATCACGGTCAAACTCTGCCAAGAATTGAGCATCATTCTTCATACGACCATAAAGACTCTCGAGGTCTTCAAGTGCAGCCATCAGCGTTTCTGATACAAAACGTCCACCATGAATACCGAAATGCCCTTGAGCATCTGGAAACTGGGTGTAGTCAATCACGTTATTTTGCTGATCCACGTTGGACTCCTTGCATAAATTTTTCAATCAGTTGTTGGTCTTTTATACCTTTTGCGGACTCGACGCCTCCGCTGACATCTACAGCAAAAGCCTCTGTAGTATCAATAGCTTCACTGACATTTTCAGGGGTCAAGCCACCTGCCAAAATAAGTGGAATTTCAAGTTGTGGGAATTGGGTCCAGTCAAAACTGTGCCCTGTGCCGCCTTTCAGTTCAGGATGCCATGCATCAAGCAAGACTGCACTGGCTCCCGCTGCTTGATAACGCTGGATTTCAGCCACAACATCTAAATCTGGTTTGACTTGAATGGCCTTATACCAACGGCGTTTACAGTGTGCTGCAATTAATTGACATTGTTCTGGTGTTTCATCGCCATGTAGTTGTAATACATCTAAAGCAACGGAATCAAGCACCGTTTGAATTTCTTCAGCACTGGCATTTACAAATAAGCCGACCAATTGCACATAAGGTGGTACCAGCTTTGCCAAGCTTTGGGCTTGCTCGATACTGACATGACGTGGACTGGGTGGAAAAAACACAAAACCAATCGCATCTGCCCCGGCTTGGACAACGGCTTGGATATCTTGTGCTCGAGTAATTCCACAAATCTTGGCGCGAGTTCGCATTTGGCTTTGGCGCATGAGCTGTCCAATTTAAACTGAATATTTTTGAAACTCTGGCATTGTAATGCAATTTGACTTGCTTTGGGCAAAGTTCATTCGGAAATGCAATTGTTTAAAAAACGTTAACACTTTATACTTTGCGTAATCTTGCAACAAGTCTAAAGCAAATTCTTTTGTTTATAGGGAAGTTGGTGTAAATCCAACACTGCCCTCGCAACGGTAACACCGAATCACTCATCTCAGCTCAACGCCAAATCACTGCATCGGTATGATGTGGGAAGATGATGAGTAACATCATTTATTTGATGATTATAGTGGAGTCCGGAGACCTGCTTGTTGTTTATTTCCACATTATCATTCACGACGGGTGAATGTCTGGAGCGCGCATGTCTACTGTTTTTCAACCGACTCGTTTAGTTGGTGCTATTGCTATTGCAATGGGGTTTTCTTCACCTGTTTTTGCTCAAGATCAATCAAGCGATAAAACTGCGACGCTAGATACGATTGTTGTGACGGCATCAAAAACACCCGAATCAATTAAAAACGTGCCAGCACGTATTAATATTATTGAACCAAAAATCCTTGAACAATCACCAATCGCATCTTTACCTCAACTATTAGAAACCGACGCTTCAATCAATATGGTACAAAGCGGTGGCTATGGACAAACAGCATCTATCTTCCTGCGTGGTGGTAATTCAAACCAAACACTTGTTTTAAGAGATGGTGTTCGCCTGAATTCAGCAACCTCGGGCACAGCCTCTTTACCTTTTATTGATACAACTGACATTAAGCAAATTGAAGTATTAAAAGGCCCAGCTTCTGTTTTATATGGTACAGATGCAATCTCAGGTGTCGTTCAGCTGATTTCAAAAACACCCGAAAAAACCTCTGCTTTTGTAACAGGTGAAATTGGTGAAAATAAAACTTATAAATCTGTCATCGGTGCAGATCTGGCTGAAAATGGCTTCTATGCTCAAATTCGTGGACAACGCTTAGAAACAGATGGTACCCCTGTCAAAGACGCCAAAAATGCAGCTGATGCTTCATTTGATCAAAAGGGCTATAGCGCAAAAGTTGGGGTTGATAAAGCGCAATATGCAGCTTCGGTTGATTACAGTGAGAATCAAGGTTCTAGCGATTACGACAACTTTGGCAAACTCGTTTCTCAAGATTTTAAAAATGAAATCATTAACGTGAAAGGACGTTTAAATATTCTTGAGAATTTAGCAGTACATGCCCGTTTCTCTCAATTTAAAGATGAAATAGATCAAAATAATTCGACAGATTTTGTGCATAGTAAAACCCAAGAATCTGAGATCTATGGTCAATGGGGCTTTACTCCAAATCAACAGCTTTTGGTTGGTGTAACCCACCGTAATATTGACGGTGATGTTCTTTCTTATGGCTCACCATACCAAGAAGATATTGACTCAACTGGTTATTATATCCAACACAAATACGATCAAGCTGGGTTAAATACCCAAGTTGGTATCCGAGTTGAAGACAATGAAAAGTTCGGCACACATACCGTTGCTCAAGGATCAGTTCGCTATCAAGTTCTACCTTTAACCAGCGTTTATACCAATATTGGTTCAGCTTTTAAAGCACCAACACTTAATGATATGTATGCTTATGGCGGTAACCCAGACTTAAAGCCAGAAGAAAGCTTGTCTTACGAAATCGGTCTAGATCAAAAACTAGCTTACAATATTTCAACAGGTATATCTCTCTATACCACCGAAGTCGACAACCTCATTGATTTTGACGGTGTTCTCAATCAAATGAGAAATCTTGAAAAAGCGAAAATGGAAGGTAGTGAGCTTTATGTGAAATGGCAAGGTGATAACCTGTTTACCAATTTAAGCTACAACTATGTGCGTGCAAAAAATAAGAAAAATGATGAAGATCTAAGTCGTCGTCCTCGTCAAAATATTGCTTTAACTGCAGGTTGGACCGATGAACAATATACCTTCTCGACAACTATGCTTGCGAATGGTGATTACGACAACAGTGCATTTGATAATGTTCAAATCCCTGGGCACTTCCGTGTAGATATGCATGGGCAATACAAAGTAAATAAAAATGTAGATGTCTTTGCAAATATCCAGAATGTAGGTGATTCAAAATATCGTACCGCTTACGGTAGTGGTAGTTACTACATCAACGGTGGTCGCCTAGCTTCTGCGGGTGTCACATTCCGTTATTAATCGCGTGATAAAATTATAAAAAATATTTTCTTAACTCCAGTTTCGGGGTAATGTTCTGACCGACATTATCCCCTTTTTATTTTCAGGATCAGAGAAACAGAACTATGGGACATCGTTTAAGTAAAATCTATACCCGTACAGGCGACTCAGGTACAACTGGCCTAGGGGATGGTTCGCGCGTTGCCAAAGATGATTTACGTATTGCTGCGCTCGGTGATGTTGATGAACTGAATGCAACCATTGGTGTGCTCCGTGCACAAATCAGTGCCAGCACAGTTGAAAATAAAGCACACTGGGACAAAAGCTTAAGCCTGATTCAACATTGGTTGTTCGATTTAGGGGGTGAAGTGTGTATTCCAAATTACCACCTGCTTCAACCTGTATGCATCGAATTTCTGGAAAAAGAAATCGATCACATGAACGAGTCTTTACCGATGTTAAAAGACTTCATTCTGCCATCAGGTACTTTAGCATGTAGTTATGCACATCAGGCCCGTGCAGTCTGCCGTCGTGCCGAACGTGCTTTATTGTCGGTACATCATCGTGACCAAAATATTCAGACAACCGCATTACAATTACTGAATCGCTTATCAGACTGGTTGTTCGTTGCTTCACGTGCCTTACAACGTGCTGAAGGTGGTAACGAAGTGTTGTGGCAAAAGAATATTAATGACAGTATCGATCAAGCATAATCATTTCTTGGGTAGATAAAGATGCGAATTATTGGTCATCGTGGTGCGCGTGGCGAAGCGCCTGAAAATACTTTAGGTGGATTCCGCTATCTGCATGATTTAGGTGTACGTGCCGTTGAATTTGATGTACGTCAACTAAAAGATGACCACTTGGTGGTGATTCATGATGATGATTTTGTACGCACCGCAGGTCGTTCACAACAAGTTGAAAACAGTAGCTTAGTTGAAGCCCAGCAATTCGATCATCGCCATCAATGGCAAGCATGGGCCTTTGAAGAGTATACCCCGAGCCTGCTACATGTTTTAGACTGTCTCACTGACTTTGAGCATATTGAAGTTGAGATTAAAGCGGTTGCAGATGAAGCTGCGGCTGAACGTTTGGTTCTGCAGTTACAACAAGATTTAAAAGGTTTTGAAACAACAGCGACCATTACCAGTTTTGATGTCAAAATCTTGGCTGCATTACAGCAACAACAGAGTTCGTTTAAACGTGGACTGTTGGTAGAAATCCCGATTGGTGAATATGCGATTGAACTGGCACAACAATATGAATGCTGTCAGATTGGTTGGGGAGATTTGCTGGCAACCGATGAGATTATTCAACGGACCCAACAAGCCAATCTTGCAATCAGTGTCTGGACGGTGAATGATGTTGTACGCGCCAAGCACCTACAACAACTTGGAATTCAAGGTTTAATTACCGATCTACCCAGTACCATGCTGCAACACTTAAAATAATAAAAAGGCGGAACTCATTCCGCCTTTTTTGTTATCTTTTTCGCTGTGCTTGAATCAAACGCTGCCCTTTGGCATCCAATAGGTATAAGTTGGTACCCTCCAACTGAAAACGTTCAACACGCTGTATCGCATCCATCAAGTCTGCTTCTTGCGCCAACGCCTTATCACAACTTTGATGCTGTGCCATTACATCAAAATCCAGCTTGCCTTGAGCAAAATCATACTTATAGCGACCATAAATCTGATTACAGCCAGTGTGCCCCGCCACCATTTTTGAAACTGAATTGAGCGAAAAACTTGGATATTGATTAAAGAACAATGCACGTTTGCCCTGAATCGAGGTGATCTGCCATTCCACATCCTGAACCCCATCGGTGCTTTTACGCACTTGCATCGCCGGCGCTTGCGTTACACGCTTGGGCTGTAAGGTGTTTTTTTGTGGGGGCGTAGGTTGACTTTGGCATGCTGCGAGCAGGATACCAGCCGATAATATTAAAGTTTTGTTAAAAAATGCCTTCAAAGAAAAAATAGGATTTTTCACGGTAATTTGCTCAGACATTGATTTATTTCACCTTTTAATTCATTGATCAATCTTACAAATGAATTCTGTTACTGTTCTTCCGATACAACTGTAGAATAATGCTAGTGCTAATTGATTTGGACATGCTAATATCGGCGATAAAATAGCAATATATCGTCATGATTGGTTTTGCTATCTCGTTTAGTTTTATTATCTTGTACAAACAAGGTTTTTAGGAGCGCTGACGGATATGACTTCCGCCCCACTCAAAAAAGCACCCATTAACTGGACTGCTAGCATTACCTTAATTGGAACACCAATTGTTGCTGCCATTTTAATTCCTTTATACGCCTATTATTATGATTTTAGTGTAAGTGCATGGGTCAGTTTATTCTTCCTATTAGCACTGAGTAGTCTAGGAATTACCGCAGGTTATCACCGTCTTTGGGCACATCGTGCTTATGAGGCAGCCTTACCACTTAAAATTTTATTGATGATTGGCGGTACATTCGCAGTTCAAAACAGTATTTTGTTCTGGGCTTCAGGCCACCGTACCCATCACCGTCATGTTGATGATGTGGATGAAGACCCGTATTCAATCAAACGTGGCTTTTGGTATGCCCATCTTGGCTGGATGATCCGCGATCATTCTCCATCTAAACCAGATTTTAAAAATGCACCTGATTTGATGAATGACAAATTAGTGATGTTCCAACACAAATACTATGTACCGATGGTGATTGCAGTTCATGTTGGTGTATTGGGTGGTATTGGTTGGGCAACGGGTGATATCTGGGGCGTAATTTTACTTGGCGGTTTATTGCGTTTGATCATTAGCCATCACGTAACCTTCTTTATCAACTCACTGTGTCACATGTGGGGTAAACGTCCTTATACCGATGAAAACACGGCACGTGACAACTTTGTGTTGGCTATTTTCACTTGGGGTGAGGGTTATCACAATTACCATCACATCTTCCAATACGATTACCGTAATGGGGTGAAATGGTGGCAATATGACCCAACAAAATGGTTAATCTGGACCAGTTCTAAACTTGGTTTAGCGAAAAACTTACGTCGTATTCCAAGCTTTAATATCAAAAAAGCAGAGCTTGCGATGAAGTTTAAATATGCTGAACGCGACTTGGCGATTTATGGTCATGATGTCAATACTGACATCGTGCAAATGAAACAGCGTATTGCACAAGAATATGAAGCCTTTACCCATACCTTAAATGATTGGGCGAAGCTGAAAGAGCAAGAGCTTCAAGCAAAGAAAGCAGCGATGGCTGAGAAGATCCATCAAATGGATCACAAACTTAAAGTTGATTTCCAATTGCTTGAACATCGCTTAAGCCATCATCGTGAATGTTTAGAGACCTTGATGCGTAATATCAAAAAAGCGCCAGTTTCTGAATAAAAGATTGATAACTAAAAATGGTCTCAAGAGAGGCCATTTTTTATGCCTGTTTATCTAGCATTCCTTTCCCCTAACGATTCCCCATTTCACGTTGATATTTGCTATAGTCATGATTCAGCTCTCTCTGATGTTTCAGTTATGCAATTCAATCCCCGCTATGCTTCCCTCAATCCAAAGCTCTATCACCAACAGCAGCCAAGTCCATTGCGCGGTGCCAAAGCAGGTCATTTTAATGAAGCATTGGCTGATGAATTGCAATGGAGCGAAGAAGATAAAGCCAACTGGGTAGAAATCTGTAGCGGACAAAAAACCTTTGCTGAATTTCCCCCACTCGCCATGGTTTATGCTGGCCATCAGTTTGGACAATGGGCTGGACAGTTAGGAGATGGTCGTGGCTTATTGATTGCACAAATCCTAAATCAGCAAGGCGAAACGATTGATCTACATCTCAAAGGTGCAGGTTCAACCCCCTACTCGCGTATGGGTGATGGTCGTGCGGTGCTGCGTTCAGTGATTCGTGAATATTTAGCGGGACATGCATTAAATGCGCTTGGGGTTGCATCCAGCCATGCTGTGGGTTTTACCACCTCGACACAAGGTGTACAGCGCGAAACTCTAGAGCTGGGTGCGATGCTATTACGGACCTCAGAATGCCATATTCGTTTAGGGCATTTTGAATGGATCAATCAATATGCTCCTGAGCTATTAGCTGAATTCACGCAGAAATGTATTGAATGGCACTATCCAGAATGCCTGAAAGCTGAAAATCCAATTCTTGCATTTGCCCAAGCAGTGATTGAGCGAACCGCCATCATGATTGCCAAATGGCAATTGGTTGGTTTTGCTCATGGGGTGATGAATACCGACAATCTCAATATTACAGGTTCAACTCTGGATTTTGGCCCATATGGTTTTATGGAACGTTTCCGCCCCAATTGGATTAACAACCATTCCGATTACCAAGGTCGTTATACCTATCAAAACCAACCGAGTATCGGTCATTGGAATCTGTGGACATGGCTGAATAATTTAATTCCGTTGGCGAGCACAGAAAACAAAGAACAATTCAAACTCGATCTAGCAGCATGCTTAGAACGGTTTGAGCCGACCTTCTTACAATATTATGGTCAAGGCCTATGCCAAAAAATGGGGCTGCCAGAATTTCATAAAGACAGCCTAGATTGTAGTTTTGCCTTTCTTGGTATCATGCAAACCGAGCAGCTAGATTACACCCAAAGTTTTCTTCGTTTACAGCAACAGGATTACAAAGCATTAAGAGATGACTGCATCCATATACAACAGTTTGATGACTTCCTGATACGCTATCAAAATATTCGACAGCATCAAGATATAGATCAATTGAATCAAACCATGCAACAGGTTAATCCACAGTATATTCTACGCAATCACATGGCACAGAAAGCCATTGAACTCGCGGAGCGTGGTGACTTTAGTGAGGTTGATCGTTTGTTTAAGCTGCTGAATCAACCTTATCAAAAACAAGCTGATTTAGAAACAGAAGCAGATACTGCACCATTGCCAAGCGATGTGCCTGAAATTTCTGTCAGTTGTTCATCTTAGAAGAAAAAATCTATGAAAATTGGGCGAATGATTGGATGTGCAATTTTAATCCTGTTATTGGGACTGGCTTATTTCCAGTATGGCAAGTTCATCCCAACCGTGGGAGCAGCACATCAGCCTCTTTCAGCCCATGAAATACAACAGCTTCAACAAAACAAACCCGTGACCTCAATTGAAGTGTTTAAAAGCCAGCGCATTTTACAATTGAAACATCAACAGGAAGTCATTCGCAGTTATCCAATGCGTCTAGGCTTTGATCCGATCGGACACAAACAGTTTGAAGGCGATGGCAAAACACCTGAAGGGACTTATTCTATCGATTGGCGAAATCCTCAAAGCGCTTATTATAAATCTTTGCACATTTCCTATCCGAATAAACAAGATAGCGCTTATGCCCAACAGCAAGGCCAATCTGCTGGCGGTAATGTAATGATTCACGGTACTGTGCCAACACGAGCCACCTCCGTTCCTACAAGTGCAACTTATCTGCCTCGTAAAGACTGGACATTGGGTTGTATCGCGGTAACCAATTCTGATATGGATGAAATATGGCAATTGGTCAAGGATCACACCCCTATTATCATTCATCCATAAAGGGACTCGTATTCAGGACAACTTTTGCGGATAAAGGCGATGATCAAACTGCACAAGGCTTATGCAGAGGATAAGTTTATCATCTGAAATCAGTCACAGTTCACCGTCACAACTCCTCACAAGCAATTGTAAAGTAATGTAAAAATATTTTGCTTATAAAAAGCGGATACCGAAGTTATCACCAGAAAAGAAGATAATTTCAACAAAAGCTTTGCGAAACTATCCACATTTTCTGTGGATAACGCTGTGGTTATCCACAGGATAAAACTTTTTCCAACACTTCATCCCTTACCATCATCAAAACTCACCTCATGTCAGCCTCTCTATACGAAGGAAAAGAGATGTAGAAACTATCCACATTTTCTTGGATATGAACTGCGACTATAGCAGTGCAAGGCGTTGTAGCAGCGCAAGGGCTATTCACAGGATAAAACTTTTTGCAGTGCTTCGCTCATTGTCCTCACTAAGTTCCATCTTATTTCAGTTTCTCTATCCGCAGAAAAACGATGCGCTCTTTAAGTAAAACTCATTCCATATAGAGATCAGTTAAAGCTAAAGCAGCGCAAGATCGAATAAGATAACGCAGTTATTCATCTGGATATTCAAAACGATACCCGACGCCATACACTGCCTGAATCCATTCATGGCGATTACCTGTATCCGCTGCCTCTGAAATCTTACGGCGTAGGTTTTTAATATGGCTGTCGATTACACGATCCGCCACATCAAAACTGTCTGGATTAATATGGTCAAGTAGCTGCGCACGAGAGTAAACCTGACCTAAGTGCTCCAAGAATAACTCTAATAAACGAAACTCGGTTGGGGTTAAGGTCAATGCCTTTTGTTGATACCAAATTCGTTGCTGCGCTTTATCAATACGGAATAAATCATTTTGTTCAGGCTCTGCTTTACGCTCTAAACGACGTAATACCGCTTGTACACGGGCGACCAATTCTTTGGGACTGAATGGCTTACAGATATAGTCATCTGCTCCCATATTCAAACCTAAAACACGATCAATTTCTTCAGTACGAGCCGTGACCATAATAATCGGTAAATCAGACTGTTCACGGACTTTTCGGCAAATGGTCAAGCCATCCATGCGTGGCACCATCAAGTCCAAAATCATCAAACTCGGTTTACGTTGCTGAAACTGGGTATACGCATCCTGACCATCATGAAACATGCTGACTTCAAAACCAGCAGCTTCTAAATAGTCACGAACCAACTGCGCGAGTTCAACCTCATCTTCAACCAACATAATATGTTTCATGGTTTTCATCCTATCCATCATCCTCAACACAAGAGGATCTAAAAAGTTATTGAATTGATTTTGGGAAAGTTAGGACACAACGTAATCCGCCTAATGGTGAGTGCTCAAAAGTCAGTGAACCACCTAAAGCTTGTGCCAACTTACATGACAAGGCCAAACCTAGACCTGTGCCCCCTGTGCTACGGGTACGCGAATCATCGACACGATAGAAGCGCTCGCCTAAACGTGCCAATTGCTCATCATTTACGCCCAATGGACTATCATCTACATACATTATCCATTGTTGCTCATCTTGTTGAGTGTGAATCTGTATTTTTCCACCTTGTTCGGTGTAACGAACACAGTTACCTAATAGATTGACGATAATCTGTTTAAAGCGATCCCGATCTAAAGATAGGATTGCCCCTTCTCCGGACAAGGTCACTTCAAGCTGGTTTTGTTCAAATGTCGATTTGAAATTTTCAACTTCTTGTAGCACCACATCCCACGGATTAACTTCAGCAAAATAGCATTTCAACTGTTGGGCATCGGCTTGTGCGAGGTCAGCGAGATCTTGGGTTAACTTCTTCAAAGTACTGACCTGACGCATCATGGCATTGAGATGCTCTGGTGTGGCTTTACGAATCCCATCCTGCATCGCTTCGATCTGTGCCTGCAACACAGCCAATGGGGTCTTCAATTCATGTGAGGTATCGGATACCCATTGACGGCGAGATTCTTCATGTTGATGTAAAATATCAGCCAAATGGTTCAATTGATTAGACAAATCACCCAGCTCATCATTGCGCTTAATCATCACTTGATGTTGATAATTGCCACGAGTTAATTCCAAGGTGGCTTTTAATAAACGTTGAATCGGCTTCTTAAAATAGGTCGCCATCAGTAATGCCGCAACCAAACTGGAAAGTACCGTTAAGGCATAGACTAATAGCAAATAACGCTTTTGATTACTAAAAAAATTGATACTGGAGGCATCATCTTGATCCAGTACTGGCTTTAATCCGAGATAACCGACCACCTTCTCGTCAACGACAATTGGTCGGAACGAAATTTGATCAGTCGCAGGTTCCCCCACAATAAACTGCTGATTTTCATCGTATAAAGACAGTCGTGAGCTTAAACCTAAACGATCAGGAATCGAGACAAAGCGCTTTTTGCCCTGTTCAACAGGTGCAGTATTGAGTTTGCTGTCTTGTTTATCTTCTTTGCTATCTGTCTTTAAACGAAACTGACGTGGACTCAAAGGAAAACGTAAGCCTTCAAAGGGTTGATATTCCGATGGTAAATTTTGTTTGAGGATTTTTAATTCTTCATCATTAAAAATCTGCCGATTTTTGATCTCGACATTATTTTGTGCCAGCGTTGGAGACAGACTGAGTAAGGTATGGTCATTAAAATAACGTTGTTGTAAGGCAATATCATACTGACGGCGCAACCACCACTGGGACAAACGGTCATAGTCATCTGGTGCTGCGGTCCCTTCAATTTGCAGAATCTGCGCCTGAATGGCATTGCCCCAGTCATGATAAACCGTATAGACGTTGCCTAAATTGGCAATCAAACGGTCTAGCTTCTGCATTTCTACATCGGCAACATAACGTGCAAAGTTCTTTTGCATAGTCCAATGCAAAATCCCCAAGCTAATCGTTGCGATCAACAAGGTGGTCAGTAATACCGTTAAAAACAGGCGTAAGGCTAAGGGCACGCGGCGAACATTCAAAAGCAGACTCTCAATAGTGTTCTATTTGTGGATTGTAACCAACATGGTCGAAAAAAACTCTCCATTGTTTCTTCATCTTTATTATCTAATCTTTAACCATCAAATCACAACTGATCACGCTGGATAAAACAATGAACAAGACAAAAATCGTATTGATGACCACCCTATTCGGTTCTGTTTTAGGTTTGGCTGCCTGCCAGTCAACCACACCAGCGGAACAGTCAATGGATCGTGACCATCACCGCCATAATATGCAACGTGCGCCACTTACACCAGAACAACGTGCTGAATGGCAAGCCAAACGTGAACAGCGTTTAGAGCAACGCGAACAAATGCGCCAAGAACATCAAGCACAACGTGCCCAGATTGAGCAAGCCTGTCAAGGAAAGCGGATTGGAGAACGCGTGAATGTTCAATGGAATAAGCGTGTAATTGAAGGCACCTGTGAAGTTCGTTTTACCCCAGACAAATCACAGTTCAAACGCCAAGCTAACGCAAGCACTTAATTTCCCTGTTCCTCATCGGCGCTTTTAAAGCGCCTTTTTTTATGACCAAAGCATATTGATTTTTAAGTACACAGCTGCTTACGATTTTGCCTCGGCAGTTTCACTCAAAAGCCTAAAAAGCACCTACAATCTAAACGCTTAAACAGGTTGAACCATAAACTTTGACTTCACAGTCACTAAGAAATGACCTGTAAAAGCTTGTACCGAACTATAACTTGTTGCACGATTAGCAGTACAAAATGGTGCTGTTGGGCACATTTATCATTGACTAAGATTATAACTCTGGTTTAACCAGTATTGAGGAACCCGCTATGCCACAATACAAAGCACCCTTACGTGATATGCAGTTCGTATTGCACGAATTATTAAATGCTGAAGCACATTACGCGAAACTTCCTGCATTTCAAGACACTGTAAGCCGTGAATTGGTTGATCAATATTTAGAAGCAGCGGCTGATTTCTGCGAAAATGAACTTTCTCCTTTAAACCAAGTCGGCGACCGTGAAGGTTGTATTTGGAATGACGGTGTTGTAACAACACCTACAGGCTTTAAAGAAGCGTATCAAAAATATATCGAACTTGGCTTCCCATCTCTTTCTGCTGATGAAGAATTTGGCGGTCAAGCATTACCAAACTCTTTAGGGATCTCTATCTCTGAAATGGTGGGTACTGCAAACTGGTCATGGGGTATGTACCCTGGTCTTTCTCACGGTGCTGTTCGTACTTTAGAACATCACGGTTCTGATGAGCAAAAGAACACTTACTTGCCAAACCTTGTTTCAGGTGTTTGGACAGGGACCATGTGCTTAACTGAATCTCATGCTGGTTCTGACCTTGGTATTATCCGTTCTAAAGCTGAACCAAATGCTGATGGCAGCTATGCAATCTCTGGCGAGAAAATCTTTATCTCTGCCGGTGAACACGACATGGCTGACAATATCATCCATATCGTACTTGCACGTTTACCAGGTGCGCCAAAAGGTACGAAAGGGATCTCTTTATTCATCGTGCCTAAGTTCCATGTGAATGCTGACGGTTCTATCGGCGAGCGTAATGCGGTTCGTTGTGGTTCAATCGAACACAAAATGGGGATCCATGGTAACGCAACGTGTGTCATTAACTTTGACCAAGCAAAAGGTTATTTGATCGGACCTGAAAACCGTGGTTTAAACTGTATGTTCACCTTCATGAACACAGCACGTATCGGTACAGCGGTTCAAGGTTTATCTGCATCTGAATCTTCTTTCCAAGGCGCTCTAGCGTATGCGAAAGATCGTTTGGCAATGCGCTCTCTTTCTGGTCCTAAAGCACCTGAAAAAGAAGCTGATCCAATCATCGTTCACCCAGCTGTCCGTAACATGCTTTTAACGCAAAAATCATTTGCTGAAGGCGGTCGTGCGTTGGTTTACTTATTGGCTCAATATGCAGATATCGTTGAAAAAGGCGAAACTGAAGAAGAGCGTAAGTTTGCTGACAACATTTTGTCTTTGTTAACGCCAATCGCAAAAGCATTCTTAACTGAGACGGGTTCTGAATCTGCGAAGCACGGTGTACAGGTATTTGGCGGTCACGGTTTCATTTCTGAACACGGTATGGAGCAAATCGTACGTGATACACGTATTGCTTGCTTATACGAAGGTACTACTGAGATTCAAGCACTTGACTTGTTAGGTCGTAAAGTCTTGCAAACTCAAGGTGCAATGTTGAAAGACTTCACCAAGATCATCCATAAATTTGTTGAAGCAAACAAAGACAATGCTGCTATGCAAGAGTTCATTGCGCCATTGGCTGCTGCCAACAAAGAATGGGGCGACATCACCATGCAAATCGGTATGCGTGCAATGCAAAACCCGGATGAAGTGGGCGCAGCTGCGGTTGACTACCTATACTTCTCTGGTTATGTCACGCTTGCTTACTTATGGGCACGTATGGCACTTGTTGCGCAAGAGAAATTGGCTGAAGGTTCAACTGAAGTTGACTTCTACAATGCAAAAGTGACCACTGCTCGCTTCTACTTCAAGAAAATCTTGCCACGTGTTCGCTCACATGTAGACGTACTTTCAACTGGCGTTGCGCCATTGTTTGAACTTGATGCGGAACACTTCGCTTTCTAAACATAGTTTAGAATGAGATGCAACGTTCATCACAGAAAAAGGACTGGTCAGTTTTGACCGTCCTTTTTTTGTTTAATCAATGCTAAATTTATACGATTCAATTTATTTGTTCGTTTTATTTGATCACTTTGCACATCAAGCTGTGCGTAGAAGGGAACGATTATGCCAATTTACAATGCGCCTTTAGCAGACATGAAATTCATCTTAAATGATGTATTTAAAGCAGAACAATTTTGGCAGTCTAATGAGAAACTTGCTCATGTAGATGCCGCAACAGCTGAAGCAATTTTAGAAGAAATGGCGAAGTTTGCCCAAAACGTGACACATCCGTTAAACCGTACGGGTGATGAAGAAGGCGCACGTTGGGAAAATGGTGAAGTTTTCACCCCAGCAGGTTTTAAAGAAGCATTCCGTCAATACGCTGATGGTGGTTGGATCGGCTTAGGTGCTGATGAAGAATGGGGCGGTCAGGCAATGCCAAAAATGCTGACTGTATTGTCTGATGAAATGTTATTCGCGACCAATCCATCATTCATGCTCTACCCACTGCTTTCTGTGGGTGCTGGTATGGCCTTAAACAGCTATGCATCACAAGAGCAAAAAGAAACTTATTTACCTAAAATCTACTCTGGCGAATGGTCAGGCACCATGTGCTTAACTGAACCCCATGCAGGTACAGATTTAGGCATTATCAAAACTAAAGCTGAACCTAATGAAGATGGTACGTATAACATTACGGGTACTAAAATCTTCATCACGGGTGGTGATAATGATCTTGCTGAAAACATCATTCATCTTGTGCTTGCCAAGACACCTGATGCGCCTGCGGGTTCACGTGGTATTTCGTTATTCATCGTTCCAAAGTTCCTGTTAAATGAAGACGGTTCTTTAGGTGAGCGCAATCCAGTTGGCCCAGGTTCTATCGAACACAAGATGGGGATTAAAGCTTCTGCAACTTGCGTGATGAACTTTGATGGTGCCAAAGGTTACCTCGTGGGTAAAGAAAACGAAGGCCTTGCTGCAATGTTCGTAATGATGAACTACGAACGTTTATCAATGGGTATCCAAGGTCTCGGTGCTTCTGAATTTGCGTACCAAAATGCAGCACAATACGCGACTGACCGTTTACAAGGCCGTAGCGCAGCAGGTGTTCAATCACCAAACAAACCAGCAGACAGTATTTTAGTGCATGGTGATGTACGTCGTATGTTGCTCAATGTACGTGCCAATAACGAAGCTTCTCGTGCATTTGCAGTTTACGTAGGTCAACAACTGGATATCACCAAGTTCTCGACTGATGCAGAAGCAGTGAAGAAAGCCAATGACCGTGTTGCGCTGTTAACGCCTATCGCAAAAGCTTATCTCACTGATACGGCTTTCCAAGCAACCTTAGATGCACAAATGGTGTTTGGTGGTCACGGTTATATCCGTGAATGGGGTATGGAACAATGTATCCGTGACCTTCGTATTGCTCAAATTTACGAAGGAACCAATGGCGTTCAGTCTCAAGATTTAATTGGTCGTAAAACCATTAAATGTGGTGGCGCATTCATTGCTGAGTACATCACTGAAATCCGTGACTTTGCCAATGATCTAGATACAGACTTAAACTTCATTAAAGATGCAACGTTAGACGCTGCAACTGAAATCGAAGCCATCACGCAGTTCATTATTGAGCAAGCGGCTGAAAACGTAGATTTCCCAAATGCTGCTGCGGTTGATTACTTGCATGCAGTCGGCTTACTCAGCTTCGCCTATATGTTTGCAAAAATCGCGGCTGCTGCAAAAGACAAGTCTGGTGATTTCTACCAAAACAAAGTTGCATTAGCACAATACTTTGTAGACCGTATTTTGCCTGAATTAGATGCGCGTTTAGCGAAAATCAAAGCAGGTTCTGACTTGATCATGAACTTCAGCGAAGATTACTTCACAAACCAAGCTTAATTTTGGCGTGATGTTAAAAACTGCCTCAATCATTTGGTTGAGGCAGTTTTTTTATCGCTATAATAAAGTCAGCATAAAACTTGCATAACATTCTAATGATCATGTTGAGAATATAAATCTCTATGTCGAACTCTAAAGAGAAACTTGAAGGCTTACCCCGCCTATTTGACCGTTTCGGGCACTACGCGGTTGAAGCCTTTCATTATTTAGCCCTATTTATTATCGGCTGTATGATTGCATGGTCAGCCGTGCATACCGTGATTGAAATCCTAACGGTAAAACAGTACGCCACCATTGATGACATCTTACTGTTATTTATCTATTTAGAATTAGGTGCCATGGTCGGGATTTATTTCAAGACCAATCACATGCCCGTACGCTTTTTGATTTATGTCGCAATTACCGCACTCACCCGTCTATTGATTGCTGATATTCAGCATAATCATAAAGCCTCTATGGATTTGGTGATTACCACAGGTTCGATCCTAATTTTAGCGGTGGCAATTTTGGTGGTGCGTTTTGCTTCGTGGAACTACCCGTCTGTGATTCGAGGTAAAGATCAAGAACAACAATTGCCTTCCAATAAAACCCCTCGACCACAAGATGACGAACTGGCATAAATAAAAAAGCAGGCGGATCGCCTGCTGTGTTCATGCATCTGTTATGCAACTCGGAAGACACGATATTTCGAGTCCACCAACACATATTTGCCTTGTACCTGCATCCAGTTATAACCGCGAGGTGGTTCATATAAACGATGGGTACGATAGTTCGAAACTACATAACGGTTACTACGAAATTCTGAAGGTAAGCGCTCGCCACGTTTAAAATTAATGCGCTGACCATAATGATTACCACGATCACCATTTGACCAACGCGGCTGCTCACGATGATCGTAACGGTGGTCATAACGATCATAGCGGTTGTCGTAGCGATCTTTATGATCATGATTCCAACGGTTTGAATCCGCCATAGCTGAAGCAGAAACACCCAACATAAGCGTTGATACCAATAATACTACGGTCTTTTTCATTGTTTGATCCTCTGTTTTTCGATCTGAAATCAGATTAAGAAAAACTCAAGGAGAAAGCATGAATAAAACCCACGACATTGCAAAGCTTTGTAATGAATAGCGAGAAATTATGGAGAATCCTCGAGAGATTAAATTTTAAAAAACCATCAAAAATCAGCGAATAATCTCAATGGTAAAATTATCATCGGTCACCAAAAGATAACGTCCATCCACGACCACCCAGTGCCGACCCTGCGGTGGTTCACGTAAGGAATAATAGTCCCAGTCTCGAATCACATAGCGCTCGCTCCGAAACTCACCAGGTAATTCATTGCCAATCACAAAAGACTCACGGCGATAGCTACTGTCATATTGTGTGTCTGGATAATATTCGACACGAACACCCGGTCGATGATTCGGATGAGGATAGTAATTATTTTGATTGGGTTGATAGTAGTAACCTTTCGGTGGCGCTGTCGGTGTATAACGCTGATTCGAAAAAGCGAATGGATCTTGTGTAGGTTGCTGATAGGAAGGTGAAGTCTGATGATAAGAACGACGTTCTACCCCACTATAGCCGCTCCAAGCATTGTCCGCATAGCTCATCACTGGGAGATAGCTCAATACAGCCGCCAAGCCATAAATATAAGGTTGAAATTGCTTCATCGTGATCTCCCTAAAAGCAGCGTATCTGTCTATTTTAGAATAAAAAATAAGCACAACTGTTGTAATAATATTTTTTCAGATCAACTGCTGAATTACACAGATAAACAGCAGCGAGCTCCAGCTCTGCCGAGATATGCTAAAATCAATTTTTTGGTTTTAAGGCAACATCTGTGGCTGAAATGAATTTTGATCGTCTCTATCAATTCTTCTGTAAAGTGCCAAGTGTACAAGAAGCGCGTATTGTTGCGCATGGTGCAGATGGTCAGCATGCATGGTGGTTTAAATTTAATATTGATGTTGAGCATCCGTTGGCATGGCAAACCGTTCAAGAACTTGGGCATGTACTCAATTATTTATCCACCAATGAACGTTTACCGACCCAGTTCTTCCCAGTGTCTCCACCGCCCTATATGAACGGTGAAGCCAAAGATTTCTTGGCTTGGGTGATCCAATGTAACCATCCAGAATTCACGCCTGATGTGGTCTGTGACTGGCTGGAGGCACGACTGCCAAGCCCAGTCGATGATGAAGCTCAGTGGAAAATCAAAACAGATTTAAGTGAACTCGATCAGATGGCCGATAAAGATTTAGATCAATTAATCCCGCCAAGCCCTTAATTTTTTTATTGATGATGTAGGTCTTTCAACAAGCTGAATAGCAAACAAAGGTTCACATTCAGCTTGTTGAGCTCACCTTCTAAATCAGGATAAGTCATAACCCAAATATTCTTGTGGCGATTCCGAATAAGGTAAAAGCAGATGATTATTTTTTAAAATCAGGTCTTTCATTGCCTTTTGATGAGCGGAATCTAAAGGATAAATCAAAGCAATATCCTGCATTAAATCTTCAATCTTTTCGGCATTAAAATCTGCTGTTTTAATCCATCCTAATAACGCGGCTCCGAGTCCGATAAACTCAAAACCATAGTGCTGGATTTTTTGAATCAGTGCATAGTTCTCAAAGGGATCAAAATCACAGGAAAAATAACCATTCGGCAGCATCGCTAGTTTCAATGCTTCGGTTTCAATATCCGCGACTTTAACTTCAATGACACTGTCCAGAGAAATCAATAAATGTTGATTGAAATAAAGCAATGCTTCTAAATCATTTTCATCATAATGCTGCATTTTTTCAGCCAGGCTTTCAAAGCGCTGCTGCTGTGCAGGATCATTCAACTGTTGAAGATAATGCTGCAATTGCTTTGGAACACAGACATTTTGATAGCTTTGCTCCCAGCTTGGATCACCAACCTCAATCCCGTTCAGATCATCACTAAAGTCCACATACAAACGGTCATCCTCGACCGCATGCATCGAGGTATATTTTGCCTGTGCGGCATCATCCAAAACCAAAAACACTTTTTTAGGATAAACATCCTGTTTTAGAGCAAGATAGCATTCCAAGAGTTCTGCCCAACTCTGAATTTCAACAATATCGGCATAATGATTGAGTTGATGTACATCTAAATCAATCTGCTCATCCCGTCTAATAGTCAGTTTAATTTTCGCCATTGTGTAAAACCCTCGTTATGCTCAATTAAAACGTCGATAAACCCGACCCTTCCCCAAAATATAAACACCCTATTTAACCTTATTAAAAGCTAAAAAGCAGCCGACTCATTTAAACCAGCTTTTTATCCGTGAGACCAGCCTGTGACTTAAACCAGACGGTTCAGCGCTTTCATCAAAAAGAGCCTCAATTTTCGGCTGTACCTGCTCCTCATAGCGTTGTGTTGCAGCAGATAAAGCCAGCGAAAAAATTTGATCCCAATGGCTGGTCGTCTCAAGGTCGAATTTCAGTTGGTCTGCTAGTTGATGGTTTTCTTGAATCCCCAAACCACCTCTTAAAGCCACAACTAAAACCGTTTTTACTTTGTTATCAATGCTGCCATATTTAAGTGCCAGTTCAGCCCATTGCGCTTGTTCCTGTTGTTCCGTTAACGTTACCATCCATTCAATCGCATCTAGACAACCTAACTCGCCGGCTTGCTGAAAATATTGCTTGGCACGCTCAGGATCATCCTGAGTGTAATAACGCCCTTTTTCATACAAGGCTTGCGCATGTTGCTGTTCTGCCGCAAGGGTAAAATAGTGTTCAATTTCATCACATTCATCGTCACTGAGATCCGCTTTTCGATCTAATTCATAAGCGTAAGCATATTGTGCGACTGGCTGCTTCAGCTCTGCCGCCATTTTTAAATGGCTGAGTGAGGTCTCTGCCAATCTTGGTAGTTGAAGCCACGCCTCAGCTGCACCTAAATCGGCCTGTTGTTGATAAAATTTTTGCCGCCACTGCCACAATTGCTCTCGGTTTTGTTCTGAAATATAGCTGGACTCATCACTGCGAAGGAATTCAATGATTTTCTGGATCTGTCCTTGTTGAAAAGCATGCTCCAAATCATGCATGAGCTCTTGCTGTGCATGTTCAAAATGGGTCGTCCATGTCTCGGTATCACATAAGCCAAGTTGCTTCAACTCTTCATCATCACAGTGTGACAGATACAAACTGGCACTCAGTTTTTCACCCTGATTCCAAGCTTGATAGAGATAGGGAATTGTCTCAATGTCCGTATAAGAAACACCATGTCGACCTTTAATGAGGAGCGCTTGGGTATTGCCCTGTGTGCTTAATTGATCTGTAATCTGATGTAATTCTTCATAAAGTTGCTCGCTAAGGTGGTTGTCATAGCCAACTGTATCGAAAATCGTATTTTTTCTTTTGAATAAATCAAACAGCATAGTGATGGCTTGGGTATGACCCAAACGTGCTGCTCGAAGCCAATATTGATCACGATAATACATATTCGGAGGCAACATACAGTCCCCTCTCTCATGATCATAAAACAAAGCCAGTTCAAATAATGCTTGTGGATCTTCTTGCTCTACCAGTATTTTGAAAAGTTCAACCGCCTTGACGGAATCAATTAAAGTATCGTTGTTGCCATAACTGAATGCCAAAGCTTGTTGTAAAGTCTCAACCATTTATTATTGTCCATTTTTATATTGTCTAGCTTCTAAATACATTAATATTCAATATATTAATGTATTTAGAATGCCTTCTATCCGCTTATGTCCGAGAGCCAACTAGAAGGTCGATAAACCCGACCATTCCATAAAACGATACAGCCAGTATTTCGCTTTTGACTCATCGGCATATTTTGCATAATCCACGGTGATTTGACGGCCATTGGCATTTGTCCATGCTGCATCAAAATACAGCCCTGCATCTTTAAAAACTGGCGCTTGTGCTGCACCAATCACGCGCATATCGGTTTCAAGATTATAATTTTTTAAGTTGCGTGCGGTTAAGTTGGCAGAGCCGAGGATAATCTCCGCTTGCTGAGCATTATATTTGAGTAGCATTTTACTGTGGCATTGTTCGCCACGGGTATCACACCAGCGAACTGGTATACCAACTGCATTCAGCTCCGAAGCCACTTGACGATTGGGAATGCCATTCTTTTGACGACCAAACGCATCTTTATTGGGGTCAAGCATAATACGAATGTTGACACCACGTTGCTGCGCCTGCTTGAGTGCATCAATGATATTGCGTTCCGATAAATAGAACATCGCCATATCTAGATGCTCTTTGCTCTTGGCGGTTTCAATCATTTTCACAACGGCATCATAAATGGCTTTTTCGGTTAGGACTTGCACTTGCGGTAATGTTTTATCTTCGGCAAGTCCGCCCATAATCACAAATGGGCTAGAACCATCAGACATATTGGCCACTGCTTGTTCAGTTTGCAACACATCAATCGCTGTTGGACCATCCACCACCAAGGCCACATTGCTATGATGCGAACTACCGTCATGTGGATTGGCAGAAGTCACCAAGCTTTTCCAGCCATCCACAGTATCAACCACCAAGGTTTTACGGTGATTGGCTTTGAAATTAAAAAGCTCTAAATAACTCCGTAAGGTAATTTTATCATTGCCAAACGGACTGCTTAACCAACCGCCCTCAGGATTATTACCTAAGTTTTGACAGCAGATATACCAAAAACCAGACCAAAGCGGATTTGAAGCACGTAAAGGCTTTAAATTTGTCTCAATCACATCTACGCCCGCTTGACGCAACTGCAGATAATGCTTTGGTGTTAGCCCACCATAGACCGAATTAATCGGATCGGTAATCACCACAACTTCGACATTTGGATGCAAACGACGCTTTACGATTAAGGCATCAGTGAGCTCCTGCATCAAAGGAAATTGTTTGACCTTGGATTTCCCTACTTCCTGATTAAACAAGAACATATCCAGCACAATGGTACTCTGTGCCTGATCAATCAACTGAAACACTTCTTTGAAGATATGCTGGTCAACGTGTTGTTGGCCCTGTGCATCGATATAGGTCTGATCGGCCAAGAATTTCACATTGGCATGACGCAACTGACCGGTAAAATCCAATCCTTTTGGGAGTGGTTTTACGCTGTGATAAATTGCCGAAGCAATGTATCCAATCGCAAAAATACACAATATGACTGCCATGTAACGTCGACCTGACCAGTTTAATTTCCGATGAATTCGTTGGAAGATGCGCATATAAACAAAAAAAGCCCTAGCCTAATGGTTTAAGGCTAGAGCTTATGCTTTGATTTTTCAATGCTAATTTAGTGATTGTTTACAGAATTAAAATTCAATTAAGTGTATCCAGATAGGCTCTAACAAAGCTATTACTCCAACTAATCGTGCAACATCACTCCAGCGTGACATATTAAAAAGAGCTAAACTTTCTCCCCCAAGGCGATTCTTAATCGATTTAAGCCACCCATCAAGGCAATACTACTGGTCAACTCAACAATTTCCCTGTCATTAAAATGCATAGGCAACTGGCTTTTAATCGACTCAAGCTGATCAGATAAATGGGTCATTGCTTCTGCCCACGCCAAGACCAAACTTTGTTTCTCTGAAAAGGCATTTGAATGTTTATAACCTGGAATTTTATCAATTAGCGCGGGTGCAACGCCCATGTCTCTCAACTCTTGTGCATGATAGGCACAGCAATAGGCACAGCCATTGATTTGGGAAACATATAACTCAGCTAAAGCAATCAAACTGGGATCTATCCCTGAGGATCTGATCGAAGCATGTGCGGCGTACAAATGCTGAATGGTTTTTTTTGCAATGTCTTTATAGTCCATCATCACATCACTCATATCGAAGGAAAAATCATTATTCAGGATGTGGTATAAATTGTAAATTAGGCATTATTTTGTTATATAGGTAACTTTTATATACTTAGATGTATCATGAAAGATAATATTTCAGGATGTTCAGTTGAAGAAGCAATGACGGTATTAGGTGGTCGTTGGCGCATGCTTATTATTTCGTTTCTGTTAGAGAAACCAATGCGTTTCAATGAACTACGCCGAGTAATTCCGAATATATCGCAAAGGATGCTGACCTTAGAGCTACGATTTTTAGAAGAAGAAGGTTTTGTTTTAAGAGAAGTGTATGCACAGGTTCCTGTCAAAGTTGAATATTCCATCACGGCTGAAGGTCAACACCTAAAGAAACTGGTCGATGTATTACAAGAAGTGGGGATATGGTTAAAATCGCGAACATCCTAAAAAATGCTTGCGATCGAGTTAGCTTCATTCATAAAGTGCTGCTATACAATTCACCTCCTCAATAAAAAAGCCATTCGCCGAAGCAACATCTCATGCTGCTGGCGAATGGCTTTTTTACAATTCGATTTTAACTTCGCTTAGAAGTTAAAATTCACCCCAACTGTGAAATTACGCCCGACTTGTGGAATGGTCGATAAGAATGACGCATGTTGATAAACCTGATCATCCAGCAAGTTATTGGCATTCAGGAATACACGATAATCTGTAGCCTTACTATATTTACCTGTATATGCCACACCTAAATTCAACATGTTATAGCTTTGAGTATCGGTCTCATAAGCCGCAATCTTGTCTTGCTGGAACACATGATAGTATTCTGCTGAGCCACTAAAGCCATCGCCAAAATCAGCATTCACTTTAGTCCCTAGACGGCCTGCTGGTACTCGCGGTGCATTTTCATTGTCGATTTTTCCACGCACATAGTCACCAAATACACCGACTTTATACATGTCTGTGATCTGATAACCTGCCTCAGCTTCAGCACCGTAGAAACGAGCCTGATCTTGAGTGTACTGCACCAAACGGAAATCTTTATAACGATCTAAGGTTTGGGCATAGATATAGTCATCAAACCAGTTGTGATAGACATGTACATGGTAATCAAACTTGTTATTGTCATAATGGAAACCGAGTTCCACATTATTGGATTTTTCTTTCTTCAATTGATCATTACCTAGTTCATAGGTATTGGTCGCAAAATGTCCACCATTGGCATATAGCTCTTGCGCTAAAGGTAAACGTTCTTGATGTGAAGCCACTAAAGAGAGTTTGTAATTGGGCGCAAACTCCCAATTTGCAGCGCCTGAAACAGAAAAGGCTGAACCGTCGAAATCTTTTTTGCTCGAATCTTCAATATCAATTTTTTGTTGGTCTGCACGTGCTGCCACTTCAACATGGACATCATTGAACTGTGCATGCTCTAAAGCAAAAATGCTCCACTTTTTCGTCGTATTTGGTGCCAAGAACGCTTCTTCACCAGTGAGTTCTAATTTTTGTTGACCATACTGGGTTCCAATCACCCCTTCCCATGGCCCAATTGGATTATGCACCAACTCTAAACGACCATCATAACCTTTGTTTTTAAAGCGAGTCGCAATGGTATCTTCTTCAATTTCATCATGTTTATAATCAGTATAGCTGGCCTGAGCGCGTAACTTTTTAAAGCCCGTAAATGGATCATTCAGTTCAGTACGTACATCATAACGCTCAGATTTCAGATCAATCCAAGGCCCTGCCTCATGTGCATGATCATGGTCGTGATCGTCATGCCCATGATCGTGATCATCTCCGTCTTCGTGATCATGGTCACCACAGTGTAAATGAGGACGCCCAGAGAGATGGGCACTACAGCTCTCATATTCATGGCTATGTCCAGGCAGACCATATTTATCTTGACGATTGCTATATGAAATTCCGGTAAAGCCACGGTCATAAATCCAAGATAGGCCAACATTCACTGTTTCGCCTTTGGCAAAAGTATTGCCGACACGGCGTTCACGTTCACCTTCATGCACATAGTTCGGCGCGATATAGTCATTGGCTTCACGATTTAAACCTTCCACACGTAAAGCCACTTGATCACCCAGAGCAACGGTGACCCCAGCAGTTGCCAGCTTTTCATCACTACCCGTGTTGTAACGTAGACCCACATTACCTTCATAACCATTTTCAGGCATTTTGGTTGGAATCTTACTATCGGTCACATTCACCAAACCACCCACGGTTCCAGCGCCAAATAACAAAGTCGATGGTCCGCGAATCACTTCAACCTGTTGAGCCAGTGCAGGGTCTACAGTGACCGCATGATCAGGAGATAGCGTCGATACATCAATGTTTTCAGAAGAGTTTTGCAAGACCTTTACGCGTGGCCCATCTTGCCCACGAATCACGGGCCGGCTTGAACCCGCACCAAATTGATTGGAATAAATCCCTGGTTCACTGCTCAATGCCTCACCAATGGTGACAGCCCCCTGTTGTAAACGTTTTTGATCCACTACGGTATCGGCGACAGCAAAATCTTTCGATGTTTGCTCTAGTGGATGCGCTTTAATTCGTATTGTCTCTAAGCTTGTCACTTGCTCATTTTCTGCTGCAAACGTAGATACAGATACAACAGCTAAAATAGATAAGGTCAAAATATTCTGTGGAAATGACATATCGTGTCTCGAATCAGTCGATCGTTATTTTTGTTATATTATAACATTTCATTTATTTTGCAATAAAAAACAGTGCAACAAAGAACATTTGCTACACTGCTTCTCCATGATTCAATGAATGGTCGTTTTTCAACGATATGCCTTTTACACTTTCACATGCAGTCCTTGCCCCACCCTTATCTAAATTAAGTCAGGGTCATTTGCCTGTCGCAGCCTTGGCGATTGGCTGTATGACACCTGATCTTTATCGATTATTTACCCAAGAAAATATCACTTTGACCCACCAATGGTCAGGTATCTTATTTCCGAATCTACCGATTGGCTTATTCTTTTGCTTATTGTGGTATTTCATCTATCGCCCTGTGACCTATCGCTGTCTTGAAATCAAAGATCCTTTAAATATTCACTCACTGGATGATTTTATTTCTTTCAGCTTTCTCAGCTGCCTTGCGCTGATACTGGGGATCAGCACGCATTTGATCTGGGATGGACTCACCCATCTCGATTTTCGAAGCTTTGCTTTCAAAGAACTGCTGGCTCAGAACATCTCACTGCTGGGTTTTCGTTATCCATTACATTTTATCTTACAGATCGGGTCATCCATTATTGCTTTGCCGTTCCTAGTGAGAATGTGCTGGCATTATTATAAGCGTCATAAACATCAGCATCCTGTCTCAGCTAAACTCAAAGGATTTGCTCTACTCAGCGTCATCCTGTCCATCTTATATGGACTGTTTTCAGTTTTAGACTATAGCCGTCATATCAGTGCTGAACTTTGGAACAGTGAGCGCTATTTTTTTATTGGTAAATCGATCAATGAGTTTACACAAGCGGGATTAACTGTCTTTACCATGGCTTGTCTAGTGTTCTTGTTTTTAGATCGGACCAACCGTCTAAAATCATTTTAACAAAAAGCGTCTGTTTAAAATTCGCTTGAAAAGATTAAGACTTGAGACTATACGTTCAACAAGGCATAATCTCCCCTTCATTGGTGCTGCGCTGTTTACGCATTCACCTTCTACAGCCAATATAGTTTGGATATATAATTCAATATGATGCGCACTCATTACTGTGGCTCTTTAACAGAAGCCCAAATCGATCAAACTGTGACTTTATGCGGATGGGTTCACCGTCGCCGTGACCATGGCGGTGTGATTTTCCTTGATATGCGTGACCGTGATGGTCTTGTACAAGTCGTGATCGATCCAGATACTCCTGAAGCATTCGCAACAGCAGATAAAGCACGTTCAGAATTTGTATTAAAAATTACAGGTCGTGTTCGTCGTCGCTATGAAGGTACTGAAAATGCCAACATGGTGAGTGGTCAAATTGAAGTTTTAGGTAAAGAGATTGAAGTTCTTGCAGCTTCTGATACTCCGCCATTCCCATTGAATGACGAAAACACCAATATTTCAGAAGAAATTCGTTTGAAATACCGTTTCTTGGACATCCGTCGTCCTGAAATGTTAGAGCGCTTACGTTTCCGCTCTAAAGTGACCAACTTGATCCGTAACTATTTCGAAGATCATGGTTTCTTAGACGTTGAAACACCAATTTTGACACGTGCTACACCAGAAGGCGCACGCGACTATTTAGTGCCAAGCCGTGTTTCAAATGGTAGCTTCTACGCACTTCCACAATCACCACAATTGTTTAAACAGTTGCTGATGGTAGGTGGTATTGACCGTTATTACCAAATTGCGAAATGTTTCCGTGACGAAGATTTACGTGCGGATCGTCAGCCTGAATTTACCCAAATCGACGTTGAAACATCGTTCATGAGTGACGATGACATCATGGATCTAATGGAAGGCTTAACCGTTAAAATGTTCAATGAATTATTGAATGTAAAATTCGATAAATTTGAACGTATGACGTATGCCGACGCGATGCGTGACTATGCATCTGACAAACCAGATATGCGTATTCCATTGAAACTGGTTGACGTTGCAGACTTGATGCAAGACGTTGAGTTCAAAGTCTTCGCAGGCCCTGCAAAAGACCCTAAAGGCCGTATTGTCGCTTTACGTGTGCCAGGTGCAGGTTCATTGCCACGTAGTGCGATTGACGAATACACTAAATTCGTAGGCATCTACGGCGCTAAAGGCTTGGCTTACATCAAAGTCAACGAACTTGAAAAAGGTATCGAAGGTCTTCAATCTCCAATCGTTAAATTTATCGAGCCAATCGTGCTTGATCTATTAAAACGTGTTGGCGCTGAAAATGGCGACATCGTGTTCTTTGGTGCAGATAAAGCTAAAGTTGTAAATGATGCGATGGGCGCACTTCGTGTGAAAATCGGTCATGACTTGAAGCTAACGACTTGCGAATGGGCACCGCTTTGGGTGGTTGACTTCCCAATGTTTGAAGAAACTGATGATGGCAAGTGGACTTCTGTTCACCACCCATTCACGTTGCCAAAATCAAGTGTTGAAGAAGTGAAGAGCAATCCAGGCGAAGCCCTTTCTGTTGCCTACGATATGGTACTGAACGGTACTGAAATCGGTGGTGGCTCACTTCGTATCTATACTTTAGAAATGCAAAAAGCAATTTTTGAAGCTTTAGGTATTGGTGAAGAAGAAGCAGAAGAGAAATTCAGCTTCTTATTGAATGCATTACGTTACGGTGCGCCTCCGCACGGTGGTTTGGCATTTGGTCTTGACCGCTTAATCATGTTAATGACAGGTGCTTCTTCGATTCGTGATGTAATTGCATTCCCGAAAACCAAGACAGCTGAATGTCCTTTGACGCAAGCACCAGCGCCAGTTGAAGCAAATCAATTACGTGACTTAGGTATTCGTTTACGCGAAAAACCAAAAGCTGAAGAAAAATAAACCCTGCGTTTATGATTCAATAAAAGACCCTGCTCCATGCAGGGTTTTTTATATCTATACCATCCCTTTGCTTTTAAGAGATGAGGAACAATTATAGCGCCGCAAGGAAAAGGTAAAATAAGGATTTATACTTTGCGAACATGTCCACTAGTGGCATAATAGATTGCTTTTTTATTGAGAGATCCGTCTTATGGCAATGCGTCCTGATGTACGTCGACATGCAATTGTAATTATTGTATTTTCACTTGCTCAATGGTTTTTCATGCGTTACATCTTGGCCAATGAACTCTTCAATATGGATACCAACCAGCGCATTTTATACTTCTGTGTAAGTAGCTTGGCGGGTGCTTTACTGATTTTTGTCGCATTAATCTATATGGTGCTTAAGGGCAACGTCGATAAGCAAGACTAAGATCATGTCGTTTTACACTACCCTACTCCGTATTCTCCCTTTAGCATTTTTGCGTAGTATCGCAAAAGTGGCGGCCTACTTTATCAATCAAAACCCCAATAAAAGTATGCTGTGGAAAACCAGAGTCAATTTAGGGCTAGCTTACCCACAACTGAGTCTAGAACAAAAAGAGCAGCTTGCGAGAGAAAGCGTTACCAAGCAATGTCTCAGTTATATTGAATCTGGAAAATGCTGGGCAATGCCACCTGAATGGAGCATTCAACAGATTCATACGGTGCATCATTTGGATGTATTAACCGATGCGCTCAGTGACCCAAGAGGTGCACTGATTATTACACCGCATCTGGGTACATGGGAAATGATGAATGCATGGGTACACCAATACGGTATTCCAACTATCATGTATAAACCCATGAAAGATTCAGGATTTAATGCTTTTGCCTTGCATGCCCGCCAACGCCTCAATGCAACTTTGGTTCCTACCGATGCATCTGGTGTAAAGGCCCTGTTTAAGAATCTAAAACAAGGCGGTTTCAGCGTGATTCTACCCGATCATGTTCCTGATCCCTCTGGCGGTGTCGTGGTTCCTTTTTTCGGAATTCCCTGCCTCACCAGCACACTCGCCAGTAAAATGGCACAGAAAACCCAATGTCGTCTAGTCGGATTAAGTTGCTTCCGTCGTGAAGATGGAGAAGGCTTTGATGTGTACTGTGATGATTTGAATGATCCGCAGTTATATGATCGAGATATTGAGGTTGCTACAACTGCACTCAACCAAGCGGTTGAACAGATGATTAACCGTTTTCCTGCTGAGTATATGTGGGGCTATAAACGGTTTAGGGGTAGCAAAACCAACCACTACGCCTAAACCACGCACAGACGCGCTCTAATCACTTGTTTAAGGTACGTAGCACTGTGGTCCGCATATTTTCCTGAAAGTCTTCAACACTATGTCTATCTTTAATATATTGAATCGCTTGTTGGCCTAATTTCTGACACTTTTCATCATCAAGCATTAGGCTTCTAATTGCATTGACAAAAAGGTCAACTTTATCAAAACCATCTCCAAGAACATCCCCAACATGAATACCAAACTTCTCAGTCAACGCTTCTGGATTACGATTACTTACAAGCAATGTACCGAAAGACAAGGCCTCTAGAAATGAGATCGGAAGTGCCTCATGAATGGAAGTATTCACCAATATTTTAGCATCTTTCAAATATTGCTCTTTTTCTGCCCCATCAACATGACCAGCAAAATGCAAATTCTCAATTGCATAATAATCCTTCATGATTTCAGAGTTTTTTTCATCTTCTCTAAAAGTTTGACCTAATACAAAAAACTCATACTCGGGCATTTTTTTAGCAATTTCACAAAACAACCAACCTCGTTTTACCGACTCAATTCGACCTAAAAAAATAATCATATTTTTTTTCTGGTGCGTATCAAAATGAAAACTTTCATCGATATCAATTGGATTTGGTAGATACTGGATATCAACATCATCATTCAATTGATATAAATCTTTCGCTTTTTGATTTAAAAAATATCCTTGAGATATAAACTTAACTCGGTCTTGTTTATACCATTCATGGACCAAGTCATATATTTTTTGATTATAATATGAGGTTTCTGGGAATAGCTTTACGGTATTAATTTCATCCCACTCATAGTGAGGTCTTGGGTCTTGAACCCATAGAATTAACTTCTTGTTCGGATTTGGTTCATGTTTTAAAACATAACCATATGTGAGTTCAATGCTTAAATAGAGATCGTAATCTTGTTTTTTTAACCATTGTTTTGCAAACCACTTGCTGCGAGGTAAACGGTAAACATTCACATCATCTACTGGATACGACTCAGCAAAAAACCTGCGCTTTCCTCGTCCAAGCAAAACATCTACCTGAAAATCCTCATTCGGAAGATATTTTGCAATATGCCGTCTAGCTAAAAAACCATATCCGCCATAAGCAGTACCAACTGCACCAAAAAACTCATCAATAATTAGGCCAATTTTGATTTTTTTCTTTTCGACACTCATGTTAAATTTTTACTCTGCATTTAAATTTCATTTCTAAACATTTTGGCCAAAATACTGTTTGGAGCAATTTTATCCAAATCTAAATTTCTCAGCATCTCATTATACAAATGTATACCAAGCGTTCTCGTACTCGTAATATCTTCAATACTTAAGCCTGAATCAGTCAATTGACCAATACATTGATAATGTACGGGATAGAACACATCTATAGGCTGGATAAATTCAACTAAGTTTTGTGTCTTTACAAAATGAGTAATCGCATCAGGGCCTATAACGCCCCATGGCATATCTGCGATATGCTGACCTATACCTAACATTTTTTTGAGTTTTAAGCGTTTTTGACGAGATTTTTTATACCATGGAGGTACAAAAAATGGGTTATAAGCAGCATCCAATAAAGCGGCTAACAAGTTACTATCCTGAGGCATTGCTAATACTGCACCATTGATCTTATGATCACTTTCAAAGCCCAATAAATATTGAGACTCAGGAATCTCAATAGGCTTTAAACAATAAACATCACAATCAACATATATTCCAGAAACTTTTTTTAATAACTCATATCTAAACACATCAGAAAAAAGTGCATAACTTCCTGTTTGATTATGTTTAAAAATTTTGTCTGCTGGAATAATTAGATTTGCATCAACACACTCTACACCTTCTGGTACATCAGTAATTGTGTCATAAGCATGTAACAAAACCTTATGCCCACGCATCACAAATGATCTCAGGCAACAACTAGAAATCTGGCCTAAGGTTTTGCCAATCCACAGCGCATGAATCGTTGGAAGTTCCATTGGTACCTCATCAGTCAAATGCATAAAACATTTAAGACTATTTAAATTTTATTTTAACTTTGAATGGAAGTCGATAAAGTTGCAAGAATGCTCGTATAAGCTCTCTCTTCACCTTCTGCAGCAGATTTTTTTCTTTGACTTTCTCTGTATTTCGCCACGATAAACTCGATTTGAACTTTTTAGTTTCTGGATATAACAAGTATTCCTGAATACAGAGAGCGGGGTTCATTTGATAAACAGAATATTCTCCATCCTGTAAATATTTTTTAAACATTATTTGGTCAATATGATCAACTGACGCTAATGCTTTTACATAGTTAAATAAACTTTTAGCTGCTTTATTGGAAAGAATATATCCGGCCGTACCAAAATTAGCATTTAATAATTTTGAGATTACCCGACCATGCTCTACTGTCACTTTATTATTAATTGATAGATAATTAAATTTAGAATTTTTTTCGAGTTTTAAAATTTCCCATCTACCCTTAATCCATTGACTATTCACTAGAAAGTCATTGGCACGCTCACCCAAATAGATATCATCTTCAAACACTGCAATATAGTCCATCTGTTCATCAATTGCTTTCTTCCAAAGCAATACATGACTAAATAGACATCCTAACTCGCCTTTACTTAGACCACTGTCAAGAATAGAAATTGAATACTTTTGAGCAAGCTCATCAATCTCTTGCGGTTCAATCGCATCAAAAAATTGAAAAGGGATATCCTTACAAGCAAATTGTTCCTGTATATGTAATCTACGATCAACTGCAGATTTTAGACTAATAACAAAACTTCTCACTTATAAGTTACTCGACACGCAAAAAAGATAATTTTTAACTGTGCTGCAATTCGAGCTATTTCAACCAATGCTTTTTGCAAACCACCAACTTTATTGGCTCTCATTCTTTTCTTTCGTTCAGACGTTAACTGACTTCTAAGCTGTACGCTACTTGAACGGTAATGAAGAATCGTATCTTGAATACACAATGCAGGTTGCATTTGATACATTTCAAACCCATGATTTTTAACAACATATTCAAACATGAAATTATCTAAGGGAATAATGTAATCAATTTTTTTAATTTCATTTAGTAAAAATTTTGCCCCTTGTAAAGACAAAATATAACCCGCTGTACCCAAGTTTTTGCCAGGTAATTTATAAATTGCTCTGCCAACATCAGGAAAGTCTTTACATTTAGAGCCTAAGATCACTTTGGGTGTAAAAGCCTCTAATTTGACCAAATGCCAATCGTTTTCAATCCAATCAGAATGATTCAAAAAAAGATCTGCTTTTTCCCCTAGATGAATGTCATCTTCAAAAATTGCCATATGAGGAATATTTTCATCTACGATTTTTTGCCATAGATGAACATGACTCATAAAACATGCGAGCTCGCCTTTTGCAATATAACTCTCATGTATACTTAATTTCATCACCTGAGCATCACGAGCTGCAATATCAGGGGTCACTGCATCAAAAAAATTAAACGCTATTCCCTGCCCCTCAAATTGAGATGAAATATGACTACGGCGCTCTGTAGCGCTTGAAAGGCTTATAACAAACTTTTTCATACTGATGGAAAATTCATAAAAATTAGGCGACATGCCTACAGGCCATAAGGATACTGTTTTTTCATAATGATGTACATTATTTCGATTACCTAAGCTTACGATCTTTATAAGCCAATGAAATGAGTGATCTACGCTTCAAATAGAACATTAATTGAGGACATATTCATTCAATATGACTTGCAACAAGCGTGCCTTTGCATCAGTTTGTTATGGTAAGTTAGATGTGTTTTTCTAAAGACCAATATTAATTTAAATCAAATACTTCTGCTTTTACAGCAATTGATTAATTTGCATTTTTTAAATATATCCCTTTTACAATTCATACACAGCAAAACATAATCTTGCAACTAAAAACACAGGCTCAAACTTTTATCAAAACCCCATCAAGTTAGATTAAAAACCATTGATAAACATCGCCTTTATTCAAATAAAATATCTATCCAGCTCAAATCATTAATTATTTTTAATATTTTAAAGTTTTTTCCTCTTTAAAAATAGAATGACAACAAAATGGCCGTTATAAATCAAAATCTATAAACTATAGGGACAACATCTAAATAGCACTTTAACTCCCATATAAAATATATTTATTATCATTACATTAGCTCACACAAAAACTTTATAACACAATCAAAAATTAGAGAAATATTTCAAAAATAACCGCGCTTTTTAGTTATAATCGAAGGCAAAGCCTTAAAAAATGGAAGCTAGGAATGTCTAACTCCACAATTAAAATTTTTGTTGGTTGCGATCCGAACAACTGTGACTTAGAACAAATGATGGTTCTGGACTATAGTGTCCGCAAGCATACCAATCATCCAGTTGAAATTATATGGATGCAGCTTAGTCACGATCCGAATAGTCCATGGTATACCAATCAGCAAACTGGTGAAGGTTGGCATACAGCACACTGGGCAACCCCTTTTTCAGGTTTTAGATGGGCAATTCCAGAATCATGTAATTTTGAAGGTCGTGCCATTTATATGGATGCTGATGTCGTCGTACTCTGCGATATTGCAGAATTGTGGGCGCACCCTAAAAAAGATGATGCAATGGTGATTGCCAAAGGCGGAAAGAACTCAGCCAGACTCTGTACTTGTGTTTGGGATTGTGAGAAAGCCAAAGCATATCTTCCCCCATTAAAAGAGATTCAAGCTGATCCTGAAAGCCATAAAAAGCTGATGCGGCTTTTAAAAGACAAACCCAAATTAGTTCAATCTTATCAAGACTCCTACAATAATATTGATGGTGAAGATTTAGCTGTTGATCAAATCAAAATCCTGCATTATTCAGATATGGGTACCCAGTTTAGCCACAAGTATTCATTACCACGCCTAGAGGCTGCAGGTCAGAAACATTGGTTTGATGGTAAAATTATGCCGCATCCACGTGAGGATTTGACGGAACTATTTGATCAATATTATCAAGAGGCGATTGCCGCCGGTTATCATCCAGAGAACTATCGTATTGAGCCATTTGGTGATTTCTCTAAAGCATCCCAAATACATTATCGTGGCAATAAAGTGACACGCCCAGAAGATAAAAATTGGTTTGCACGCTCCCTTCACAACCTAAAAACCAAGTTGAAAAAGAAAAGTTTTTCTTTAGATGACTAAAATATAATTGAAACTAGATCAGCTCTAATCCGCTATCTAGTTTCATTACTCTTGATGATTTTATAAATGAGTTTTTAAATGGTTCACTTCTTTTCAGGTCGTATTTCTAGAAGTATTTATAAATTGATTTATAAACTTTTCTTCCCTAAAGTAGCAAAACACAACCGTCGCTATTGGCCACTTTATAGTGTTGAACGCGACTCACAGAATCGTATTGAGAAAATTTATTTTAAGAAAAAACTGGTTTCTAATAATCTCATTCCCCCACAAGTTTCGCATAAAAAATGCACGCTGGTCGCAACAGGCCCTTCGATTCAACAACTAAATCCTGAAATTCTGCATCAAAGCGATCAAGATTATATCGGTGTAAATGGTGCTATCGCATTTGATTCAATTCCATTTTCCAGTTATGTCATTATTGACCATAACTTTGTGAATAATCGTTTCGACCTAGTTCAAAAAGTCTTGAATAGCGATTGCACGTTTTACACCACACCTCGTTGCCTAGACCTGATTTTAAGACATGTTCGGATTGAAGATCTTCATTGCCAAATCAAAACTATTGAAACGATTACTGACGGTCAAGTCGAAACCTTTTTAGACCATGCTAGACACTTTGATCAAAATGAAACTGACTTCTTTATTCACAAAGGCATGGGTTTTTCACTTGATATCTATAAAGGGACTTTTGACTACTTTACCGTGGCTTATGTAGCCCTTCAGATTCTCTATACACTGGGGTATAAAGAAATTTATATCGCGGGTTTAGACATGAATAATTTTTCTCAACCACGTTTTTATGAAAGTATTGGCGGACAGCAACCGACCACCTTAAATCATCATGTCGATGACGTATTTCAAGCCTTTGATGTCGCGGCAACGCTATTTAAAGAAAAAGAGATTAAAGTTTTTAACCTGTCTCCAAGCAGTGCTGTACAAGCATTTGAGAAGATTGACCCGAGCACCTTGCTTTAAACCCTGAAAGCTCTTGTTTTAGATATCGAGTAATGAACCTTCTAGATACATGCCTTTTTCATAATAATGACTCAGGGTTTTCCTTTCCTTTCCTGCAAGCTTAATTAGCTTTGGCATTTGCTGAGGCGGGTAATTGATTGCCATATCAATTAGCACTTTTTCTTTCACCCATTGATGTTTCACTTGGAAAAACAGGGCATTTTTGTCACAGTTAATTAAGCTCATACTTGGCAAATGACGACGCATCACCTTCTGACAAGCCACGTAAGCGACTAAATATTCTAATCGACCAATCTGTTGAAACAAATCTTGATAGTCTGGCTCGGTTTCCTTAAGCTGCTGTAAATACGCTTTAGGCGTCATTTCAATCGCTTGGGCCAATTCATCAAACCAATATTTAAAGAAGATATTTTTCTCTACACTGGCCAGTAACCAATTCTCTAAGACGGGAAATTTTTTGAGTGTTGTATTCTTGGCACGGTAATAGGCAAAGCTGTTGGTATGATTCTTCGCAATCAGTTCCTGAATCCAGTCTAAGCTTTCATAAACCAGGATGCTTGCATCCAACCAAATTCCTCCATGCTGATAAATCAACTCAAAACGGAGCAAATCGGCCTTTTGTTGTGGTGTTGCTTTTGGGAAACGATCAAAATCAATATCACTAAAGTTTTTCACTGTATCTGGCGTGAGAAAATAAACCTCATAATCCGGATTGGTCTTTTTTACTTGCTCAACACATTTTTCGACAAAGCCTGAAAGTGAACCTTCCCAATACATCCAGATTTTTTTAGGAATTACGGCATCCTGCACAATCGGATTGAGCACAATCAAATCCGCCTCGTTATCCATCGCGTCGTTTAACCCTCTCTGTTTATTCGAATACATCGTATAAAACTTTAAGAGATAGAATATTTTTTTAAATATCTTCATAAGGAAACTCAGCTAAAAACCAAAACACGTGTGCATTTCATTTCACGACAGGCATTTGCATAAACTATTCGTATTAGAAGAAAAGATGCTTAAAAGCATAATAGCGATCACGCCACATCCTTTTCTGCTTCTTTAATCCATGAGAGGAATCGCGTTTTTCTAAATCTTTACGCTGAATGCCCTGTGTCGCAACCGTACCTAAAATATCACTATCCAAGCCTGCAGGTTTCACAAAAGGCTGCCAAACGCCTAAGCCTTTCCCATTTTTACTCAGCCAACCTTGGAAAAAGAGATCAACAGGCACATGTATTTGTTTGCCAAGTTTTACAAATTCTTCAGCCCCTTTACGAGACCACAGCAACCCCACCCCACGAATCGGAAAATAGTAGGCATGCCACAGGTTAAAACCATCCATCTGCACAATATCTTTAGCGAGCTTTTTCTTTTTAGCCGCCATATTCACCACGTACCAATCTAGCTCTTTATGCTGATCTAGATACTTGAGAAGTGAATCAAGATTTTGCTTAAAATTGGGTAGAACCTGAATATCATCTTCTAAAACCACCAAATAATCGGCATCGGTTTGCAGAAATTTTTCAGCACAACCATAATGACTCAAATAGCATCCCAGCTCTGAATTAATCAGGCTACGCCCTAAAATTCGCTGTGCCTCAGCATCATCGTACTGTTTAAACTCAGATAGCGCTTTACCACGACCATCGTAGGCTGAAAAACGGGTAAATGGCCAACCTTCTTGCTGTAATTGCGCTGTTGCACTGGCTAAGCGTTGATCACTCCCATCAAGGTTGATCAGATACGTTTCAACTTTCATCATTTATCCTTTGGCTGTTTCAGCCAATAAAACTTTGGGTATATAACCTGCCAACTTATGATTTAAAGCTGCATAAATTTGCTTTGCTGCAGTGTCACTCAATTGATCCAGACTTTGCATACACCCATATTTAATCTGTTCGTTGCCCAAGTTTTGTAAGAAACTGCTTAAACTGCTTTCATTTTTCAAATAAGCAAGATCAAGATCAGGTTTCAACACAGCTTGATTCTGCTGAATTTTTAAATGATTCATCAATGAAATCGGATTGATTTGTTCTACACTGCGGAACTTATACTGAATCTGTTTTTGCAGAAATGCTGGGTGCGCGAGTAAATAATCACGCAAAATCTTGCGATCGACCATATGTGGATAATGATGAATTTCAAAGAACTTTTTAAATCCCAGCATATCTGCACCTAACATTTGTGCAATCATATGTTTGGGTTGAATGGGTTTGGCAAAATATTGATTTAAAAGCTGACGGTACCAAAGCTTGGCCTTGAGCACAAAACTGCATTCCCAATGCCCGTAAATCACCATTTTCTGATCAATAAGAATATCTTCTAATTGCGCTGGCGCGTTAAAAAAGAAATCATCATTCAAATAGAAAAAGTAGTCAGATACGCCCTGAATATTCCAGAGCATGGTTTCAATCGAACGGGTATTGAAAGTTGGAAGATATTGCTCATAACCCGCAAAGATTTCACGATGATCAACAATGCGAATCTTGCCTGCTTCACAAATCCCATCCGTCACAAAGTCATCAATCCATTGCGGTTGCTGACCATCTGTCACAATATAGATATGTCGACAAAATGGCACATATTTTAAAATAGATGCAACGTTATAATAAATTTCATGGTTGCTGGCAAAACGGGTATCACTGACGGCATCAGAAGCTTGTGTTTTGCCCTGATACTGCATGCGCTTCTGTTTTAACTTCGGATCATTGCCATCCACCCAAGCAATCACCACATCAACCGGTTGCATCATTTCACTCATCAATTCACTCTTAAACGATCCGAAAGCCCGAAAATACGGCCAAACATGCTTAATCTAGGTGAATATGATAACACCACTGATCTGTTCACAGGCAGTCTCTTTTCGTAATGACTAGCATCTTGATGATCTAATCATTCCATATAAATCAATCTATTATAATTGTTTAAATTTTCATATCTATAAGGGGCTTCTACAACATTCAATTCAGCCAATTTAGCAACTTTATTAATCCTTACTTAAACCTTGCAATCCCTAACAAAATCAAACCTTTTGGAATCATTTTCCATCAATATTTACGACATTTTTATTAGACGAATTTAGGTATTTTTATTATAATTACAGGTTACTTTGATGGGATTTAATCTTTTGACTGATGATTTATAATTACTTTGAGTATCAAGCAAAAATAATTAGAACTAAATTTGTTTCAGATAAAGCGTATCTGACTAAACGGTTTATCTGCAAATTAGGTTATACCCCTAATTTTTGCTCACCAAAAAGCTTCAATGAAAAAGTCACTGCCCGCATGATTTTCGAGCGAAGTCCCCTATTCACAAAATTAGCGGATAAATGCGCTGTTAGACAGCTGGTTTCAGCCAAAGTGGGTGATGCCTATTTTGTCCCATTGATTGGCATTTATAAATGTATTGATGAGATTGATTTTAACCAGTTACCCAATCAATTTGTTTTAAAATGTACCCATGACAGTGGCAGCGCCATGGTCTGTCGCGATAAAAGCAAATTTAGTGTCGAAGCAGCAACAGCTAAAATCAAAAATCATCTCAAAATGAACATGTATTTTAGAAAGCGTGAATGGCACTACAAAGATATTTGCCCTAAAGTACTGGTGGAAGAATATGTCGAGCTCTATGTCGATCCTGCCAGTCAATCCACCATTACCACATGTCGTGTGCACTGTTTTGAAGGCCGTCCCGAATATCTCGAAATTGATGTGCAAGATGCTCAAGGCAATGACTACTCAAACATGTATGATACACAATGGGCGTTACAGCCATTTCGGGTCGATCTTAAAGAGAACTCACCTTCAGCTCTAGCTGCCCCGAAACAATTGCAAGAGATCATTCAACTGTCAGAAAAACTTTGTTTTTCCTATGGTTACAGTCGGGTAGACTTCTTACTCTCTCAAGATCATGTGTATTTTAGTGAAATCACGCTCACTCCAAATGCAGGACGAATGGTAATTACCCCTGTAGAATGGGATTTAAAATTAGGTGCATTGTGGCTATCCTATTAGCCGTCCATCATGTATTTAGAATCTGTTAGGTACTTATGAAAATAGCCATTGCTGGAACAGGATATGTCGGGTTGTCAAATGCAATGCTATTTGCACAACACCATGAAACCATTGCACTTGATATCCTACAAACTAAAGTAGATTTACTGAACAACAAAGTATCACCGATTCAAGATCATGATATTTCACTTTTTTTAAAAGAAAAAAAGTTAAATTTCACAGCAACGACAGACAAGCAGCTGGCTTTTCAAAATGCTGATTTTATTATTATTGCCACACCAACTGACTATGACCCTCAAAGCAACTACTTTAATACACAAAGTGTAGAAAGTGTCATTCAGGACGTTCTCGCAATTAACCCTAATGCGACCATGATCGTCAAATCTACCGTTCCTGTAGGTTTCACCGAACAAGTCAAAAATAAATACCAGACTGAAAACATTATTTTCTCACCTGAATTTTTACGTGAAGGTAAAGCACTGCACGACAACCTCTATCCGTCTCGTATCATCGTTGGGGAACAATCTGAACGTGCGCAGCAATTTGCCGATTTACTGGTAGAGGGCGCGATCAAACAGGATATTCCTGTACTTTTAACTCATTCAACTGAAGCCGAAGCGATCAAGCTGTTTGCCAATACCTATTTGGCAATGCGTGTGGCATTTTTTAATGAGCTGGATACTTATGCACAAAGCTTTGGCCTAGACACCAAACAAGTGATTGACGGGGTCTGTCTTGACCCACGTATCGGTAGTCATTATAACAATCCATCTTTTGGTTACGGCGGCTATTGCCTGCCCAAAGACACCAAACAATTACTAGCAAACTACAACAATGTGCCCAGCAATCTGATTAAAGCGATTGTCGACGCCAACAGAACCCGCAAAGATTTTATTGCCGATTCTGTGCTTGCACGAAATCCAAGCACAGTGGGTATTTATCGTCTGGTGATGAAGAGTGGCTCAGACAATTACCGTGCCTCTGCGATTCAAGGTGTGATGAAACGTCTCAAAGCCAAAGGCATCGAAATCATTATTTATGAACCCACCTTCCATGAAGACAGTTTCTTTAAGTCCAAAGTGACCCAAGATCTGAATGAGTTTAAGCAATCGTGTGATGTGATTATTGCCAATCGCCTCTCCAGTGATTTGCTCGATGTACAAGATAAAGTTTATACCCGAGATATTTTTGGAGGCGATGAATGAAAGTTCTAGTCACAGGTGCTGCTGGATTCATCGGCTTTAGTGTTGCAAAAAAACTGCTGGAACGTGGTGATGATGTAGTCGGTTTTGATAATTTTAACGATTATTATGATCCATCCCTAAAAGAGGCGCGTGCTCAGCAATTACAGTTACTGGCTGAACGCAACGATACTGGAAGCTTCACCCTGATTCGTGACAATCTCGCCAATAAAGCAGTGGTGGATCAATGTTTCCAAGCGCATCACTTTGATCGCGTGATTCATTTGGCAGCACAGGCAGGTGTACGTTATTCGCTTGAGAATCCACATAGTTATGTGGAGAGCAACCTGATTGCATTTACCAATATTCTCGAAGCCTGCCGTTACGCAGCAACACCGCACTTGACCTATGCCAGTACCAGCAGTGTCTATGGCGCCAACACCACCATGCCTTTTAGTGAACAGCATGGCGTTGATCATCCACTGCAATTCTATGCCGCAACCAAACGCGCCAATGAGTTAATGGCACATAGCTACAGTCATTTATTTAAATTACCTACCACAGGGCTGCGTTTCTTTACCGTCTATGGACCGTGGACACGCCCAGATATGGCCTTGTTTAAGTTCACCAAGAACATTTTTGAAGGCAAACCAATTCCTGTGTTTAATCATGGCAATCACACTCGCGACTTCACCTATGTCGACGATATTGTTGAAGGGATTATCCGAACCAGCGATAAGATTGCCATGCCTGATGCCACGTGGGACAGCAACCACCCAAACCCCTCAACCAGCAATGCCCCATTTAGGATTTTCAATATTGGTAACAACCGTACGGTGAAACTGATTGAATATATTCAGGCGATTGAAAAAGCAGCGGGTAAAGAAGCGATTTTAGATCTGCTTCCTCTCCAACCAGGCGATGTACCAGACACCTTTGCCGATAGCACTGCGCTAGAAAACTATGTGGACTATAAACCAGCCACTTCGGTGGTCGATGGCGTGAAAAACTTTGTCGATTGGTATCGCCAATACCACAATATTTAACACCCCTTAAAGCAAAAAAATCAGGCATTCTGCCTGATTTTTTTATTCGATTCATCCATTCCATTTCAGGATGAATAACACTTGGATTATTGCCAAGACTCTTTAATCCAATCCGATGGCAACACATAACGATACCACTTACCACCACCACCACTGATCGCATCAGGTGGATTGATTTCACCATGGAAAATAATAATTTTTGCGCCTTTGGGTTTGATAGGCGGTTGGAAATAAGCAAATGGCACTCGTCTTAAACAATGGTATTTATAGCTTTTGCACCAGTCTTTATTCCAATAGCTCAGTTTGCCTTCTTTATGTACAAACCAAGATAGATACTCTTGTTCATTACGGAATTTTTGACTGATCTCATTAAAGTTTGCACGGAAGTACGGCAAAATGTCAGGGAAAGCACCCAGTTTGAAACGATAAACCGAACTATTGCCTGTGATTCGCCAAGGACGTTTCCAATCGTGAATCACCAAAAACTCACCTTCCGCTTGGAAGAAGCAATCAATATTATCAATGATCACCACATCCAGATCGAGAAATAGCGCATTGCCTTTTAAGCCATACAAATCTGGCTCAAAAGTCGAGAGTTTATTCCAACCACGCTCAGGGCTACCTGCAGGCAAATCTAGAGATGGAATCGGAAAACATTGAATATTCGGGTCAATACCTTCGGTACGATCCGTCAAGCACACCATTTTAAAAGGCAAAGTCAAATGACGTTTGACCATGTTATACAAACGGTTGACGTACTCAGCACCATACTTGGTTCCCCACTTCATGCACAAGATCACATTGTCTTCATGAGTTGCCGAATTTTGTTGAATATCTACCATCTGATAACCTTAAATGCTTGAGATACGAGGCTCCACTTTGTCCAAAAAAACAAAAGTGTTCAATCATATGCACTGAATATACGCTCATCTTAGCATAGAGCGGATTGTTTTTTTTAGTATTAATTCGTCAATAAAAAAGCGAAGCCTAAGCTTCGCCTTTGTGCACGATTACAGCTTATTTAATATAAGTTAACCAGTGTGCATATTTATCATTGCGACCTTGTACTGCATCAAAGAAGGTCTTTTGAATTACAGTGGTAATCGGACCACGTGAACCACAACCAATTTCACGGTCATCATACTCACGAATTGGCGTCACTTCTGCAGCAGTACCGGTAAAGAATGCTTCATCAGCGATGTAGAATTCATCACGAGTAATACGACGCTCAACCACTTCATAACCAAGGTCTTTAGCAATGGTAATCACGGTTTGACGAGTAATCCCTTCTAATGCACCACCAGCTAAATCAGGGGTATGCAAGACACCATCTTTAATCAGGAATACGTTCTCACCTGCACCTTGGCAAACAAAGCCTTGTGGGTCAAGCAACATTGCTTCGTCATAGCCTGAACGTGCCACTTCCTGATGTGCCAAGATCGACACCGTATAGTTACCACATGCTTTTGCTTTACACATAGTCACGTTTGGATGGTGATGCGTGAATGAAGAAGTCTTCACACGAATACCACGCGCCATTGCTTCTTCACCCAAGTATGCACCCCAACCCCATGCAGCGACTGCAGCATGAATAGTGTTGTCTGTTGCAGCAATACCGAGTTTCTCAGAACCAATCCAAATTAATGGACGCAGGTAGCAAGATGCTAGTTTATTTTCACGAACCACATCAATTTGTGCTTGTTCTAATGTCGCTTGATCAAATGGAACATTCATCTGATAAATTTTTGCTGAATTTAATAAGCGCTTAGTGTGATCTTGCAAACGGAAGATTGCTGTACCATTTGGGGTTTCATAAGCTCTGACGCCTTCAAAGACACCCATACTGTAGTGTAGTGTGTGAGTTAAGACGTGAATTTTTGCATCACGCCAATCAACTAATTTTCCATCTTGCCAAATAAAACCATCACGATCAGCCAAACTCATCGCACATACTCCATTTTCTTTTTTACACAATTATTCACTTTCCAATGCTTGCGCAGTTGGATCAATTAATCTCTGCCATAACTTGCAAACGATCTCGCGGGTATCGTGCCAATCCGCAGCATTGACTTGCATAGATTGATTTGCAAGCGCTAGACGGTGGCTCTCAGCTCGTTCACGGAGATAAGCGTGTATTAATGCTGTGGCATCTTCACTGGATAAGCAGCCTGCTTGAGCAGCATCTTCTAGAATTCTTACATTGTCGGAAAAATGGGCGAGATCTGTATTCGTCCCACTCCATGCAAGCACAACATACTGTGCCATAAATTCGATATCAACGATACCACCTGAGTCCTGTTTTAAATGAAAAATCCCATGTTTTTTTTGCTCAGAAGATGATCCCAAATGATCTTTCATCTTTTGGCGCATTTTCAGCACTTCTTCACGCACTACATTTTCATCACGCACTTGGGTCAGGATTTGACAGCGAATCTGTTCAAATTGCGTGCATAATCCACGATCTCCTGCAATCGAACGAGCACGCACTAGAGCTTGATGCTCCCAGAGCCAAGCACTTTTCTGTTGATATTGTTCATAAGCTTTTAAACTGGTGACCAACATCCCAGCCTCACCCGAAGGTCGCAGACGAGTATCAATTTCATAGACACGTCCATCCAAGGTTTGCGTCGTCATCAAGGACATAAATTTCTGCGCAACACGAATCGCAAACTCGGCCCCACTAATACCCTTACGGCCATCGGTTTCACCTTGTTCTTCAAGCGCATGGATAAACACTAAATCTAAATCCGAGCCATAGCCCAACTCAATGCCACCCAATTTGCCATAAGCAATCACCGCAAAGCCTTTATTGTCCAAACTGCATCGTTGCCCATCATTGCCGATAGGATAGCCGTGCCGTTCTGCAACCGCTTCATATGCGAGATTCAGCGTCGCCTGTACACTGACTTCAGCAATATCCGTGAGCGCATCGGAGACTTTCATCAACGGACTTTCTGCCAATACATCACTGGCGGCAACTGTCAGCACATTACTCTTTTTAAATAAGCGCAATACCCGCATCTGATCTTCAACTTGATCAATCTCGATCCGCAACAATTGTTGGCGCAGTGAATCTTCCAGATCTTTGCGTTGTGGCAGACCAAAATCCATCGACAAGAACTCGTCCAACAACACAGGATATTGCGCCAGTTCTTCACAAATCCACGGACTGACGGTTGCCATCTTGACCAGTCGCTGCAAAGCACCTCGGCTTTCCATCAACATCACCAGATAGACCGTACGACGTAACACCGATTCCACCAAGGGCATCAAACGTAACAGTGCCGTTTGCGGTTGATCCGACTGTAAAATCGCTTCGATCAAATGCGGCCAGAATTTCTTTAAACGCTCTAAAGCACTGGCAGGGATTTTGCGTAACGCCTGCCCATGCCAGAAGTTTTGAATTAAGTTCTTGGCATCATCATTTAGTACTGCATTCAGTTTTTGTTCAAGCTGAACGAAATCATCGATAGGCTCAGCAAACTCTTTTTCCTGAATCAATTGTTTAAACTGGACTTTGACCTTGTCACGTTTCTGATTGAGCACCTCCAAGAAGGTAGGCCAATCGGCAAAGCCAAGTGTGTCCAACATGCGTTGTCTCTGCTCAGGTTCCGTTGGCAAAGATTGGGTTTGCTGATCATTCAAGGCTTGAATGGCATGTTCGACTCGTCTCAGGAATAGATAAGCATCTTCCAGATCAATCACTGCTTGCTGATCCAGCAGTTCGGCTTCACCCAAATGATGTAAATTGACTAAACATTGACGATCTTGCAGTTCGCGCTTCGATCCACCATAAATCAACTGAAAGACCTGCACGATGAACTCGATTTCACGAATCCCACCTGCACCGAGCTTAATATCTTCTTCGATATTACGGCGCATGACCTCACGTTCGATCATGGCTTTCATTTCACGCATGGCAGCAAAAGCGGAATAATCGACATAACGGCGGAATACAAACGGACGCGACATGTCTAACAATTCTTCGCCCGCTTTGCCGCCGGTAATTACCCTTGCCTTAATCCACGCATAACGTTCCCATTCACGCCCATGCTGGCTTAAATATTTTTCTAATCCACTATGGCTAATCGCCAAGGCTGAACCATCACCCCACGGACGCAAACGCATATCGACACGGAATACAAAACCATCTGCAGTAATATGATCGAGCAAATAAATCAGCTTCTGTCCCCATAGAATACAGAACTGTTGTACATCAATACATTTACGCCCATTGGTTTCGCCTTGTTCATCGAAGGCAAAAATCAGATCAATATCACTGGATAAATTCAGCTCTTGCGCGCCGAGCTTACCCATACCAATCACAATTAGATCTTGTAACTGACCTGAATAACCAATGGGTTCACCGTGTTTGGCTAATAAAGGCGGTAATGCAAAAGCTTTGGCGGCACAAATACTGGCATCGGCAAAATCGGATAGCTCACGTGTCAACGTCACCACATTGGTGAGTTGATTGGCATCTTGCCAAATCCAGCGAAACATCAGCTTGGCACGGAGTACGCGTAAAGCTTTCATCCATGATTGTTCATCGGTGACTTCAGCCACAGCCAATTGCACTTTTTGATGGATGGTTTCGGTCGACAGCGAGTCCAGAAATTGATCTTCGGAATAGTCTTGTTCTAATTGTAATGTGTATAAATTTAAAACTTGTTCAGCATATTGGCTTGCAACTAAGGTTTTTTGTAGCTGTTGCGCATTCATATAAAAAGGCTCGACTGATGTCATCTCATCTAGGTTAGTTATATCAGTTACAAGCTTATCTTTAAAATCTCTTTAGACTAATTTCGCTTTGCTTTTTTGTTGATCCGTACATAAATCAACCTGTTCACGTTCGATTGGCAGCAACACGGTAAACACAGTACCTTCGCCTTCATTGGAGCTAACATTGATTTCACCCAAATTCATTTCTACAAAGCGCTTACACAAGCTTAAGCCCAGACCTGCGCCTTTCTCTCCTGCGGTTCCTTTATAGCTGATAGTAATCCGCGGCTGGAACAGATCGTTGATTTGTTGTTGAGTCATGCCGAGGCCAGTGTCTTTGACATAGATTTCAACATAAGTGCCTTTGTGTTGTGCTTGGATATAGACTTTGCCCGTTCCATCAACATCGGTAAATTTCAGTGCATTGGAGACTAAGTTCTGAATCACCGAAGTGATCATATTCATATCGGCATAGACTTTTAGATTTTCATCTACTTCATTAATCAGTTGAATATTCTTCTTAATGGCCAAGGTTTTGAGAATATCAGTCACGATATTGGTGATCTGGCGCAGCTTAAAATTGATGGGGTGATAGACAAAACGCCCACCTTCGGCCATCGCCCAATTGAGCAAGCTTTCTAATAAGTTATAAGTCGATTGAGAAGTATCGTAAAGATAGTCCGCAATATTCTGAATACTGGATTCGTCTAAGGTTTCACGTTCTTTCGCTAATATCTCAGAGAAACCTAGTAGCCCATGAAATGGCGCACGTAGGTCATGGGAAATAATCGAAAAGAATTTGGTTTTACTAAAATTGAGTGCAGCTTCTTGTTCGTATAGTTCTTTCAACTCGTCATGGTTAAACTTCAATTCCAGTTGTTGCATGAAGTTGACACAATGTTCTTGGAGGAGTTGTTTTTGTAGATCGCTAAAGCCTTGGGCAGCTTCATCAAACAGGATGATATAACCGAGTGAGGTTTGATCTGGGTGTCTAAGATGTAAAGCGACTGCAGTTTGGATTTTCTTTTTTAGGGGTGCGAGAAATGCCAGTAAAGTTGAGTATTGCGGATGGTCGCTATCGACTAGATCACCATTCACAAATAGCGTATTTAAGCTTTTGGTAATTTTTGCAGAATCAATCGCTTTGAGTTTTTCAGGGCAACGGTGCCAAAGGTAAGGTTCTTGGTGAAATGACAGCAATGCGGTACTGGCTTGCATCAGTTTTCGGTTGAACTGTAAAAATTGCTCAAGCAAGTTCTGCTCTGAAGTTAGCCCCAAAGAAAGAGAGATTTTACAAGCACTTAACTTTTCGGCTTGCTGTAGTTCTAATAATTGAATCGTCATTCCCGCCTCTCGAATATTTTCGTTATACGGTTCTTTACGTTTTATAAAAAAAATGTGAAAACTATCACTTAGTATTAACAAACTTTAACAGAAAAGGCAATTGTTGATTCAATCAATTCGCAACAAAACGTGAAATTTCATTAAATTTTAACTTAGATCAAATCCCAATAGATAAACTAATCTCCAGGTAAATGCTTTACTTTTAAATCATCATAAATCTCAATCAATGCATCTACACTCAGAAATAGCAATCCAGAAGAGAGAAAGTTAGACATGTTATTCCATGACAAGGGTTTTGATATGAAACTATTTAATATATTTCTTATTTCATTTATGCTATTCCTAGTTATTGGATGCACAAGTCAGAACAATGTAAAAACTGATATTGTTGTTTCTAGCAACCGAGACAATCTTCACTTCTCATTTCCGACAGATAAAAAAGTTTTAGTTTATCATTATGAAATTAATGATTATGAAAACTTTGAATCAGATGGTATAACTTATAAAAAATTATTTGTGTCTAAAGAAATCAACAAAGAAATGAAAGAAATTATTTTAAAGAACTACAAATCAAATCATATTTTAGAAAATCATGCTTACTATATATTGTTAGGTGAGCAAGGATTAAATAGAACTGGTATTGGATTTACCACAGTTGGTTTTTGTTTACATAGAGACAAAATACTTACCAAACAACAAAGTGAAAAATCTCACACATTTATTCAAAAATGCCATAATCTATAAGACTACAGATAGAACTATGCAAATTCTTAAACTAAGCTCAAGCACTATTGAAGCTTAATTCAAGGTATTTACCATGAAATTTCAAATACGGATAAGCACTATTTCTTGTGGATCCCATTAAGCTAAATAATATATCTAAGCAACCAAATAAAACCTGATGAAATTATTATATTTATTACTTCTTATTAGTAGTACTGCCAATGCTTCTCCACATTCCTCCCTATATGTCAAAGTTAAAGACAATGATGTCTGTGTATTTACAAAAAGAGCGTATGACAAAGCATATGAAAATCAGACCTTAATTTATATAGGTAAAGTAGATGGAATTAATGCTTTTCACTCTTCCTACTCAAAAACCTATTTGAATCTTAAAATACCTATAAACGAAGAAAACTGTATTAAAATTAAATCTTCTGAATTTAAAGAGCCTTTTCCATATGAAGTTGTCCTGGAAACAAACCAATCATATGCGCAAAGAATTTGCGTAAATAGGACTACTGAAGGAAAAACTGTATTATTAGAAGCTAAAGCAGATCTAGAGAAAGGTATATATTGTGGTACTAATCAATATGATTACTCTAGCAATGGTCTTTGGAGAATGTTAAAAAATATCTATTATTGGTTCGTCAGTTTATTAAATTAAACTATCTTAAAAGTTGCTTACGTACACTTCAACGAAGTGTAGCAAGCAAAGACTTTTCGTTAGAAATATGTATCTAATTCATTTTGATAGACATTAAAAAACCCCAAGCCTTTAATACCAGCTTGGGGTCTTTGAATCTTGGTCCCGAGGGTCGGACTCGAACCGACACGTCATCTCTGACAGCGGATTTTGAGTCCGCCGCGTCTACCAATTTCACCACCTCGGGAAGAGTGCGATGCTTTGTGTTGCGTATAATAACCTGTTTGATTTTATTGTCAAACACTAACTCACGCTTATTGCTCACTTTTAAATCATTCAGATATTTTTCTATCAATAAACACGCGAACTCAGCGAGAAAACGCAAAAAAGACTATACTACGCCCAATTTTTGCAATGTTTTAGATGTATGCAACTCTCCGACTTTTCGTTTGATCTCCCCGATGAACTTATTGCTCGCTATCCATTAGACAGCCGTAGCGCATCTCGCCTACTGCATATCGATGCGCAAGGTCAGTATCACGACCACGCCTTTACCGATATTCTCGACCTGCTCGAAGACGGTGATTTGCTGGTATTGAATGACACCAAAGTCATGAAAGCACGCTTAAAAGGCAAACGTGCTACAGGCGGAGCTATCGAAGTTCTGGTTGAGCGCATGTTGGATCCCCACACTGCCCATTGCCACATCAAATCAAGCAACTCACCGAAAGCTGGCGCAGAACTGTATATCGGTGAAGATGCGGTGCCTGTCACCGTACAAGGTCGCCATGAAAATCTGTTTGTGGTGAAGTTTTCACAACCGATTTTGTCGGTGCTGGATCAATACGGCCAACTGCCGATTCCACCTTATTTCAACCGTGAAGCGGAAGAGATTGATACTGAACGTTATCAAACCGTGTTCCACGACCCTGAAAAAATTGCCAGCGTTGCAGCACCAACTGCCAGTCTGCATTTCGACCAAGGCTTATTAGAAAAATTAGCCGCGAAAGGCGTGCAAAAAACCTTTGTCACACTACATGTCGGTGCAGGAACGTTTATGCCTGTGCGTACCACTGACATTACTAATCACATTATGCACAGTGAATGGTGTGACGTACCACAAGCGACCATTGACCTGATTTTGGCCACCAAAGCACGCGGCAATAAAGTCATTGCGGTAGGCACTACGGCGACCCGTGCCCTAGAAAGCGCAGCACAAGCCAATCAAGGTCAAATTGCAGCTTGGACAGGTGATACGCAAATCTTTATCTATCCAGGTTATCAGTTCTGCATCGTGGATCGTTTGATCACCAACTTCCATTTACCAGAATCGACCTTATTAATGTTGGTTTCAGCGCTATCCAATCGTGACAATATCTTGGCGGCTTATACCCATGCAGTAGAACAACGTTATCGCTTCTTTAGTTATGGCGATGCGATGTTGGTGGATAAGCTCGACGCTTAATACTGATCAATCGACTAAATTACGGTTTAGTCGATTTTTCCTATAAAAATGCTTTGGTAAAAGCCGTTCATTCAAAATAATAAAACACAGCTAGATTCAGATTATAGACTTCTTAGTTTCTGAAATTTAACGCATAATTTAGACAAGAGCACCCCATTATAATGAAACGATTATTTCCATGCCAATCGACACTGTACAACAAGCACTGCATATCAGACGTAAAAAAAATGCGCAGGTTTTTCGCAATATTGCTCGGCTTTGGGAGGTTGGGCAGAAAGCACATAGCGATCAAGCCCTACTAGATGCACTGCATCCTTGGCGTGACGATCACAGCCTGCGTTTTTTTAATGTACTGCCCTATTTATTCGCATTGATCAGCGTAGGCACATTAATCTTTGGTTATTTTCTACATCCACATATTCAATATATCTGGAGCCTACTGGGTGCATTCCTTACTGGTTTTCTGGCCTATTTGCTCTATGAACCACAACAACCATTAACACGCGTCATTCATTATCTAGAAGAACGCATGACCGTATTACGCTATGGTTTACAGTTCCAGCAACTCCCAGCTTATTTACCGATTCAAGCGCAGCCCCTTTTGGTGATCAGTAAGTTAAAGCAACATTTCCCCCTATTTAATCGGGGTAATGAAGCCAACGAGATTACCCAATACGCATCGACCACATGGCATGATGGCAACACAGAACATCAGGTTCTACTGTTTCAATATCACTATGTCAGCGAAATGCCGATCCTACAGGATCAGAGTCGTGATAAAAAAATTGTCAAAAAAATCCATAAAGATTTGTGGGGTGCCTTTATTTTTCAAATGCCAGCCTTAGGAATTGCCGTCAGCAATCAACGCGCTCGTTTCTTTGCGCCCTACACCAGCTCATGGCAAAGCAGTGACATTTTGATTAATCAAGAATTGAATATCTGTGGTCTTGATCAACACCAACTTGCCAAAGCAATCAGCCCGAGCCTCACCTTAAAACTACATGATTTTTTTCAACATTTTACAGGTGATTTAATTTATCATCATGAAGAGCAAATCATGTGTTACGTGGGCGAACAAAATCTTTTCCAAACCGCCAGTAAACGCAGTGACATTCAGGATATTCCCGCATTACGTGGACACTTAAGAACCATGACCATGCCGCAATATCATAAGTTTCAACAACTCATGCTGAATTTAATTCGCTAATCATTGAGCAATAACAATAAGGGGAATGGCGATGACAGGTTTACTGATCTTCTTGGGAATTTTTGTCGCACTGATCGTGTGGGGCATTTCTATCCGTAATAATATCGTGCGTTATTTTAATGCCACCAAACGGGCATGGTCAGAAGTGGCCAACTTCGAACGTCAAAAAGTAAAGACCTTAGAAGCCTTGGAAGCAACGTTGGATCAATACACCCAGTTCGAGAAATCGACTTTAGAAAAAGTCACCGAATTGCGCCAACAGATTCTCAATCTGAATGTGAATGACACGGATATTTCTCAGTTACAACAAATTGAGAAAATGAGTAAGGAGCTGATTCGTAGTCTGAATGTGGTGGTCGAAAATCATCCTGAACTGAAAGCAGATGCACTGTATAGCAAGATGATGGATGATATTCAGGAGCAAAACGAAAATATCGGTGCTGCAATTACCATTTTTAACCGCAATGTAGAATTGTTTAATAACCAGATCGAGGTGTTTCCAAACAACTTGATCAATACCCTGACTTTATCCAAGAAAGCGATTCGCCCATTTAAGGATAATCTGGCGACTGAAAATTTTGACTATAAACCGAATTTTTAGTGCGGTAGTTATACATATTAGCATCTTACCGTTATCTCACTCATTTCAGCAAAAACCTTCGGTTGCAGTTACTTTTGTTTTGGCAAAAGTAACCAAAACCCTTGCACAGCTTTAATCGCTGTTCATAGACTGACGGTACATCCCTGCTACCGTAGTCTAACGCGGCGGCATCCATGCCGCCATCTCGATAGCAAATTCCCTCACAAATTTCGCATTACAAAATGCAAAAACCTTATTCACTTAAATCAGTATTTGCTCATCAACATTCGAGCAAATATCACTCAAAACTTATCAAACTAAATCTATTTTATCTCTCGCTACATTTAGTAGTAGAACTACACGCCATAATCGGGGAAAATAGCCGCTTTCGATCAGCGAACTGTTTTTTCGCCTCCTTGCGCTGCAATCAAAGTAGCACTTCGATCTTGCTCAGGTTATTACATGAAATTTGAAAAATTAGGCCAGTCGGGGCGCGCCCGTCGTGGTCGACTTACTTTAGAACATGGTGTGGTGGAAACCCCTGTGTTTATGCCTGTGGGTACTTACGGTACGGTTAAAGGCATGCTCCCACGTGATATTGAAGAAATTCAAGCACAGATTATCTTAGGAAATACCTTCCACCTTTACTTACGTCCAGGTTTGGAAGTGATTAAAGAGCATGGCGGTCTGCATGAGTTTATCCAATGGGATAAACCAATTTTGACTGACTCAGGCGGTTTCCAAGTGTTTAGCTTGGGCGCAATGCGTAAAATCAAAGAAGAAGGTGTCACCTTCCGCTCTCCGATTGATGGTTCAAAGGTGTTCTTGTCTCCAGAAATTTCAATGGAGATCCAACATGTACTGAACTCAGATATCGTGATGATTTTTGATGAATGTACCCCTTACCCTGCCACCCATGAAGAAGCGCAAAAATCATTGCAACTTTCTTTACGCTGGGCCAAACGTTGTAAAACGCATCATCATGATGCGCTTAACAATAAAAATGCCTTATTCGGCATCATTCAAGGTGGGATGTACGAAGACCTACGTGACGAGTCACTCAAAGGCTTGTTAGAAGTTGGTTTTGATGGTTATGCGATTGGTGGCTTATCGGTCGGTGAACCGAAAGAAGAAATGATCAAGGTGCTTGATTATCTACCCAACAAAATGCCACAGGATAAACCTCGCTATTTAATGGGTGTGGGTAAACCAGAAGACATCGTAGAAGCGGTTCGTCGTGGTGTCGATATGTTTGACTGCGTGATGCCAACCCGTAATGCTCGTAATGGTCATTATTTTGTTACTGATGGTTTGGTCAGAATCCGTAATAGTAAATATCGCCATGATAAAGGGCCTTTAGACCCACATTGTGATTGCTACACTTGTAAAAACTTTACTCGTGCCTATTTATATCATTTAGAGAAGTGTGGTGAGATGCTGGCATCAATGCTTGGCACCATCCACAACTTGCGTTACTACCAACGCCTGACGCAAGGTATGCGTGATGCATTGGATAATGGCACATTTGATGAATACGTTCAGGACTTTTATGCCCGTCGTGGATTAGAAGTTCCAGCATGTCCAGAAGACTAAGCAGAACGATTTGCATCAAGATTTGCGCCTGATCGCAAGACAAGGTACATTGCAAAACGAATTGGAATTTATTGTTAATTTTTTGCCTTTTAATTTTAGGAAATCGAAATGAGTTTTTTCATCTCTACTGCTCACGCTGCACCTGCTGCGGCACAAGGTCCAAGCCTTATGGCAAACTTATTGATGATCGCGGTATTCATCGCAATCTTCTATTTCTTGATCTGGAGACCTCAGGCAAAACGTGCTAAAGAACATCGTTCTTTAATCGAAAGCTTGGGTGTAGGCAGCGAGATCGTGTTTGCTGGTGGTTTAATGGGGAGAATTACCAAACTTGAAGGTGACTTTGCAGTTGTTGAACTCACTCGTGGTGTTGAGGTAAAAATCCAACGTGCGAGTGTCATTTCAGTATTACCTGAAGGCACATTAAATAACCTTTAATCATAAAATAGTCGTGCCTCAGCACGACTTTTTCATTTAAGAAGAAAGCGAATGCGTTACCCTGCATGGAAATATTTACTGATCCTTGTGGTACTTGTGATCAGTACGTTATATGCACTTCCAAGTCTGTATCCAGATGAACCTGCTGTCCAAATTTCGGGGGCAAAAGCAGGCACCAAAATTGATCAGACGATCGTGCAAAAAGCTGAGCAGATTTTAAAAACTGCCAACATAAGCAGTCACGACAATAGCTTTACCAACAACGCGGCATTATTACGCTTAAACTCTTCTGAAGAACAGTTAAAAGCCAAAGAAGTGTTACGTCGTGATTTAGGTGAAGACTATGTAGTTGCACTCAACCTTGCACCAACCACTCCTGAGTGGTTGCAAAAGATTGGGGCAAAACCGATGAAACTCGGTTTGGACTTACGTGGCGGTGTACACTTCTTGCTCGAAGTCGACATGGATAAAGCGATTAGTCAGCGTATGGAAACATCTGCGACTGATTTGCGTCGTCAGTTCCGTGATAACAAAATCAAATTTAACAACCTTGCTTTAAATAACAATACCATTACTGTCCAGTTTGCCAGCAATGCAGACCGTGATGCAGCGACTGATTTTTTACGTCGTAATGGCAATGAGTTTACCCAACAAGCGGTTGCAACATCATCTGGTGCGACTTTAAGACTGAATTATACCGATGCGCGTCGTCAGGAAATTCAATCTTATGCAGTCAACCAAAACTTAACTACTTTACGTAACCGTATTAACGAACTCGGTGTGGCTGAAGCATTGGTACAAACCCAAGGTAGCAACCGTATTGTGGTTGAATTACCGGGTGTACAAGATACCGCAGAAGCAAAACGTGTCTTGGGTCGTACGGCAAACTTAGAGTTCCGTTTGGTCGCAGATAGTAATGATCAATATATTGACCCATATACAGGGAAATATAATGGTCAGCCGCTTCCTCCAGGGACTGAAGTCTTTGCTTATCAGTCTTTAGACAGTGGTCGTCAATTGCTGTTACAACGTAACCGTATTTTGACTGGTGAACGTGTTCAAAACGCAAGTTCTGGCTTTAGCCAAGACTCTGGTGGTGCTGAAGTAAACATCACGCTGGATTCTTCAGGTGGTAAGTTGATGGCAGATGCCACTCGTGGTGCTGTCGGCAAACGTATGGCGGTTTTGTTTATCGAAAATAAACAAAAAATCTCTTACGTGGCTGATCCAAACACGGGTGTCCAGACTGAAGTTCGTACTCCATATACTGAATCTGTGGTGATCAACGCTGCAACCATTCAAGCCGTATTGGGCTCACAATTCCGCATTACTGGTCTAGATTCTCCACAAGAAGCGGCAGAACTTGCCTTGATGCTGCGTGCGGGTGCTTTGGCTGCGCCAATGTACTTCGTTGAAGAGCGTGTTGTAGGTCCAAGCTTGGGGCAAGAAAACATTGATAAGGGTGTATTATCGACCCAAATCGGTTTCTTGTTGGTTGCGATCTGGATGGTGGTGTTCTTCCGTTTATTCGGTTTGATCGCCAACTTTGCCTTGGTGTTTAACCTTGCCATGATCTTAACCGTGATGTCTTGGCTTGGTGCCTCTCTTACCCTACCAGGTATTGCAGGTATCGTGATTACCATTGGTATGGCAGTCGACTCCAACGTCCTGATCTGTGAACGTATCCGAGAAGAAATGCTCTGGGGTGCCTCGCCCAAACAAGCAATTGTCGCTGGTTATGATCGTGCCTATAACACCATTCTCGACTCGAACTTAACCACATTACTGGTTGCGTTCATCTTGTTCGCGATTGGTACAGGTCCGATCAAAGGCTTTGCGGTGACCTTGATGATTGGTATTGTTTGTTCAATGTTTACTGCAATTACCGTTACCCGTGCCATCGTACAGCTCATTTATGGCAAACGCCGTAATTTGAAAAAGTTGAGTATTTAAGGAGATTCACATGACTGATCTGACTCAACCAGACTCAAAGCAATACGGTCGCCCAGATGATCTAAAAATCATCCCATTCATGAAGATTGCCAAACCTGCGGCCATCTTCTCGATCCTGATTACCATTGCCAGTATCTTCTTTATCGTCACCAAAGGGCTGAACCTAGGTCTAGACTTTACAGGCGGTATTTCTGCTGAGCTTAACTACAAGCAAGGGGTTCAGCCTGCGCAAGTGGTTCAGGCCTTAGATCGTGCGGGATTCAAAGATGCTGTAGTGCAGACTTTGGGAAGTAATACAGACCTGATTGTGCGTATGCCCGTGCAAGAAGACCTGAATGTTGAAGACCTCAGCAATAGCATCACCAAAGCAGTGCAATTACCGAATAACACCGTAGAAGTCCATAAGGTCGATGCCGTCGGTGGTGCAGTCGGTAATGAACTCTATGTCCGTTCTGCGGGTGCAGTTGCGCTTGCACTCATTTTGATGTTGATCTACGTCACCATTCGCTTCGAGTTTAAACTGGCGATGGGTGCGGTAATGTCGTTATTCCACGATATCATCATCATTATCGGTGCATTTGCATTGTTCCAATGGCCATTCGACTTAACCGTACTTGCGGCTGTACTTGCGGTGATCGGTTTCTCACTCAACGATAACATCGTGGTATCGGACCGTATCCGTGAAAACTTCCGTAAGATTCGCGGTGCTACACCCCGTGAAATCGTGGATATTGCGCTAACAGAGACTCTTCGTCGTACTATTCATACCTCGATGACCTTATTACTCGTGGTCCTTGCCATGATGTTCTTGGGTGGCGATGGTCTACATTGGTTCTCTGTGGCAATGTTTGTCGGTGTATTTGTGGGAACCTACTCATCGATCTATATCGGTACAGCATTCGCCTTATGGCGTGGTCTGAATCGTCAGGACTTTATTGTTCAAGTTAAACCTGAATTTGAAGAAGAAGAGATTCCTTAATCTCCTTTCTTTGGATTGAACAATAATGCCAGCGAAATGCTGGCATTATTGTATGCGCTTTAAGGAAAAGCTGAACTTAAACAGACGCTCATGATCTCTTTTTCACCAGCAGGCGTGCTTCATTATCCTTTTATTAAGGGATAATCATAATCTCCCCACTTACTGGTTTGAATGCCTAAACCATGTAAACCTTCAATCAGCTTTACCGCAGCCCGAACCCCATCAATAATCGGAATTCCCAACTCTAGACTGACCTGATCCGCCATCTCGGCCATGCCGCCACAGCCCAATACAATTGCACCAATCCCATCCTCCATTTTGGCTTGCTGGCAGCTTGCCAATAATTTTTCATAGGCCGCTTGCTTATCATGTTCCAATGCCAATACTGGAAGATCAATGCATCGAATCTGTGCACATTTTCGCTCAAAGCCATATTGATGTAATAAATGTTCAGCAATAATTTTGGTTCGGGCTAAGGTGGTCACAATCGAAAATTTTGTTGCCACCAGACTGGCCATATGAAATGCAGCTTCGGCAATGCCAACCACAGGTGCCTGAGCCAATTCCCTCGCCGCATGCAAAGCAGGATCACCAAAGCAAGCAATAATATGCCCATCGACCTGCTGTGCTTTGCCTTGTTGAATTAACTCAAGTACCCCAATAGCAGACATTGCCTCATCATAATGCCCCTCAATCGATAACACGCCTTTTTCGGGAGACTGCGCCATAATTTCGGTATCCGCTTCGGCTACCTGACGTGCAGCCTCAGCAATCGATGTGGTCATTTGGATACAGGTATTTGGATTAATGATTTGAATTCGAGTCGCGTTTCTCATTTCTGCACTTTTTTAATTCAAAAAATAAGCTTGATCATATTTCAATCCAACTGGTCTGAACAGTTAAAATCTAAAATTAAATATTTAAATAAATATAATCAATAAATTAATGATAAGTTTAAAACAATAAGAAGAAGTTGGCTTAATTTCTGCATAACTGGTCTGAACAGTTGTTTATCTTGCAGACCCGTCATGAGCGATAACCCGAACTATAGTTCTAAACTCTCCAATGAAGATCTCATCCCTGCGCAACAAAATTGGACGTGGTATAACATCTTTTCCTTTTGGATGTCTGATGTACATAGTATGGGCGGCTATGTGGTCGCAGCGAGCTTATTTTCACTCGGTCTGGCCAGCTGGCAAGTTCTGCTTGCCTTACTCATTGGTATCGTGATTGTTCAAGTTGCGGCAAACTTGGTCGCAAAACCCAGTCAAATTTCTGGGGTTCCCTATGCGGTCATCTCTCGCCAAGCCTTCGGGATTTATGGGGCCTATATTCCAGCCTTAATTCGCGGCCTGATTGCGGTTTCATGGTATGGCATTCAAACCTGGCTAGCATCCAATGCCTTGATGATGATTCTTCTTAAGTTCTATCCTGCCTTACACCCGCTTACACTGACGGAGTTTGCAGGTCTAAGTACGATTGGCTGGATCTGTTTTGGTTTTATCTGGGCGATACAAGCATTGGTTTTCTGGAAAGGCATGGACACCATCAAGGTGTTTATCGATTGGGCCGGTCCAATGGTCTATGTGGTCATGTTAGCACTGGCCTTATGGCTGGTGTGGAAATCAGGTTGGCATCATATTTCCTTTAATCTCAGTGATAAACACCTCAGCGTCAATCAGCAGATCATGCAAACCATTGTGGCCATTGCATTAGTGGTGTCTTATTTCTCCGGCCCATTACTCAACTTTGGGGATTTCTCCCGTTATGGCAAAAATATGCAACAGGTCAAAAAGGGGAACTTTTGGGGACTACCGTTTAACTTTATGTTCTTTGCCATCATTGTGGTGATGATTGTTTCAGGTACCTTTAGTGTTTTTGGAAAAATGGTGCATGATCCACTCGAAACGGTTGCCATGATCGATAACGGATTTGTGGTGGTGCTCGGTTTATTGACGGTGTTAACCGCGACCATTGGCATTAATATTGTGGCGAATTTCGTTTCAGCAGGTTTTGATTTTTCTAATCTCGCGCCTCGTTTTCTTAATTTTCGCAGAGCAGGCATGATTGCAGCGATCGGTTCCATCTTTATCACCCCATGGAATTTATTTAATTCCCCAGAACTGATTCACTATACCCTTGATACTTTAGCGGCTTTTATCGGTCCACTGTTTGGTATTTTACTTGCTGACTTTTATCTGATTAACAAACAGAAAGTGCGGGTCGATGACTTATTTAGCGATCAACCCACAGCAGCCTATTACTATCAAAAAGGCATCAATAAAAAAGCCGTGATGAGCTTAGTGGCAGCAGTCAGTATCGGCCTGCTGTTGGTTCTTATTCCGAGTTTTCAGTTCTTGGCGCCCTTCAACTGGTTTATTGGCGTTATGCTTGGCAGCAGTTTTTACTATCGCCTCTCTCGGGAAAGTGTCGTTATAAAAGCAAAGCGTATCCGTCATCAGCAAAGCTTAAATCTTCCTCAAAACCATCAATGACTGCATTGATGGTAGTTGTTCTCTAATGCTGAATGATCTGAATTTTTGGAAACTGAAAACCTCGGCAAGACTGCTCTGCCCGCCATGCAATGGTGACCACGATTTTCTGGTTCAGGATAAAGTTCTGGTAAGCAAAAGTGCCAATCAATGGATGCGAACACATGCCACCATGATTGGATGGATGCACTTGGGTATTTAAACTATTCAGGTCCAAACGAATACCAAGACCTGATGCTTTTAATACCGCCTCTTTAGTGGTCCAAACCCGTAACCAATATTCAGGATCTTGATCTTGCTGCAGCCAAGTTTGGTATTCCTCGGCATGAAATGCATGTTGGGCCAAGGCATCAAAGCGCACTTTCCGATCCAGTTCTTCGACATCAATCCCAATATCTTTGACCTGTGCACTCATCGCCAAGGCATAATATTGCTGGCTATGGGTATGGTTAAAATGCAATGCATGCGAACTTAAAAACGGCTTACCATGTTCATGTTTAGAAAAGCTGAGTGCTGCAACTTCACTTTGCAGCCGCTCTGCCAACAGATGATTACGATAGTCCCTGATCTGCTGTTTTTTATAATGATTAAAGCTACTTAAATCAGCAAAATCGGTTTTAGGCTTTTCAAGCAGTTGCGCCAATGCCTGAACATGGATTTCAATTTCACGTAGCGTCATTGGCTTAACCTGATCAAATCACTTAGAACTTCACAATATCGCCTTTCAGCGCAACGCTGGCCACAGCCATGCCTTTATAGCATTGATAAGTGGTCGAATTTTGTGATTCATTCTTTTTAAAATAACTCACGATATTGGTCACTGCATTGGCACCACGCGCTTTTGCTGCTTTGTCTAACTGGATTAATGCCGAACGAAGCACCCAATCACATGACTTTTCAGCTGACTTACCAAAACCATTGGTTTTCTGATTGGTGACGATATCTTGTTCTAATACTTTTCCACCTGATTTGGTACCTTTAAGATAAAACTTTACTGTTCCATCAAGCGTTCCATCGGCAACTGCACGGTCTACCGCCGCTTTAAAATCCAGATTATGCACGGTATCCGCAGCTTGCACAGATGCAGCAAAACCAGTCGTTAATACAGTTGCTAAGAATAATTGTTTGATTGACATTATTATGCCCCTTGCTTGTTATGTTGTTCGTTTAAAAATCAGTGAGGTATTAATCCCTCCAAAAGCGAAGTTATTGCTCATCATGATCTCGATCGCACTCGCCCTCACTTGCTGGGTAATATAATCTAAATCACCACATTGTGGATCAATTTCATCCAGATTCAAGGTTGGAATCAATTGTCCACGCTGCATCATTTCAATGCCTAACCAAGCTTCGATTGCCCCACACGCCCCCAAGGTATGCCCGAAATAACTCTTTAATGAGCTAATCGGTTTACGCCCTAAAATCCTTGCCGTAGCTTGGCTTTCAGCAATATCACCTTGATCGGTTGAAGTGCCATGCGCATTGACATAGTCAATCTGACTGGCATCCAGCTGTGCATCTTTCAATGCCATTTGCATGCATTGCCCCATCCGCTCACTATCAGGCTTAGTCACATGCTGCCCATCGGTATTGCTTGCATAACCAATGATTTCGGCGTAAATGGTAGCGCCACGCTGCTTGGCATGTTCATATTCTTCAAGAATCAAACAACCAGCACCCTCACCAATCACCAAGCCATCTCGTCGTGTATCAAATGGTCTTGGTGATTTTTCAGGATGATCATTCATCCCACTGGTTGCCAATAAAACATCAAAAACGGCGGCACCTGCGGCACTCAGCTCTTCCGCCCCACCCGCAAGCATCAAGGTTTGTTTACCGTATTTAATCGCTTCATAGGCCTGACCAATCGCCATTGAACCTGAGGTACATGCACTTGAGGTTGGCAAGGTGAGCCCTTTCAAGCCGAAATAAACGGTCATATTCACAGCACTGGTGTGTGACATCATGCGGATATAAGTGGTGGCATTGATCTTACTCATGTCTTGATCAATCAGCATATTGCCAAACTCGCGCACCGCATCCACACTGCCAGCAGATGAGCCAAAGGCCACGCCGGCTTCACCGCTATTTAATATCTCATGACCGATTAAGCCCGCATCTTGCAAGGCATTCTCAGCACTGATAACTGACATTAACGCGACACGCCCCATGCCTCGTGTCACTTTGCGATTAAAATGCTTGGCGACTTGAAAATCTGTCACTGGACCTGCAAGCTTGGTTCTTAAATCTGGATATTGCTCCCACTCGGACATATAGCAAATACCGCTTTTACCCGCATGGAATTGAGCAAAGATGTCATCCGCATTTTCACCCAGCGAGGTAATCCCGGCCATGCCTGTAACCACAACACGCTTCATCAAATCAGTCCTCCATTGACCGAAATCACCTGACGGGTAATATAAGAGGCTTCATCTGAACAGAGAAATTTCACCACAGCCGCCACTTCATCCACCTGCCCCATACGCTGCATTGGAATCATTTTTAATGCATGTTCTTTAACTTCATCGGTGACCATTTCCGTTTCAATCAGACCAGGTGCCACACAGTTCACCGTGATTTTGCGCTTGGCCAATTCTAAAGCCAATGCCTTGGTTGCACCAATCAAGCCGGCTTTGGCTGCACTGTAATTCACCTGTCCACGATTGCCCATAATGCCCGAGACCGAAGAAAGCGTCACGATTCGCCCACCTTTGCGTAAATGGATCATCGGCATGATCAAGGGTTTAAGCACATTATAAAAACCGTCTAAGGAGGTCGAAATGACCTCATCCCAGTCCTGATCAGTCAACGCAGGGAAAGCACCGTCATGAGTAAGGCCTGCATTTAAAACCACCCCATAGAAAGCGCCATGCTGTTCGATATCTTGCTCTAATAAGCTTTTGACATACTCACGTTCATTCACATCAAATAATAAATAATGGCTGTTTTGCCCAAGCTTTTGAATCTGTTCAACCACTTGAGCTGCTTCAGTCTCACGTGAACGAGCATGAATGGTCACGTCAAAACCCGCCTGAGCCAATTGCAATGCGATTGCTTTACCAATGCCACGACTTGAACCCGTGACCAATATTCTTCTACTCATTGTTGTTCCTAAAACTATAATGCCAATGTCGATTGATCAGTCGGTTCATAAACACTGAGTAAGGCACTGATCACCTGCTCAGCCCCTTCAATCTCGCAAGAAAACTGCCCCAAACCTTCATGCAGATATTGCTGCTCGACCCGAATCCTCAAGGTCTGTCCAAGCGCAAAATACGCAAAAGGTAAATGTAGCTTACGTGTCCCCAACAAAAAACCCAGTTTTGGTGCTTGCTGTAATTGTTGTCCCATCCAACCGGAATAGGCGCTAATGGTTTGCGCCATAATTTCAATACTGGCCCAAGTCGGTAAACCCGCTGCTTCACAGAACATCAATTCAGGCCGAATGGTCAATTCGGCAATCGCATAACCTTGTTTGACTTCGAGCAAATGATCAATAAAGACCATAGGCTGTTGATGTGGAATATATTCAATCGCATCTAATTTCATTTAATGCTGTACCCCAAATAACAAGCTGATATTGCTGCCACCAAAGGCAAAAGAATTACTCAGCACATAGCAAATGTTCTCGGTCTGCCGAGCATCTGTGACATAGTTTTGATCAGCAAGCTCAGCATCAATCTCAACCTGTTGATGTAAAGGTAAGCCACTTTGATCTTGTAAGAGTTGGGTACAGATAAAAGCTTCTATCGCACCTGCCGCTCCCAAACAATGTCCCGTTTTATGCTTGGTACTGCTTAAGGGCACCTTCAACTCTTGAAAAACTTGTCGAACAGCCTTGATTTCCATCGCATCATTTTGCGGTGTGGCAGTTCCATGTAAGTTGATATACCCCACCTGCTGTGCTGTTATTGCTGCACTGTCCAAGGCACACTGCATCGCTTTCGCTGCCCCCAAACCCTCAGGATGCGGTGCAGAAATATGCCATGCATCCATCGATTCACCCACACCATATAACATGATCGGTGCGGAGGCTTTAGTCAGTAAAAATAAAGCTGCGGCTTCGCCAATATTAATGCCATCACGATTGACACCGCAGGGTTGGCAAACATCTGCCGATAAACTTTCCAAACTGTTAAAACCATTTAAGGTCAGTTGGCATAAGGTATCTACGCCACCAACCAATACCGCATCAGCCAAGTCAGCCTGAATTAAACGCTGTCCTGCGGCAAAGGCTTTGGCACTGGAAGAACAGGCGGTCGAAATGGTATAAGCCGCTCCTTGCCAGCCGAGATAAACTTGTAAAGCCTGGGCTAGGCAACCCATTTCTTGCGGTTGATGCATCACTTCAATAGTATCATTACCATCAAAATACTGTTTCAGTAACAGCTCAGTGTCGGATATTCCTGAGGTCGAAGTACCGATCACAATACTTAGGCGGCTTGGATCAATGCTGGCAATTTGCTGTTGAAGTTTAGTCTCGATTTTTTGCAGCGCAGTCAACGCAAAACGTAGATTACGCGAATCAAATCGACCGAGTGATTCAGGTACAGTCTCAATCAATGGCTCTGCATAGCGTCCGACCCAAACTGCGCGATCCGCTAAAAACCCTGCTTCCAGTGTCAGAGTATTGTCAGGAGTCGTTAAACCTTCACGAATCTGCTGAATATCCTGACCTAATGCAGAAAGCCCAACACTCACAGGAATCCCAACCGCTTGCAACTGAGGTAAAGATTGACTCATGGTTGCACCACTTGCCCAGATTGATCACTATTCAGGGTATTTTCTATCGGGCTCAAGGTCATGCGGTACGGTACCTGCAGATTATCAAGTTCAATGCTATTAGCTTGAGTTTGAATCACTAATACTGCCTTTTCAGCAATAAAAACTTGCTGTTGCGTTGCCGATTGTTGTACCCGAACGGCTTGTTGTCCTAATTGAGCAAACTGGGGATAGGTCGCGAATAACAAATCCCGAACCACAAACTCAAAAGGCAGTAAGCGCATCTGATCAATGCGTTGCTGTACTTTGACCTGCTGCCCATCAAATTGTAATTGAAACAAAGGCTGTCCCGTTAAACCCAAAGCAACCAGAATGAGCTGTTGACCTTGCTGTTGCTGATACAGCAAAAAGCTAAAGCTTTTATCCTTCCATTGCACTTCAACTTGGTCTTGCCGTTGATATTGCTGTGCTGGCCAATGGCTGCTTTTCAGCCCCTGTGCATGGGGCGCCAGTTGACAAGCACTCAACAGCAACATGCCACAACATAATAACGTTATCCAGATCCGTTGCATCTTAAACCTCTAAGGCTTTCTCTTGCGCGACGCCTTCACGGCAGTATTCGGCCAAGGTGCTTAACCGGCGTTTGGCATTTTTATGAATCGGATTTTGATCATCCCATGCATAGCCTGCCAGTAATGATGAAACCATACGACGAATGTTGTCATTTTGATTGCTTGCGAATACCACATCCTGAAACTCGCCTTCGTACCAAGACTCGACATAAGCACGAAACACTTTAATCCCTTTACGCAGCGGCAATTCATACTCCTGCATCCAATCCACCTGTTCACCATGCAACACTCGATCAACCAAAGGAATTGCCAGACTGGCAGATTTTAATGCAATGGTCACACCCGATGAAAATACGGGGTCGAGAAACTCACCGGCATTACCGAGCAAGGCATAATTCCGACCGGCCAAATGCTTGACGTTTGCCGAGTAACCAACCAGAGTCCGAACTGGTGTATCAAATTTCGCCTGTGCCAAGACCTCAGATAATGCAGGATCGTCGGCTAGAATCCGTTTCAATAACAAATCTGGTTCATTCTGAGCAGCATCTTCAACCTGATAATGATCAAAGAAATCCTGCTCTGCCACCACACCAAAGGAAGCACGACCATCGGCAAAAGGAATCAGCCAATACCAAGCACGACGGTCTTTTTCATGCACGGTAATTAAAATTTTGTCACGGTCAAAATCAGCACGATCGCCAATCCCATCTTCAATATGGGTAAACAAGGCACGACGCACTGGGAAATTGGATGGGCTTTCTAAATCTAAAAACTTCGGTAAGATGCGACCAAAACCACTGGCATCCAATAAAAACTTGGCTTGAATCTGATACTGCTGCTGTGCCTCATCTAGCACGGTTAAAACAGGGTGTTCCACCTCAACATCAATCGCAACAACTTCATGTCCAAAACGAATATCTGCACCATATTGCTGTGCTTGTTGAGCCAGTAAGTGATCGAAGTCAGCACGGCGAACTTGCCAAGTAGTGCCTGGTCCCGCACTAAATTTTTCAGTGAAATCGTAATGACTACGTTTTTCACCACACAAAAATGCCGCACCATTTTTAAACTGGAAGGCGCGGGATTGAACATGTTCCCGTACAGTTTCTAATAAGCCTGCTTCTTCTAGAAACACCATACACTGCGGCAATAAAGACTCACCAATCGAAAAGCGCGGAAAATATTGTTTTTCAATCACCGTGACCGCATAGCCTTTTTGACGGAGCAAGGCTGCGGCTGAACTGCCAGAAGGTCCAGCACCAATAATCACCACATCGGCTGTTTGTATCATCTTCATTATTGCCCCTAAAAATTTAATCTTTTTAATGCTGTTCTAAATTCACAAGATGGTGTTGATCGGCTGGCGTAAGCAACGTTGCATAAACAAATGAAAAGATCACACCCAATAAAACGGTTAGACCAAAACAATGAATCGCATAAGTATGACTCAATGATAATAGCCCAAAGCCCAATAAGGTCGACATCATACACAAAAACAACGCCATGCCAACCACCTGTGGATGATCGTGTCCATGTCGATAGAAAATCGCGTAATCCACGCCTATCCCAATGATCAAGAAGGTTCCCACAATACTGAACAAGTTAATTTCCACACCCAACCAAGCCTGTACAGCAAAGGTACTGATGAGTGCCAAAGTCACAGGCAGAACCAGCGGCATAATCGAACGCTTGCCATAGACCAAGCCCAAACCCAGTGCCAGTCCAAATAAGGCATAGATCAGTAAATGCTGCGCTTGCTGACGATGCTGTGCAAACGCACCAGAGAGAGTGCTGACGGGTTGTTGGAAATCAATCTGTGCAGATTCAAGTTGCTGCAATCGCTGCGCCTGCTTCACCCCACGAACCATGACCAGACGCTCGGTAGGACTGAGCTGTAAAAATGCCAAGGGATGTTGTTGAAACACCTGTTCTGTGAGTAAAGGTTGCTGCTGCAATTGTTGTTGCCATTGCAGTAGATCCGCAAAATTTAAACCCATGCTTTCCGCATACTTTTTCAATGCGGTTGCAGGAATCTGCTGAAGTAGTTGCACATTTTGTTGCTGCTGGGCCAAAGGCGGAATCCATTGTCCCAAAGCTTGAAAACCGTCAATCTGCCCCTGAGTTTGCAATTGCTGCAATTGATCAATCAATTGTGCTTCCTGCTGCTCAAGCTCAGCACTGGAGTGTGCACGCACAACAAAATAATCACTGCTTTGCTGCTGGGCAAACAAGGAACGAATATATTGATCTTCCTGTTTCAGCTTGGCATCCATACTTTGCAAGTTTCGAATATCATCATTGGATTGCAAAGCAAATAGGCTGCCTCCTCCAATCAGCAAGATACCCCAAATAAAGCCATAGCGTAGTTTTTGATGTTGCTGAAACCATTGTCTGGCCATTCCAATCCAAGCTAAGCGTCGAATTGCAGCTTGTGCATTCAGCGGAGCTAAGCGCGGTAGAAGCAATACACTGGTAATCCAAGCAGCGACCAAACCGACGATTGAAAACACCGCAATTTGCCTAAAGGCTGGAAACGGCGTAAAGCTCAGAAAAATATAGGCCACAACCGTGGTCATTAAGCCCATAAATAAGCTCGGCAACAGCGGTCTAAGAATTCTAAATCCATCTAGTTTACGATGCTGCGATTGCATTGCCATAAAATAGAAAGAGAAATCGACACACACCCCGATCAGGCTTGCGCCAAAGACCAAGGTCATCAGATGAATTTCACCGAACACCAGATGCGTCACCGCAAATGCCAGTAAGCTCCCCGTCGATACAGCGATAAATTCAGTGATGAGGGGGCGGAATGAACGAAAGCCAAACCAAACCAACAAAATTAAGCCCAAGGTCGAACCGAGGCCAATGGTTGAGATTTCCTGTTTGGCCGACTGAGTTCCATAATTAGAAAATAAAATGGTCCCCGTCCAATGCGCTTGAACCTGCAACCTACTCAGCTCAGGCTGTAGCTGTTCAATCCAAGCGCTGACCTGTTCCTGATAATCAATGTTATAAGGACTCTGTTTTAATTGCAGAACCAATAAGCGTGAGGTCTTTTGCTCATCATGAATGGTGGCAAAACCATCTTCCAGCTCGACATTGCTTGAAAGCTGATTGGCCACACTCAACATATAGCGTGGAAATAGCAATAAAGGGTCTTGCTGTAGTGAGGTCGCGGTAATCGGCATCCCGACACTCATTAACTGCATCAGGCTTTGTTCGGTCAGTGCCTCATAATCCTGCTGTTGCAAAAACTGTCGGTCTTGTTGACTCAGCAAGCCTGCCCGATGTTGATATAGCTGCTTGGAAAACTGTGCTAAATCCAACTGTGGTCGAAGCGGTTGCCACAGGTCACTGTGTTGTAACTTCTGTTGAAACAACTGAGTGGCTTGCGCTAAGGCGTGTTGATCCTGACTTTCTAAAACAACAAAGACTTTTTCATTGAGCTGATCACTCATATATTGCTGTGTTTTAGCAAGCTCAGGATTTTTTTGCGTTTCAGGCAGTAAAGCAAAAATATTGGTCTGGATATGGATCTCTTTTTTGACCCATGCCACTGCCAGCGCAAGTCCAACAATGGTTAAAAGAACTAACCAGATGGCAGTAAATTTATTTTGCCAATTGGAAAAGCGCATCTTCAGCAGCCGTCAGTTGATTCGGTTGAGTGGTTTGATTACGGAATAAAATCGTGGTGCTGTTATTGGCCTGTTCTTGAATCACGATCTTATTCACATACTGTTGTCCTTGCGCATCAATTCTCAGGAACAACTTTTTAAATAGTGCTGATTTAGGCGTTAACGCAATATTCCATCCTGTCGGGCTGTAATTAGCGGATAACACATTAAAATTCTTCGCCAAGGCTTTGTCATCACCCGACATCAGTTGCAAAAATAAGGTCGCAACCGAACTATAAGGCGATTGGTCAATTTGGATCTGGCTATAGGTTCGTTGTGTTTTCTGGATGAGTTTCTTTTGGGTTACGATCAAATCTGCTTGCACAGGTCGTTTAATTTGCCAAAGCACGCCATTGGATTTGGCAAAGGTCAGTGTGCCATTGGAAACAAAAGTCTTGTTTAAACTCGCCAACTTCTTTTGCTGTTCAAAATCGGCGCGAATGAGCTCACTTTTAGCAAGCTGATTAAAAATCGTCGAGACCTGATCCGCATGTGCCGATGCTGAAATACTCAAACTGAACAATACACTAACAACAAGGCTGCATAATAACCAGCAAGCACGCTGTTGCATCAATGCAACAAGGCGATTGAGATTCAGAAAACCAGAATTAACCATGCGGGTGCTCCTTAAACGCATCCCATGCATTTAAACAATCCAGTAAAATTTGCGGAGACTGGAAACACATTTCTCGGGTCTCCATATTCACAGCCACTTGCGTGGTATAGCCTTTGGTTAAACGTCGTCCAGTGTCCGCATCAAGAATCAGATATTCAATTTTTAAACGGTTTTCCCATTCTTTTAAAATCGCACGAACTTTAATTTTCTGTTCAAACTCAATGCCCTGCACATAACGTACATGGCTTTCAATCACAGGCCATGCGTAGCCCGATGCTCTCATCTGATTGTAGTTATAATTAAACTGTTCCAATAACTTACAACGCGCAATTTCGAAATACTTTAAATAATGTCCATGCCAGACCACATTCATGGTATCGACATCATGAAATGGGATTTCAATGATTACATCTGCCTGCATCTGTCGCTCCTAGACCTGTTGCTGGAATTGATTAAACAATTCAAAGTTGTCGAAACGATCAATAATCTGTTGTAGTTCAGTTTGTAAAGGACGATCTTCTTGCAGTAGTGCAAAACTTTCTAAGGTCCACTCAACAAAGGCCTTTAAAGGCGGGCTTAATTGAGATTCAACACCTTTCAAATGTACAGCCTGCACACTGGCACAGCATAAGGCCGCCAAAACCTGCTGCGTCAAAGTAATGACCCGAGTCGCATCTCGGGCAGCAATGGTGCCCATACTGACTTTGTCTTGGTTATGGCATTCGGTCGAACGTGAGAAAATAGAGGCTGCCAAAGTATGTTTCAAGGCTTCTGCGGTCCAAGCCGAAACCCCAATTTGAACCGCTTTAAAACCATGATTCAGTGGTAAGCGCTCGGCACTGGCACCCGTTAAATTACGCGCTAAACCATGATTCATTTTATGGTCGACCAACTGGGCAATTTGTCGGTCCATCAAGTCGGCAATATTGGCAATCATAATCTTCAAACTGTCCATGGCTTGGGCAATATGCCCACCATAGAAATGACCGCCATGTAACACCCGTAAATTCACCGGATCAATCAGCGGATTATCATTGCTAGAATTTAATTCATTTTCAATAAACTGGCGTAACCAGATTTTTGAATCTTCAAACACACCAATAATATGCGGCGCACAGCGTAAAGAATAACGATCCTGTAAGCGTGGACTTTGGTGTGCCGTCTGCACTTCACTGTTCAGCCATTCACGTAATTGCTGGGCAATCTGTTGCTGACCTTGATGCGGTTTTTGGGCAAATAAAACTTCATCAAAATGACTTGGATTGCCTTCTAGGGCCAAGACATTTAAAGCGGTAATCAAGGTACTGGCCAAAGCCACCTGCTCTGCTTTTTTATAATTTAAGCAGGCAATCGCCGTCATCACCGCAGTACCATTCATCAGTGCCAAGCCTTCTTTCGGGCGTAACACCAAGGCATCCAAGCCTTGTTCAGCATAGACTTGCGCAATCGGCACAATCTTACCTTGCGCATAGACATCACGCTCCCCCACCAAAGCACCTGCAATATAAGACAGCGGCGTCAAATCACCACTTGCCCCAACAGAGCCTTCCGACGGAATCACAGGAATGATATTTTCATTCAGCATCCAAACCAGACGTTCCAGCAAGGCCAAAGACACACCTGAATAACCACGTGCAAGGGAACAAAGACGAGTTACCACCACGGCACGGGCAGTGATCAGGTCTAGATTTTCACCTAGACCGCAGCCATGAAAACGAGACAGATGCAAAGGGAGCTCATTGACTTGATGCATCGGAATCTCAACCAGACAAGAGTCCCCATAGCCAGTGGTGACGCCGTAGATCACACCTTCATCCAGCAACAGCTGATCCAAAAAATCTGCGCCGCGCTGAATCAACTCACGCCAAGCCGTTGCTGTCGGTAAAGCAACTTGACGCTGTTGTCGAGCAACCGCCACCACATCTTCAATACTGAGTGGCTGCTCACCGACAATCAGAACGGGCTTGAGCATTGCTTCACTTTGACTTGCATTCACGTTATTTTGTCCAAAACTGATAAAAATTAAACCATTGATACGGTGCTCGTAAGCAATGTTGTTCTAATACGGCGACATAGGATTGGGTAATCTGTTGCATGCTGCTTAATCGGGTTTTGCGCGGTAAATCCACTTGCGTGGCAATTGCATGAATATGCACCTGAAACTTCTGTTCGGCGCGATAACAAAACACCGCCAACACAGGAACTTTCAATAAATTGGCCAAAATCCATGCCCCTTGTGGCAACGCGGCCTCCTTTCCCAAAAACTGGATACTTTGCACTCGATCTGACTGCACAGGAATCCGATCCGCAGCTACGATCACCCACTCTCCCTGCTCCATCTTTTCCTGTAGCAGCATGGCAGTTTCAATACCAAGTTCATCCACTGCAATTAAATTGACATCAGCCTTATCATTAATCTTTTTTAAAAACTGATTAAATTGTGAGGCATGTTTTTGATACACCAGTACATTAATTTTCTGTGGATGCTCTGACTTTAGCGCCCGCAGTAACTCAATATTGCCAAAGTGCGACACCACAATAATCGCACCTTTTTGGTAATGTTGCTGAAAGTGCTCATGTCCAAATAATTGCAGTTTTTGCTCGGGAATATGCCCTAACCATCCCTCAATCTTATCTAAAATGCATTCACCGAATTGCATGAAATGCGTATAGCTATTCATCCAGTTCGGCATTGTTGTAAATGGTGACTGAGACCCTGCAAATTGATGCAAACGCTGTAAATATTGTAAAGAAGCCTGTCGAGCTGTCAGTGCAAACAGCCAATACCACATGATAATAAAATACAGTACCACACGGCATAACCAACGCCCACCACAGCGATAAAATCCAAGCATCAGCATCAGTGGCAACAGTCCGCCTCGTTCCTTAATCTGATGCCATGTATCCTGTGAAGTGGGTGCTGTCTTCATCAGTCCGCCTTAAACTTATGCCAAATCAACTTTGGAAAGCGCAGTAACATCCCTGCGAATAATCGGGCATGTGCCTGACTTAGCCCTAAATTGTCACGCCAGACATTAAAATGTGAGATGCCATGCTCAGGATAAATGACCTGTGTAGGCACATTCACAAAAGGCGTATTTTCCCATTTTAACCGAACCAAGATTTCACTATCAAAACCCATTCGAGGTTGGAATTGAGCCGCATTCAGTATCGCGATGGTTTTTGCCAATGGATAGACTCGGAAACCGCACATACTGTCTTTAATATCGAAAGACAAACTGTTTAACCACACCCAAAAATGCGTAACATAACGTCCGTACAGGCGTTTTTTTGGCACCGAGTCATCAAAGATTGGCTGTCCAATCACCATTGCTTGGGGATGTTGCTGCGACTGTTCAATAAATTTCGCCACATCCTGCCAGCAATGCTGACCATCCGCATCTAATTGCAGTGCATGTGTCATACCTAATTGAGCAGCATATTGCAGCCCAGTCATAACCGCTTGTCCCTTGCCTTGGTTGGTCTGATGCTCCACTAAATCAACCAATGCATGCAGCCCTGCCAGTCGATGTAGAATCGCTGTACATTCGGCATCACTACCATCATTGACAAGGATGATCGGATATTGAAATTGTTCCAGATACTGAACAAGATCAGCAAGATAATGCGGATGATTATATACAGGAATAACAATGCTATACTTCAACATCAGCGGACTCCTAGACCTGTTCAAGCGCAAACAATAAACGCCCTGAAGCCAAGACCTGTTGCTCTGAGGTGATTTCAAAGCTGATTTTATGTAATTTACGATTTAATTTTAATTGCACCACCGCATAAGGACGAATCAGGTTTTGAAACTTCAATTGCTCAAAGCCCTGACACCACTGTAAATCAGACCAACTATTCTTGGCAAACTGCTGAATAAAGCCAATCTGTCCAACACCCGGATAAATCGGTTGAGTTGGAAAATGCCCCTTAAAACATTCAAGTTCGGCAGGAAACTCGAGGCTGAAATACTGCTCATCCTGTTGTTGCCATTGCGATAACACGACAGGCTGTAACATTGGGCTAAATAATGCTTTTAAATATTTTTTATCGCGTTTTGACTGGGTATTTTGTGGAATCTGACTTAAAAAGCGCCACTGTCGCGGAATGGCAATACTTTCCAGCTGATGCTGTAACTGCTGCTTCAACTGTTTGACAAAAGCGGCTTTACCTATCGTCATTAATTGCTGTTGAGCCTCGACACTAAGTACCACAATCGCGGCTAGAATTTGCCGATGCTGATGTTCAAGGAGGAGTGTATGGCTTTGCGCTACTTCCAGCAAGCTATTCAGACTGTGTTCAATCGCATCCAGACTCAAGCGCTTTTCTTCCAACTTGATAATGCGGTCCAAGCGACCTAAAAGTTTGAATTGTTTATTGTCGATATTGATCCACTCAGCAGCATCACCAGTGATGATCCAGCCAGACTCCCCCGCATGGTTGCTTTGCACCATAAGTTGGGTGTTTGCAGAAATCTGAATCTCAACATTATTGAATGCCGTCCATGCTGCATCATCATATTGACGATGTGCAATCCCGCCTGTCTCTGAGCTTCCTAGCACTTCAACAATCGGCACATTCAAATGTGGTCGAACACCCGCATCCAATTTTCCACCCGAACTAAACACCATTTCGCACTGCTGCAAGATTAAATCCTGCGTCCAGCGTTTTAATAAAGCTGGACTGGAAATCAAGTAGTTATCCCACCCTTGTTGGGCTAAGCGCTGTTGCGCTTGAATAACATCTTCAGGAAAAGCCAATTGCGGATTAAAAAAATGACGTCCTGTTGCCAACGGTAAAAGTAGTTTGAACAGTAATCCATAAATATGCTGGTGGCTGACTGTGGCAATGGCAACGCTTTTTTCTTTGAAATGAAAGCTGCCAACTAGGCCGATCACTTCATTGAGCAATTGCTTCAAAGTACGTTCAATCTTTTTCGGTTCGCCGGTTGAGCCCGAGGTAAAGAACACGATCTCAGCCTGATTTAAAAAATCATCCTGTTGTATACGAATCAGTTGCGAAAAGCTTTGTTCTACTTTCACAGTCGCAGGAACAGGCTGACGGCTCAGAAAATAAATCTGTTGCTGGGCAAATTGTTGTTCTAAATCTCGAACACGATTGGGAGGTAAAATGATTTTTTTATTGGCCAATACGCCTGCAAATAATAACAGTAGAAACTGATAGCTGTCTTGTTCCCACAATGCCCACGTTTCTTGGCTCAGCACTTTGATTGCAGCCGTTTGCTCGGCGACGTCTTGCCAAAAATCGGCATAAGAAATTGTTTTTAATTCAGAAGTAATACACAACGCATTCGTTGAATCAGCATCATGATAAAAAGAAATAGGCATAATATTTTAAGGTGTCGTTTGATTTAAACGTTGATGTCTTTTTCGTAAAATGTACTCACCAAGGAATAATATTCCCATCAATAGGTAAGACACAAAACCATTATAAATGATCCAATATTTCATAGGTGCAAATACCGTTGTCAGTGCAATTACGGCATTCATCGCAAAGAAAAAGCACCACACTACCGTGACTTTCCGTGTCCACACCACGCCAGAGGCTGGCAGATCAGGTTCAACCAGACGTGCAAAGCGCTCAATCATGGACGGTGGTCGATATAGTGTCAGTGCAAAAATGATCAACGCACCGAGACTCATCCCCACAGGATAAAGCTTGAGCCAAGCATGATCTTTTAAAATCAGACTCAATCCACCACAAACAATAGCTAAGCCTGTCAGCGGTAATAGCAAATCTTTTTTGGCGCTCAGCAAGCGACTAATACCCAAAATAATCAATAAAACACTGACCCAGATGAACTGTCCATGTGACAGACTCCATCCAACAATAAAGGGGTATAACACAAAAAATGTGATCAATGCCCCTCTAATGAGATGTCTCATTCAGCAGTCATATTCTGAATGACCACAACAACATCCTGCACGGTTCTGACCGCTTTAAAATCTTCAGGCTTGACTTGCTTGCCAGTCAGTTCTTTAATTTTAACCACCAGATCGACAGCATCAATGCTGTCTACATCGAGATCTTCATATAAATTGGAATCAAGTTGGATATCATCAGGTTCAATTTCGAATAAATCCTGCATCCATTCTCTTAACTTTGCCAGCACCTGCTCTTGAGTTAACATCGATCTACTCCTTAACCTGCTTGCTGTGCTTCAACCAAAGCCACTAAGCTTTGAACGGATTTAAAATGTTGTTTGGTTTCATCTGATTCTGCATTCAAATGAATGTTATAGCGTTTTTTCAATGCCAAGCCTAACTCGAGCGCATCAATTGAGTCCAAGCCTAAACCCTCACCAAAAAGTGGTGCTTCAGTTTCAATATCACTGATGCCAATATCCTCAAGCGCGAGAACATCAATAATCATTTGCTTTAATTCATCAGCAAGATTGCTCATTTTTCGATAACTCATTATTAAAAATTTGATAAAAACCCTGATTCAACTGACGCACCTGTTTCGGTGAAACTTCTGAATCTGCCAAGATATCTTGGACTTCTATTGCATCCAACACCTTAATCTCGATATGAAAAGGCTGTGCGGGCACATGATACCATTTTTCATTTTTGGTTAAGGTCGATGGGGTACATCGAATCAAAACTGGACGTACTGGTACATTGGCACGAATCGCAATATTGGCCGCTCCACGTTGAAATTCATTCAAGCACTCGCCTTTTTCAGTTCGCGTGCCTTCTGGAAAGATCAGTAATGAAGCTGCACCTTGCTGTTTTAATCGAAGTACACAGTCTTCAATAAACTGCTGCGAACCCGCATTTAAAATATAACCCGCACTCCGCACTGGACCACGAGTAAACGGATTTGACCACAGTGATTGCTTCACCACACAATTGGCCTGCTGCATCAATCCAATCATCACCACCACATCAATCAAGGTTGGATGATTGGCAATCACCAACTCTTGGCGGCTATGTTGCAGTTTTTCCAGTCCCTCTACTGAGTAGGTCATGACCCCAAGTTTGACCATCATTTCAGTAAAGCCCTTAAAGCTGTAATGAATGACGTGCTGTGCACGTTGCTGACGTACAACTGGATTGCGGCTGCTTAAATGAACCAAGGGGGCCACAATGGTTGCAATCCCAACCCCACCCGCACCGAAACTGGCAAAGCTGAAACCTGTTGCTGCAACACGCCAAGCATAATTGGCTTTCTGTTTAATCTGATTCAGCTTTAACATTTTTTCCATCTCAACCCAGATTGACCCACTTCTGTAGCCTGCCAGAACTGGTAAAAAGCCAGACTTTCCAATGATTCCGAGCCACTGAGCTGTAAAACTTCCACATTAGGATGTTCTAAGCTGACGATAGTCGCCAACGCAAATGCTGGGAACTCAAGCGCATCGGCATAAACATTCGGCAAGGCTTGATCATATGCCACCACCAGCACACGTTGTGCGGTAGCTGTTGATTTTAAAATTGCATAAGCCTCGATCAATGCCTCTGTCCATTCACAGCTTAAACTTGTCGAGGGCGTTGCATCCTGACATAGAATCGAATACAAGCCTGCAATTGCATTATGAACTGAAGTTGAAAATTGTGTTGGAGATGGCGTTTGTTGTTGTAATACATCTTTTAGAATATCTAAAGTTTTCTGCTCATCGCCATATTTTGAAACCCAAACAATATAATCGACTTGTTGCCCATCCAAAGCAGTCAATGCACTATGCAGCGCCATTTTAGCCAAAGATGATAAACGGCGACGTTGCATTGCGGGAATAGCCTCCAGCGCAGCATAATTTTGCTGTACAGAAGTAAGCTGTGGCTGCGTGAGATGGAGTTTTAGCATGCAATGCACGATCCAGTTTAGTTTAAAAAATATACAAATAATGGAAATTTTGCGGTGGCATTATAGCACTAGCACGACATTTAACAAAAAATAATTTTTATTATATTTCAATAACTTAAATAAAATAAATTTAAATGCACTTTTATTCAAAACATCTAAACAATTTTCATTATTATTTAAATTAATTAATAAAACAATTCAATCAAAAAAGCCCAAAGCAATCTTTGGGCCTTTCATCATTTATACTGGCTTAACGTTTGAATTTCTTTTCCGCTTTCTTAAACTTCTGAACATAACGACGTTTACGTGCCGCTACACGCTCATCAACTTGAGATTTACGTCCTTCAAATGGGTTATCCGATGTTTTGAAATCAACACGAACAGGTGTCCCTTCCAGTTTATACACTTTACGGAATACGTTTTCTAAATAACGACGATAGTCCGCAGGTGTCTTATCCACCTTGTTACCGTGGATCACGATGGTTGGTGGGTTTTGTCCACCCATATGCGCATAACGCATTTTAATACGTTTACCACCAATCATTGGCGGTTGGTGCGCTTCAGTTGCATCATTCAAGATTTGAGTGAGTTTCGCAGGCGAAACTTTTAAATGTGATGAATCATAAGCACGATGGATGGTTGGGTACATATCGCCTACGCCAGTGCCATGCAACGCTGAGATTAAATGCACCTTGGCCCAAGGAATAAAGTCAAAACGGCGGTCAACATCCAACTTACATTGCTTACGATCATACTCGGTCATGTTGTCCCATTTGTTGATCGCAATCACCATGGCACGACCAGCTTCAAGTGCATAACCAATCAAATGTAAATCTTGTTCAACCACACCTTCACGGGCATCCAATACCACCACAATCACATGTGCATCTTTAATTGCTTGTAGCGTCTTCACGATCGAGAATTTCTCAATCATCTCATCGACTTTACCTTTACGACGTACACCCGCTGTATCGATCAAAGTATATTGACGGCCATCACGCTCATATGGAATATAAATTGAATCGCGTGTTGTACCCGGTTGGTCAAATGCAACGACACGCTCTTCACCCAACAGACGGTTAACCAAAGTTGATTTACCCACGTTTGGACGACCAATAATCGCTAAACGTAAACCTGTTGCTTTATCATGTTCTTCTGGATTTTCATCTTCTGGGACTTCAGCCAACACATCTTCAAGCATTTGCTGAACACCACGTCCGTGGCTCGCAGCAACTTGTAAGGGCTCACCCATACCGAGCTTGTAGAACTCAACCAATGCAGCCTCAGCATGAACACCATCAACTTTATTGGCGACTAGATATACTTTCTTACCGAGAGTACGTAGTTCACGGGCAATTTGTTCGTCTGATGCCAATAAGCCAGCACGTGCATCCACAACAAACACAATGATGTCTGCTTCATGGATGGCGGTTTTTGACTGCTCTGCCATGTATGAATCAATGCCGCCTTCATTCTCACCAATACCACCGGTATCGACAACAATGAACGACTTATTTTGAAAAACCGCATCGCCATATTTGCGGTCACGAGTTAAACCAGCGAAGTCAGCAACCAAAGCATCACGACTTTTGGTGATTTGGTTAAATAGCGTTGATTTTCCGACGTTTGGACGACCAATAAGCGCAATAACGGGTTTCATAAATTAACCTTAATTCAGACGAGCCATCGTTGATGACATCGTATCAGAAACAGTATGGAAGATTTTGGTGATCAAGTAATCACAATAAAAATTCGGGGATTTGTTTAAACAAAACCCCCGATCATTGTTTTATTAGCCATAGCTAATTGTGCATTTTACCACAAGCTAAGACAAAATTAACGATTCTGCCAAATGGTTAATGCACCTTTTCGTGTCGCAACATAGAGCTGATTGTCAATCACACGCAATGAGCGCACTTCACCGCTGGTTTTGGCACGGCCAATCAACTTACCTGAAGCAGGATTGATGAGATGAAGCACGCCATCCAAATCACCCACGACCAGATTTTGTCCTAACATGACAGGATTACTGAGTTTACGATTCAGCAATTCTTCATTTTGCCAAACCAACTCACCTGTTGCTAAGTTATACGCATTCAACTTGCCATCTGTCGTCGCAACGAAGACTTTATCATCTGCGACTTCAGCACTATTGGTACTGCTGGCATCTTCGCTCCACACCACACGCTGTGTCGCAAGATCGGTCACGGTGACTTGACCTTGGAAACTGGTGGTTACCAGATATTGTCCTGATACCACAGGATCACCCACCACATCGACTAAACGCTGGATATCAGAACGACCTTCACTGATCGCTACACGACGTTGGAAACGCGGCACACCACTGATGATATCCAGTGCATAAACATAGGCATTGGCAGAACCAATCAGCACGGTACGCTCATCCAAGCTGACAGGTGCAGGTTGACCACGTAAACTAAACTGAACATTCGGTAGTTTATACGCCCAAACCTGTTGTCCTGTCGCTGCATCATGCGCAAATACCGTACCATCATTAGCAATGGTAATCACACGACCCGACTGGATCAGCGATGGAGATAGAATGGCACCCGACAATTTCGCAGTCCATTTTTGCTCACCTGTCGCTTGGTCTAAAGCAAATAACTGTCCTTTACGATTGCCGCTCACTACAATCCCTTCACCCGCCTCAACACCTGCGGTAAGTTCTTGTTTGGTGATTTTACTTTTCCAAAGACGCTGTTTACCTTTGTATGCAGAAACCTGACCATCTGGGTCAATCGCAAAAATCACACCATTGTCTGTATCTAACTGCAAGCGTAACGCTTCAGCAGCATCGGTAGACGAAACACTTTGTGAAAACACAAGGCTTAAATTTTGTTCTTGTGTGATCTTTGGCAATGGATTCGGTTTTGCTTCTTTTACTTTATTGCTTGAACAACCAACGAGTAAAGCTGAAGCAATTGCAATTGCCAAAGGTAGTTTTAGTTTATTCTGCATTAAGACTCATCCACTTTGGTATCTAAGATCGGGCGCTCAAACTCAGGATCATCTACTAAAACGCCAACACTTTCGAGTTTAATTTGTAAAAGCTGACGCTCTTGTTTACGCTCGAGCAGGTTATCCCATGCACTTTGATACGCTTTACGCGCAGACGCGTTGTCTTTTTTCGCAACGAAAATATCACCGCGAAGCTCTTCAGCACTCGCCTTGAACGCAGGATCAGTCACGCTCGTTAAAGTTTTTAACGCTTCGTCATATTTGCTTTGCGCTAATTGTGCATCAGCCAAACGTAATTTAACAATTTGCAATAAACCTGCATCTTTAACTTTTGAAGTTTCAACTTTCTTCAAAGCTTTTTCAGCAGCAGCATAGTCTTGCTTGTCATAGGCAAGTTTCGCCATGATAAATTGTGTTTGAATCGCCTGAGCAGAGTCTGCATCATCTTTCACAATTTTATCTGCTGTTTCAGATAAGCTGGCAAAGGCATTCGGTTGACCTGATGCCGCTTTCGCCTCATCCATCAACTTTTGTACCTTCGCCGTTTGGTTCTGGGCTTCGGCAAGGTTTTTCTTGTGCCAATATTCCCATCCGAAAAAGGCAATCAAGGCAATGAGAATTCCGCTAATCATTGCAGAACCATATTTTTTGGCAAACGACTTTAAATGGTCGAGTTGTTCATCATCACTTAAACTCATGTGATTGTCCTTTTCCTAAATTTTGCAATTTATTGTTTAAATTTTTCGATAAAAAATGGCGTCAATTCAGTGAGCGCAACTTGTGATTGCTCAGCTGTCGCAAGCGCTTTCACCAATAGCTGTTGAGATTCCCACTCACGCTCGCCCAAGATTACCGCATAGGTTGCACCTGATTGATCAGCCTTCTTCATCTGGCTTTTCATACTGCCTTGAGATCCCGTTTTTAAACGAAGCGAACTGTTTGCAGCTTCTAACTGATCACGGATTTGTTCAGCCAAGACCAAGGCTTTGGCTTGATATGCAGGTTCAGCCAATAAAAAGATTTCACAATCACGGGCATCTTTGACTTGCGTAACCTGTTCAACCAATAACAGTAAACGCTCCATCCCCATGGCAAAACCGACTGCAGGCACTGATTGATCCGCTTTACCTTTAAGCTGTCCAACCAGACCATCGTAGCGACCACCAGCACATACGGTACCCTGTGAACCCAACATGGTGGTGGTCCACTCAAATACAGTCTTGTTGTAATAGTCCAAACCACGTACCAGTTTCTGGTTAATCACAAACTCAATTCCTGCATCCGTCAGATATTGTTGCAGTTGTTGGAAGTGATTGATGGAATCTTCTTTTAAGAAATCATGCAACTTCGGCGCATTTTCCAAAATCTTTTGCGTTGATTCAACTTTAGAATCCAGAATACGCAATGGATTGGTGCTTAAACGGCGTTGTGAATCTTCATCCAAGGCATCTTTGTGCTGGCTTAAAAACTCAACCAAGGCTGCACGATAGGCTGCACGTTCATCGATTTCACCTAAAGTATTTAACTCTAAGCGCACATGTTCTGCCACACCCATACGTTTCCATAAACGTGCGGTCATTAAAATGATTTCAGCATCGATATCCGGCGTTGCAACACCAAAAGTTTCCACACCAAATTGGTGGAATTGGCGATAACGACCTTTTTGCGGTTTTTCATAGCGGAACATTGGCCCGAGGTACCAGACTCGTGGTGTCGCACCACGCAGCAAGTTATGCTCCAACATCGCACGTACACAACCTGCGGTTCCTTCAGGACGCAAGGTCAGTGATTCTGGCGGTGTACCTTTGTCGAAAAAGGTATACATTTCTTTTTCAACAATATCGGTCGCATCGCCAATGGCACGCTTGAATAGACCGGTTTGCTCAACGATTGGCAAACGGATTTGTTGATAACCATATGCATCCATTAACGATGCAAGTTGCTGTTCCAGACTTCTCCAAGCCGCAGTTTGCGTTGGAAGGGTGTCATTAAAACCTTTGATAGCGACAATTGAACTCATGATGAACTACGAATAATAACTTTAGATTTTGCTTCTTCAAGCTCTTGAACACGTTGACGAACCATTGTTTCAATTTCATCAACCAGCTGATTTGTATCAATTAAATGGCTCTTCTCACCATTTCGATAGACCAGTGAACGCGGTGACGCACCGACAATCCCGATATCAGCTTCTTTCGCTTCACCTGGACCATTCACTTTACATCCGATCACAGACAAGTCCATCGGGGTACGGATATCTTCTAAACGCTCTTCCAAAGCCTGCATCACTTGAATTACATTGAATTCCTGACGTGAACAGCTTGGACAAGCAATAAAGTTAATCCCGTTTGAGCGTAAGCCCAAGGATTTTAAAATATCAAAACCGATTTTAATTTCGTCTTCTGGTTCAGCCGCTAGCGAAATACGCATGGTATCGCCAACACCCTCCATCAACAGTCCACCCAAAGCAATTGCTGATTTGACTGTACCCGTACGGTAAATCCCTGCCTCAGTTACACCCAAATGCAGTGGATTATCAATTTGTTGAGACAATAAGCGATAAGCATCCATGGTCAGAAACACATTCGATGCTTTAACACTCACTTTAAACTCATGGAAGTCTAAACGGTCGAGAATGTCGATATGACGCATTGCCGATTCAAGTAAGGCCTGCCCTGTTGGCTCGCCATATTTCACTTGCAAGTCTTTTTCCAGAGACCCCGCATTCACCCCAATACGAATCGAAATACCATGATGTTTTGCCGCAGCAACCACTTCACGCACTTTCTGATCCGAACCGATATTGCCTGGGTTTATCCGTAAACAGTCTGCGCCGTAGTCCGCAACCGCTAAAGCAATACGATGATCAAAATGAATATCGGCCACCAATGGCACAGAAACGCGTTTACGAATCGCGCCAAACGCCTCTGCGGCTTCCATTGACGGTACTGAAACACGCATGATATCCGCACCTGCATCTGCACAGCGCTGGATTTGCGCCACAGTTGCATCCACATCACAGGTTTCAGTATTGGTCATACTTTGAACACTGATCGGGGCATCACCACCGACATACACCGAACCGACACGGATTTTTCGTGTTGGACGGCGTTTAATTGGATTCACAATCATCGTATAGCTCTACTCTTTGGCATTAACGAGACAAACGGAATTCTGCTTTTCCATTGACCGTATATGGAGACAACGAAATTTGCTCCTGATTTAAAGTCAATGCTACTGCGGTCGCATCATCTAAACGAATTTGAAATGGCGATTCGCCACTTAAAGTCAACGTCGATGCTTGACGACCTGTTGCCAATACTTTACCTGTTGCATCGACAATATGCACAGAAGTTGGTCGATTAAAATTCAAGACCAATTGGTCACCAGATGTTGCCGTAGTGGTATTCCCCATCGGCAAAATCTGAACATCCGAGTTTTTGATCTTTGGCACATCATCTTCATCTTTATGGCCTGATGTCCAATTCTGCACCGCCATAACTGCCAACCACGCTAAAACTGCAACAGCCGCCACGATTGCAATGCGTTTTAACCAGATCCGGTTACGCACGCTTTTCGAGCCTGATAATTTCCCCATAATTTTAATTGGAGAATTATTCAAGGCATGGCTGGCTTTCAGTCCAGTATCATTAACATAAATTTCATCAAAACGCTGAATAATCGCACTGGCATCTGCATTTAAATGCTTTGCATAAGCACGATAATAGCCTTTGATAAAGGTCGCTTCTGGCAATGATTTATAATCATCTTGCTCCAATGCTGTCAAGGTTTTGACAGGCATATTCAATACGTTTGCAATCTCTTCAATTTCTTTCTTTTGTGCAATACGAATTTGACGCAAATACTCACCAGGTCGTTGAATATTTCCTAAGGTTGACGATGGCGAGGTTGTGCCAGTTGGCTGATGTGAATTTGGATTTATTTCCATACGGCCTCAGTACTGTACTGTAATTGCAAATAACGTTGATATTCTGGACTATCAGGAAAGAGTGCGCGCAGTTGATTGACTAACACTTGCATTCCTAATTGATCCGCATTCGCTCGAGCAATGCGTAAACCAATCCAAAGTGCCCGAGCACCTTGGTTTTTCTGTCCTACATTACGAACATATTGTTCGTATAGTTGCGATGCATCTCTATTATTTTGTTGCAAATAGAAAATTTCCGCCAACTCTAACATTGAAATGGTTGCGTTTCGATTCGCTTGTAGCGCCTGTTTGAATGATTTTTCAGCATTCGCAACATCGCCCAATCTTAAATAGATTCGCCCTAGGTTTTCCAACGACTGAAACCGTTGTTCATAGCCTAAAGTTGCACCCGCACGGGTAAATTGCTCAATCGCTTCATTATAGCGTTGCTGTTGATACAAATATGTACCGTAATTATTACGCGCTTGCGCATTGTCTGGTTCTGCAGAAATTGCCCGCTTAAAATAAGTCTCTGCTTTTTCCATATTACTGGCGCTGCCCTCTTGTTGCAGCAAAATGCCCATCATCATATTGGCATTGGCATCACGAGAATCAACTTTTAGGGCTTCGTCAAGCGAACGCTTGGCTGAATCCAGATCACGATTACGAATATATTCGGCAGCAAGTTGAGTACGCACTTGCACAGCTTTTTCTGGATCTTTTTTTAATGCTGTCGATGTCGATTGACACGCGGTTAAGCTCAATAAAATAAACCCAACAGCCGTGCTTATAATCGTTTTTGTTCGAGTGATCTTCAACGCCTTTCCCCAAGTATTATCCTTGTGTGCGCAAAATTTCTTGTCGTTGCGCCACTTTCTTTTTCCATTGTTCGGCACGACGAGTACGGTCAGCGACCTGTCCTACCAATTGTCCACACGCAGCATCAATATCATCGCCACGTGTCTGACGAATCGTACACACAAATCCTGCATCCGACAAAGTTTTTTGGAAGGCAATAATTCGGTTACGGCTCGAACGACCATAAGGCGCATGCGGGAACGGGTTAAATGGAATAAGATTGATCTTACTCGGTAGATTTTTTAACAGTTTTAATAACTGCTGTGCATGCTCAGGTTTGTCATTCACACCATCGAGCATCACATATTCGATGGTCACGTGACGACGTGAGCTTTCATTACCATCTTTAGCGAGATAACGTTGGCAAGCCGCGATTAATTGCTGTAATGGATATTTTTTATTAATCGGCACCAATTCATTACGAAGTTCATCATTTGGCGCGTGTAATGAAATCGCCAAAGCGACATCAATGTCCTGTGCCAGCTGATCAATTTTCGGTACGACACCCGATGTCGATAAGGTCACACGGCGCTTTGACATGCCATAAGCAAAGTCGTCCAGCATCAATTGCATGGAACTGAGTACAGCATCATAGTTGAGTAAAGGCTCACCCATCCCCATCATCACCACATTGGTCACAGTACGTTCGCGTTCAGCGACTGGCACATCTTCCATATAGGAATAATTCGCCATCCACAACTGACCAATGATTTCTGCAGGTGTCAGGTCACGTTGGAAACCCTGTTTACCTGTCGAACAGAATGAACAATCCAGCGCACAACCCACTTGTGATGAAATACACAAGGTTTTACGTGCACCTGTTTTATCTTCGGCAGGAATCAGGACGGTTTCGACCAGAGAACCTTCGCCATCTCCTACGCGGAATACCCATTTACGGGTACCATCTTTCGAGTAGTTACGATGCACCACTTCAGGCGCTTTAATTTCACAAATCTTTTCAAGTTTTTCACGTAATTTGCCAGAGATATTACTCATCTCAGCAAAATCAGTCACAAAATATTGGTGCACCCATTTCATGACCTGACCTGCGCGAAACTTTTTTTCGCCCAAATCTTCAAAGAATTTTTCTAGTTCAGCTCGAGACATGCCAAGTAAATTTACTTTTTTCTCGGCAGCATGAACGACAGGCGTAGAAACAGACTGTTGTTTTTCATCTAAATTTTCTGATGAAACGACCACTGCAGAACTCATGTACATTTACCTAAACAATATCAGCGCTAAAAATAGCCGTGCATTATTTGCACAACTCAATCTATAAAAAATAAAAAACCAGATAAGTAGTATACCACTTATCTGGCTTGAATACTTTGGATTAACGAGTGCGTGGGCAAATCTCGTTATCAGCAAAGAAGTAAGCGATTTCACGCTCAGCAGAAGCAACTGAGTCAGAACCGTGAGCAGCGTTTTCGTCGATGCTTACAGCGAAGTCAGCGCGGATTGTGCCTGGAGCAGCTTCTTTAGGGTTTGTAGCGCCTAAAATTTCGCGGTGAGCAAGAACTGCATTTTCGCCTTCAAGAACTGAAACAACCACTGGACCAGAAGTCATGAATGCAACTAAGTCAGCAAAGAAACCACGTTCTTTGTGCTCAGCATAGAAACCTTCAGCATCAGCTTGAGAAAGGTGTTTCATTTTAGTTGCAACAATTTTCAAACCTGATTTTTCGAAACGAGCAAAGATGTCGCCGATGTGGTTTTTAGAAACTGCATCTGGTTTTACGATAGATAAAGTACGTTCAATCGCCATGATTGACTCCTATTATGGTTTAAACTAAAAAATTTGCCGCATTATACCGATGTCATCGCTAATAATCAGCTTGAATATGCAAAACTTAAGCGTTTTCTGACGAATTTTTAACGAACTTCATCTAGCCATGCCATTTGAATGGCTTCAAGCAAACCTTCAGTTGACTTATTTGGGTCATCACTAAAGTCAGGCAAAGCACATACCCATGCATGTAAATCGGTAAAACGAATCCATTGTGGATCTACATCTGGGTGCGCTTCGGTGAGTTCAATCGCAATATCAATCGTATCTGTCCAACGTAAGCCCATATGACAACCTAAATAAATGAGTGTAATTGAGCGTACTTTAACAAATCATACAAATTAAGAGATAGTGTTCTGTCACTAAATTCAAGATAAAACACCTTATAAAGCGATATTGGCCGTTGGAGCCAATAAGATAATGCCACTGGCAACCGATGCACCTATCATCGCCCCCACAATCACATCACTTGGATAATGCAAGCCGAGTACCATTCGAGATAAGGCAACCAAAATCGTAAATGGCAGCATCAATAACAATAATAAGGGTTGAATATAGCCCAATGTGATCGTCACCATGACCGCATGTAAAGTATGACCTGATGGAAAGCTAAAGTGATCCAACGGTCGCTCGCCCAAGACAATCACCTGATGTACTTGATACGGTCTCGGTCGTGTGGTTTTGTTTTTCAAAAACTTATAGATCAAGGTTCCGACAGAGCCTGCCGCAATCACATACAATATTTGCAGCCCGTATGCCAGACCTTGCATTGCCCATACAGACAACAACATCACATACCAAAATGGCCCATCCCCCAAACGACTGATCGTTTTAAAAAATAAAGCGATTCGTTGTGACTGAGACAGATGATTGAGGTAAACACAGCCCTTTAAATCTAAATCGAGTATTTTTATTTTTGCATTTTGAAAATTCATACGATTTCTCCTCTTTTTGAGAGTAGCTTAAGTCGCGGTCATGGGAGACTCCTCACGACTTGATACAATGCTTGTTCTAATTGTTGTACGGGAAACTGCCAGCTACTTTGCTGCACACTGTCACTGGCCAATAAGCCCATTTGTCGTAATTGCGGCAAGGCAGGTAATTGGCAAATCGATTGAATGAGATGATCTGTTTGTCCCAATGGGCTCAACCAACCAGTGACATTCGGTTGTACATGCTGATGGGCGCAGACATAATCATAAGCCACCACCGCTAAGCCGCTGGCAATTGCTTCTAAGACCACATTTCCAAACGTATCGGCTTGGCTGGCAAAGGCAAATACATCAGCACTGGCATACGCGGCTGAGAGTTCACGACCACTCAGACTGCCCATGAAAATAATGTCATCTGATTGTGCCATCTTGCCCAGACGGACACGATCTGGGCCATCACCGACAATCACAAATTTGCTATTTTTGCCTTGTTGGGCCTGTAATGCGTGAAAGCTCTTGATCAGCACGTCGACTTCTTTTTCAGGTGATAAGCGCCCGACATACAGCATCACTCGGGTATCAGCATCGACACCCCATTGTTGGCGGAGCTGTTGTGAACGATGCTTAGGTGAAAATTTTTCGGTATCTACACCGCGTCCAACCACCACCAATGGGCAAGTCACACCGAAGCCACGTAAAGCTTGTTCGGTATATTGACTTGGCACACAGGTCACATCAGTACTGTTATGAAACCACGTTAAATAGCGCTGAATCGGCTTAACCAAGAAAGCTAAGTCAAAGAAGCGGCTAAAGTCATGAAAGGCAGAATGAAAACCACTGGAAACTGCGATTTTCCTTGATTTCGCTGCTTGTAAGGCGGTTAAACCCAAAGGCCCTTCAGTCACAATATGCACCACATCTGGCGCAAATTTTTCAAAGGCTTTAGACACTTTAATATATTGCGGCCAACCGAACTGAATACTTGGGTATTTCGGAATCGGCTGTGACATGACCAAACATTCTTGTTCGGGGTGAAATTCGGTACAGACTGCTTTTTGGGTTGGTCGTACCAATAGAATCTTATGTCCAAGTCGTTGCAAACCTTGGCACAACTGCATCATCGACAGCGCCACGCCATTGATTTCTGGTGGCCATGTTTCGGTTACAATGGCGATTCGGAGACGGGGACGAACCAGATCACGAAGCTCAGACAATTCATCTTGTTTATTTTTGAGTTGTTTCCTTTTAAAGTAAAATTTAAAATTTTCAGGAAACTCTTGCTTGAATAGAGATGTCGCGTATGTACTTTGCATATCGCCATCCATTTGTGTCGTTATTTTCATGCTTTCAGCTTAAAAACATTATTTGACACTTTAATGATCAGTCTATGACAGTTTTTTGACAGTCAGAAAATAAAAAATGCCCGATTTCAATATGAAAATGGGCATTTAAAAGAGATTACAGGCTGATCAAGCCAAAGGATTATCCACCGCAAACATGTGTTGATCTTCCAAACGAAATGCCATCAATTGCTGCCCCCAAACACAGCCACCATCAACATTTTGAATTTGAGCGCTAATGGTCTTGCCCTGCAAAGCTGCCCAATGTCCGAAAATCAATTGATGACTTTGTGCTGCCTGACTTTCAAACTCAAACCATGGCTGAAAACCTACTGGCATCGGTGCATCTAAAGCATCTTTAAAATCAAATTCTAAACGGCCTGCTGCGTCAGTTAAACGCATACGGGTCAGATAATTGGTAATACAGCGTAAGCGAGCCATACCCGTCAGCTCATCTGACCATAGATCAGGTTGTGAACCATACATCTCGGCAAGAAAACCATCCAAAACCGAGAGATCATCATGACCCACTACCTGCTGGACTTCTTGTGCCAATGTCACCGTTTTTTCGGTATTCCAGATACAAGGTACACCTGCATGAGTAATCAAGGTCTGTGCATTCGGAGATAAGCTCAATGGCTGTTTACGCAACCAATCAATCAGCTCATCACCATCAATCGCATCAATTACTTCTTGGGTATGATCTTTGTCTTTGGCCTTTTTAAACCCGCGTGCACAAGCAATCAAGGTCAGGTCATGATTACCCAGTACGGTTGCTGCAGCGCCACGATCAGCCAGCTTTTTAATAAAGCGTAATGCGCCCACCGAGTTTTCACCACGTGCAACCAGATCACCCGCAAACCATAAAAAGTCTTGGTCTGGATCAAAACGGATTTCTTTGAGCAATGCTTTCAGTGCTTCGAAACAGCCTTGTACATCACCAATAACGTAGTTATAGCGCTTAGACATCAAGCCACCATCTGATCAGAAAGCGCAACAAAATCAGCCAAGCTCAGCGTTTCTGGACGTGCCATTGGATCTACACCCGCTTTCTCAAAGCCATCTTCAACCAACATGCCTTTTAAGCTATTACGTAAGGTCTTACGACGTTGGGTAAACACATGCCCCACTAAACGCGCCAATGCTTTCTCATTTTTTGCCACAATCGGTTTAGTGTCATAGGGTTCTAAACGGAAAACCGCTGACGTCACTTTTGGTGGCGGATTAAATGAGCCTGGTGGCACTTCAAACAAGAAAGTAGGCTTACAGTAATACTGGATCATCACCGATAAACGGCCATATTCTTTGGTGTTTGGTGTTGCCGTAATACGATCAACCACTTCCTTTTGCAACATGAAGTGCATGTCTTTCACTTTGTCACCAAACTCCAAGAGATGGAATAACAAAGGCGTTGAAATATTATAGGGTAAGTTCCCCACCACACGAAGTGGGCGACCTTCTTGGAACAACTGAGTGAAGTCGTATTTTAAAGCATCAGCTTCAATAATGGTCAAACGTTCAGGATGCGGCACACGACCCGGTAAACCAGCAGCCAAATCGCGATCTAGCTCAACCACGGTCAACGCATCACACTCGCCAATCAAAGGTGAAGTCAATGCCGCCAAACCTGGTCCGATTTCGACAATATTTTCGCCCGCACGCGGATTCACTGAGCGTACAATTTTAGCAATCACACGTTGATCATGTAAGAAGTTTTGACCAAAACGTTTTCGAGCCTGATGCCCTTCATCTTTAGGGTTTAGGGCATTAATTTGATACATAAAATTCTCCACATAAATTTATTGCCCTGATTGCGTATTAAGCATTAATTCATTCAGACCATTAAAAAGTTCATCTGACTTGGTCAAATTTTCTCTAGCAGCTTTATAGACCATGGAAAGAAATTCTCGTTTACTCAGTAGATTAAGCTCTCTAGATGCCAAGATTTCCTGAGTACTCTCTTGAATTGACAACAAACTCTCACGCCCTTCCACATCTTTAACACGCGTCACACCTAATTCAGGATTCCCTTTGAGCTGTGCTTCTAGGTAAAGATTAAATGTTTCCAGATCAGCAAAAAAATCATCTATATTCTCAACAAGATGCTTATCCCCCAGAGTTACTTTATGCATTGAGCGAAGAATACGCTCAGCTACAAAAACTTGGTTTTTTGCGATAATGACTTGAGATGACGGATAGTTTAATCGCGTTAGATGATCGGTCAGCAGATTATATTCAGCCTGAATTTCAGGAATATTTTCCTGTAGGTATAAATCGAAATTTTGTAAGGCTTCAATCTGGTCTTGATGCTTCACAAGCAAATCAATATTAGCATTGATTGTACTCGCATCCTTGAGAATTTTATTCATACCGTTATGATTCGGATATTTTGCGTTCATAGCATCCAAAGCCAGATTAAATTTCTCCTGACTCCGTTTTAGGCTCTCTACGCCTGTTGGGCTAGCATAGACGACAACATCTGCCGATTGTCGTGGAATTTGCAATGATAGAATCTTTAAGTCGTAAAGACTATGTTCAACCCGAGTAGAAGAACAGGCTGACAACATAAATGCCGCCAGCATCATAGCAAATTTAGTGATCCGACTCATGCAAAGCCATTGCACACCAGCAAAGCGGATGTGTTTCATCTGCTCCAAAGCAAAACTCATATCAACACTCAATTATGTTCTTTTTTAATTCATCAGTTATATCGATGTATAGGCCATAGATAAGGCTAAATCCACTGCGACATGCAAGCTTGATGCTTTTGCCTGTCCAGTGCCTGCAAGAGAAAGTGCTGTACCATGATCGACCGAAGTTCGAATAAAGGGCAAGCCTAATGTAATGTTAACTGCTTCACCAAAGCCTTGTGATTTTAACACAGGTAGACCTTGATCGTGATACATCGCTAAAACAGCATCGGCATCTTTTAGATTTTCTGGGGTAAACAAGGTATCCGCAGGTAAACTGAGACTCATGTTAATCCCCTGTGCGCGATAACTTTCCAGCACAGGATTAATGATTTCGATTTCTTCTCGACCTAAATAACCATCCTCACCTGCATGCGGATTCAGACCACAGACTAAAATACGAGGGGCAGTGATTTTAAATTTGCTTTTCAAGTCGTGAATGAGGATATCAATCACTTGCTGCAAACGATCTTTAGTAATGGCATCAGGCACATCCCGCAAGGGTAAGTGTGTCGTCGCTAAGGCAACCCTTAATGTTTTCGTTGCCAGCATCATTACCACACGATCCACACCTGCGGACTCTTGGTAATATTCGGTATGTCCGCTAAATGCGATACCTGCGTCATTGATAATTGATTTCTGTACAGGCGCTGTAGCCACACCCACACTCTGACCTGACATCGCATAATCGGCTGAACGACGTAATTGTTCCAACACATAAGCGGCATTGGCTGAATCTAGCTGCCCTAAAAAAACTGTGTTGGATAAAGGCACATGCTCAACAAAAAGTTGTCCCTGCAAACTAGATTCAGTCTGTCCTTGATAAGCAATCAGTTCAACATCAATACCTAAAAGATTGGCGCGTTGCTGCAACATCTGCATATCGGCAAGCACAACCACAGGGCGTTCATCGATACGCGCTGCCAAACTCAGGCAGATGTCTGGGCCAATTCCTGCAGGTTCACCTGAAGTGACATATAAAGGGAGCATAGGTATCGCCAATCTTTTTGATTCGCTCTAGTGTAACCAAAATCGAAATACAGTATAGCCTACATTTTTATAAATATAGTTTAAACGCCATCCCTGTCTATGCTCTCGAACCAATGCAAAAGAAAATGTCATCGCACCGCATTGTAAATTCGTAAAATCCTGTCGAAAAAGTGCCTAACTTAAGGTTATATAAACTTCGCAATGTTTCCGGTCAGAAATCTAGTCTTCAGCTTTTCGTGGCAGATGAAACTCGGCATTTAACCAGCCGAGCTGATGGGCAATTTCTGAAAAGAAAATTAAAAGCACCGCCACAACAATGGCAATAAAAAGCCATTTCCACAGCTGACGATGAATATGGGGAAAACGCTGTGCCGGGATGAATAAAAAAATCAGTCCACCTGCGAAATAAAGCAGATATGGAAAAGGAGTGAAATGCATGAACATACTCACTAAAGCCACACCAACCATACCACTGAAACCGTAATAACTACAGAACGAGGTCACCAGCACCACATAGGTTGCTACAAAACCGAATAGACAGCCCCAAAAAAACTGTTTAACGCGCAATATCATGACTCTTCTTTATTTGGATTCACGCTCATAAAACATTATTTTACCCGCTCAATCAAGCAGATACCTCAGCGCTCAGTTGGCGGTGCTTTAGACAGGTTTTGCGGAACAAGATTAGAAGGTACGAACTCAACCTTACGTGTCCATGGATTGATCTTGGGCTGTACTTTTTTCTCAGCCTGTACCACCACTGCTTCTTCTTTTTTCTCAGTAACCACAACAGCACTGGCAGCTTTATCTGCCAATGGATTATTAACAACTTCTTTCTTTTCAACGGTGGTCGCTGCTTGTGACTGTTGAGGTTCTTTCTTCTCTACAGTCGTTGGCGCAACCACTGTATTGACTGGGCGTATATATGGCGCTGCGATTGACCCTTGCTTGACCACGGTCTGTGCGGTTGCAGGTTGAACCACTTGCGCCGCTGTATTTGAGCTTTGTCCTTGCAGATTCATTTGGTCAACAGGAATTTCAATCGCTTTCATTTCTGTAGTGACAGCCATCGCTGGGTCTACATGGTCATTGCCTCGACTTTCCAGCACCTCAAGTTTACGACTGGTTCCCTCTTTGGGTTGAAATTCAGAATAGTTGGTCACACTGGTCTGATCTACCCATTTGTAAAGTCGTCGTGCATTAGTTTGTGTTGAACAAACGCCGATCAATAAGGTGACGACAACAATTTTTGTAGAAAACGACAACCGCATCAAATTCCCCAGCAGAAAAGCTTAATACTTCTATTTATTTCAAACATTTGCTAGAAAAATAATAGGACAAATCAAACGCTCTCACAAGGCAAATAATGTTGCCATCAATAAAGGGCGCCTTAGTTCCCAAATCGGTCACATTGCAGCAAATTCTGGCGTCTCAGGCTAATTTTTCTTGTGTGCTTTTATAAAACCGTGTAGAATTCGGTCTCCTTTTGTTTGGACAGATTTCACCGTCCAAACCAACTATAATAGGTAGTGGTTTAAATGAAAACTCTCAGCGCTAAGCCAGCTGAAGTTCAACACGACTGGTATGTTGTTGATGCTTCTGGCAAAACTTTAGGTCGCCTTGCGACTGAAATCGCTCGTCGTTTACGCGGTAAGCACAAGACTTCTTATACTCCTCACGTTGACACTGGTGACTACATCGTTGTGATCAATGCTGAACACGTTCAAGTGACTGGTAAAAAAGCGCTTGATAAGAAATATTATCGCCATACTGGTTTCCCTGGTGGTATCCGTGAGACTAACTTCGAGAAGTTAATTGCTCACAAACCTGAAGCAGTTTTAGAAAAAGCTGTTAAAGGTATGTTACCAAAAGGTCCTCTTGGTTATGCAATGATCAAAAAAATGAAAGTGTACGCTGGTACTGAGCATCCTCATACTGCTCAACAGCCACAAGTTTTGGACATCTAAGGGATACAGCACATGGCTACTAATTATGGTACAGGTCGCCGTAAGACCGCAACTGCACGTGTTTTCTTATCAGCTGGTACAGGTAAACTCGTAATTAACAACCGTACGCTTGAGCAATATTTCGGTCGTGAAACTGCTCGTATGGTTGTGCGTCAGCCTTTAGAGCTTTTAGAAGTTACTGAAAAATTTGACCTTTACATCACTGTTAAAGGTGGTGGTATTGGTGGTCAAGCAGGCGCTATCCGTCACGGTATTACTCGTGCATTGATCGCTTCTGACGAAACTTTAAAACCTGCTCTTCGTCAAGCTGGTTTCGTTACACGTGATGCTCGTGAAGTTGAACGTAAGAAACTTGGTTTACGTAAAGCTCGTAAACGTCCTCAATTCTCTAAACGTTAATCGTTTTACGAATTGGACAAAAAACCTCGGATTTATCCGAGGTTTTTTTATAGCCTACTTTTCGTTATTTCTTTTTAGAACAATCCATCATGGCATCACCCATCCCATCGGCTGCAGCAAATTCCGTGATCGTACAGCCATTCTGCTGATAGGTTTTAGTGCTTTTCGAAAACTGATGATCTTTAGGAATCGGTGCATTACAGGGTTGGTCAGTTTTTTCATTCACCATTTGGATTGGTCCATCGTTATAAATCGTCACTTTACAACCTTTGACCACATACTGTTGTTTTATTCCACCATATTGTGAGTCATCCTGATCAACAGCCGCAGCAATCGCGACATCTGTAGCTGCTCCACTTTCTTCTGATGATACAACACTTGCTGGCTTGGGCACTGAGCTTGCACAACCACCGAGCAATAACGCGCTACACAGCACAGTAAAGTAATATCGTTCCATTCCCTTCTTCTCTCTTTGAACTAATTGAATCATAAATCTATTCTGTAACAAGCATATTGTTCAGCTTTAAGTGATTTCCAACGTTAATTTTAGTATTCTAAACAGTCAACCATAATTTTTTGGACTTATGTCTCTAGAAAATCCCCCAACCCCCGTCCAAGGCATTACGCTTTATAGCCATGCAGATGATTTCCGTTCCCATTGGATTCGTTTTTTACTCGCTGAAAAACAAATCAAATACCAACTGATTATTACTGATCATGAGGATGAGGATTTGGCTGATCTTAATCCCTATAATCAACTTCCGATGTTAATTGAGCAGAATCTAAAACTGTTTTCTGCCAATGTCATTGCTGAATATTTAGATGACCGCTATCGCCAGAATAAACTCTATGCTGATGCTCCGATGGCGCGTGCAGAACAACGTCAATATATCTGGCGCTTTGAACAAGACTGGTTCCAACTTGCTGACCATATGCTGAAACATGTCGATAGTTTAGACCCAAAACAAAAACAGAAAGCACAGAAAGAACTGAGAGATACTTTGATTTCACTCACCCCGCTGTTTCAACATTTCCCTTATTTTATGTCGGAAACATTTTCAATTCTTGATTGTATGCTAGCCCCGCTCTTTATACGGCTCAAAAGTATGGGGGTTGAACTCCCTGCACAGCACTGTCGACCTATATTCTTGTATTGTCATCGTATCTTTAGCCGACCATCGTTCATTAAATCAATGACAGCTCAAGAAAAAAACAGCTACAATGATTTGATTTCTACGATTTAATAAGTTTTTCAATTATGTCTGAGCAAATAACTTTTACGCCTACACGCCCATATCTTGCTCGTGCCATTTATGAATGGATTTGCGATAACCAGCTCACCCCTTATTTATTAGTGGATGCGACACAACCGCATACTGATGTACCACTACAATTTGTGAAAGATGGTCAAATTGTTTTAAACCTTGCTCCACATGCCATTCATCAACTGCACATGAGTAATGAAGCCATTACCTTCTCTGCACGCTTTGGTGGTGTCGCAAAAGAAATTTATGTGCCGATTCGTGCCGTACTGGGGATTTATGCCAGAGAAAATGGTCAAGGCCTATTTTTCGATCCTTCTGAATATGCCGAAATTGAAGAAACGGCTGTAACATCGGTTGAAGAAACAAAGCAAGAAACTGAGACAACGAAAAAGAAACCTTCACTAAGAATTTTAGATTAAGCGAGGATAGGCACGATGGCATTTGACTTAGTTCAATATTTTGCTGAACAAATTAAAATTCAAAAACCACAACTTTTTGGTCAATATTCTCCTAAAGAAAAACAAGCGTTTATAAATGAAGTCAACGTATTGGCCCTTGGGCAACTGATTAGTCTATGGAAGCAGAATCCACAGAAACTGTATCAAGAAGTTCAAACAGCTGATCCGCTATATATTCAAGAAATTGCTCGCCATCTTACCACTTCAGCTCATAATCAGTCAGCCCTTAAAAGCGCTGAATTGGAGAACAACCTTTCAGATGTCCTTACTTTGCAACTGACCGAGCTTAAGCAGCTTGACCAAACAGGTAGTTTTGGTCAAACCGGACTGACAGAACTGTTATTGGGCCAAATCGAACATTTGTCTGGACAGGCGGAAGACTGGGTCTGGTCGACCAATCAGTTGCCCGAGTTACTCGGTTCAAAGCCAGTTATTCAACAAGAAGTATCACTCGAAGCAACCATGCAAGAATTCAATCAAATGGTCCATCAAGCACAACCGATTACGCCTGACCATACACCTGTTGCTGAGGTAGAAACGCCAGAAACTCCTGCATGGGCCTATATCGTTTCACCAATCGTGGCATTGGTCATTCTGATCTTTTTGTATTGTTCATATTGCCAATTAGTTTCGGTTTAATCTCATTGTTTAAATGATAAAGAAGGTATGATTACTTTCTTTATCATAGACTTATTATTGCCTTAATTTTATTTAAAATATGAATTTACCTATATTAATAAAAAATAATTTACATTTATTTACAATCAAAGCTAACTATTAAAACCCAATATTAATGTGAATAAAATCACATTAAAAATAAAATTCAATCCTTAATTAGTATTTTTATTTGTTTGTTTGACAAAAATTGTCAATTACTAGCAAATCAGTCAATTCAATTATTTTAAAGTATGATTGATTTAATAAAAGAGTTTCCTATAATGAGATTAACTACTTTTGAAAACTAATCAAAAACAGAAGTGGCGAATATAAATTCATAAACAAAGATGTATTAGTAGAGATAAAATCATGGCTAAAATTTCATTAGAAAGCTTAACAAATATTGATGGGTTCGTTGCAGCAGCATTAGTAGATACAGAAAGTGGCTTGGCGCTAGCGACCCAAGGTGGGGGCTCAATCGACTTAGAACTGGCGGCTGCGGGTAATACCGAAGTTATTCGAGCAAAACGCCGTGTAGCTAACTCGCTGAAACTTAACGATGACATTGAAGATATTCTGATCACACTGGGTAAGGCATATCACTTAATCCGCCCTCTAGAAAGCAATGGCAACCTGTTCCTCTATCTCGTACTCGATCGCAGTAAATCTAACCTTGCGATGGCTCGCCACGAATTAAAAACATTTGAAAAAGAATTAGATTTTGCTTAATTCTAAGTTTCAAATTACTTAATATATTAGGCTTCTTGTATATTTATTATCTTCTTATTATTCACAATAAGAAAATATAAATATGCAAGCGGTCTATTATTAGTCTTTAGTATTAGACTAATTTTATGCAGTCCAATATTTTATAAAATATTAAAGTGATACTATGAATGGACATTGCATCAATATCGCAATTTCAGGTATAAGTTTAAAAGTTTCAGATGAGTTAAAAATAGAGCTTAGAAAAACAATACCTCATGAATTTGGCATTAACTGGATCAATATTGCCGATCCGAATATCGATTTATTATTAATAAATGAAAATTTCTTTGAAACCGAAGGTATTCAACGCATTTTAGAAAAAAAACAACTTCCCTGCTTAAAAATTGCAAAAGGAGAAGGCTCACAGCATATTGAAGAACACAATACCCTTTACTTACCTTTTCAGCATACGGATGCATTAAAAAACTGGATTCATCTTCGCCTTTTAAGCTATATCACCCATCAACAAGCGCAACAACCCAAGATCGAATCGACCTCGACACATAATGCCATCAATGAAAAATATTTAACGGACATGTTAAATCCTGAAAATGCCCGTCTGCATTTGTTTGATGACCACGGTACTTTGGCCATTATTGATACGCGAAGTCAAATTGCATGGCTAGAACCAACCCGTACCCACACACAAACCAACCATAGTTTTAAATATGAATTTGCGACCACCTCAAACTTCACCAAAGTTTCTCGCAAAGTTGAATATAACTTGCAAGATTGGTTATGGAACCTGTTTTGGCATTCACTCGAGTTTCAGCGTTTAGCCCCAAATGAAAATGAATACTACAAAATTGAATATTGGCCACAGCCAGCTCAAGGCACTGACCGTAAAACCACTTTATTGCTTTCTGCTTGCTTTATACAAGGAGCCCAACTCTATCAAGTTGCAACACAATTAAAACTTCCTATTCAAACGGTTCAACAATTTATCGCTGCCTGCATTATTTCTGACAATGGCGGTATTATCCCTGCTTCAGAAAGTCATTACCTACGAATCGAAACGACTGAACAAACAATTGAACAACAAGGTTTTTTAAATAAATTTTTCGGCAAAATCAGACGCCGCTTTGGGCTTTAAGGATTGATATGATTCTCCAACAATATAAAATTGTCTTTGCAGGAAGCATGGGCGCAGGTAAAACCGAAGCGATCAAATCGCTTTCAGAAATTCCTGTCCTCGCAACCGAAGCATTCAATACAGACAGTCAGGCCCATAATAAAATGCAAACTACGGTAGGTATTGATTATGGTGAGATTACTTTAGATGACGGTGTCAAAGTGGGCTTATATGGTACCCCTGGACAATCACGCTTTGACTTTATTTGGCCTGTGATTTGCCAAGGCGCTTTGGGGGTTATTTTACTGGTTGATCACAACAGTAAAGTACCCATCGAAGAACTAGAGGGCTATCTAGATACCTTTAAAGACTATACTAAAAACATTTCAATTGGCATTACCCATGTGGATGAAAATAAAGGACAGCCAACAACGATCTATCGTGAATGGTTAATTCAAAATGACTACCAATACCCTTTATTTTTCATTGATGCTCGCAAACAAGAACATATTTTGCTGATGATTGAATCTCTCATAGCAGCATTAGAAGTCAATTTAAAAGCAACAAATTAATTACTTTATAAAGAGAAGAATTATGTTCAGTATTCCCAGTCAGCAACGTACAGCGCCGAAAGAGCTGATTCAGTTTGCTAAAGCGCAGGCCAATGATATTTTAACCAATATCCGAGGGGTCGATTATATTATGCTCTGCTCAACAGATGGATTTGAGCTGGCCTCCATTTACAAGAAGAACCCTTATAACAGCACCAAACTTGCCGCTGTCAGTAGTTCAATCTTGGCCATGGTGACGGCGTTTCTCAATGAAATTCAGCTGACTGGATGTCAAAGTATTACCTTGGACGCTGAAAATGGTAAAGCGATTCTCACCTCCATCCCTGCTCCGCATCATCCCATGGTGATGGTGACTTTAAGCAATAAAGATGTATTGCTGGGACAACTGCTCTATAGTCTAAAACAAACCAGTAGCGCAATCGTCGACGCTGACCAAGCTTAAAACCGTTTTATCTCAAAAAATCTGACAAGCATAACGAGTTTGTCAGATTTTGTTCATTTATAGCCCCTATAATAAATAGATTACTTTTCAATTTTCATTTTTGAATCATATCATTTTCTAAATTTCACTAAAAAACTGTCAAAATGCACGAATAAAGCCCAATAAAAGTCAGAATTATGAAATAAAACATTGTTTTTAAAAACATCAGATGAATGGTTAGAAATTTAAATGATTTAGCAATATTTTTTCATTATTATGACTTTCGAACAAATAACAATCATAAAATTTTCACAAATGAATAATTTCAACAATGAAATATGTATTTGTTCAAACATTATTAAGCACTATGGAGAGATAAAGATGAAGCTGAAGAGCTTAAAACTAGGCGCAGGGGTCGCGCTCTTAATCAGTGGTTTTTCTACCCAACAGACCTTGGCTGATTCCTACGTGTTTGTGACCAATACCACGCCACAAACCGTATCAATACAAGTCAATCAAACTGGGGCAAGCTTAGAACAAGGCAATCAATGGGCGCAGGAAGCGACTCAACTTGCACCCTACGAGACCAAACGGGTGTTACGTATCAACCGTTATACTGGGATCAAATCTGGTAAAACCTATAACTTTGATACCGTTCTCAGCAGTGGCAATTCACAAGTCACTTTAAAACAAACCATGACGGGGACTTGGTCGGGCAGCAATATTAAACATGGGATTCAAACGGCGACCACAACATCACCTTGGTATTCAGATCGTGATGTACATCGTATTAGCACAACTTATGCTGGTTTATCTGCACAAGCAGCGGTAAAAGCTGAGTACACGGGGGGCTATGATGATTTCCACTACACTATTCATCAAAACACACTTCAAGAGCCTGTTTCGGCCAGTGCCGATGAGCTCAAAGTACTGACTTATAATATTTATGCCCTCCCGATGGTGGCGAGTAAAATCAGCGAACGCTTGGCTGAATTACCAAATCATTTAAACGGTTACGATGTGATTATGATGCAAGAAGCCTTTGCTTCATCGCGTACTGGCATGCTGAATCAACTGGCGCAACAGTACCCATATCAAACTCATATTCCAGTCGGTTCTGGCTATAACTTGTTTGATAGTGGCTTGGTGATTGTGAGCCGTTATCCAATCGTCAAAACGGCACAATTGATTTATCCAGACTGTACCGGAACTGATTGTTTTGCAGATAAAGGTGTGTTGTATGCAGAAATCATTAAGAATGGTAAGGCCTATCATGTGACCTCTACGCATACCGCTTCTTTTGATACCGATGCAGCACGCGCATTGCGTCAGGTTCAGTTCAAACAAATTCGCCAATTGGTCAATCAACAAAATATTCCAAGTTTTGATGCAGTACTCATGGGCGGTGATTTCAATGTGAATAAACTGTTATGGCCGCAAGATTATCAAGACATGTTGACCAATCTGAATGCCACCGCAGCACCAAGCACAGGTTATACTGCATCGACTTTTGACCCACGCGTGAATAAGTTGGCTGGAGCAGCGGGTTCAGGGGGTGCAACAGTCGAATATCTAGACTATGTGGTAGCATCAAATAACCACCGTCAACCGACTCAGTCGCGTAATGATGTGCGTATCTTACGTACCACAGCGGACCCACTGTATATGACATGGGATCTTTCAGATCACTTCCCTGTGATGGGGCAATTTAATTACGGCCCATAAACGGAATTCGGTATGAATAAAAGACTATTGCTGACAATGCTTATTGTTGTCGTGGTCTTGGTTGGGATTGTAGTTTGGAAGAGCACTGCCTCTTCCGCTGCAATTCAGCAAACCAAATCCACCGCATCATCTCAAGATTCATCAACACAGGTGAGTAATGAAGGCATGCCAAACAAAACCAAGGACGAAGTTTTTCAAGAGTCACTTTTAAAACAATTAAAAATACTACAACAGCAACCTGGCAATATCACCGAGTTTCTCAATGATTTTAAAGCCAACTGCCCTGTATCCGACTGTAATGCAGCTTTAGCAAAAGCTTTAGCTAATTATCCCGATCAAAACTTTGCACATTTGGTGGAAAATCTAATAAAACGTCTGCCGCAATATGAACAACGCATGCAAAGTACCGTGTTATCAACGTCGTTATCACCAAAAGAACGCTTTGATGCCTTATGGAAGCTCAGAGAACAAACCTTGGGACAAGCCGAAGCGATGCTGGGTTTTGGGCAAGAACGAGGCTATGCAGATTATCGGTTTACCTACAATGATTTGGCACAGAATCAAAAACTGAGTGCTGAACAACGTTTAAAAGCATTTGAGCAGCTACAAAAACAGTACCCTGATGCAACTCAACAAGAAAATAAAATCGGACTTTATGAACAAGCGCTCGGTTTAATCAATCAAGGGCAACATAGCCCTGCTGAAACGCAACGCTTAAAGCAGATGTTGCAACAACGTTATCTGACTGAGCAGCAACGCCAAGAGGTACAGCAAAGAGAACAACGTGAAGCTCAACAACAGCAACAAGTCGACCAATATCAGCAGGCTGTACAACAGCTACAACAAGAGATGGAGCCGTTAAAAGCACAACTCTCAAATGAGGAATGGCAAAAGCAATATCAAAGCCGTTTAGAAAGTCTGCGTCTAAAAATGTTCTCTTAACACATTGAACTCAACGGATAGCAGCTTAAATTTATTTCTCATTTCTGATAAAAATCAGCCGACCATTTAGATAAACAATGCGTCGGCGTTAAACAAAAATGTGACTTTTAAAAGTCCCGCCATTCGCTCATTTGACAAACAACATGTATTCCCGCTAAATAAGCCATTCAATCACTTCAAGATCATGATGTGGCATGAGCAGCGTTAAACATGTGAATTCTGGTTGGACTGGTCAAGCAGCAATTGCTTTGGGAGTTGGCGCTTTTCTTGGACAATCAGGAAACAATCACCCTCACCACCACTATGCGCATCAAATCACCATGTCCTTGAACCCAGATCAAGCTGTACAAGTGATTGCTGATGGCCAACGTTATCAAGCACCGACTTTACTCATTCCTGCCAAGCTAAAGCATCAACTTATAACAGGCGACTATCTGTCAATCTATCTTGATACCCATCATGCACTCACCACCCGATTCAATCTAGATCTGCATCGAGCAACACAGGTATATGAGGTATCCACAGATCTACAACAACAATTACGACAAAGCTTTTGTCTAAAGACTCCCCTCAATCATGGCTTAGCCCATTTCTTAAAAACGACACCACTGAACAACCATGCCTCCCAGAGCAATCCACGGAAGCTTGAACACATACTAGAGTTGCTTTATCAAGGTGTCTTGCAATCCAACATTCCTGATCGTCAATATTTAGCACAAATTGCAGGTTTATCTGAAAGTCGCTTTTCGCACTGGTTTCGTGAACAGGCAGGACTACCTTTACGCAGTTATCGCAAATGGTTACGTCTCATCTGTGGATTAGCCCAAATGCAAGAAGGACTCGCCTTAACGGATACAGCTCACCAAGCTAATTTTGCTGATCAAGCGCATTTCACACGAACTTGTATCGAGTTATTGGGAGTGCGCCCATCGGAACTGAGTGATATGCAGGGGAAAATTTTCTTTATTGAATAAATAGCTGTTTTGTTCAATTCAGTCCTGCAATCGCACAGGCATAGTGACTGTTCATTGTTTTGGAACAATACACCATGCCGAAGTTAATCCAGTACCTCATTCGCTATAGCAGTTATCCCTTGATTATGGGGCTGAGTCTGTTTTTTTTATTCCCCATTGCAACTGGCACGCTTTCTTATTGGCCTTATGTACCCTTAATCGCAGCCGTTGCGATTGGGCTGGTTGCTCTGCTTGAGCAGATTCAGCCCTATGAGCAAACCTGGTTAAACGATCACGAAGATACAGGTGTTGATATTCTGCATGCCAGCTTGAGTATCATCATGATTTTTATTACCGCAGAATGCATTACTTTATTTCGGCAGCTGATCCATATTCCGAGCTTTTGGCCAGCCTCTCTACCGATCTGGCTACAATTACTTATTGTCGGTCTCATCATCGATTTTGGCTTATGGCTGATGCATTACTTCAGTCATAAAAAACGATTTCTATGGAAACTGCACGCTCTTCATCATAGTTCTGAACGATTATATTGGCTGAATGGTGAACGTCGGCATCCCTTAAGCGCTATTCTGCTCGCAGCACCGAGCATTATCTGTGTCACACTCGTGGGAGCGCCAGCCAATCTAATTGGTACATGGATGGGATTAACTGCCATTCATTTGGCTTTCCAGCATGCCAATCTGGATTATTCTTTAGGTGCTTTTAGGCATTTGCTCGGGGTTGCCGAAGTCCATCGCTGGCATCATAAACATGGTTTTGGTCGTAAAAACTTTGGTGAATTCTGGATGATCTGGGATCATCTGTTTGGGACATATTACTTTGAAAGCAAACCCGTAAAAGCTGGACAAGTCGGGTTAAAGACTGCGCTACCAAAGACTTATCTCAAACAAATACTGTGGCCATTCGCTAGAAAAAACCAATAAGACACATAAATTAAAGGAAATCAGCGATGTATTACCCACAATATCAACACGACCTCAACACAGCACTTGAATCAGAAATACTGGGTGAACTGATCTTTTTAAATGCCGCCAAATATGCACGCTCAATTGAGCAACAACAAAAATGGCAAACTTTGGCCAAACTGGAAACCCAAACCCTACGCAAGTTACAGCAGTACTTAATTCAACAAGGTCAAACAGCCACAATTCGTTTGCATATTAAGTTACAGGCCAAAGCATCAGGCGTTGCGATGGCTAAACTGCCATGGAAACTAGCCATGCATTTACTTAAGCAAGGTACACAACCATTTATGGTCACTTTTGAGCGGATGCAGCAACACGCCGATGCCAACACACAAGACTTTCTCCAGTATTTATTGGCGCATGAACGAGCATTAGCTGAATTTGCAACACAAGAATTGCAAGGGAATTCAAAGCATTCTTTAGATGCGGTGCTGCACCTATTAAAAAGCGAGGCATAACACCTCGCTTTTTTGTTCTATTCTATTGCCACCCTCAAGTCGTGCTGAGGTTTAACAACAATTGACGTTTTTTCACCTGTTGCCCGACTTGACCAATCAACTCCTCGACAACGCCATCGACATCGGATTTGATTTGTTGCTGAATCTTCATCGCCTCAAGCACCAATAAGGTCTGCCCTTTTGTTACCGAATCTCCGACATTGACCAGTAGATTCACAATCGCACCGTCCATTGGCGCACGGATTTTGCCATCACCCACCACTTCTGCTGCCTCTGGGGCTGCATAAGTAATATTTTCAAGCACGCTATTACCATTGCCTCTATCTAAATACAGCTGATTTTGATCGAAGACATAGGCGAGCTTGCGTCGAACACCTTCACAGCTATAAACAACCTGTTCATCACTGATGCTTATAATCTTGATTGTCGCGTGTTGATCACATAACGCAACTTTGACCTGCTGCTGATCATTTTGCACATGCAGCAATATCTGCTGATCGGCATATTTCAATTTCAGTGGAAACGGCATACTAACACCGGTTTGCCAAGCGACTTGCTGCTGATTTTGCTGGCTAAACAATGCGGCTGCGACGGCTAAGCTTTCGAGTGTCAACGTTTGTTGGTGCAGGCTGACATCTTCTTGGAAATGTTGCTGAATAAATGCAGTGTTGGTATCCCCAGCCACAATAATCGGATGGCGCAATAAATTGACAAGAAACTGCTTATTGCTATTCACCCCAAGCAATACACAATCATCAACCGCTTTGGCAAGCAGACGAATCGCATCCTGACGGGTCTTGCCGTAGGCAATCACTTTGGCCACCATCGGATCATAGAAGGGACTAATTTCACCGTGTTCCAGCATACCATGATCAACACGAACATTGGGTAAACTGCCATCCGCACCTGCTGCTTGCCAACGCAGCACTTTACCTGTTTGTGGCAGAAAGTCCTGACGTGGATCTTCCGCATATAAACGGACTTCAATCGCATGTCCATTTAAGACCAACTGATGTTGTTGTAAAGGCAGGGTTTCACCATTGGCAACACGCAATTGCCATTCCACCAAATCCAAGCCTGTGACCATTTCTGTCACTGGATGTTCGACTTGTAAACGGGTATTCATTTCCAAGAAATAGAATTCACCCGATTGATCCAGCAGAAACTCGACCGTGCCAGCCCCGACATAATCACACGCTTGAGCTGCAGCAACAGCAGCCTGACCCATTTTCTGACGTAGTTCAGGTGTCATCACTGGACAAGGCGCCTCTTCAACCACCTTTTGATGACGGCGTTGAATCGAACAGTCCCGTTCAAATAAATACACATAATTGCCATGCGTATCGCCGAAGACCTGAATCTCGACATGACGTGGGGCAATCACCGCTTTTTCTAAAATCAACTCACCCGAACCAAAGGCATTCTCTGCTTCGGAACGTGCTGTTTTCAATGCCTCTAATATATCAGCAGCGTGTTGGACCAGACGCATGCCACGCCCACCACCGCCCGCAGAAGCTTTGACCATTAAAGGATAGCCAATCTTCTCAGCTTGTTGTGCTAGGTAATCAAGGTCTTGCTGATCACCTTCATAACCAGGCACACACGGCACCCCTGCTTGAATCATGGCAATTTTAGAAAGACGTTTACTCCCCATCAGCTCAATCGCCGCAGCCGTTGGCCCAATAAAGGTGATGCCATGATCGAGACAAGCCTGAGCAAAATCGGTATTTTCAGATAAAAAACCATAACCAGGATGGACCGCATTAGCTCCTGTTTTCTGACAGGCTGCTATAATATTAGCAATGGATAAATAAGATTCGGCCACTTTAGATGCACCGATATAAACCGCTTCATCTGCCAGCTGTACATGACGGGCATTGGCATCTGCATCTGAATACACCGCAACCGTTTGATAGCCCATTGCTTTAGCTGTTTGCATCACGCGAACAGCAATCTCACCACGGTTTGCCACTAAGACTTTTGAAAAACTCATTGTTTCATCTCTATTATTAAATCCCTCTCAATCCACCTTTTAAAAGGTGAAGTCCCTCCTTTAACAAAGAGGGATCAGGGGAGATTTCAGTCAAACCAACTCGGATTACGTTTTTGAATAAAGGCCATGGTTCCTTCTTGACCTTCTGCACCACCCACTGCTTGAGCAAACTGTTGTGCGGCATCATCCAAAAGCTGTGCTAAAGGTTCATTCAAAGTTCGATGTAATAAGGCTTTGGTGGCACGTGAGGCCAAAGGCGCAGCACGTTTAATCTGCTGAATGGTATCCATAAGTTGTTGCTCTAATTCAACATCATCTTGTGCAACTTGATGAACCACACCTAAGTCCAAAGCCGTCTTGCCATCAAAACGTAAACCCAATAAGGCCAAACGACGGGCTTGGGTCAAACCAATTCGCTTCACCACAAAAGGCGCAATCTGTGCAGGTAAAATGCCCAAGCCTGTTTCTGGCAGACCAAACTGAGCACTCTCACGGCTGATGGCAATATCTGAAATACAGGCCAAGCCAAAGCCTCCACCAAGCACTGCCCCTTCCAGCACAGCAACAACGGTTTGCGGTGCTTGATCAACCTGTTCGATCATGGCCCCAAAACGACGGTTAAAATCAACATAAGGTTGCAAACTGCCTGTATTCGCAGCTTCAACACGTAAGCTCGCCATATCTTTGATATCACCGCCAGCACAGAAATGCCCACCTCGACCACGTAAAACCACAGCACGAATGGATGAATCATCGGCAATCTGGCTAAACACCTGTTGAATGGCAGTGACCATATTCAAACTCATGGCATTACGGCTCTCAGGACGATTTAGCCATAACGTTAAAATGCTGCCCTGTTGTTCTAGCTGAATGCTGTCATCTAACGCCAAGCTTGCAAGAGAAGTTGCAACTGTCATGCTTCCGCTCCTATTTTTTCTGTTTCTTCGGCAAAATATCAGTGAGCTTACAAATGATTCCCAACATAATTTCATCTGCACCGCCGCCAATCGAACCTAAGCGACCATCACGGAACAATTGTGATGCGGGGTTGTCCCACATAAAGCCATTACCGCCCCAATATTGTAGGCAGCTATCTGCCACTTCACGGCTTAAGCGTCCTGCTTTCAATTTCGCCATCGATGCCATCAAGGTCGCATCCTCACCAGCAATATGCTGTTCACAGGCTTGATAGGTTAGAGCTTTCAGGGCTGCGACTTCAGTCATCAGTTCTGCAAAACGGAAATGTACATATTGGTTATGAATCAAAGGCTGACCAAAGGTAGTACGTTCTTTGGCATAATCAATGGTTTGCTGAATGACCTTTTCCATACCTCCCACCGCATTGGCACAGGCCCACATGCGTTCCTCTTGGAACTGCATCATTTGCATCATGAAACCCATACCTTCTGCACCGACAAGGTTACGTTGTGGTACACGAACATTGTCAAAGTAAACTTGTGCCGTGGTGGTTGAACGCATGCCCAGTTTATTTAAGGGTTCTGAAAAGCTGATCCCTGCCGTTTTTGCAGGAACAATAATCATGGATTTATTGACGTGTGGTTTGTCATCAGAAGTATTGGCCAATAGACAGAAGAAATCGGCTTGCAATGAGTTGGTGATCCACATCTTGCTGCCATTAATCACATAGTCATCACCATCTTTTTTTGCTGTGGTTTTGATGGCTGCCACATCAGAACCTGCATGCACCTCCGAGACTGCAATCGACGCGACATATTCACCACGAATCGCAGGATTTAAAAACTCATCTCGTAGTTCTTTGCTACCAAAACGAGCCAGTGCAGGCGTCGCCATATCGGTTTGCACGCCAATCGCTAGGGGTACACCGCCACAGGCGGCACGACCTAATTCTTCTGCCACCACAAGGTTGTATGAATAATCGAGTCCTAAACCACCATTCTCCTCAGGCTTACAAATTCCCAATAAGCCCAAATCCCCCATTTTCTTAAACACGTCATGAATTGGAAAACGGCCCGCCTCTTCCCACTCAGGAATAAAAGGATTTAGCTCATTTTCAACAAACTGGCGTGTGGTACGGCGTAAAGCATCATGTTCTGCGGTAAATTTCATTGTTTTTTTCCTTAAATTTAATCTCCCCGAACCCCTCTTTAATTAAAGAGGGGAACTCCTCCCTTTTTAAAGGGAGGTTGGGAGGGATTATTAAAATCTCGACACACCAAATCGCGTTGGGTTTAACTCACGTTGTTGTGCTTCATAAATGGTTTGCAATAAAAAGATCAGTACTTTACGGGTATCTCTTGGGTCGATGATGCCATCGTCATGCAGCATTGCAGTATTGAATAAAGCAGTCGACTGTTGTTCCAATTTCATTGCCGTACTTTGTTCCAAGAAATCCAGCATCTGCGGATTCGGTTCCATCCCTGAGGCTTTTTGCTTGCCCTCAGCCACGATACGCAAGACTTTGCCTGCTTGTGCTGCGCCCATCACCGCCACATGCGAATTGGGCCATGCAAAAATAAATTGCGGTGACAGACTGCGCCCACACATCGCATAGTTGCCTGCGCCGTAAGAGCCTGCCACCACAATCGAGATTTTTGGCACAGTTGCATTGGCTACAGCCTGAATCAGCTTAGAACCATGCTTGATAATACCGTTCTGCTCCGCATCGGTTCCGACCATAAAACCAGTAGTGTTATGCAAGAATAAGAGTGGACGTTGGGTCTGTTCACAGAGATGAATAAATTGCGCTGCTTTAGCTGCCCCCTGTGGTGTGATCGGGCCATTATTGGTAATAATGCCGATATGCAGCCCTCCTATTTTGGCCCAGCCACAGACTGTTAAAGCATCATATTCCTGTTTAAATTCGAGAAAATCCGAATCATCGATAATCCGTGCAATGATTTCTTTCATATCAAAAGGTTGCTTTGGATCTTGCGGAACAATCCCTAACAGCTCTTCAGCCGCATAACGCGGCTCTTTATAATGCTGATTGGATTGTGCGATTTGTTCTTTCCAGTTTAGATGTTCAAAAATTTCACGCGCTAAACGAATACCATCGGCATCATTCTCCGCAAGATATTCCGCCACGCCTGAAACTTGGGTATGCATTTCTGCACCACCCAGTTCTTCCGCAGTCGCCACTTCGCCTGTTGCTGCCAATAATAATGGTGGGCCCGCCAATAACATTTCTGTTTGCTTGCGGACTGCAATCACATAGTCAGACAAACCTGGTTGATAAGCACCACCCGCAGTTGCGTTGCCATGCACCACAGCGACTTGGGGAATCCCTGCCGCAGACAATCGTGCCTGATTGGCAAAGGTCATACCGCCATAAGTAAAGACTTCAGCCGCATAGTTCAGGTTTGCCCCGCCACTTTCCGTCAATGTCACCATTGGCAACTTTTGTTCTAATGCAATCTTTTGCAGGCGCAGGGTTTTATGTACCCCCATCGGTGACATGGTGCCACCCTTGATTGCACTGTTACTGGCAGAGACCAAGGTACGTACACCACTGACAAAACCAATGCCAGCAATCACCCCGCCGCCGGCTTCAGAACCATCTTTATCGTCATGCATGTTGTAGCCAACCAAGCCACACAACTCGACAAAAGGTGAATCGGCATCTAACAGTAAACGAATACGCTCATGCGGCAAGATTTTGCCTTTCTTGTCGAACTTGGGTTTTGCTGCATAAGACTTATCAATGCTTTTTTGCTGCACAGCACGAACTTCAGCCAACTGCGCTAATAATGCCTCTCGATTTTGCTCATATTGCTCACCACCCGCTGCAATTTCAGATTGGAGAATGCTCATGTTTAGTCTCCATCCGTTTTGAATATGTCAGGGATAAAAGCACGATGGAAACCATTAAAAGCGTCATTATTGGTCGCATCAGCTAATGGATACATCCGTGTGCCTTGTGATGCCGCCCCATCAATGCGAAGGGTGACACCCGAAACAAAAGCCGCAGCATCGGAGAGTAAATAACAAATCGCGGAAGAGATTTCTGACTCAGTACCCATACGTTTTAACGGAACATTACTCGCCAAACTTGGAATGATCACTTTGGCAAAATCACCACTATAGTTGTCCATGCCCGAAGAAATAATCCAACCTGGTGCAACTGCATTGACACGTACACCCGACTTGCCCCATTCAACCGAAGCTGTTTTAGTGAGATTATCAACCCCTGAACGTGCTGCACCCGAATGCCCCATACCAGGCATACCACCCCACATGTCTGCAGTCATATTGACAATACTGCCACCATGTTTTGCCATCCACTGGTTATAAGCCTCACGCATCAAGTAGAAGGTTGAATGTAAGTTATTACGGACCACAGCATCAAAACCATTGGCAGAAATATTCTCTAATGCAGAAGGAAATTGTCCACCCGCGTTATTGACTAATCCATCGAGCTGGCCAAATTTTTCCAGCACCTCAGCAATCATGTTTTTGACTTGCTCTTCATCACGATTGTCACAGACAATAAAATGGACTTTGCCCCCATCCTCCAGAATTTCTTGGCTAACCTTTTCCAGTTTTTCAACTTTACGTCCTGTGATGACAACTTGCGCCCCCAAAGAAGCCAACTCATGTGCAGTACAACGGCCAATGCCAGAACCACCACCTGTTACGATAATGACTTTGTCAGCAAATGCATCTGTCCTGAAAATTGATTGATAACCCATGTTTACATCCTTAATATTTTTCTAACAGTTGTGCAGGCACTTTCACTGGCATATCCAATAATTGCTGTGCAAAGGCTTTGCCCTGCGGATCAATCCGCAAACTGGCAATCCCTCCACCACCCAATGCATTTTCCAACATGAAATTCAGCGCATGCATTGCAGGCAATTCGTAACGAATCACCTTCGATTTCTCTGGGTCAAGAACATGCTGCATATACGCGGCGACATTGGCTTCTGTCAGTGCCGCGCGAATCCAAGGTAAATATTCAGCCTTGCGCGCGATCACCCCAATATTGCTATGATTGCCCTTATCGCCACTGCGTGCATGTGCTACCTCAATTAAAGGAACTTCAATCTCATCGCCTTGATACGCGGCTACGTCACCAACGAGATGCTGCGCATAATCCTGTGAAGATTGTCCAACAGGGATCTGAACGGGATAACGTTGTCCTGAAAAATCGACTTCGACTTTTAATTGATTTTTATCAATTAAAAACGAGAACAGCTTCACCACAGCGGATGCCTTAGGTCGACCGCCGACGATTCCCGCCAATGCAGGTGCCATGCCTGTTGAGGCTTGGGCAATTTCAGACGCAAAGAACATACAAGCTTCTTTAAATTGATGCTTTACCGCGATCTTAACCACCACTTCACGACTGTCTTTCACTTTCGCATGTGTACCATAGGTGCTTTCAATGCCAAGAATTTCAACAGATTTTTCACTAAACGGAGGAACTGAACGCAGTGCCAAAACCCGTTCACATTTGTTGATAATGGCATCCGCAATCACTTGTGCTTTTTCTGGTGCTTCACGACCTGCAATCAAGAAACTGACCAAGACACGATAACCATCGGCATAGGTGGCACTCACTTTATATTGCTGAGTTGGCGCACGACCTGTTGCTCCTGTGACTTTGACTCGATGCTCTCCCACCTGTTCTAAATGCACTTGGCTAAAATCAGCGCTTACATCTGGTAAAAGATAGGCTTGCGGATTGCCAATTTCATAGACAATCTGCTCTGCTACCGTCGCAGTTGAAACGAGGCCATCTGTCCCTTTCGGCTTGGTCACGATAAATGAAGCATCAGCACTGACCTCTACGATTGGAAAGCCCATATTGTCAAAGCCTTGAACGAGACGCCAATCGGTAAAATTACCACCAGTACATTGAGCACCGCATTCGATCACATGCCCTGCCAATGAACCTTGTGCCAGCTTGTCATAATCATCCAGTGACCATTTGTATTCATGTAATAATGGGGCAAGCACAACTGCTGAATCGACCACACGGCCTGTAATCACAATATCTGCACCTAAATCTAAAGCATCGCGAATCGCAACAGCGCCTAGATAGGCATTGCTACTAGCAACATGCGCAGGCAAGGCATCGCCATTAAACATTTCCTGAACATTTTGGGTGAGTAATTCAGCATGTTTGGGTAATACATCATCACCCAGTACCACTGCGACTTTTAAATCTAAGCCTTTTTCATCAATGATTTTCTGTAAGGCATCACGGCAAGCCAGTGGATTCACCCCACCTGCATTGCTGATCACTTTTATTTTTTTCTCAGCAATTTTATTGATCAGTGGTGACATCACTCGGCTAACAAAATCCAGTGCATAACCATGACTTGGATCCATCATCATCGCCTTGGCCATAATCGACATGGTGATTTCTGACAGATAGTCAAAGACCAAATAATCAATATCACTCAGATGCACCAGCTGAAAGGCGGCAGTATTGGTATCGCCCCAAAACCCTGATGCACACCCAATCTTGACTACCCTCTGGTCATCCTGTTTGACAGTTGTCATGCGCTTTCTCATTGTTATTGCTAAAAACGCCTTAACATTACCAAGCAAGTGCTTGGTTTGTAAAGTGCATAATGCTATGCTGTATTGGCAAAAATAGACAAACTCAAGCAAATGCTTGTTATAAAAAGATAAGACAATGCATCAAATGAATTTTGTTACAATAGACTTTAGATTAAACGGGATAGACGAATAGGCATGATCGCAACCTCAATTGAGCAAATACCCAAGATTGTTTGTTTTGATGACAGTCCACGTGGACGTTTACTGCAAGGTGCTGCCTATCTATTTTATAAGCAAGGTTATGATAAAACCACGGTTCGTCAGCTCGGTGAGTTTATTGGCATTCAATCGGGCAGCCTGTTTCATCATTTTAAAAGCAAGGATGAGATTCTGGCGACAGTGATGGAACAAACCATCGTTTATAACTTTGCCCGCTTAAAAGAAGCGTCTGAACGTTCAGACGACCCGGAACAGCAATTACGCCATCTCATTAAAGCGGAGTTACTCTCGATTGCAGGTGATACAGGCGCTGCGATGGCGGTTTTAGTACACGAATGGTTTGCGCTATCAAAAGAAAAACAAGATTACCTTTTAAAAATGCGTAATGAATACGAGCAAGTTTGGCTGGATGTGATTGAAAAACTACGCGCCCAAGGTAAAGTCAAACATGATGCTTTTATTTGGCGTCGTTTGCTCGGTGGTTCGATTTCTTGGACAGTGACTTGGTACAAACCCGAAGGCAAAGTCAAAATTGATGAATTGACGGACATGGTTTGGGAAATGGCGGTGAAATGAGTGCTATCTATTTACGTAAGCCTCAACACAGTGATCTAGCTGAAATTAAACATGCCTACCAAAATAGTATTCACCTGCATCAACCGTGGACCTATCCACCAACGGACTTTCAGCAATATCTAGCGCAAGAACATCGTTATTTTGTCTGTTTAACAGAAAATCACGCCATTGTTGGCACCTTTAATATCTCAAATATTATTCGTGCTTACTTCCATTCTGCCTATTTAGGTTATGAAGCCTTTCATCCTTATGCAGGACATGGCTATATGCGACAAGGGTTGCAACTGGTTTTACACGAAGTATTTCAAACACTGAACCTGCATCGACTAGAAGCCAATATCCAACCAGACAATCTGCCCTCTATTCGCCTTGTGGCACAGGCAGGTTTTATAAAAGAAGGCTTTTCTCGCCAGTATCTACGAGTGGGCGGAAAAGAATGGAAAGATCATGAACGTTGGGCAATTTTAAATTCGGATTGGACCGATAAAAAATATCAGGCATTCTAAAAAATTGATTCCAATTTAAGCACGACACAGCTTATCGCTCACGTCTATTTATCTATATTCGTTGTATTAGAAAGCTGCTATTGTTGTTAAACATCAAACGATTATAAGAATTAGTAACAATGAATCCAGTACAACATGCCAATATATCGGTGAAACGTCGTGGGGGCGAGCTTGAAGATTATATTGATATTCATGCTCTAATCGACAGCACCAAAATGTTGTGTACAGACAATCGCCATCGTATCTTGCATACCTTTTGGGGTGTTCAAGAAGTGATTATTCCAATCTTTGGGCATCATTTCGAAAATAGTGCAGGCAAAAGCATCGAGGTGAAAGACCTGTGTGAAAAAGACCACCTATTGGTTGATTTCCATCACCGTTTTATTCCAACTTTAGGTGATTTTGTTGCAGCGATGCAGGATATCCCTACAGATGGGTTAGCAAAACGCCTAGAGAAATTCCATGCTGATGTGATTAATGATCCAAAGCTGTCAGCAACCCTGCTCTCGCCATTATCGGTGACGGGACAATTAAAGTCTTTGCTGATTACCCATAATAGTTGGTTTATCAATAGCATTCTTCCGATGATGGGAAAAGGTGAAGCCAAATTTATTGATTTTGATATTCGTCCTGATTTCTTTTTCAATCCAATGCGTTTTGAACTCTGGATGGACAATGGCATGGCTGTGCCACCGAGTGCAGCCAAACTGCAAGAATTAAAAACTAAAATTGCTTAACTTAAGGGGAAATAAAAATGAGCAATATCCAATACGTGATTCGTCAAAATGACTTTGCTTATAATGACGAATGGCATCTGACCAACTGCGTTTCAACTGGGGCAATCAAACAAATTTATACAGATAAAGTTGAAGCAGAAAAGGCCTATAAAACCTTAGTTGTTGAGGGCTTATATTATGATGAGCTTTGTAACTATGACATCGGCAATGGTGAAGTAGATGATGAGGTCTACGAAAAACTTGAAGCTTTGGTATTAGAAAAAACAGGCAAAAAATTTGATATCGAAGATGGTGAAATTCCGAAACTGAATGAAGATGATGCTTTCGAATTTGCCCAAATTTCAGGTATTGTCTGGTATCAACTTTTAGAAGTCGATGCGTCACAGCCTTGCTATGTCCTCTGGATCAACTCAGAAGAAGACTATTTTTCTGGCTATGAAACTGGCAGTATTATTTCTAGCCAAGATGAGAACTTTAGTGATGTTTCGTGGGAATCCAATATTTATGCGATGGACTATGAGTTCGAAGCCTTGATGGATAAACCCCTTGCAGAGCTGAGCGATAGCCCATTGTTATTGAAACAGTTTATCGAGCAAACTGCGGATATTCGCTATGATGCTGAAAAAGATAGCATCGAAGGTATTGCACTCGACAACATAAAATTTATTGATATCAAAGCACTAAATTCATTTCTAAAACAACCCATCTTTGAAATCCGTCAGATTTCTTTAGAAGAATTGGCTGAACTCGAATAAATCTCAAAATGAAAAAAGTGCGGTGTTCTAACCGCACTTTTAATGAGCAATGGAATAAGTTTAATAACCCAATTGCTTGCTAATTAAATCCTTCATAATTTCTTCTGCACCTCCACCAATCATATTCACCTTCACTTCACGATAAATACGTTCAGATTTAGTACCGCGCATAAAGCCCATGCCTCCGAGTGTTTGTACCGCAGCATCGGCACAGAATTGCATGGTTTGAGTCGCAACATTCTTCAGCATACAAATCTGGGCAATCAGTTCACTGCCTTGCAATTCTGGCTTACCTAAACGATAAGCGGTATCCTCAAGTAAAGCACGGGTTGCAGTCAGACGAGTGGCCATATCCACCAGCTTATGACGCATCACCTGATGATCAACCAAACGCTTACCAAAAGTTTGGCGTTGTTGTGCCCAATCCAATGCTTCCTCATAACAAGTCAAGGCAAAGCCATAACTACTGGCTGCAAGGAAAAAACGCTCCATATTGAAGTTATTCATAATCACCAGAAAGCCCATATTTTCAGGGCCCAATAAATGACTAGCAGGCACTTTGACATTGTCAAAATGCAAATGTGCCGTATCGGATGCCCACCATCCCATCTTATCCAGTTTAGTTTTACTGATCCCTGCACTATGTGCATCAATCAACAGCATAGATATACCATTTGCGCCTTTCGCATTCGGATCGGTACGTACAGCCACTGAGTAATAATCCGCTCGCATCCCTGAAGTGATAAAGGTCTTTTCACCACTCACCAGAAAATAATCACCTTCACGCACTGCCTTGGTTTTAAGAGAAGCGACATCTGATCCACCGCCTGGCTCAGTAATCGCCAGTGCCGAAATTTTTTCACCCGATAGAATTTGAGGGAGTACCTCAGCTTTAACATCTTCATTGGCAAAGTGCTGGATGGGTGGCGCACCAATGGTATGTGACAGTAAAGAGGCTGCTAAGCCACCTGAAGCACATTTTGCTAACTCAATCGAAGATAACAAGGTATAAAATGCATCTGTCCCCGCAATCCCACCATACTGCTCTTCAAATCCTAATCCCAATAGACCAATATCTGCAGCTTTCTTATAGAGCTCTCGCGGAAAGGTTTCACTTTCATCCCATTCATTGATAAAAGGCGAAATTTCTTTTTCAACAAAACGTCGAATACTCTTGGCAAATTCAAAATGCTGCTCGTTGTAGTACAAAGGATTAAGGTGCATATTCTGCTTCCTAGCAATTATTGATCATTGTTTATTGAATGAGCACTAAAGTAACAAAACCAGAAAAACCAAGCAAGCGCTTGGCTCAATTAAAAATTAAAAAATATGCAAAAGTGGAGGTCTAATCATAAAACTATATTTTTAATCGACCACGGAATCCACGGGTCGCATAATAAGATTGAGCACCATTATGATAAGTAAAGACTCGACCATAACGGCTATCACAGAAAATTGCACCACCCAATTTACGTACATCTTCTGGGGTTTTGAACCAACTTGAGGTTTTTAAATCAAAATGTTCAACTGACTGTAACTGCCTATATTGCTCTTCTGTGAGCAATTCAATACCCATTGCCTCAGCAAGCTCAATAGCATTGTTTTCGGGCTTATGTTCTTTACGTGCATCTAAAGCAGCACGATCATAACAAAGGCTTCTACGCCCTTTTGGTGTTTCTACAGCAAAATCATAAAACACAATTTCGGATACTTTCCCATCAAACGAAACCACATCTGGCTCTCCTCCAGTCTCTTCCATTTGACTGAGCGACCATAACTTTTCTGCTTGCTGCTGTAATCGCTCCTCGATATCAACCCAATTCAAGCCTTTGTGACGATGCATATTCTTTTCAAAACGTTTTTTCAATATGTCCAGTAACTCTGTCGCTTGTTCAGACTCTAACTTCTTATTCTTAGTCATTTTTATACTCTAGATTTTATGATTACACTGAGCGTCCATCAAAAGGATTGATTTTGAGGCTTTCCAAATTTAAATCTTCAATACATCGAACATTAATGGCATACATCTGATTCCCTTGCGGATCGATACCTGTTGCATAAGGATGAATCCCACAGATCTTACAGAAATGATGATCGATCACATGTTTATTAAATTGATAGCTCGCTAAAGCATTTTCTTGAATTGAAATATCAACCTGATCCTTAGGTAAAAACCATAACAACGAACCTTTTCGTTGGCAAATCGAGCAGTTACATGACAATGCTTCAATCAAATCACCTTGTGCAACCAAGGTAATTTTTCCACAATGACAGCTTCCTTTATATTCCATCTTATTTTCCTTTTTATAATGTTCTACTGTATTAAACAAAGCTGTTTAAATGATGTCCACATAATTTAGTTATTTCTTTGGTGATAAGAACATATCAGTTGATGCCGCCATTGATATTCCAATCGAGCTAAAGCACCAACAAAGACCGCCTCTCCAGCAAGATGGATCACTGCAAAGATTGTCATTTCTTGCCAAAATCGCCAAAGCATAAACAAACAAACCACGACCCAGATGCTATTTGCGATCGCCAAGATATTGATGAGCAACAGTGAGCGTTTTTTATAATTGGCTAGTGCAAATGAATAGCATGCATATAAGAGATTAATGCAACCAATGAAAATAACGACATGCTTAGGTAAATGATAAAGCTGACTGAACCATTCGCCAGCGAACAACACAATCAAGCCTGCGGATGCAGCCGCAGTACAATCTACCCATAAAATTTGCTTGGCAATCTTCATTTTTTGAATGCTCTTTTTATTTTAAGTTTAAGTCAATCATATTTAAAACATCTTGCCGCTTTTGCAATACAGCACTAGCTCCAAAAATATTGGCACTGTCGGCACTTCATTCCATTTTTATAAGAAAAGAGTGGAAAGCCTAGCAGTAGAAAAACCACATAAGCGGGACGTTTACCTTCTGTATACGGTTGTATATCGGTACTGCCACAATGAGGACAGCTTTCACTTGCTGCTCCAAACTGTTGTTCTACTTCTTGGCTAAAATCTTGAGCAAGTAATGCTTTAGCCTCTTCAGCATAGCTTTCAGGAACTAATAGTCGCACACCACCTAAAGCATTGGAGTAAAGCCAATCCATATTAATCGTATGTTCATTTTCAATACGTGCTGGAATTTCAGCTGCTTCTAATTGCGTTTTGGCAATTTGAGCCTCGTAAGGAAATGAAAAGCTTTGTACAACGATCCAAGTCATATCAGAAAGCCCTTAAAACAATCAGTATATAAAATTTTATGCAATAAAAAACACCCCCTCAGCGTAAGCGGAGGGGGTGTTTAGATTTAAAAGCTGGCGATGACTTACTCTCACATGGCAAGTGCCACACTACCATCAGCGCTAAGAGGTTTCACTTCTGAGTTCGGGAAGGGATCAGGTGGTTCACTCTTGCTATTGTCGCCAGCAAACTGTTTATGGATACTTGCTTTGGTCTTATTGATTGCCAAGGCTTTTTCCAAATGAGTAATTAACGGAT
>NZ_ATGG01000006.1 GCF_000413855.1 Acinetobacter gyllenbergii CIP 110306 = MTCC 11365 | reverse complement strand
GGTGTTGTCGGCACACTGATTAATAATGGTTCAACCGCTTCTGGTCTGGTTCAGCATATTGCTGGCGATCTGACTGATGTGGGTGGCATTATCGGTGGCGTAACTGGTGGTATTGGTGGCGGCGAAGGCGGTCCTCTGGGTGCAATTACTGGCATCATCGGTGGCATCACCGGCGGTATCGACGGTGGTGAAGGCGGTCCGCTTGGTGCGATCACTGGTATCATTGGTGGAATCACTGGCGGTATTGGCGGTGGCGGTCCTTTGGGTGCAATCACAGATATCATTGGTGGGATTACTCTGAGCAATAACCCTGTTACAAGTGTGATTCAAACAGGAATTGATGTGCTTCAAGGTGTTGAAAGCCTGAAAACCGATATTATCAACACAGGTATTACTACGGTAGGTGGTGCAATTAGCAGCGTACTTCCGAACGTGCATCCAATCACTGATTTGACTAATCTTGGTACCCTCACCTTTGAAACTTCTCGTGATACCGTTAACGGCACACTTGAAGCAATTTCTGACCTAGCAGGTGCTGATATCAGTGGCGCTGCAGGTTCGCTGACTGGTGTTGTCGGCACACTGGTTAATAATGGTTCAACCGCTTCAGATCTGGTTCAGCATATTGCAGGCGATCTGGCTGATGTCGGTAGCACCCTTGGTGCTATTACTGGTGAAGGCAGTCTTTTAGGTACAATCGTTGGCGGTATTACAGGTGGAATTGGTGGCGGCGAAGGTGGCCCTCTTGGTGCGATCACAGGTATTATCGGTGGCGGCGAAGGTGGCCTAAGTGTGATTACAGATATTCTTGGAACCATTAGCAATGGTGTGAACAGTGGAGATGTTCTTGCTGGAATCGCACAACCTATACAAACTGTCATAAGCAATGGCAATATCGCGGTGGATACCTTACAAGATCATGTCAGCAGTTTATTCAGCGATGCTTCACTAGATAGTATCAATAACCTAATCAGTGTCAGTGTTGGCAATGGAGATTACAGTCTTCATGGCAGCGTAGATGGAATTTTAGATGCGCTCACAGGCACAGTCACTTCTGGTATTGCAGTCGGTGAACCAAATCCAAATGGCGGCTCTTTAACAGATCTCGTGTCTCTGCAAGCTCCTCTCAACAACCTGACAGATCAACTCTTCAGTTCCGTGAATCATTTCTAAATAGATCGATTCAAAAAGCCGCTGATATCAGCGGCTTTTTATTTTTAAAACATTTATGAATTCTATTTTTCAGTTAAATTTAGTACTTATATTTTTTCAACCCAACACATTATGTTTATAATTACGGCACAAAATGTTTATTAATTTAAAAATAAAAATTACTTAAAGCCATAGATTTAAATATTTATAAAATTATAAAAATACTAATCAAAACAACATAAGACAATTAAATACCAAAAACCACAAAAACTAAATAAAATCCCCCAAGAGCCTTTTAAATTAGGCTCGATTACCCCCTTAAACCTCAAGTAAAAAGAGACAGGGATTAATTACGCATAATTTTTAATTTGTTAGGATGACATCAATGAAAATTAATTTTTTTATCGCCAGTATACTTTGCATGGCAACCAGTTCAGCATTTTCATCACCTAAATTCTATGGTGAGATTGATACCAGTATCGATTATATCCCCGAAAAAAATGCGAATTCTGCTGACCGTGATACCTGGAAAATGAATAGCAATAGTTCATTTCTCGGAATTAAAGGTGAGGAAAAATTAACCAATCGCTTAAGTGCACTCTATTTAATCGAATGGGCATTTAATGCCGATGGAGATGGAACGGACTGGTCTCATCGAGATCGATATATTGGCTTAAAAGATGAAAAATTTGGTACGTTGAAAGTGGGTAAAAATAATTCTCCTTTAAAAAAAATGTCGAGTGCAGTAGATAGTTTTAATAATTATATGCGCAACACTGCCGATGTGAGAGGTATTATGCCAGGTGAAAATCGGATCAATAATTCCGTGGTTTATGATTCACCCAAAATCACAGTCAGTGATGAAGCCAATCTTGCGTTCAGTGTTTTACTTGCGACAGGAGAGGCCCAAGGCATTGCCAGTAGTCAAGGAGGCGTTACTGTAGACGGAAATGGTTTAGGTGATGCATGGTCAACCTCCCTAACCTATACCAGTCCAATGTTTTTAGCTGGAATTGCCTACGACAAAGCGATTCCAAGCAACTTCCTAGGTCGTGGTTTCTTGAATGCTGCTGATCCTCATATTGATATTAATCGTGTATTTGCTGCAGCAAATACGATTCGTCTAACAAGCCTAATTAAACCCATCGAAGGAATGGCATTAAAAGCATTGATACAAACATCAGAAGTTGAAGAAGCCAGTGGTAATCAAGCAGGTGCAGCCAATATTGATCAATCGGTCGGCTGGCTCGTAGGTGCTGAGTATCGCTTGTCAAACGATTCGAAATGGAATGTAAAAGCCCAATATAGCCAGAATTCAACCCGTTTTAAAAATGACGATGCAAACTATGATGCTAAACAAATTATGGCAGGAGTTGATTATCTGTTTAACAAACAAGTCAAGGCATATGGCTACACAGCTTATGCAACCTTCAAACAGGCAGATTTAGAAGATAAGCAACCTGTCATTGGGACTGGTTTAGAATTTAAATTTTAGAACAAAAATATAATCCCTCCAACAAGTCTAAAGCCCATAAACTTTAGGCTTTTTACATCCACAGAAAATTATTTGTAATATAATAAGAACGAATAACCTAAAATATCAAACACAGCGTCCTATATTGATAAATAAGAAATTAAAATATTTTAATTTAACCAATAAAAACAATATTTATTTCAAAAATAAATTATTCAAAAAATTATATTTAAAAAAAGAATCTCTACAACCCAAGCAATAATGCTAACCTTTTTACGCACCTTTTAATGCATTAAAAATAGAGAAGAGCTATTTTTAAATCTTCTTATATCAACCCCAATAATCAAGCAATGACGCTTAGATAAAATATATGCATTTTGCATATTAAAACAATGATGAATGGAGACATACTGAGCATGTTAAGAAGAGTTACCTTTTCTAGCACCTTAATCATTTTAGGCTTAAGTCTTACAGCATGTACAAAGAATAAAACGGTTACTGGAGAACCCAAACGCCCTGAATGCATTGCGCCTGCGAAACCTGGTGGGGGTTTTGATCTCACCTGCAAACTCACTCAAAATGCATTTAAGGAAACTGAGCTCTTAAGCTCTCCTATGCGTGTCACTTATATGCCGGGTGGTGTTGGGGCTGTTGCATACAATAAAATTGTTGCCAATGATCCTGCCAATAACAATGCCATTGTCGCTTTTTCAACTGGCTCACTCCTAAATCTAGCCCAAGGAAAATTCGGACAATACAACGAAAAAGATGTTCGCTGGTTAGCTGTAGTTGGAACAGATTATGGGGTCATTGCCGTCAATGCAGAATCGCCGTATCAGAATTTAAATGACTTGGTTGCATCCCTCAAAAAAGATCCAAAATCTGTCAGTTTTGGTGCTGGCGGTAGTGTCGGTGGTCAAGACTGGATGCAGACAGCGATGCTTGCCAAAGCAGCAGGTGTTAACCCTAAAGAGATGACCTATATTGCACTAGAAGGTGGTGGTGAAGCGGTAACCTCTGTTTTAGGTAATCATATCCAAGTGGTCAGTGCTGGAATTGCAGAAGTGATTCCACATGTCAAATCTGGAAAATTACGCGCACTGGCTGTATTTGCACCTGAACGCTTACCCAATGCACTGGCTGATATCCCGACCGCAAAAGAACAAGGCTATGACATCCAATGGCCAGTGGTACGAGGTTACTATGTCGGCCCTAAAGTCAGTGATGAAGCCTATCAATGGTGGAAAACCGCTTTTGAAAAAATGATGGCCGACCCTAAATTTGCCAAATCCAGAGAGCAATTCGATTTACTCCCGCTCTCCATGACAGGTGAAGAACTCGATCAATTTGTTATGCAGCAAACCAATCAATTACGTGTCTTATCTAAAGAATTCGATCTCATCACCAAATAATCTGAAAACAATAAAAGTATTTTGATCACGCATCTTCTATGGCAACAAGATCGGATCGAAATACGCCTAAATCTGAATGCAAAAAGGAATATTTTATGTCCGTGGAAAGGATTTTTGCAGGGACTTTAGGCCTCGTCAGCCTTGGTCTTCTATATTTGGCTTGGAGCTATGTTGCCCCAATCGCTTATGACCCACTAGGTCCGAGACCCTATCCTGTCCTGCTCTTAATACTTTTAATTTTATCTTGTCTTTATCTAACCTTTAGGCCTCAAAAACTAACTGAGCAGATCGATCTCGGCTATACCGTCGCTGTACTAAAGAAAATCGGGGTCATGATGTTATTGATGCTGATGTATGCCCTGACTTTTGAATGGTTAGGCTTTCCAATTGCAACTGCATTGATGTTCTTCACTGTCGGCATGCTGTTTGGAGGGAGTCCAAAGGCCTCCGCCATCTCTGGCCTTATTTTTGGCGGCCTATTCTACGGTTTATTTGATTACATCTTAGATGTGCCATTACCACTCGGATTTTTGAGTTAATCAAGGAAGAATAAATGGATGTTTTTGAATATTTAATCTATGGTTTCCAAGTCGCACTGACACCACAAAACCTATTGATCGCGCTGATCGGCGCATTTATTGGAACTATTGTGGGTTTATTGCCAGGACTGGGGCCAATTAACGGCGTAGCCTTGCTTCTCCCTTTTGCTTATGCGCTTGGCTTACCACCTGAAAGTGCACTAATTCTGCTTGCGGCTGTCTATTTAGGTTGTGAGTTTGGTGGACGAATTTCTGCAATTTTGATTAATGTGCCTGGAGATGCCGCAGCTATCATGTCGACTATTGATGACTATCCACTCGCCAAACAAGGCAAAGCAGGGATTGCACTTTCACTTTCAGCCATGAGTTCATTCATTGGTAGTATGATTGCCATTTTCGGTATTATTTTATTTGCTCCTCTATTGGCTAAATGGGCCATCGTGTTTGGTCCAGCAGAATATTTCGTACTAATGGTTTTTGCCTTGACTTGCTTAAGCGGCCTTGTCAGTGATCAGCCAATTAAAACAGCTGTTTCTGCCTTAATCGGCTTACTCTTGGCCACGGTTGGTGTAGATGCTGTTACTGGCGTGTACCGCTTTACTTTTGATTCCGTTAGTCTCAGTGATGGCATTCAATTTACCACGATCGTGATCGGCTTTTTCAGTATCAGTGAAATCCTGATCATGCTCGAAAAAACCAGCATTGGGCAGAAAGCCTTAGGTCAAGGCAAGCGTAGTCTATTTAATCTCAAAGAGTTTAGTTTCACCCTCGGCTCAACCATTCGCAGTTCATTTCTGGGCTTCATTGTTGGCATTTTACCTGGCGCTGGCGCAACCATTGCCAGTGCTATGGCATATACCAGCGAACGTAAACTTGCAGGCAAAGACAGTAAATTTGGTGATGGTGACTTACGTGGTATTGCCGCCCCTGAAGCTGCAAATAATGCATCTGCCTGTGGTTCATTTATTCCAATGCTGACCTTGGGAGTACCTGGTTCTGGCACAACCGCGGTAATGCTAGGGGCCTTAACCTTGTATAACATCACGCCTGGACCACAACTATTTACCGAACAGCCAACGATTGTGTGGGGCTTGATTGCCTCGCTCTTCATTGCCAGTGTGTTATTGCTGTTGATGAATATTTCACTGGTTCGATACTTTGCCAAGCTGCTCAGTGTACCCAATTTTATTTTACTTCCTGCAATCGCAGCAGTGAGTTTTGTGGGTGTCTATGCCATTCATAGCACTATGTTCGATCTAATCCTGATGGTCGCACTCGGTGTGTTTGGCTATATTTTACGTAAGCTCAACTTCCCGCTTTCAGCACTTATTCTCGGCTTTGTACTTGGCGAACTCATGGAGTCGAGTTTACGTCGAGCGCTTTCTATTTCCCAAGGCGAACTCTCTATTCTCTTTGACGGTTACATCACTAAAACGCTCTGGATTCTTGCGGGGATCATGATTGTTTTACCACTCATCCGCTGGTTACGCAGTCGTAAGCAAGTGAACTCATAGTCATGCATTCAGCCAATAGCGATCATACGTAGCTATTGGCTTCTAGCCACGTTCTATCCATCCTTTATCAGCGACTGTGCTCATGATCTACCTCAAATATATTTCGAGTCTAGCCATTGCCTTCATCGGTGCACATCTTGCCGAATGGTTACATCTCCCCCTGCCTTGGCTACTCGGACCTTTATTTATTACGGCCTTACTCAAAATTAATCATGCGCCTATTGAATGTCATCACAGCGCACGCAATATTGGCCTGTCCATTTTAGGGCTCACCCTCGGCCTCTACTTTACCCCGCAAATGATCCAGCTCATTGCAAGCCAATGGCATATCTTATTGTTGGGTCTTCTGTTTGCCCTCGGTTTAGGTGGTGTAGGTTCTGTCATCTTATATCGCTGGGGCAAGGTAGACTTTAAAACAGCCTGGTTTGCTTCGGCTATTGGTGGCGCAAATGAGATGTCGAATTTAGCCGAACACTATCAGGCGCGTGTCGATAAAGTCGCCTCTGCTCATACCTTACGGGTATTAATGGTGGTGGTCAGCATTCCCTTTTTTTATCAATTTATGGGATGGCACGGTATTGATCATAGCACCATGAGTCGCCACAGTGATGTTGATGGTTACGGCCTTGTACTGTTAGCCTTTTTAGCTTATGTAGCCAGTCGTATTTTTCAATACTACAAACTTCCCAATCCCTGGACCTTTGGTGCATTATTGGTTGCAATTTTACTGACAATGCAAGATATTCACCTCTCGGCAATACCGACACCAATCTTGCATTTAGGCCAAGTGTTACTGGGTTGGTCATTAGGAAATAAATTTAAGCCTGACTTTTTCAAGACTGCACCTCATTATTTAACTGTTGTGGCTTTAAGTAATCTAGGTGCGCTGTTACTGACCGCCTTGCTCGCCTATGGCATCAGCTTCTGGACCGATATTCCCTTGCCCACACTCGGTTTAGGCCTTTCCCCAGGAGGTGTAGCCGAAATGGCATTAACCGCCAATGTATTACAGCTTGGCGTGCCAATAGTAACCGCATTTCATGTAGTCCGTATGGTGGGTGTACTCGGGACGGTCGGTTATCTTTATCGCTTATTTGAGCACAAAACAGAAAGGTAAAATCTAGTTCAAATAGCTCAAACACAAGGAAACAAATGCAAAGAACGATTTTCGAAAGCAATACCGAAGAAGACAGCATTACAGACCACTTTAAATATGCCTACCTCTGTTTTCTTTTTTCTTTCATCATTTTATTAATTTTTAGTTCAGCGCATCAAACCGCCTTACACCAAGCCGATCTTGCCAGAAACCACACATGGCAAGTCTCAAGCCAACACATCGACTCGAGCAACGAAGCTTACATCCGTCGTGAACGAGTGGGCGCATCACTCATCCTTCCGACGAGCCACAATAACGCTTTGATCCTGCAGTGTGATGTCAAATTAATGAAGTTATGCCAACAAGAGCTGAAACAGCCCACTCAGGCAATTCAAACCATCTATTATTATCAAACCCTACCGATGCAAAACAACCCGCCCGAATATCAACTCAAAGCCATTGACTATCTGGATCTAAAAGGAGATTTAATTCATCTAAATTACAATAAAATAGCACCCAATGATCCAATTGCAATGCAAAAGCACAACTGGAAGCTGTGGATCATCACATTCATTAGTGCTTGGCTATGTTTATTGATTGTTTTTATGATTTCTATTTTATTAAAGATATGTTCAAAGAAAATAAAAGTTACGCTGATTGCTTTACTTGGTCTGTATTTTATTTCAACCCTTTATCAAAGCTTAATGATTTACATCTCCTAAAATTCAGGCACAAAAAAACCGCAATTAAGCGGTTTCTTCTATTAAGTTGGTGCGCTCAGAGAGATTCGAACTCCCGACCCCTTAGTTCGTAGCCAAGTGCTCTATCCAGCTGAGCTATGAGCGCATTACTTATGTGCCTATTCAGGCGTGTGTTACATTAATCTTTACTTGGTGCGCTCAGAGAGATTCGAACTCCCGACCCCTTAGTTCGTAGCCAAGTGCTCTATCCAGCTGAGCTATGAGCGCTTTAAGTAAAGTGGCGGTGAGAGAGGGATTCGAACCCTCGATACAGTTACCCGTATGCATCCTTAGCAGGGATGTGGTTTCAGCCACTCACCCATCTCACCGTAACACGAGCGCAATAATACAAACTAAAACCGCATTACACAAGGGATGTTCCTGTTTTTTTCTGCTTTTTCAGTTCAATCAAATACTTTTTAATCAATTTCCGCATATTTTCAGCATTTTTTAGCGCTACGCTTGTTAATATAGGCTTATCTCCTTTATTTAGATCGGCACAATAAACAGAATCTTGCAATCTTTGACGTGCAGTTAGAGTTTGGATGACTTATGCTAAACCGATCTGCCAGATGTGAAATGAAACGATATGACTAAAAATTGGGCCGATCCCGAAGCAAAAGCAGAAGCGCAACGTTACGATAATCCTATTCCTAGCCGAACTCTTATTCTAACTACACTAGAACAATTAAAAACTGCACAATCTCATGCAGAGCTGGTTGACCACTTTAATATCCCCGATCAAAAAAGTATTGATGCCTTGAATCATCGCTTAAGTGCCATGGTTCGCGACGGACAATTGATGAAGGATGGTTTTAAATACCAGCCTGCAACCGATTTACCGAGCCATGAAGCAACGGTCTATATCAATAGTAAAGGTCTAGGTACAGCCAATATCTCAGGTCAGGATGATATCTTGTTACCTGAACGTGAGTTACGTCTGGTGTTTAATGGCGATCGCGTTAAAGTCCGTCAAACCTCTGTAGACCGTAAAGGTAAAGCTTGGGGCTTTATTACTGAGGTGGTACAACGTCGCGTCAAACAGATTATAGGTAAAGTTGCGGAACATGAAGGTGAATACTTTATTCAGCCGAGCAATCCGAATCAGCATCAACCGATTACCCTCGAAAAAGAATTAATTCAACACGCCAATGCCAAAGTGGGCGATATGCTGCGTGTTGCGATTGATGACTATCCGACCCGCGAAGAGCTGGCGACAGGTCACATCGTTCAATCGATGGCAGACAAAGCCGATACCGAGATTATTATTCCACAGACCATCTTAGAGTTTGGTCTACCTTATGAATTCCCTGAGGCCGTCATTAAAGAAGCTGAAAGTTTTAAAGAACCTTCGGCGAAAGATCTTAAAGGCCGTGTCGATTTACGGGACTTGCCATTGGTCACCATTGATGGTGAAGATGCGCGAGACTTTGACGATGCCGTATTCGCAGAAAAACGCGCAGGCGGTGGTTACCGTGTCGTGGTTGCGATTGCAGATGTAAGCCATTATGTTCGTTTAGACTCACCTTTAAATGAGGAAGCTGAAGAACGTGGCACATCGGTTTATTTCCCACACTTTGTTTTGCCAATGCTGCCAGAAGCATTGTCGAATGGGTTGTGTTCTCTCAATCCACATGTTGATCGCTTGTGTATGGTCTGCGATTTAAAACTGTCACGTGCAGGTAAAGTCACAGGCTATGAGTTCTACCCTGCGGTGATGCATTCAAAGGCACGTTTGACCTATACTCAAGTAGGACAATATTTTGAGGGGGCAACCCATGCCATCCCTGAAGATAAGACCATTCATAAATCACTGAATACCTTATTCCAACTGTATCAAACGCTAAAAGAATTGCGCGCCAAACGTCATGCAATGGAATTTGAAACCATTGAAACCTACATGACCTTTGATGAGTTAGGCGGCATCAAAGAAATCTTGCCACGTACTCGTAATGATGCGCATAAACTCATTGAAGAATGCATGTTGTTGGCCAACGTTGCCGCAGCTGAATACTCGTTAGAACATGATATTCCAATGTTATATCGTGTGCATGAGGCACCTGAATTCTCACGTATTCAAAAAGTGCGTGATTTTGTCAAATTGCTCGGTTTGCCATTCCCAGAACAACCTACTCAAGCCGATTATCAAGCGGTGATTGAAGCGACCAAAGATCGTTTAGATGCGCCAAGTATCCATGCGGTGCTGTTACGTTCAATGATGCAAGCCTATTATGGTGCGAACAATGCTGGACATTACGGTCTTGCTTATGAAGCCTATACGCATTTCACTTCACCAATTCGTCGTTACCCAGATTTATTGTTACACCGTGCCATTAAAGCCTATCTCGCTAAGAAACCTTACCCATTGTCTGGTGCTGCTTTAGATGATGCGGGCGAGCATTTCTCTCAAACTGAACGTCGTGCCGACGAAGCTTCACGCAGCGTGACGACTTGGTTGAAATGCCATTATATGCAACAACATTTAGGCGATGAGTTTGTTGGTATCATTAGTGCGGTGACAGAATTTGGTCTATTCGTAACGCTCAAAGACCTGTATGTCGATGGCATGATTCATGTCAGCCAGCTCGGTGAAGACTTCTTCCTGTATGATCAAGCCAGCCAAAGTTTGATTGGTCAGAATCGTGGACAGTCATTCAGCCTTGGCGATGAGGTGAAGATCCAAGTGGCAGGCGTGAATCTGGAAGAGCGTAAAATTGACTTCCAGTTGGTTCAGCAATTAACACATTTAGGTCGTGTCATTCGCCAGAAAGCACCTCGTACTGCGAACCCTTCTAGCTCGCATCGTGCTTCAACAACTGAAGAAGTATTTGGCAAACAGCCCTCTACTCAATCTAAAGTCAGTGAAGATGGCGAAAAACCTGTGCGTAAGAAAAAGGATAAGAGCAAACCAAGTTCTTATAGCAAAAAGCCTGCGAAGAAAGCCTCGGCCAAGCCTGAAAGCAAAGAGAAAGCCAAGAAAAAAGTGAAAAAGAAAAAGTCGAATGCGAAAGCTAAACAAGACTAATTCAGGTAAGGGCAAGTTCAGTCATGAACTTGCTCTCCTTTAAAAATGCAATTCATTCGCCTGTTATTTAAAAAACCAGTCAGCCAATATCACCCTGCCCTCTATTTCATCATGATTTGGATAAGGCGAGGCCTTCGTTATGTGCAATGGAAAACAAATCGTCGCCAATACGCTCAAAGTTTTGACTCAACTCCCTTAACGTTTAGAGTAAAGAAACACCAATCTGTCCTAATTCGTAAACTAGGGGACACTGAACAGCATTGGCAGAAAAATAAAGTGATTAATTTAAAAATCGCAAGCGAAAAAATTTCTACCATTTTGATCAAACCCCAAGAAACCTTTTCCTTCTGCCAACTCGTCGGTTTACCAACTATCCAACAAGGTTATGTTGAGGGTATGGAGCTTAGTTTTGGGCAAGCTCGTGGCGGGATTGGGGGAGGAATCTGTCAAATTGCGAATTTAATTCATTGGTTGGTACTACATAGCCCATTGCAAGTCATACAGCGCTCACAGCATTCTTTTGACCCATTTCCAGATCAAGGGCGAGTTCTTCCTTTTGGAAGTGGTGCTGCTATTTTTTATAACTATATTGATTATCAGTTTTATAATCCAACAGAATATACTTTTCAGATCAACCTTTGGTTTTCCTCAAAATGCCTTGAGGGTGAATTACGTTGCTCACATGATCTCGGCTATATTTATCATGTCTTTGAACAAAAGCATCGTTTTATTAAGGTCGGAGCCAACTTTTACCGCCAAAATGAAATCTGGCGACATAAAAAAGAAAAATATAAAAGTGGCGAAATCATTGCAACAGAATGCGTGACTAAAAATTTTGCCAAGGTCATGTATGAACCAGTCCACATTGATGCACAGTTTGCATCAATTGAAGAAATGGATTAATCCAACGAGATTTGTATAATCAACCTTGATTTCCCCATCTCAAACCCCTACATCTATAACTATGTTTAAAGATGAATATGGCAAAAATACAATGACACTCCAACAAGCGACACTTCCCGTTCCTCAATTTGATCAAATTCAACTTGCCGATTTAAAACAACAGATTGAACAGACCATTCAAAACGGTCAAAACTTCTTAAATCAACTCAATGAAGTTCCGCAGGGCTCTGAAGCCCAACTGACAACCTTGGCGGAAGTGGATCAACTTGAAAACAACATGAGCGAGTCATGGGGCATTTTGTCGCATCTCAATGCCGTGATGAACAATGCGGAAACCCGTGAAGTGTATCAGGCCCTGTTACCGAGTTTAAGTGAGTACTATACCCAGCTTGGCCAACATACGCCGCTGTATCAAACCTATCAACAGATTCATGACAGTACAGTCTTACAAACGCTGAGCGAAGCACAACAAAGTGCGATTAAACTGGCGTTACGTGACTTTAAACTGTCGGGCGTTGCACTCCAAGGTGAAGCCAAAAAGCGTTATGCCGAAATCTCGGCACGTTTATCACAGCTGTCTTCGGACTTCTCAAACCATGTACTCGATGCAACCCAAGCCTACTTTAAACCTTTAACGGAAGCGCAACTCAAAGGCCTGCCACAAAGCAGTGTTGAACTGTTAAAACAATACGGACAACAGCGTGAGCTTGAGCAAGCCGTTGCCACACTCGACTTCCCTGCTTATTTTGCGATTATGACCTATGCTGAAGATCGTGAGTTGAGAGAAGAGCTGTATAAGGCCTATGTCACTCGTGCCTCAGAACAATCTGATAAAACTGAATTTGACAATACCCCAGTGATGGAGGAAATCCTGAGCTTACGTCAAGAAATGGCGCAACTGCTTGGTTTCAACAACTTCGCTGAATATTCCCTTGCCAGCAAAATGGCACCTGATGTTGAAACCGTAGATAAATTCTTGGTTGATCTGGCAGAACATGCCCGTACCCCAGCACTGGCTGAAATTGCAGAACTCAAAGCGATTGCACAACAAGAAGGTATTGATGAACTCAAACCTTGGGATGCGACCTACTATTCTGAAAAGTTAAAACAGCAACAGTTCAATCTTTCTCAAGAAGAGCTTAAACCATACTTCCCTGCACCAAAAGTGGTACAAGGTTTATTCCAGATCGTACAACGTCTTTATGGTATTCAGATCATCGAACGCCAAGCTCCTGTGTGGCAGAATGATGTGCGCTATTTCGAAATTGAAGACCAAGGTCAAGTAGTCGGTGGTTTTTACTTTGATTTATATGCCCGTAACGGCAAACGTGGTGGTGCATGGATGAGCGGTTTCCGTTCTCGTGTACAAACGGCCACAGGTCTACAAAAACCAATTTGCTATATGGTGTGTAACTTTACCCCACCAATTGGCGATCAACCTGCGCTACTGACTCATGATGAAGTGATTACTTTGTTCCATGAGTTTGGTCACGGCCTACATCATATGCTGACTGAAGTAGATAACATCTCGGTTGCAGGTACGCACGGCGTGGCATGGGATGCGGTGGAATTACCAAGTCAATTTATGGAATTCTGGGCCTGGGACAATGAAAGTTTAGATGTACTCAGCGAGCACACTGAAACCAAACAGACCTTACCGCAAGAATTGCTATCTGCATTATTGAATGCACGTTTCTTCCAATCAGGCATGCAAACCTTACGTCAGATTGAATTTGCGTTATTTGACCTGAGTATTCACCGTCAAGCACCGGCCTTAAACAGCCAGCAAATCCAAGCCACACTGGACGATATTCGCGATAAATTTGCCGTGGTTCCTGCTGTACCCTATAACCGTTTCCAACACAGCTTCAGCCACATTTTTGCAGGTGGTTATGCTGCTGGTTACTACTCTTATAAATGGGCAGAAGTTTTAGCCAGTGATGCTTTTGATCGTTTCGAAAGCGAAGGTATTTTTAATACCGAGACTGGAAAAGAGTTTAGAAAGTTTATTCTAGCAGTTGGCGGAAAAGATACAGCGCTTGATGCGTTTCGCAATTTCCGAAAAAGAGAACCAAAAATAGATGCATTATTACGTCATCAAGGTTGGACGAACACCGATAAAACCGCTTAAACTACGTCATTATTGTTCACAGGGTGTAATTAACTGACATGAAAAGACAGTTCATCGCGGGCGCAAAATGCCCGAAATGCGGGGCCTTAGATCGTGTCGTTAAAATCATCACTGTGGATGACGAGTGGATTGAATGTATCGAATGTGCTTATAGTGAAAAACGCCCAACCCACGTGGAACCGGCGCAACCTGCTGAGCCAGATGAAATTGGGGTGATACAATTCAAACCTCGTCATTTTGACTAGAAGGTTAAAAATGATGTCCACATACCAAACAGAAAATTCCAAATTATTATGGATGATAATTGGTGGAATAAGTGTTGTCGTGGTGCTGTTCCTTGCTGTGCAATGGTTTTTAGCTCAAAAAGATCAGCAAGCCACAATCTCTGTACCTGCTCAGCCTGTTGCTGAAAAAACCGTTGCTCCAGCATCCACTGAAGCAACGACTCCAGTAGATGAAGTGACGACGGCGAGCAGTGATGTCGCTGCTCCGATTCAGTTGGTTGAAGAGTCGATTGTGAAAGCACCGCTGCCTGCAAATGATAGCCTAGCGAAAGAAGAGATAGCCAAACTGGATGATATTCATCAACAACTGCAAGACCAGCAACATGATCTAAAACAGCAAAATAGCGATGTAGATACTTTGCTCAAGCTAAAAGAAGATCAAATTAAGCTCTTGGAAGCTCAGATTGCTGCCCAGAGTAAATCTTAATAAGAAAAGCTTTAACCTCGGTTAAAGCTTTTTTGTTAGGGGTCTGTTTAATCTAAAATTTGCTTTGATGCTGGTTTGAATTGAATCGGTTTCTGAATAGTTTGTGCTATCAGAATTCCAATCAAGGTCAGGCCCCCACCAATGTAGTGAAACATCTGCAAATGCTCTCCCAGCAAAGCCACTGCAATCAGCGCCGTAAATAAGGGTAATAGATTCATAAAAATACTATTACGATTCGGCCCTAAATGTCTCACCCCTTCTATCCATAAATAAGACAACAATACCGAAGAAAAAATACTGGCGTAAACAATCAGTGGAATGGTCTGTTGGTTTAGTTGCATCTGTGAAGCAGGTAAAAAAATAAAGAAAGGCAACACATAAACAATGGCAAAACTGGATTGGACAAAATTCGATTGCCAAGCAGGGATCGGCATTTTCCAGCGTTTCAGTAAGACACCATATAAGGCATAGCCTGCTGCTGCAATGAGCATCAAACCATCACCCAAATGTACGCCTTGCTTCCAGATATCGGTAATTGAACCATGGCTCAGCAAATACAAGATGCCATAAAAAGATAAAGCACCGCCAAACAACATGCCATAGCTCAGCCGATCTTTCAGCATCGCACTACTTAAAATCATCGTAAGCAAAGGAATCAGTGCGGTGACAATCGCCATATTGGTGGCTGTGGTGGTGGATGCTGCCTGATAAGACAAGAACTGGAATAGAGACACGGACAGAAAACCACCCAATGCCAACTGTTTCCAATACTGCTTGATGGTGTGTCGATTGTTCCAGACCGGAATCAGCACAAAGGTACTCATCACAGCGAGCGCCAACACCAGACGATAGAACGTAATCGCGACAGGCGAAATGGCATGGCTGGCCATTTTAGACACCACCACATTGCCCGCCCAGAACAAAATGGCAAATAAGGGATAAAAATAAGCTTTCTGAAACATACGCTAGACCTATACATTGCGAGATAGATCATGCTAAAAAATAATCAATTCGTTGTTTCTCGACAATAAGACGATTACTATCGTAAAAAAGACAATCTATACAGGATATGTTTCAAGATGGGAAAAAACTTTGAACATGGATTCTTAGATTATCCAGTCTATGCTTTTTCAGAAAACTATCCGCATGGACATATTGAAGATTGGCATAGCCACGATCGAATCCAGTTGATTCATACCCTATCAGGCGTGATTCGAGTACAAACCCATGAAGGGATCTGGATTACCCCACCTGGACGTGGCGTATGGATTCCTGCGCATAAACCGCATGCCTTACTCAGCAGTGGAGATGTCAAAGCCCGAGGAATTTTTATAGAAACCTCAGCACACACCTATCTCAATTCAGAATGCCGTGTTGTTGCCATTCCTGCTTTGCTACGAGAGCTGATGAGTAGTGCAATGCAGATCAAAACAGCCATCCAGTCTGAAAGTCGTGATGAAAGACTGCTGCAACTCATTCTGGATGAAGTGCGCTTATTACCTGCTTTGGCTTTTAATTTACCCGACCCTCAAAGCCCCAAGCTTTTGCAACTGTGCCAAAGGATTAAAGACAACTTGGCCTTGGACTGGGGACTCGAAGATACGGCGCAGCAACTGCATATCAGCAGTAAAACACTGGCACGACATTTTCAAAAAGAAACTGGACTGCATTTCTCGCACTGGGTACGTCAAGCCAAACTGATGCAAGCCATGATTGATTTATCCCTGAACAAACCCGTTTTAAATGTGGCCTTAGACTTGGGCTATGACAGTCCAAGTGCCTTTAGTGCCATGTTTAAGCGTGAAACCAGCATGACCCCAAGTGATTATCTTAAACAATTCTCTGACGCATTGAGTTGAGCGTCCTAAGCATAGATTGAGTGAAGAACCTCATTCCTTTCATCCTTACAGCAGCATAAAATAAGCGTAATCTTCCAATACCCGAATCGCTATGGATGCTCAACCCACCAATCGCAACCTGATGCTGGCGATTGGTTGCCTTACCCTTTCTGCGCTGCTTTTCTCCGTGATGGGCATTTGTATTCGTTATGCTTCACATACAGTTGATAATTACACCATTGTATTTTTCCGCAATGTGGTTGGGTTGATCCTGTTTTTGCCTTTTATCTTCAAGCAAGGAACCCGTTTTGTAAAAACAGAAAAACTGTGGATGCATACTTGGCGCAGTATTGTTGGATTGGCGGCCATGTATGGCTTTTTCTACGCGATTGCACATTTAAAACTCTCCAATGCGATGGTCTTTACCTACTCTTCCCCGATTTTTATTCCATTGATTGCTTGGCTATTTCTCAAAGAAAAAATCACCACGGCAATGCTCTGTGCTGCAGGCTTGGGTTTTATTGGGGTGTTCTGTGTCGCCAAGCCTGATCAAGGCTTGTTAAACTGGATTTCTATTGTCGGGATCAGTTCTAGCCTGTTAGCCTCGATGGCCTTTGTCACCGTGCGTGCCCTCACCCAAACTGAACCGCCTGAACGGATCGTGTTTTATTTCTGCTTGATTGGCTCTTTGTTGTCAGTGATTCCGATGTTTTGGGTATGGCGACCTTATCATTTACAGGAATTACTGTTTTTGATTGGTGCGGGCGTACTGGCCAATGTCAGCCAAATTTTTATGTCGCATGCCTACCGTCTTGCCCCTGCTGGACAGATTGCACCCGTCAATTATATTGCGATTATCTTCGCAGGCCTTTGGGGCTTTTTACTGTGGAATGAAGTGCCAGATCTATATAGCGTGATTGGTTTTGGCATTATTCTCTCAGCAATTTTATTATGTAGCCCTCTGACACAAAGAGATAAGAAATGGCGTTTCAAAGGTTAAGAATACGTCGCTCTTTTTGATAAACTCACAACAATCACAATGCAGAAAATTCAAATAGATGAAGATAACAAATACTATTTTTGCAAATGAATCCCCTGAAATGATCTTAGCCTTCGAAAAAGCTCAAGAGACCTTTAAATACTTTTGGCGGGAGTTATATTGGGAATATCGCAGAATCGTCCCTGCTTTTGATCTTGCTTATGTTAAATGTGCATTTACACAAGAACAGATTGATGCGCCCGACTCAGCTCTAGTTGAGTATATGTGGATCGACCAAATTGATTTTGATGGAACGACTATTTCGGGTCAGTTGATGAATCAACCAAACCATATCAACAATGTGCAGGCAGGTGAAAATGTAGAATGCCCCTTTGAAGCTATCGTGGACTGGATGTTTCTAACTCAAGATCAAGTCTATGGCGGCTTTACAATTCAAGAATATCGTAAGCAATTAAATGACGCTGAGCGAAAAGAATATGATGATGCTTGGGGAATAAATTTTGGTGATCCCAATAAAATCTTATATGTCTATGATCAAGAGGCTCACCCAGAGAACTTAATTGAGCATCCCATGTGCGGAAAAATGTTGGAGAGTTTTTTAAACTTTATTCAAAGCAACCCAACCATGCTTCATGAAAAAGATGAAAGTGGTAATCAGCTATTCCACCGTGAAGCGATTGCAGGTAATTGCTTATTCATTCAAGCATTACTCGAACTCAAGCTAGATCAATCCACCCAAAATAATCAATCTATGACTGCCTTAGACCTAGCGCATAAAATGGGGTGGGAAAATATTGCACATGTATTAAAGTAGTTTTCATCTCCTTATAACAGTTCCTGTTCTATATACAGAAACTAAAAAAGCACCCGAAGGTGCTTTTTTAGTTTCAACTGTTAGTGCTTATACCAACCAAACATCTGGAAGATATATGGTGCATACGTCACCAACACCAACGATGAGAACAATACAATAATCGGTAAAATCCAACGTTCATAACGGAAGTAGAAACTGGTGTATTTCTCTTTCGCCTCCTTATCGGCGGCCGAAACCTCCTCATCCCCGACGGAGAGTCGCGTCAGCAAGTGGTTCAAGGCAACCGGCGGTGTGACATAACCGAACTCGAATGCCACCAATACGATCATCCAGAAGTGGATCGGATGGATACCATTCTCGTAGGCGACAGGCGCAACCGTTGCAGCAACCAGAATCACCGCTCCAAATGGATCGGTTGTCATCCCAATAATCGCAAGTAACAACGCAATGAAGGCAAGTGAAATATAGATATTGCCCAAGTGTGTCGGTAATAACTCAACCACTTCAGCACGTTCGATTAAACCACCCACGCTTGCAGACAAGGCCATCAACAGGATTAATGCACCGATGTGCCCCACTGTTTCTGAGGTTGCAAAACGAAGTGCTCCACCAAATCCAAAACTCTTGCTACCATGAGGATCATGGCTCTTCAAGAACTCAGATTTTTTCTCATGTTCACGAACCAAAGCTTCATGCTTCGCATCCACTACTGGCGCAGGTGCAAGTTTTGATGCAAACAACTTGTCAAACAAGATCATTGCAATCAACACCAACGGTAAAATCATTGGCGCCGTAAATTCGTTGATTGACGTATCTAAAGCAAGCTTATAGAACATCACCACAGCAAAACCAATGATCACATAAGGAATCACAGGTACACAGGCGCGTAACATGCCAGGAACCGCGATTTTAGGTGAGTTCACACGGAATTTTTCTTCGGCAAGAATCAGAGAAACACCCAAGAAGATGAACGCTGTTAACCAGAAGACATAGATACCGTGATCAAATAATTCTGTCGATGTCACATGACGGCTGTCCAGCATCGAGATCAGGATGACGAGTAAACATGGACGAATCACCACACCTAAAGAACCTGACATAGCCGATACAGCTAATGCGTATTGACGACGTGCACCAGAGTTCCAGACTTCTTTATAGATGATTGCACCCGCTGCAATAACGAAAATCCCCGAAGCACCCGTATAGGCTGTTGGAATCGCAGCTGCAATCAAGATTAACCAGGTTAAGGTCTCAGGTGCCAAGTTCCATGGACGTAAGATATTTAAGAATAAATCCATGACACGGGTTTGGGTCAGCAACATACCTGCCCAGATGAACAATGCCAGATTTAAGAAAATACCCGAGAATTCAACCAAGATACCCAAGTAAATCCCTTGCCCCATTGGATAATCCATGAAGAAGGTAAATACAATCCCTGTCACCAAAGACATGAAGGCATACAGCGGTACGCTGAGTAAGGCTAGACCAAAGTTACCTTTCGGTTGTGCTGTTTTTGGAATAAAGATGAACTGGAAAATACTGATAATGGTCAGAGACACAAACAGTGTAATCCACAGCCAATATAAGACTGCTGTTTTACCTGCAACCTCAACCCCAGAATTCAAGACTGAATGATATTGACTGATGACGGAGTAGCTGAGTAAAGCATTACCCGCAACCATTAACGCCGAATAAACACGGAAGTCGATTTTGGTTTTTGGTGCACGCAAACCAATGTGGTGGTAACGTAAAGACGCTGTAATTGAAGCGAATAGTACCATCACCAACAAAATAACAGTTTGGTTTTCAGAACCGAGTTTAAAGATACCAAAGAAGGTGGTTTCAACTTTACGATAGGTACGAATACTTGGATGCGCTTCCAAATGCTTCATTGCTTTATCGTAGAATTGGTATTTTTCTTCACACTGTTGTTGTGCTGCCAATAAAGACGCACGTACATCAGCTTCAGAAGCTGCACCAAACATGCTTGCAAATTCATCGGCAGCATTGGCTTTCATCTGCTCTTGAACTTGTGCATCAATGTTTGGATGTCGATCACAAGATGGTTTTTCAGGTTCAGCACGTAAAAACGAGTATTGCATCCCTGTTGTTTGATCACCGTATAAACGCTCCCCCATACGAAGCATCTGACCGTGAATCATTTCGCCTGTACCAATAAGCAAAGTCATTAGCAACAAAGCAAGAATAATGAAGGTTGATATCCAGTCATTCCAGATATAGCCTAACCGGGCTAATCCAGTCTTATTCTCTTGATCATTTTGCATGTCTATTCCAATTTATTGTTATCAACATCCATCCAAAGATGTTGAATCATGCGATGTCCATGGTTGATAGATAAATGAATTTACCCTTTGAATCACCAATCCCTTTTTAAACCGCTTAAATTTGCAGCAAACTTTTAGAAAAAAGAATGACTGCAATCACTTTTTTGTTGGTTGTTTTTATCAATTTGTATGTACTCTCGACTGCCCTCTATTTTCATCCTTATTTTAATGAACAATTTAGCGCACTAAATTGTCTTTTTTACCGCTCCTTCGATCATAAGATAAATTAGCGCTAAAGCAGGCTACTCCATCTTTTCCGTCTATTTATAGCATAACTATTTCGATCTCAAAATGTTATTTTAATCACATAATAGCCTTATCTGGCCTAAATTCATCTCTCGTTGTTCTTTCATCCTAAATTTATCTGCATAACTCCAACTACAAAAAATAAGCACCCAAAGGTGCTTATCTTGATCTTTAAAGTGCGTGGCTAGCTATACCAGCCAAACAATTTAAAGGTATAAGGAACATAGGCAATGATCAAAATTGCAGGCACCATCACCAGTAATGGTAAAATCCAGCGCTCATAGCGATAGAAGAAAGACAGATGACGCACTTCGGCATCCGCTTCAGCCACTTCAGCATCACCAATCGACTGTCGAGCCAATAAATGGTTCAGTGCAACTGGTGGTGTGACATAACCCAGCTCAAAGCCAATTAATGCAATCATCCAGAAGTGCACAGGATCAATCCCATACTGATAAGCCACTGGCGCAACGGTTGCAGTAATGAGAATCACCGCCCCAAATGGGTCCATAATCATCCCCACAAAAATCATCAACAGCACGATCAGCGTAATCACCATATAGGTGCTGTTAATATCTTGCGGGAACGTTTCCATGATATGGATCTGTTCAAGGAAACCACCGACACTCACTGAAAGTGCCATGAGGATCACCAAAGCCCCAATATGCCCCACCGTTTCACTGGTCGATGCATGTAATGCTTTACCAAAAGAAACACGGCGCACAGGATTACGTGGATCATCTGCGGGGTTGATTGGCGCAGCGGATTGGGAACCATCTGCCGGAATAGTGTAATTATTCAAGGTACTATCCCAATGTCCAACAGGTGCTAAAGGTGCAGGTTCTTTACGTAATTTATCAAACAACACCATCAGTAATAAAATCACTGGCATCATTACAGGTGCGGTAAATTCATTGAGATCTGTGGCCAAAGCATGCTTATAGAACAACCAGATCAGAATAAAGATCACGATATAAGGCGATACAGGTACAAATGCACGTAACGACTTTGGCAACGCAATTTTGAACGGTGCAATTCTAAATTTCTGTTCGGCAAAAAACAGCGCAATCACCAAGAATAAAGTTGAAGTTAACAAGAAGGTGTACATGCCATATTTATACAGCAGGTCAGTGGTCACTTCTTTATTTAAGGATGCCACAACCACAATCAATAGACATGGACGCAGTACCACACCAAGCGAACCCGAAAGTGCCGTTGCAGCCAAAGCAAATTGACGGCGCCCCCCTGCATTCCAAACCTCTTTATAAATAATTGCACCCGCTGCAATAACGAAAATACCTGAAGCGCCAGTGTAGGCTGTCGGCAAAGCTGCAGCAATTAAGATCAACCAAGTTAATGTTTCAGGCGCTAAATTCCACGGACGTAAGATATTCAGGAATAAATCGACAATACGCGTCTGTTTTAATAGCATCCCCGCCCAAATAAACAGAGCCAGATTTAAGAAAATACTCGAAAACTCGACCAACTGACCTAAATAAATCCCTTGTCCCATTGGATAGGCCATAAAGAAAGTAAAGGCAACTCCAGTAATAATCGCCATATAGGCATAGAGTGGCACACTGAGGAAGGCTAAACCGACGCTACCGCCCTCTCGTGTCGGTGTTGGAGACTTGATCAACTGATACAGACTGATCAAGGTCAGTACCGCAAATAAAATCATCCATAACCAATAAATCAGCGTCATTTCTGGGCTGATCGGAACACCAGAGTTCATGACGGATCGATATTGACTCATTACCGATGAGGTCAATAAACCATTCCCGATCAACATCGCAATACTATAGATACGGAAATCAATTTTTGTTGCTGGACTGCGTAAACCAATATGATGGGTCTTTAAGGTAGCACTGATTGCCGCAAACACCACCATAATCACCAAGAATAAAGCACGGTTCTCTGTACCAAATTTAAAGATACCAAAGAAACTGGTTTCTATCTGACGATAGGTCCGCACACTCGGATGAGCCTCGATATGCGTCATGGCCTTATCATAAAATTGGTATTTTTCTTCACATTGTTGCTGTGCTGCCATCAAGGAAGCGCGTACATCCGATTCTGAAGCTACGCCAAACATACTGGCAAATTCATCAGCAGCATTAATCCGCATCTGTTCCTGAACTTGCGCATCAATATTTGGGTTCCGGTCACAGGTGGGTTTTTCTGGTTCAGCACGCAGGAAAGAGTACTGCATTCCAATTGCAGGATCACCGTATAGGCGCTCCCCCATACGTAATAATTGACCATGGATCATTTCTCCAGTGCCAATAATCAATGTCATGAGTAATAAGAAAAGGATAACAAAAGTTGATATCCACTCGGTCCAAATATAACTCAGTAGACCTAATCCAGATTTTTTCTGTTGATCATGTTGCATATCTATTCCAGTTTATTGTGATCAACATCCCTCCGAAGATGCTGAATTTTCAATGTACATGGTTGATAGAGAACACATTTATTCTCACTATAACCAATCCCTCGTTGTACCCACTGAAATATTATTAAGCTGGTTTATCCAATGATCATGACGTTCTAATTTTTATGTTTTTTATCAATAAATAACTCAAACCACAGAGTAGACCACCAATAGCGCCAATCAAATGCGCCTCGGTCAATACTGGACTTCCAATTAACTGGGCTGTTCCCGTTTGCCCAAAGGTATTTTCCCAAATCAATTTTCCAGCAATTAATGCCAACACCAAGATTGCAAATTTTCGCTCGTTTTTATATTGCAAATACACCACACCAACCGCAGTATAAAGGCCGTGCAAAACGCCAGACAGACCTGCATAGGCATCAATATAAGGTAAATAAAAATAAAAAGTTAAACTAATGAATGGTGGCAGAATTAATAGTAATGCACCTAAATGCCAGTTACGTACATGCGGAAAAATAAAAGGTAAACAGGCAAAGGCCATCATATTCAGTAAAAAATGAATCCATCCCACATGCACCCAATGTGCAGTCCAGATACGCCAAAACTCTGTGAATAACGTTGGTCGCCAATAAATAAAATGATCCGCAAATACCTGTAGACAAGCCGATATGGAAATACATATCGCGATCAAAATGATTTTCCTTATCCATATTTGATCTTTCATCTAGCGCTTACCTCTTTAAAAAACGAACCTTTTACAAGTTTAGTTGTTTCACCCGTAAAAGGTCGTTTAATTCAGGTTACTCAGCAGGGGTTTCTTGTGCTGGCGTAGCTTGGTCTTGTGCTGGGGCAGCTTGATCCTGTGCTGGAGCGTCACCACCACCATCAAACAATGAGTCTAACTCTGCCGAGCTTTCTTGTTTGTCATCCCAGAATGTGGTTAAGCCTTCATCGCTGGCTCTGACACCCGTGTTCTCAGTCCAATAACGGTCTGCGATACCACGAACCATTAAGCCGGCCATTTTATCAATCAATCTGAACTGTGGATTTGCAGGTTTATCGTCCCCAGTCGCTGCGGCATATGAACGGAACGCGTCACGTAGTTTGGCATCATCACCACTGGCTTGCGCAGCAACCGCATAGAGTGCATGTGCTAAACGGACACCTTTCTTCTCACCAATGGCCATAGACTGCTTCATGGTGGCATAGGGTTCAGGTTTACCGTCACCTGCGCCTGGTAATAAGGTCCAGATCACAGCGCGGGTCGCCATTGGCGCACCCCAGAATTTTTCATTATCTAAACACGCCATACCACGCTCAACGATCCCTGCAATATCCTTCGGTACATTGATCGCACCACCTGAATTAATATCGTTGGTCATAGCTTGCAAACCACTAACCATGCCGAGTAGATAAACGGTTTGGTCTAGATCATTCCGCATGGTTGGGCATGAGTCGCCTAACTTATATTTGTATTTAGTTTCCCAACGATTAGCAAACAGCTGATAGCCCGCATATTGACGTTCAGCCGCAATCGCCGCCCAACGTTTCTGTTCAATACGTGCATCTTGCGCTTCAGATACTTGTCCTGCTTTAGAAGCACGTAAATAACGTAATTCAGCTTCCAAGGCTTGGTTCTCAGCACATACACCTGCTGCGGTATAAAGTAAGACCGCCATACGAGTCGGATCAGCACCCATATCTTTGGTGGACATCACGGCAGGGGTTAAGGCATTTCCTGAGTTACATACCATTTCAGCATCATCCATCGACAAAATCGGTGGAACAATATGCTTTTCACCAAAACCAAGTGCCACATTGGCACCTGTTTTAATCACATATGAACATCCTGATAGCATTGATGTTGTCAATACGGCAACCGCCACACCTTGTCCAATTTTCTGGAGTTTAGACATACTTCCTGTCCCTCTAATAATTTGTTTTTTCCTTTTAGCTGTACATTATCAGATGCAAAACCTGAATTAAAGAGTAATTGCTCTAATTTCAACCTGGACATTTTGACACAAATCACAAAGGAATGAATTGACACTTGGGCGGGGTAACAGAAATTTCAGGCAAAAAAAAGTAGCATTGCGACGGTTCAGCACATGCTACTTATTAACTGGTAAAATCGTGAAACTCTTTATATTTTAGTTTTGTTGAAAATAATCCTTGAGTAATGTTCCAGCTCTTCCTACTACGATCGCCATAACGATTGCAATTACTAGAAACATCCACATTGAAATCTCCATAGAGACCTCCTACACTTGTGTATCTACTTTTGATAGATACTAGATTGGCGTTCATCATCGATATTCACGGGAGAGTGATATATTGACGACACTTTCAATCTCTTTCTCTTGATCACTGCAACTTGTGATTGACGTGATTCAAGAAATTCCCTGAGTAAAGTTCCTGCTCTTCCTACTACAATCGCAAAAATGATTGCGATCACCAGAAACGACCATGTTGGAATTTCCATTTAGGACCTCCACCACCCTTTACGTTGGTGTTTGTACTTTAACGAAAATAAATCTGACTTGATCGCCAGATTGTCTGACAATCATAATTTTCACGATTTTTTAGAGTATTTAATCTAACAATTTAAAAAAAATGATAATCAAAAAACATCAAGCTATTGAAATATATATTTTTATTAATTTTATACAGTTGTAGAATTGTCAAACAATCAGCCTAGTTTTGCCTGAACTTTTAGCTTTTTCCATTGTGAATGTGACAATTGATCCCACCAGATAATGCAGGGTTTATGCTTTTTATGAGAAAAATACAGCGCGATATAAAGCTGGTGATCCAATATTTTGACAATCTGCCTACGCTGAATTTTCAATGTCGGATCTGAAAATTCGAATGAATAGTCTTGATGATCTAAGTATTGAAAACGTTTAATTTGTGGTTGCTGCAAAAATAATAACCACGCGATGCTCATCATCACGACACTCAGTAACCACCACCAAAATGTGAGTAAAGGATAAACTAAGCCAACAATGAAGAGAAACAACAAGAGTTGCAGTACAAACGCAAAACGACTGTATTGCAACTCAAAAACAAGATTAGCCATGGACATAATGTTTGAGTTTGAGAATAAACTCTTTTAACTCAATACGCGGTGGTTCACCTACTTCCATAAACCAATCCAATAAATCTGGGTCTTCTTGATCAACAAGCTCAGCAAATAAAGCTTTTTCCGCAGCATCGGCAGTCAAATAGTAGTTTTTAACGTACGGGTCAAAATACACATCAATTTCTTTTAAACCACGGCGTGCACGATACACGACCTTACGCTCTTCCAGTGTCATTTCATCAGACATTATGGGCTCCGCAATGCAACAATTTTTCCATAGTGTACCTGATCTCCCCAATGAAGTTCTTAGAGATTTTTCTCAAGTGACCAAATACATCAAGCAAATTGAGCATTGATCACATTGTTCACTATTTTCAATTTCTTGTATGGTGATCAAGATGATTTAAATTCAATACACTAGGGAAAAATAACAAATGCAATCAGGTGCTATTCGTCCAGTTCCAAACATGCTGCCACGCAAACTGTTTACTTCAGACCACGAAGCATTCCGCGAAACCGTGCGCAAATTCTATGAAAAGGAAGTGGTTCCTAATATTGAAAAATATGAGAAACAACAGCATGTTGATCGTGATTTATGGAATAAAGCAGGTGCACTTGGCTTGCTTTGTACCACCATGCCAGAGCAATATGGAGGATCAGGGGTGGATCGTCTTTATAGTATGATCCTGATTGAAGAACAAGCTTATGCCATGGACTCCAGTACGGGTTTCTCACTGCATTCAGACATCGTTGCCAATTACATCAATAACTTTGGTAATGAAGTACAGAAACAACATTGGCTACCAAAAATGGCCACAGGCGAAGCGGTTACGGCCATTGCCATGACTGAACCTGGCACAGGCTCAGACTTACAAGCTGTTCGGACGACTGCGGTACTAGATGGCGATGAATATGTCATCAATGGTTCAAAAATCTTTATTACCAATGGTTATCTCTGCGATATGGCGATTGTGGTCTGCAAGACAGGCAACAATGAAAAAGGTTCAGCCAATTTATCCTTATTGATTGTTGAAGCGGATCGTGCTGGTTTTAGCAAAGGTAAACCTTTGAATAAAATCGGGATGAAAGGCCAAGATACCTGCGAATTGTTCTTTGACAATGTACGTGTACCCAAAGAAAACCTATTAGGTATGGAAGGCATGGGCTTTATCATGTTGATGAAAGAGCTCGCTTGGGAACGTATGCTGGTCGCGATTATCTGTCAAGCAGGTGCTGAAGCAGCCTTTGCACATACCGTGCAATACACCAAAGACCGTAAAGCATTCGGCAAAGCCATTAGCACCTTCCAAAATACTCGCTTTAAACTGGCGGAATTGCGTACTGAAATTGATTTCTGTCGCACCTATCTGGATCGTTGTATGGAACTACAGCTCGAAGAAAGCTTAGGCGTGGATGCCGCAGCTGCTGCGAAATACAAGATCTCAGATATGTTCTCAAAAGTGGTTGATGACTGCTTACAACTGCATGGAGGTTATGGTTATATGCTGGAATATCCAATTGCCCGTGCCTATATCGACAACCGTGCCAATCGTATCTATGCGGGCACCAATGAAATCATGAAAGAACTGATTTCACGTACGCTCTAATCTCTCCAACCATAAAAAAAGATCGTGCTAAATGCACGATTTTTTTATTTCTACTCTTTTTTTTCAACCGCAGGAACAGGCTGTGGATTCATTCTTGCCATCAGTTGTTTCACCGTTGGATGATCAAGATGTTGCTGCATGGTGGTATTCAACGCTGTACGGGCATTTTGGGTGGTGAAATGTGCGACTTCACTGCCGACATCACTGGCTTTCTTTGCCCACGCCTTACCTTCAGTAGATTGATAGAAATTCAACGCTGCCTGTAATTCTTTTTCACTAAAGCTCTCAGCATAGCGTTGCACAATAAATTGCTTACGCTGTTCACTATTCAAATTCTTGCTTAAATCGGTATAAAAGCTTTCAGGCAGATCTTTGGGCAAACGCATACGCATTTGTTCTAAAATCATCTTATCCGTGTTTTGCAAACCTTGTTCAGTACCATCAACTGACACCAGCTTTTGTGCAATGATTTGTTTTTGTTTTAGCTCATCAGCACATGCTAATGTACTGAGCAACAAGGTCCCTAAGATGAATATTTGTTTCACCGGATTATCCTTAATCTACGTTTTATAATCTGCCCAATATACGCGATATTCATCAGATTAAAACCCAGCACCAATAAAAAAACCCTATGTATCTACATAGGGTTTTCATCATTTTAGTAGATCATTACGACACTAATTTTGGCTTACGATCTGCTTGTTCACCACGTTTATGGAATTGTAAAACCTCATCACTGAATGATGCATCTTTCAATTCCTTACGGTCAGCAAGATAGTTATTGGTAATTTTCCACGGTGCTTTTTTACCTTGCTTCGGCATCACATTCGCTGCACGTGCGATATAACCCGAAGACATTTTACCCATAATGGTATCGTGTTCACGCAATGCTGGATCGGCATGTGCAATCACTTCATCATAGCCATTTTTGTCCATGTGATTGAGTAAACGACAGATATAATCCGCTGCAATATCAACCTTTAAGGTCCAAGACGCGTTGATATAGCCAATGATCATCGCCATATTCGGAACATCACTGACCATCACCCCTTGATAGAGCATATGCTGAGAAGTATCCATTGGCTTACCATCGATCGTGCCTTTCACTCCACCCAGGATTTGAATTTCCAAACCTGTCGCTGAAATCACGATATCTGCTTCAAGGTGTTTTCCTGATTTCAGCTGAATACCATTGGCAGTGAACTTTTCAATTTGATCTGTTTCAACATTGGCATGGCCTTCACGTAATGCCTTGAATAAGTCACCATCTGGCACCACACATAAACGTTGATCCCAAGGATTATAGCTCGGCGTAAAGTGTTTCATATCCACTTTACCTTTCAACTGCAACTCAATACCTTTCAACAATAAGCGACGCACTGTTTTCGGATATTTCTGTGCCAATGCATAGATACCACGTTGCATACCAATATTACGTGCGCGGGTAAATTTATAGGCCGTTTCTTCAGACATAAATTTACGGGTTTTTTCATAAATAAAGTCAATTGAAGGAATTGTCGCAATATACGAAGGTGAACGCTGTAACATGGTGACATGTCCTGCTCCACCTTTCACCATAGAAGGTACGAGGGTAATTGCAGTTGCACCACTACCAATAATCACCACTTTCTTGCCTGTGTAATCTAAATTCTCAGGCCAATGTTGTGGATGGATCAATTGACCTTTAAAGTCTTCTTGCTTTGGAAATTTCGGTGCATAACCTTGGTCATAGTTATAGTAACCCGTACAACCCATCACAAAGTTTGCTGACCAAGTTTGCTTCTTCTTGTTACTGTCTTCAATTTCAACAGCCCATTTTTTCTTTGCAGAATCGTAGTTTGCAGAAAGGACACGATGACCAAAATGAATTTTATCTTTTAACTGATTTTCGCTGATCACATCACTTAAATAGCCCTTGATCTCAGCACCACTCGCCAATACTTTGTCTTTTGCCCATGGTTTAAAATTAAAACCAAAAGTTGACATATCTGAGTCAGAACGAATACCAGGGTAACGGAATAAATCCCAAGTCCCACCAAAGCTATCACGACGTTCTAAGATTTCGAATTTACGTTGTGGACAGTTCTTAGAGAGATGCACAGCTAACCCAATCCCAGAGATACCTGCACCAATAATTAATACATCAACTTGCTTTTCCATTTTTTTTATACCCTGTATAAACCATGACTTTATTAAAGCACAAATTTGACAATACGCAATGTCAAGTTTGGTCATTCATCGGTTTTTTCATATCACTTCGGGACATTTTAAAGAAATTGAAGACTACAAAATCCTGAGTTTTTGATCGGATCTCTTTAAACAAAGAGATGAATGAAAGGGCGAAAAATTTGTAGCGATGGACAAGTTAGCAATTTGAAAGAATAGATCCAACAACTGGTCAGTTGCAAATAAATGCTAGGGCAAGAAAAGCTTCATTAACAGCTCATCCGTATATTCTGTGTTATTTTTTAATGCTTTTGACTCTACCCCATAAGTTTGAAAACCTCGTTTTTGGTAGAAATCAATAGCTGGCTGATTATCATCAGCGACAACGAGTAAAATTTGTTCGACATAGTCTTTGCTATATTCAATGACCGCATCCAGCAATTTACTTGCTATCCCTTGCCTTTGAAATTCAGGTTCAATAAATACACTGGATAAATGAGCTTTATGACAAAGCTTTACTCCAATCTCTCGTGTCAAAGTCGCTAAACCGATAATGCTATTGTTGTGATAAACACCAAAGATGGTTGAATTTGATAAGCAGCTTTCAAAAAACGTTAGTGGTTTTAGCACTTCTACAGCATAAGAAGAACCAAACATTGCTGGGGCTTTTGCTAATGCTGAAAGTCTGATTACTCTAAAATCATTCAGCTCATTGACACTTAGAATTTTAATCTCAACATCAAACATATTGGTCTATTTTAATTTTTTATAGTAACACGGCTTAATTTAGCACATTAGCCTGATCCACAAACGACAATTGATCAGCGAATCATGCTTTAAAAGTCTTCTATTTCAAATGCTGATTAAAACCAGACAATAAAAAAGACCGGTTATTACACCGGTCTTTTTTGGAACAACTGACTGTTCTACACGTAGAAGTATTATTTTACTTCACGGTCAACGAGTTCAACGTAAGCCATCGGTGCAGCATCACCTGCACGGAAGCCCGCTTTAAGAACACGAAGATAACCGCCGTTACGTTCTTTGTAACGAGGGCCAAGAACGGTAAATAATTTACCAACAGTTGCTGCAGAACGAGTACGAGCAAACGCTAAACGACGGTTTGCTACTGTATCGTTTTTAGCTAAAGTGATTAAAGGCTCAGCAACGCGGCGAAGTTCTTTCGCTTTAGGTAAAGTTGTTTTAATTAACTCGTGCTCTACTAAAGCATTTGTTAAATTTTGGAACAACGCCTTACGATGGCTGCTTGTACGGCCTAATTTCACACCACTATTACGATGACGCATGGTGATAGTCCTACTTAATTAACGGCTACGATAGGCAAAACGGTCATCCATACGGAGACTAGCTGGTGGCCAGTTCTCTAAACGCATGCCGAGTTGTAAACCTTTCGATGCCAAAACATCTTTGATCTCTGTTAACGATTTTTTACCTAAGTTAGGAGTTTTTAACAACTCAACTTCAGTACGTTGAACAAGATCACCAATGTAGTAAATATTTTCTGCCTTCAAACAGTTAGCAGAACGAACAGTAAGCTCGAGATCATCTACTGGACGAAGCAAGATTGGGTCAACTTCTTCGCGAGGTTCTTGAGCAACTGGAGTTTGATCTTTCTGAAGATCAACAAAAATTGCAATTTGTTGTTGCAAGATTGTTGCCGCTTTGCGGATTGCTTCTTCTGGATCAACAGTTCCGTTAGTCTCAAGATCGATCACTAACTTATCAAGATCGGTACGTTGTTCAACACGAGCATTTTCTACTGTGTATGAAACACGCTTGATTGGGCTATAAGAAGCATCTAACTGTAAACGACCTACTGGACGTGTTTCACCTTCAGGGAAACGTGAGTCAGATGTTTCATAACCACGACCTTGAGCAACTTTCAGGCGCATTTTCAATGAACCTGTAGAACTCAAAGTACCGATTAAATGATCAGGGTTAACCACTTCAACATTATGAGGTAAACGAAGGTCAGCTGCAGTTACGTCACCCGCCCCTTGTTTCTCTAATGTCAAATATGCTTCATTTTGATCGAACAGCTTAATAGACAATCCTTTTAGGTTCAGCAAGAGCTCGACGATGTCCTGCTGCAAGCCTTCTAAAGTACTGTACTCGTGCTCGACACCTTCTATTTCTACTTCAACCACAGCAGCGCCAGGTAAAGAAGACAATAGAATGCGACGTAAAGCATTACCTAGAGTATGACCAAAGCCACGCTCTAAAGGTTCCAGAATCACTTTTGCCGAGGTCCCGCTCACCGCTTCGACCTTGATCGCTTGCGGAGTTAGAAACTCGTTTGCAGTACGCGTCATTTATTGCTACCTCAAGGATTATTTAGAATACAATTCTACAATCAAGCTTTCGTTGATTTCAGCAGGTAAATCAGAACGATCTGGCGCAGCTTTAAACGTACCTTCTAACTTAGAATGGTCAATTTCCATCCAAGCAGGGATACCACGTTGAGCAGCTAATTCAATTGCGTTTTTAATACGTAATTGTTGTTTAGCGCCTTCGTGTACTGCAATTACATCACCAGCTTTAACTTGGATAGATGCAATGTTAACACGACGACCGTTCAAAGTGATGCTACGGTGAGATACTAACTGACGAGCTTCTGCACGTGTAGAACCAAAACCCATGCGATAAACAACGTTATCAAGACGGCTTTCAAGCAATTTCAACAAGTTTTCACCTGTTGCGCCTTTCACACGAGCAGCTTCTTTGTAGTAGTTACTAAATTGACGCTCTAACACACCGTACATACGACGTACTTTTTGTTTTTCACGTAATTGTAGTGAGTACTCTGATTGTTTGCTACCACGAGCTCCGCCATGTTGGCCAGGAGCTTTAGCATGTTTTTTAGTCTTAACGTCAAACGGTTTAACGCCAGATTTTAATTGCAGGTCTGTCCCTTCGCGGCGAGAGAGTTTGCATTTTGGACCAATATAACGAGCCATGAATGTTTCTCCTTACACGCGACGTTTTTTAGGTGGACGGCAACCGTTGTGCGGAATTGGAGTCACATCGGTAATGCTGTTAATTTTATAACCCACTGCACCTAATGCACGAACCGCAGATTCACGACCAGGACCAGGACCTTTTACAAGGACGTCCAAGTTTTTCAAACCGTAATCTAAAGCAGCTTTACCAGCAACTTCAGCAGCTACCTGAGCAGCAAACGGTGTTGATTTACGTGATCCACGGAAGCCTTGTCCACCTGAGGTAGCCCAAGCCAATGCATTACCTTGACGATCGGTAATCGTAACAATGGTGTTATTAAAAGAAGCGTGAATGTGTGCGACACCTTCAGAGACGGTACGAGTGACCTTCTTGCGTGCGCGAGTATCTTTAGCCATCTTTTAGCTTCCAGAAATCTTATTTCTTAATCGGTTTGCGCGGACCTTTACGGGTACGTGCGTTAGTTTTGGTGCGTTGTCCGCGAACAGGCAAGCTGCGACGATGACGAAGACCGCGGTAGCAGCCTAAATCCATTAAACGTTTAATGTTCATGGAAATTTCGCGACGTAAATCACCTTCGGTCGGAACCTTAGCAACTTCTGCACGAATCGCATCAAGCTGAGCATCATCTAATTCACGGATTTTAGTAGTTTCAGTGATACCTACAGCAGCCAAGATGTTCTTAGCAGTGTGGCGACCTACACCAAAAATATACGTGAGAGAGATAACAGCATGCTTGTTATCCGGAATGTTTACACCGGCAATACGAGCCATTCAATTTTCTCCAAAAAGGCAGTCAAGATAATCAACCGCCCCACAAAAATCTTGAGGGGCGGATAATAACCTAATTAGCCTACTGAAATCAACAGGTCTTAATTAAATTAACCTTGACGCTGCTTATGACGAGGTTCTGCGCTACAAATTACGCGAATAACCCCATTACGACGGATAACTTTACAGCTACCACAAATTTTCTTTACAGAAGCTTGTACTTTCATGATGAAACCTTCTAAGTGCGCTTATCCCTTAGGATGAGCAGTCGTTTTTCTCATTAACGTTTGATTATCATATTGATGCGAAGTAAGGTGCGCTTGGAGTTGCGCCATAAAGTCCATTACCACTACCACTACAATCAGTAAAGATGTTCCACCCAAATGGAATGGAATACCAAACGAACTTTGTAGCACCATAGGCATTAAACATACCACGGTAATGTAGATTGCACCGATGAAGGTCAAACGGTTAAGGATGTGATCTAAATAACGAGCCGTTTGCTCACCTGGACGGATACCAGGTACATATGCCCCGCTACGTTTTAAATTCTCTGAGACTTCTTTCGGGCTAAATACAAGCGCCGTATAGAAATAACAGAAGAAGATAATTAACGCGCCAAAGAGCATTAGATACAACGGCTGTCCAGGCGATAACACCAATGCCAGATCTTGTAGGCTGCGCTTCACAATCCCTGCATTTGGATCAGCACTTCCTAACCATTGTCCCAAGCTCGCTGGAAATAATAACAATGAGCTTGCAAAAATCGCTGGAATAACACCTGCCATGTTAATTTTTAACGGCAAATGTGTTTGCTGTGCAGTAAATACACGACGACCTTGCTGTTTTTGTGCGTAGTTCACTGGAATACGACGTTGTGCTTTTTCAATAAACACGATCGCAGCTAAAACGGCTAATGAGAGTAAACCGAATACAGCTAAACCAATTAAACTACCCTGACCATTCTGTACAGACGTAAACGACTGAATCACAAGATTTGGCAAACCTGCCACGATCCCTGCGAAAATGATCATCGAGATACCATTACCAACACCACGTTCGGTAATTTGCTCGCCCAACCACATCAAGAACATTGTTCCTGCAACTAACGAAGTTACTGCTGGAACGTAGAATGCCAAGCCTGAAGTTAAGGTAATACCTTGACTGATCAAGCCAGCACACATCCCTACGCCTTGCACGAGTGCAAGAAATAAGGTGCCGTAACGCGTATATTGATTGATCTTACGTTTGCCTTGCTCGCCTTCTTTTTTCAAAGCTTCTAGCGAAGGAACGACGGTCGACATTAACTGCACGATAATCGATGCAGAAATGTACGGCATAATCCCTAACGCTAGAATCGACATGCGTTCTAACGCACCACCAGAGAACATGTTAAATAAACCTAAGAAGGTACCTTCATTAGCTTTAAAAAACTGTGCTAGCGCTACGTTATCAATCCCCGGCAACGGAATATGCGCTCCTAGTCGAAAGACCAATAACGCGCCAATCAAGAACATTAATCGACGAATAATTTCACGGTATTTCACATGAAACGGTTGGCCTTTCATCATGTTGACATGACCTGAAGAACTAGGAGTCATAGACACTCGAGATTACTCCTCGACTTTACCGCCAGCAGCTTCAACAGCAGCTTTAGCGCCTTTAGTCAACACAACACCTTTAACAGTGAATGCGCGAGTGATTTCACCAGAAAGAACGATGCGAGCACGAATTTGGTCACGACGAACAACATTCGCAGCTTTTAAAGTTTCAAGGCTAACAACATCACCTTCAACTTTATTGAGCTCAGACAAACGTACTTCAGCAGTTTTCAAAGCGATTTGGCTAGTGAAACCGAATTTAGGCAAACGACGATATAACGCAGTTTGACCGCCTTCAAAGCCTGGACGAGTACCACCACTTTTACGTGAGTTTTGACCTTTGACACCACGGCCACCAGTCTTACCAACGCCAGAACCGATACCACGGCCTAAACGACGGTGTTCACGCTTAGCACCTTCTGCAGGTGCAAGTTCATTTAAACGCAGAGTCATGGCTTATTCCTCTACACTAACCATATAGTAAACTTTGTTGACCATACCACGGTTAGAAGGCGTATCTTGCACTTCTACAGTATGACCAATACGACGCAGACCTAAACCTTGAAGGCAAAGTTTATGATTTTTTAAACGATGCGATGAAGATTTAGTCTGGGTAACTTTAATCGTTTTCATGATTGATTACCCTTGAATTTGTTCTACTGAAAGACCACGTTTCGCAGCGACTTTCTCAGGAGAAGTCATATCACGCAAACCTTTGAAAGTTGCGTTTACTACGTTAGCAGCATTTGTAGAACCATAACATTTAGCAAGTACGTTATGTACACCTGCAGCTTCAAGAACAGCACGCATAGCGCCACCAGCAATTACGCCAGTACCTTCTGAAGCAGGTTGCATGTATACACGGCTTGCGCCATGACGAGCATTCACAGGGTGTTGTAAAGTAGTACCAGCAAGGTCTACAGTGATCATGTTACGACGAGCAGCTTCAAGTGCTTTAGAAATAGCAGCTGGAACTTCACGTGCTTTACCACGACCAAAACCTACACGACCATTACCATCGCCCACAACAGTTAATGCTGTGAAAGAGAAGATACGACCACCTTTAACAACCTTGGCTACACGATCAACGGCAACCAGCTTTTCAACGAGACCTTCGTTTTGTTCAACTTTCGCCATGATTAGAACTCCAAGCCGCCTTCACGAGCAGCATCAGCCAAGGCTTTGATACGACCATGATATTTAAAACCAGAACGGTCAAATGCAACTTTGGTAACACCAGCTGCTTTAGCACGTTCTGCGATCAAAGCACCAACTTTCGTAGCCGCTTCCACGTTACCAGTAGTACCACTACGCAAAGATGCATCTAAAGTTGAAGCTTGCGCTAAAACTTTGCCACCATCTGCTGAAATAACTTGCGCATAGATGTGACGCGGCGTGCGGTTTACACACAAACGAGTCGCACCCAATGCACGAATGTGCAAGCGTGTGCTTTTCGCACGACGCAAACGGGTTTGTTTCTTTTCGTTCATAAGAACCTCGCGCCTTATTTCTTCTTAGCTTCTTTACGAAGAATAACTTCATCCGAATAACGAACACCTTTACCTTTATATGGTTCAGGAGCACGGTATGCACGGATTTCCGCTGCCACTTGACCTAACAACTGCTTGTTTGCTGATTTCAAAATGATTTCAGTAGCAGTTGGAGTTTCCGCTGTTACACCTTCAGGTAAAGCGTAGTCAATCGGGTGTGAGTAACCAAGGTTAAGGTTTACAGAAGTACCCTTAACCGCAGCTTTATAACCAACACCAACAAGCTGTAACTTACGTTCGAAGCCTTCGCTAACACCTTTTACAAGGTTGTTCAATACAGCGCGAGCAGTACCAGCCTGCATCCAAGCGTCTTTCGACTCTTTAGCTGGAGCAAGTTGAAGTTTACCTTCTTCCTGTTTTAGCTCGACCAGCGCATGCAGGTTGAAAGACAATGTACCTTTGCTGCCTTTCACTTCGACCTGCCGGCCGTTCTGAGTAACTGTTACACCGTTAGGTACAGCTACTGGGGCTTTAGCCACACGAGACATGAGGAATCACCTATTAAGAAACAAAAGCAATAACTTCACCACCGATGCCCGCAGCACGTGCAGCGCGATCAGTCATGATGCCTTTGCTTGTAGAAACAATTGCAATACCTAAACCTTGCTTAACGCTAGGAATTTTATCTTTACCGCGATATTGACGTAGACCTGGACGGCTTACGCGCTTAACGGTTTCGATAACAGGCTTGCCTTCGAAATATTTTAAAGTAATTGTCAGAGTAGCTTTTGTCTCTTCTTGAGCAACTGCTACATCTGAAATATAACCTTCTTGTTGAAGTACGTTTGCAATTGCAACTTTCAACTTAGAAGAAGGCATAGAAACAGTTTGTTTCTTCGCCATTTGTGCGTTACGAACACGTGTTAACATGTCGGCAACGGTATCTTGCATACTCATTTAGTCGCTCCTTACCAGCTTGCCTTAACAACGCCTGGTACATCACCCTGCATTACTGTGTCACGTAATTTGTTACGGCTTAAACCGAACTTACGGAAGTAACCATGAGGACGACCAGTTAAACCACAACGGTTACGAAGACGTACTGGAGATGCGTTACGTGGCAATGCCTGTAACTTTAATGTCGCTTCGAAACGTTCTTCGTCACTTGCGTTTACATTTGCAATCGTTGCTTTTAATTCAGCACGTTTTGCAGCGTATTTAGCAACTGTCTTTTCGCGTTTCAATTCGCGATTAATCATACCTTTCTTAGCCATATCGACCTCTTATTTGAACGGGAAGCCGAATGCACGCATAAGCGCACGGCCTTCGTCATCGCTACGAGCAGTTGTCGTAATCGTGATGTCTAAACCACGGATACGATCAATCTTGTCAAAATCGATTTCAGGGAAAACGATTTGCTCTTTTAAACCCATAGAGTAGTTACCACGACCATCAAATGATTTCGCAGAGAAACCACGGAAGTCACGGATACGAGGGATTGCGATCGAGATCAAACGATCCAAGAATTCGTACATTTGGTCGCCGCGTAAAGTAACTTTACAACCAATCGGCCAACCATCACGGATTTTGAAACCAGCGATTGATTTACGAGCAAGTGTCACAACTGGTTTTTGACCAGCAATGAGTTGCATATCAGCAACAGCGCCATCTAATAATTTCTTATCAGTTGCAGCTGCGCCTACACCCATGTTAAGAGTGATTTTTGTGATGCGAGGAATATCCATCACATTCTTAACGCCAAGTTCTTCTTGTAACTTTGCTTTAAGTTCGTCGTTGTAACGTGCTTTAAGTCTGGCCATTGCCTATTCAACCTATTACTTCGCTACCGCCACTGATTCACCATTTGATTTATAAACACGAGTTTTCGCGCCATCAATCACTTGGTAACCAATACGGTCAGCCTTTTGGGTTGTAGCATTAAAAATTGCCACGTTTGAAATATGAAGCGTAGCCTCTTGAGTAACGATACCGCCTTCAGCGCCAGTTACACGGTTTGGCTTTTGATGCTTCTTCACTAAGTTAAGGCCTTCGACCTTAACTCGATCTTCAGAAACAGACAAAACGATACCTTGTTTGCCTTTTTCTTTACCTGCGATCACAATTACTTGATCGCCTTTTTTAATCTTAGCCATGATTGCCTCTTATAGAACTTCAGGAGCCAATGAAATGATTTTCATGAACTGTTCAGTACGAAGTTCACGAGTCACTGGTCCGAAGATACGAGTCGCAATCGGAGCTTTGTTGTTGTTCAAAATAACAGCTGCGTTATCGTCGAAACGAATAACTGAACCGTCTGGACGACGGATGCCGAATTTTGTACGAACAACTACAGCATTCATCACGTCACCTTTTTTAACACGTGCGCGTGGAATTGCTTCTTTTACAGTAACTTTAATAATATCGCCAACTGAAGCATAACGACGGTGTGAACCACCAAGTACTTTAATACATTGTACGCGGCGTGCACCACTGTTGTCTGCTACGTCGAGCATACTTTCGGTTTGAATCATTGCCCTACTCCAAAACCGAGCATCACCGGTCACAATTTCGAAAGGCTCAAAGAGTACTCGAAATTGTCCGATGATGCAACAAGAACGTCTAATTACTCAGCAGCAGCTTCAACTACTTCCACTAAAGTCCAAGCTTTAGTTTTAGAAATTGGGCGGCTTTCTTTGATGGTTACCAAGTCGCCTAATTTAGCAACATTGTTCTCATCATGAGCGTGTAATTTAGTTGAACGGCGGATTGATTTGCCATACAACGGGTGTTGAACGCGGCGTTCAATAAGCACAACAATAGACTTGTCCATTTTGTCGCTTACGACTTTGCCGGTTAACGTGCGGACTGTTTTTTCACTCATTGTCCGTTCCCCTGTTTTTCGGTAAGGAGTGTCTTAATACGAGCAATTGTCTTACGAGCAATTTGCACTTCATGCGATTTGCCTAATTGACCAGTTGCTTTCGCCATACGAAGACGGAATTGGTTAAGCTGTTGCTCATCAAGCAAAGCTTTCAACTCTTCTACCGACTTTTCACGTAGATCTTTAGTTTTCATTACATCACCGTCCGAGTCACGATAGTGGTTTTAAACGGGAGTTTAGCAGCAGCTAAAGCAAAAGCTTCACGCGCTAACTCATCGCTAACACCTTCAATTTCGTACAGGATCTTACCTGGCTGGATCTGACAAACCCAGTATTCCACGCTACCCTTACCTTTACCCATACGAACTTCTAATGGTTTTTCGGTAATTGGTTTGTCTGGGAATACGCGGATGAAGATTTTACCACCACGTTTGATACGACGGCTAATGGTACGACGTGCAGCTTCAATCTGACGCGCAGTCATACGACCACGTTCAGTTGCTTTAATTGCAATCGAACCAAATGATACTGTACTACCACGATGCGCTAGACCAGTGTTACGGCCTTTGTGCACTTTACGGAATTTGGTACGTTTAGGTTGCAACATGGATTATTCTCCCTTGTCAGCAGCACGGTCACCGCGACGACCACGACGCTCTTGACCTTCACCACGACCACGACCGCGTTTAGCTGGACGCTCTTCAGCAGGAGCAGGGTTCATGACTTGTTTCATGCCACCTAAGATCTCGCCACGGAAAATCCAAACTTTAACACCGATCGTACCGTATGTTGTTTCTGCACGCATAGTAGCATAGTCGATGTCAGCACGAAGTGTATGCAAAGGTACACGACCTTCACGATACCACTCAGTACGAGCGATCTCTGCACCACCTAAACGGCCAGAAACTTCAACTTTGATACCTTTAGCGCCAGCACGCATTGTGTTTTGAACCGCACGCTTCATAGCACGACGGAACATAACACGCTTTTCTAATTGAGAAGCAATTGCTTCAGCAACTAAACGTGCGTCCAAGTCAGGGCGATCAATTTCATTGATGCTAACTTGAGCTGGAACACCCATAATGTTGGTGAGTTCGCGCTGTAATTTCTCAATATCTTCGCCTTTTTTACCGATAACGATACCAGGACGAGCAGTGCTAATTGTTACTTTAGCAGCGCCTGTAGGACGTTCGATAAGAATATTGCTGATCATCGCGTTTTTAAGTTTTTTGATTAAAAACTCACGAACTTGAAGATCTTTAAGCAAGTATTCAGCGTATTGTTTCGGACTCGCATACCAGTTAGCGTTATGGCGTTTCACAACACCTAGGCGGATACCGATTGGATGAACCTTCTGACCCATATCAAACCCCTACCTTAACGGTGATGTGACAAGTACGCTTAGTAATACGATCTGCACGGCCTTTAGCACGTGGCATGATACGTTTAAGGCTCATGCCTTCATCAACGTAAATCGTAGTTACTTTAAGGTCATCAACATCTAAGCTGTTGTTGTGTTCAGCATTCGCGATTGCAGATTCAAGTGCTTTTTTAACAAGCACAGCTGCTTTCTTGTTGCTGAAGTTTAAAATGTCTATCGCACGTGCAACCGACTTACCACGGATCAAATCAGCAACTAAACGTGCTTTTTGTGCCGAGATAGCGGCACCGCGTAATTTAGCAGTTACTTCCATCATAGCACCTATTAACGTTTAGACTTCTTATCAACACCGTGACCACGATAGGTACGAGTTGGCGCGAATTCACCCAATTTATGACCAACCATGTGTTCAGTAACAATTACTGGAACGTGGTTACGGCCATTGTGAACAGAAATTGTTAAACCAACAAAGTCTGGAAGGATCATTGAACGACGTGACCATGTTTTGATCGGCTTACGGTTGTTAGCAGCAATCGCAGCTTCAACCTTAGCGAACAAATGCGCGTCGACGAATGGACCTTTTTTTAATGAACGAGGCATTATTCAGATTCCCTTACTTGACGCGACGGTCGCGAATAATCATCTTAGTCGTACGCTTATTGGTACGTGTCTTGTACCCTTTAGCTTTTTGACCCCATGGGCTTACAGGTTGAATACCTTTGCTACGCCCTTCACCACCACCATGCGGGTGATCTACTGGGTTCATCGCCATACCACGAACGGTAGGACGAACACCACGCCAGCGCGCAGCACCAGCTTTACCCAATGAACGAAGGTTGCTTTCTTGGTTAGAAACTTCACCAATTACAGCGCGACATTCAACATGGACTTTACGCATTTCACCAGAACGTAAACGAACGATAGCGTAAGAACCATCACGACCCAATAACTGAACTGAAGTACCAGCAGAACGTGCTAATTGAGCACCTTTACCGATTTTAAGTTCAAGGTTATGAAGGGTAGAACCGATTGGCATGTTGCGAAGTGGCAAGCAGTTACCTGGACGAATTGGAGCATCGTTACCAGATTGAACTTTATCACCAGCGCGTAAGCCTTTAGGTGCAATGATGTAACGACGTTCACCGTCAGCATATTTCAATAAAGCAATATGAGCTGTACGGTTAGGATCGTATTCGATGCGCTCTACAGTCGCTGGAATACCATCTTTGTTACGTTTAAAGTCAACAATACGGTAGTTTTGCTTATGACCACCACCCACGTGACGTGTAGTGATGTGACCATTGTTATTACGACCACCAGTACGTTTTTTAGCTTCTACCAACGGTGCATAAGGCGCGCCTTTGTGAAGATGGTCATGAACCACTTTCTCTACAAAGCGACGTCCTGGAGACGTTGGCTTACATTTTTGAATTGGCATAATTCTCGTCCTTATTCCGCTGCGTTTTCAGCGGTATCGCCCAAGTCAGCCATTTCTACATCTTGGCCAGCTTTCAGGGTGACGTATGCTTTTTTCACATCAGAACGACGTCCTAATGTTTTACCAAAGCGTTTTGTTTTACCTTTAGTGATCGTTGTATTGATTTTTACAACTTCAACACCGAAGAGTTGCTCAACTGCCTTTTTGATTTCAAGTTTGTTTGCATTTAATGCAACTTTGAACACTTGAACACCAGCAGTATCACCTAAAACTTGTGCTTTTTCTGAGAATACTGGTCCTAATAGGACTTGATAGATACGTTCGTTGTTCATCCGAGTTCTACCTCAATTTTCTTAGCAGCAGCTACAGACATTACAACTTTATCAAATGCGATCAAGCTAACAGGATCAATAGCAGTAGCATCAACCACATCAACGTGTGGAAGGTTGCGAGCTGCGAGATACAAGTTCTCATCTACAGCATCTGTAATGATCAATGCGCGAGTTGCATTCAAGTCTGTAAGTTTTGCAAGCAAGTCTTTAGTTTTTGGAGCTGCAACAGCAAACTCTTCAACTAATACAAGACGATCTTGGCGAACAAGTTCAGCTAAGATACATTGCATTGCACCGCGATACATCTTACGGTTTACTTTTTGAGACCAATCTTGTGGACGAGCAGCAAAAGTTTTACCACCACCAACCCAGATCGGGCTACGAATAGAACCCGCACGAGCGCGACCAGTACCTTTTTGACGGAATGGCTTTTTACCACCGCCAGAAACATCTGCACGTGATTTGTGAGCACGAGTACCTTGACGACCACCAGCTAAGTAAGCTGTAACAACTTGGTGTACAAGAGCTTCGTTAAATTCACGTCCGAAAGCAACTTCAGACAATTCAACAGCAGAGCCGGAAACAGTTTTTAAATTCACAGTATTTCCCCTCAGGCCTTGATGGTAGGACGTACGATAACGTCACCGCCAGTTGAACCAGGAATAGCACCCTTAACAACTAAAACAGAACGTTCAGCGTCAATAGATACGATTTCAAGACCTTGAACTGTTACGCGTTCGTCACCTAAGTGACCAGCCATTTTCTTGCCTTTGAACACGCGACCAGGAGTCTGGTTTTGACCTGTAGAACCTAATACACGGTGAGATACAGAGTTACCATGAGTAGCATCTTGCGTACGGAAATTCCAACGCTTAACACCACCTTGGAAGCCTTTACCTTTTGATTGACCAGTTACGTCAACAATTTGACCAACTGTGAACAAATCAACACCGATAGAAGCACCAACTTCACGGCCTTCAAGCTCAGCTTCAGTAACACGGAACTCTTTAACTAAACGACCAGCAGCAACACCCGCTTTCGCGAAGTGACCTTTCTGAGCGTTAGTTACGCGCGATTCGCGACGTTCACCAGTAGTTACTTGAATTGCTTGATAACCATCAGTTTCAAGTGTTTTGATTTGCGTAATGCGGTTTGGATCGACTTCGATAACTGTAACAGGTACAGATACACCAGCATCTGTAAAGACGCGAGTCATACCACATTTGCGACCGACTAAACCAATAGCCATGTGCATAAACCTCTAATAAAGCGGCCTAATTAACTTATAAATTAAGCTAATTAACCGAAAGCCTTAACCCAAAGCGATCTGAACATCTACACCAGCAGCAAGATCTAACTTCATCAATGCATCAACAGTTTTATCTGTTGGTTGAACGATGTCGATCAAACGTTTATAAGTGCGGATTTCATACTGGTCACGAGCGTCTTTGTTGACGTGTGGTGAAGTAAGAACGTTGAAGCGTTCGATGCGAGTAGGCATCGGGATTGGACCACACACTTGTGCGCCAGTACGCTTAGCGGTTTCTACGATCTCTTGAGCAGATTGATCAATCAGACGATGATCAAAAGACTTCAAACGGATACGAATTCTCTGGTTAGACATACCAGTAAACTCCAAGCCAAATATATAAAGAATCACCCATGACGCACCTCACCTTTTGGTAAGTGTCAAGGGCAGTGAAAATCACTATGGTCGTGATCGATGCCACGACTGTAATGCGTTGACTACTTTCTTCGTAGTGAACGCCCTCCATTTGAGGGTCGCCCATTATAACGATTGTTTAAGTCTTATGCAATTCTTCTTTTCTTTTTTTAATAAAATTCCTGTTTACTAAGCGCTCACCACATAATCAATTGCCTGATTGAGCAAACGATTTCCTTGTTCAAATTTACTCTTTAAGGTTCTTTTTAATTCGGACATCGGCTGGACGTACTCTCCCTTGAATACTGCCATATCCTCTTCATTTTCAATCAGCAGGGCTAGTGCATGCGGTGTCATTTCAGGATGAAATTGAAATCCTAAAACATTACGTCCAATTTGATACATCTGATTCCGACATACCTTATTCTCAGCCAAACGAATCCCACCTTTCGGGATTTCAAAGGTCTCACTATGCCATTGTAAAATATTTAACTGCTCTGGGATCTGAAAATACTCTTCGGGTACATGCGAAGCACGCCCAACATCCATCCACCCCAACTCCTGATACTGATTGCGACTCACAGCAGCCCCCAAGGCATTGGCAATCAACTGTCCACCTAAACATAGACCAATCGCAGGTTTTCCAGCAGCCAGATAACGGCGTAACCATCTTTTTTCCAGCCTTAACCAAGGATAATTTGCCTCATCATTGACACTCATGGTGCCCCCCATAATGATCAGTAGATCAACCTCATCTACACGTGGTAGGGCTTCTAATTCCAAAGGTAAATCAACAGGCAAGGCAAAAAACTCCGTTGCGGTAATTTTTGCTTTGTGTGCTTTCAAATAATCATAGCAACTGCCAAAACCTTCACCAGCAATATGCTGAAAATAATGTACTCTTAAATGCGACTTCATGCGCTAAAACCTATTATCGTTAGAATGATACTTAGTCTTAGCAAAAATAAAGCCAGTTTTGACCAATGACTTTAATCTGTACCGATTCTGTACAAAAACAGCAAAGCGCTAGCAGCTTTCGCGCTTTTCTCTTAACCTAACTTATTATATTGATTTGATTTTGCCCTATGACAACACACAATAAAGCACAGACCAATCTGATTCATGCACCACGACAAGCCCCTCAATATATTGAAACCATCCAACCTCCCTTATTTCGTGCATCGACGATTATTTTTAAAAGCACTGCGCACCTTTTTGATCGCCATTGGAGCGATGCTTACGATTATAGCTATGGCACGCATGGTACACCGACCACCTTTACCTTAGGCGATAATATTGCCCAAATTGAAGGCGGCCGTTATTGCCTGCTTGCACCAAGCGGCTTATCCGCGATTAATCTCGTGAATAGTGCACTTTTAAGCTCAGGTGATGAGGTCTGGGTCGCCGATAATATTTATGGTCCCAATCTAGAACACTTAAACAATCTACAAGATCGCTATGGCATTACCGTTGAAATTTATAATCCAATTGATGCCAACAGCTTTCAGCCCACTGAAAAAGCCAAACTGATCTGGCTCGAAGCAGCAGGCTCGGTCACACTCGAGTTTCCTGATCTCAAGAATTTGGTTAAAAAAGCCCAGCAAGCCAACGTACTCACTGCATTGGATAACACATGGGGTGCTGGCTTGGCGTTTAATGCCTTTGATTTTTCAGATGAACATTTGGCCGTCGACATCACGGTACATGCACTCACCAAATACCCAAGCGGTGGTGGTGATATCCTCATGGGGTCAGTGGTGACCCACGAGCAAGCCTTACATCACAAATTGTTCCGTATGCATGCGATTCAAGGCATTTCAATTTCGGGTGATGATGCAGCGCAAATTCAACGTAGTTTGGCGCATATGTCTTTACGCTATGAGCAACAAGCACAAAGCGCCCTGACCCTACTCGACTGGCTCAAACAACAACCTCAATTTACCCAAGTTCTGCATCCAAGCGATCCTGATGCTGCTGGTCATTCATTTTGGTCAGAAATTTGTAGCACAGGAAAAAGTGCAGGCTTAGTCAGCGTTATTTTCAAACCTGAATATGATCTCAATGCGGTTCGCAAATTCTGCGATAGTCTTAACCTGTTTAAACTAGGCTTTAGTTGGGGTGGTCCCGTCAGCTTGGTCATGCTGTATGACCTCAAACAAATGCGTGCACTGGAAAATACACATTTACAACAAGGTTTATTGGTTCGCTTCTGTATAGGACTAGAACATCCAGAAGATTTAATTCAAGATATCCAAAACGGATTAAAACAGCTCGATTGAGATTAAAAACAGGTGAAGAATGAGTACGCCAATCGTTATTGCTAAAAAAACCACAGATACAACACAAGAGATTGTTTTACATTCTAAATTTGCCAACCGACACGGCTTGATTGCCGGTGCAACTGGAACAGGTAAAACCGTCACCCTCAAAGTGATGGCCGAGAGTTTTTCCCGTATTGGTGTACCTGTGTTTCTTGCCGATGCCAAAGGTGATGTTTCCAGTTTGGCCAAAGCTGGTAGCAGTAATCCAAAATTTGATGAGCGCCTAAAAAGCTTACAACTGGATGCAGTTCCTTTTGCCGCATCCCCTGTTATTTTCTGGGATTTATTTGGGCAACAAGGCCACCCAATTCGTACCACCATTTCGGAAATTGGCCCATTATTATTAGCACAAATGCTGAATCTGAATGACACCCAAGAAGGTGTGCTATCCGCGGTGTTTCGTGTTGCCGATGATCAAGGTCTGCTCCTGATTGACTTTAAAGACCTAAAAGCAATGCTGACCTATGTCAGTGAAAATGCAGCCAGTCTCAAGGCTGAATACGGCAATCTTTCTCCTGCCAGTCTGGGTGCAATACAACGTAACTTGCTGGCATTAGGTGATCAAGGTGGCGAACAGTTTTTTGGCGAACCAAGCCTGAATATTCTCGATTTCATCCAAACTGACACCAATGGTCATGGCTATATCAATCTCCTAGCCGCTGATAAGTTGATGAACACACCAAAGCTTTATGCGACCTTCCTGCTCTGGATGATGTCTGAACTATTTGAACAGTTGCCTGAAGTCGGCGATATGGACAAGCCAAAATTGGTATTCTTCTTCGATGAAGCGCATTTACTGTTTGATAATGCTAGTCCCGCTTTGCAACAAAAAATTGAGCAAGTGGTCCGTTTGATCCGTTCTAAAGGCGTGGGGATTTATTTCATTACCCAAAACCCTCTGGATTTACCCGAAAGCGTATTAGGGCAATTGGGGAACCGTGTGCAACATGCCTTACGTGCATTTACTCCTAAAGATCAAAAGGCAGTCAAAACCGCAGCAGATACTTTCCGTGCCAATCCTGAGTTTAAAGTCGATCAAGCGATTACCGAACTTGCCGTCGGTGAAGCATTGATTAGTTGCCTAGATGAACAAGGAACGCCACAGATTGTGGAACGTGGTTGGGTAATGCCCCCTTATTCTTCCTTTACCCCAATCACCCCTGAAGAGCGCCAAGTCATTATTGGGCAAAGTATTGTCGCAGGCGTCTATGACCAAGCGGTGGATCGGGACAGTGCCTATGAAATGCTGCAGAAAAAAGTACTGCAACAGTCTCAGCAAAAACAAGCCGATGAGTTAGCCAAACAACAAACAAAAGAGCAAGATGCTTTAGCCAAGCAACAAGCCAAAGAGCAAGAACGCTTCGCCCGTGAGCAGCAAAAAGCCGCAGAAAAATCCCAACGTGATCGTGAAAAACTCACCCAAGATATCGTCGGAACCTTTGCCAAAAGCGCAGCACGTAGCTTAGGTGGCAGCACAGGACAGAAAATTGTCCGCGGCTTATTGGGTTCACTCTTCGGTAAATAATAAAAGTATAATGAATTGTAAATTAAGGGATAATTCGTTATCCCTTAATTTTTTTATGGCTTTTATTTAAATATGCATTGCAAATATACTTTATAAGATGTATTTTAAATACATCTTATAAACAATCGCCAAGAGAGATCACTTATGACTCCGCAGCAAATTGACCTAGTAAAAGCCACTGTTCCTGTTCTACGTGAAAATGGCGTTGCACTGACTGGATACTTTTATAACCGTATGTTGGGCAATCATCCCGATTTAAAAGAAACCTTTAATATGGGACATCAACGTAGCGGTGCACAGGCGCAGGCCTTAGCAGGTGCTGTGTTGGCTTATGCAGAAAACATTGAAGATCCATCGGTACTTCTACCTGTGGTTGAAATGATTGCACATAAACATGTGAGCTTGAATATTCAATCTCCTGATTACGGCATTGTTGGGGAAAACCTCTTACACTCGATTAGTGAAGTACTCAGCATCTCGATGGAAGACCCTTTAATCGCAGCATGGGCTGCGGCTTATGGTCAATTGGCTGATTTATTCATTAGCACCGAAAAAGCGATTTATGATCAACATCAACAAACCCAAGGCAGTTGGTTAGGCTGGCGTAATTTTAAAATTGCCAAAAAAGTCGTGGAAAGCGATGAAATCACCTCTTTCTATTTAGCACCTATTGATGGTGGCGCCTTACCGCACTATGAAGCAGGCCAATACATTTCAGTCCGTGTGTTTGTCCCTGAACTCAACTTAAGACAACCGCGTCAGTACACCCTATCAACCAGTCCTCAAGCTGACTATTTACGTATCTCAGTGAAACGTGAAGATGAAAAAGGTGAACTTGCAGGTGGCTGGGTGTCTAGCACCTTACATGGTTTAGCTGAAGGCTCAGAAATTGAAGTATCTGCACCAACAGGTAATTTCTATCTCATCGATAGCAGCAAGCGCAATGTCTTTATCAGTGGTGGTGTTGGTCTCACTCCAATGATTGCAATGTTGAACCAATTGGTGACTTTAGATATGCCGCAACCCGTGAATTTCATTCATGCCTGTCGTAGCAGCCAAGTGCATGCCATGAAGAAACATATTGAAGAAGTAAAAATCAAATACCCACGTTTGAGTACCTTCACAGCCTATGAATTCCCACATACAGAAGATGTCTTAGGTCAAGATTATGATGCTGCTGGTCGTCTTGATTTAAGCACGATGGATGCGGCCTTTTTACCAAGCAATGCCGACTATTATTTATGTGGTCCAATGCCGTTTATGGCAGCACAACATCAGGCGCTGGTTGCCCGAGGTATTCCTGCTGCCAATATTCACAGCGAAGCCTTTGGTACAGGTGGTGTGAAACTCAGCTAATTCACGCTACGTTTTGCATAGGGCTAGTCTATGTTAGACTGGCCCTTTCTATTTTAAGCAATCAATTGAGTGAAATCCCATGCAACTCAATAAATTTACTGATTATGCACTCAGGATTCTGATGTATGTTGCTCGCCCGAGTGATGTACCGTACACGATTGCAGATATCGCCGAAGACTTGCATGTGTCGCAAAATCACTTGGTTAAAGTGGTGCACTTCATGGGTAAACAACACTGGATTGTCACCATTCGTGGTAAAGGCGGTGGTTTGCGCTTAAATCCGGAAGCCAAGAATTTGAAACTCGGGGAAATTGTTCGAACCTTACAAGGTAACCATCAAATTGTTGAGTGCAATACTCCTCCTTGCGTCCTGCGAGCCAACTGCGGACTGAAAGGTATTTTGGATCAAGCACTTGAATGTTTTTATCAAAGCCTAGATCAATATACACTCGGCGAAGTGGTTCAACAGGGTATTATTCCCTCTTCCACACGCTCAAGCATCGACTTTTTAGAGCTTATTCAGAAAGCTTAAAGATCATGTACAGATGAGGATTCGCACGAACGCCTCACATCCTTTATAATGGTCGTTGCTATTCCTATTCAAAAGTAAGCTTCTATGCGTCGTAGTGAAAAATCGAAAGACACCAAAGCCAAACTCGCACCGAAACAAAAAATCAGTTATGAAAAAAAGGCTGACCCTGCAATCACTGAATATGCAGTACAGTCTTTGACATGGTTACGCCAAGCTGAATTTTTGATGAGTGCGCCGAAACTGGCTTTATGCGTAGAAGATACCGGTTATGAAATCGCATTTGCAGGCCGTTCCAATGCAGGTAAGTCAAGTGCAATCAATACATTAACTAATCAAAAGCAATTGGCACGTGCCTCTAAAAAACCTGGTCGTACTCAAATGATCAACTTTTTTAGCTTGGGCAATCCAGATCAACGCTTGGTCGATTTACCAGGTTATGGTTATGCAGCGGTTCCTGAAGCCATGAAAATCGTCTGGCAGAAAGAACTGGAAAACTATTTAATTCATCGTAAGAGTTTACAAGGCTTAGTGCTGTTAATGGATATTCGTCATCCTTTACAACACTTTGATTTGATGATGTTGGAATGGGCACATTCACGCCATTTGTTTGTGCATATCCTGCTCACCAAAGCGGATAAGCTCAATCGTGGCCCAGCCAACAAAGTGTTGCTCGAAGTCAAACAGCAATTGAAGAAGATGAAACTCGATTTCTCGATCCAATTATTCTCTTCACTCAATCGTATTGGCCTAGAGGAACTTGCCAGTGTAATGGCTGGCCGCCTGAACTTCACGCTGGATCAACCCGTTGAATTTGACCTGAGTCAGATCCCAGAAGCCTCAGAAACCGACATCCAAGAATAAAAAGTGCATTTTATGCAACTTGATGCATAAAATAATTTTTAATTGTCCCGAATTGCTAAACACAAACACTAGGTAGTTTTCATATACTGCTTAGTGTTGGTTCATTGCACTATCGATTAGGACTAAACGATGAAATTACTATCATTTGTGAAGAACAAAGTTCTTGGTTCTTCGATTGACTATAAAATCCTCCCACGCAAAGTAAAGTTTGACTGGGAAAATACGCCAGTGGATTGGATTCCAAACCAACCTTTCGCCAGCTATTTTATTAATGAAATTAACAATATTTTACCTGCTGGTGAGTTTTGGTTTTGCCGTTTATATAACAAAGTCCTTCCAAAAATTACCGATGAAAAATTAAAGCAAGACGTTCAAGCCTTTATTCGCCAAGAAGCAATGCATGCCGTTGCACATACCTCTGCCAATAAAGAATATTTGACGCAGCGTAATATTGATATCCAGCGTAATCTCGACATCATGGATTTCTTATTTACCAAGGTCTTGGCAGACAAGCCCTTCGATAAGGAAATTCCGAAAGTACTCGAACATCAGTGGGATTTATTCCGTCTAGGTGTGATTGCAACTGTTGAACACATGACCTGTGTACTAGGCAAATATGCTCTGTATAACAAGCGTTGGGAAGAACTCGGTGCAGATCCAGAAATGATTGATCTGGTTAAATGGCATGGCTCTGAAGAAATTGAACACCGTACCGTTGCATTTGATCTCTATCGTCATTTGGGCGGTGGTTATATCGCACGTTACTACATGAGTGTTGCTGTGATTATTGGTGTGCTTGGCCTTTGGGTCGATGGTGCAGCACATATCATGAGCCAAGATCCTCGTTTTGCCGACAAGAAACCAAGTCTGTTTAAACCATGGATCTGGATCGAATGGTCGAAGATCGCATTAAAAGACGCGAAAATCTTGCCGGGCCCTGCATGGTTGGTTGCACAACAAATTGATTACCTGATGCCGTGGTATGACCCGGTCAAAGAAGGCAACACCCAAGACGCTGTGAATTATCTGAACAATTCACCTGCTGCAAAACGCGCTTTACAGCAAGCCGCTTAACTCTTAAATATAAAAAAGCAGGAATAATTTCCTGCTTTTTTTATTTCATCCAATCAACTGGACTCTGCTTCAGCTTTCTTGGCATAACGATCAACCACCACACTGATCATCATATCGCCTTGTACATTGACCACGGTGCGTACTGTATCGAGCACACGATCAATCGGCAATAAAATTGCAATTGCTTCGGCGGGTAAACCAACTGACTGTAGTACCATAATCATGGTGACCATCCCAGCACTTGGAATCCCTGGTGCACCTAAGGATGCAATCATGGCTGTTAAGCAGACAATCAGCTGTTGAGTCAGACTCAAATCCAAACCCATCAAATTGGCAATAAATAAAGCTGCTGCCGCTTCATAGAGTGCCGTACCATCCATATTCAGCTGCGTACCCAATGGAATAACAAAGCCAGCCGTTTGTGGTCGCACCCCCAAATTTTCCTGTGCACACTTCATACTCAGTGGCATAGTGGCAGAACTGGAACTGGTGGCAAATGCCGTAACCAAAGCGGTTCTCGCCCCTCTAAAAAAGGTGATTGGATTCATCCGCCCAAAAATCCACAACAAGGCAGGCAATACCACCACACCATGGAAAATGGTCGTCCCTGTCACCACCGCAGCAAACTCAACCAAACGGCTAAGTACAGATAGATCTTCGGTCGCAATCAGCTTTGCCAAGAGTGCAAAAATCCCGATCGGCGCAAGTTTCATTACCCAGCCCACTAACATCATCATAATGTCAAAGAATTGCTGACTGATGTTACGCACCAAGACGAAACGCTCGCCGCCTTTGACCAAAGCCACACCCAGAAATAAGGCAAACACCACCACTGCCAACACATTGCCTTCACTAAAAGCCTTGAATGGATTGATCAATGTATTCTGAATAAAGGTCGTAAAGAAACTTGATGGGGTTAAGGTATCTGGGGTTTGATGGCTATCCATTGCGGCTTGGAATAATTGAATATCCACCCCTTTACCAACTTCAAACAGATGCGCACAGCTAATTCCTAGAATTAAAGCCAAGCTCGTGGTGGTCAAGCAACTTAATGCGGTAATTTTCCAGACCCGACCAAATTGTCCGCCTGCCTGCAAATTAGAAACACCAACCACAATCGAGCTAAAAATCAGTGGGATCAGCAACATTTTCAGCAAACCAATGAAAATGCTACTTAAAATACCCAAGCCATAAAGACTGTAGTCAACAAAGATCGTCTGTGGATAGGCCAGCAATAAAAAACCAAAGGCCACACCAAGTACAGCTGCAATTAAAATTTGTGTATTTAGATTCATTGTGAAGGGATAAAATTTTAACTTAGCCGTACTATGGCATGCTCATGTGGAAGAATCGAGCAATTTTTTGTCACATCCTTATGATAAAAAAAGCCATCAGAATGATGGCTTTAGGGTTGATTCATTTTTACTGGGTTTCGATTTCTCTGAGCCGAATCAAACCTTCTTGCACCGTACTACACACCAACTGTCCATTTTGCCACATACGACCAAAGTTCAGCCCACGTGAACTGGCACTAATGGTCGCTTCCATATCGTAAAGCATCCACTCATCTGCACGCAGTGGGCGATGAAAATAAATGGTATGGTCAATACTGGCACATTGTAAATTCGGTGAAATCCAAGACAGGCCATGTGGACGCAATGCCGTGGTCATCAGGGTAAAGTCTGAATAGAATGCCACAATCGCCTGATGCAGCGAGATTTCATCCAAATCGGCTGGAATTACATCATGGGTCCGAATGTAATGCGCATAAAACGGCGCTTCTGGCTGCGGCTGAAACGGATTAATTAACTGAGTCGGTCTGATTTCCACATGACGTTCGCGCATAAAACTGGCACGCACATTTTCAGGCACAAAATTAATCAGGCTTTCTTTTAGTTCATTCTCAGATTTTAATGTGTCTGGCTCAGGGTATTCAGGTTCTTTATGTTGATAATTCAGCCCTTCTTCCGGATTGGCAAAAGAGACCATCGCCGAGAAAATAGTACGACCATGTTGGATCGCCCGAACTTGACGACTGGCAAAACTTTTACCATCTCTTAAAGGATCAACTTCATAAATGATCGGTGCATTCACATCACCGCCATACAAGAAATAAGCATGTAAAGAATGTGCAGGACGATCTGTGGTATATGACGCTGCTCTTAATGCTTGTCCAAGCACTTGCCCACCGAACACTCGCTTGCCTACCAAATTGCGGCTATTGCCTCGGAAAATATGCTCTTCTAACTTTTCCAGAGTCAGCAGTTCTACCAATTCTTGAGTTAACGCATTCATGTAATAGCCTTCCAACATCAATGAGGAGAGATCAACCAATCCATTCAGGGTTGATAATTTTGATTGTGCCACAAATTCAAATGACAATGGTCAGGATAAAATGATTCATCCGTCACGTTAATTGTATTTATACCCGCTAAAAATACGATTTTTAACGATAAAATCTACCAAATACGCTATATTTTGTCAGAAAATAACATATCGTTTCATGTAAGAATATCGCAGAATGTCGGGTTCATCATGACTCGATGTCAGGATTATTATTTAGGAGTTTGTAATGTCCAAGACTGGATTTGGTCAAATGTATCGCCAACTTTCGAGTAAGTTACTTGACCTTGTGGTAACGCCACATGTTCTTGGTGAAGTTCCTACAGAATCCACCACAGCAGAGCCAAATACAACTGAATCAAATAAGTTGGTCTGCTACGTATTACAAAATTATTCACGTAGTAATGCATTGGTGGTGGATGGTGAAACCCGTCGTCTAAATTTAAAACCAGCCCTAGATCCTTTGAGTTTTGGTACATATCAAGAAAAAAACTCGGTTCTGTTTTTACACCACAACGAAAATAATATTTTTAATACCCAGACTTTCCCGCCGCGCCTTTTACAATTGGTAGAAGCGCTTGAACAACAACCTGATGTTGATATTCAACTGGTTCCAGTAACAGTACTCTGGGGCCGCTCACCAGATAAAGAAGATTCTTGGTTCAAATTATTATTCTCAGATACTTGGGCAACACCAGGTACCGTCAAACAATTGATGAATATCGGCTTACATGGTCGTCAGTCTTTTTTAGAATTTCATGAGCCACAATCTTTACGTGAGTTGGTAGATTATGCCAAGAGTAATCATCCCAATGTGTCGCCAGCCACCTATATTGCCAGCTCTTTAGATACCTATTTAGACCAGCAACGTGAAGTCGTGCTTGGTCCTGACCTATCAGACCGCCGTAATGTGATGCAATCGGTGGTCAAGTCAGCTGAGGTACAAGATGCCATTCGTCGTGAAAGTATTCAGCATAAAATCAGTATGCTTGAAGCTGAACGCCGCGCCATTGGTTATGTCAATGAAATCGTCTCGGACTACTCAGCTTCGGCAGTCCGTTTTGCCGACATGGCCTTAACCCGATTATGGACGCAACTCTATGACGGCGTAGAAGTACATAATTTCAGTACCGTACGTGAGTTGGCTAAAGATTACGAGATTGTCTACACCCCTTGCCACCGTAGCCATATTGATTACTTATTATTGTCTTATGTGATTTATAAGCGTGGTTTGATGATTCCTTATATCGCTGCGGGTGACAACCTGAATCTACCATTTGTAGGTCAATTATTACGGGGTGGTGGCGCCTTCTTTATTCGCCGTTCTTTCCGTGGCAATGCACTTTACACCTCTGTATTTAAAGAATATTTACATAGTATTCTATCGCGCAACACCCCGATTGAATACTTTATTGAAGGGGGCCGCTCTCGTACAGGTCGTTTATTGCCGCCCAAAACGGGGATGTTGGCCATGACCATTCAGGGTCATCTACGCGCCCCAGCCAAACCGATCGTGTTTGTTCCAACCTATATTGGTTATGAACGTCTGATGGAAGGCTCAACCTATGTCGGTGAAATGCAAGGTAAACCGAAAGAAGCCGAGTCGATTTTTGGGATTGTAAAAACCTTACGGAAGATTGAACGTATTTTCGGCAAAGTACACGTGAACTTTGGTGAACCTGTGTTCCTAAATGATATTTTGAAGCAACAAGGTGCTGAAAATATTCAAACCGAGACCGCAAGTACCACTGAGATATCTAACGTTGTGGCAAGTTCAGCCAATCTGATTCTAGAAAACATCAACCGCGCTGTGGTGATTAACCCAGTGTCCTTGCTTTCCTTGATTTTATTGGCAACACCAAAGCACACCTTAGATGAAGAAATTTGCGCCAAGCAACTGGATATCTACCGTGACTTGGCAACACAACGACCATATGATGAGCGCACACAAGTGACCTCATTATCAGGTAAAGAAATTATTGCTTATGGCCTCAAGCTCAAGTTAATCAAACGTGTACAACATGTGTTAGGCGATATTATTGCGATTGAAGATAATCAAGCCGTATTGCTGACTTACTTCCGTAATAACATTTTACACGCCTTTGTTTTACCGTCATTGGTGGCTTCGCTGGTTGAGCACAATGGTAAAATTCACAAGAACGATTTAAGCAATGTGATCCGTACCTTGTATCCATTCTTAAAAGCTGAATTATTTATGAAATGGGAAGCTGCTGATCTACAAAAGCAGATTGATAATTATATTGATGCCTTAGTTCAGATTGGTATTATTTTCCAAGATCATGAAGACAACCTGTTCAGCCCAACGCCAAACAGTGAAGAACACCAAAAACTTGTGACCTTGGCGATGCCAGTGAAACAGAGTTTAGAGCGTTACTACATGACCCTTGCACTAATTACTCAACGTGGTTCAGGCAATATTTCAACCAAGCAAGTGGAAGAGTTGAGTCATTTATTGGGGCAACGCCTATCCGTCCTGTATGAATTCAACTCACCTGAGTTCTTCGATAAAGCCTTATTCCAAAGTTTTATTAAAGTCCTGACGCAACAGAATTATATTCGTAACAATGAGCAAGGTTTCATTGAATACGATGATAATTTCAGTGAGATGGCCGCAGGTGCACAGTTGGTCTTAGATGAGACGACGCTACAAATGTTGCAGCACATCACTACATTTAGCGATGAAGAACTGGCTGAAGCATTAGAGGCTATGGCATCTCAACAAGCCAAACGTCGCTTAAAACGCAAGAAAGCTTAAATACAAAAAAAGGCAACTTCGGTTGCCTTTTTTTAATGCGCTAACGACACTCTAAATACTTCGGATCATCCAAGCATCGCAGTCGTTTAATGAGCGATACAAAATACGCATCATAATAACCAGAGTCGACATAACGATTTCGAATCTTCACCACCATCGCGTCGTAGCCCTGTTTTTCATAACCTGAAATATCCGCCCAGTAATAAGCTGGTAAATGGTTTTCCCATTGAATGGCTTGTGCAGCAAGCACATTGCTGTTGCGCACAAACCAAGAGCGTATTTGATGACCGAAGCCTGCTGGGTAAGCTTGTGGCCGAATCACGATATTCATCGCAAAATACGCCATAGGGAAGTTGACGACCTGTGTGTCTGCACCAAATTCCTTTTTCAAGTTATACGGCAATATCCCATAAGCAGGTGCAGCCAAAATATCAATTTTTTTCTGCTTAAAAGATTCCACCGCATTAGAAAAATCAACATAGACGGGTTTAGCACCGACACTTTGTACCAATGCCTGTTGAGGTGGATTATTTTCTAAAATTCCAATGCTTTTATTTTTTAACTGAGAGACTTTATTAATCTGTTGGGTATTCATGATCATATAGGCTGTCCCAATCGGGATCATGCCCAACACTTCATAATCTCCACTCAGCATACGTTTTTCGACATTTGAATTATTCAGCAGTTGTAAAAATGTCCGAGCCACACGATTATTCGGAATCAATCCAATCCCCCCACTTGTGCCCATAAAACGGTTATAGCGATAGGTATTAAAATTGGATGCCACCAAGCCTGAACATTTACGCTGATCAAAAGCTTGTATCGCCTTCTTTTCATTTTTAAAGGTTTGAAAGCTTAACTGAACTTGATTTTGTTGCGCATACAGACGGATGTCTTGTAAACGACGGCTGATATCACCCTGTGTACTTAAAGGATCAAATACGCACCAAGACTGCTCTACAGCCCAACTTGCGGTTGTAATCAATCCGAATAAGATCATGCAAATTATTTTTCTCATGTATCACCCTTTACGCCTCACAGCAAACCTCGTGCTCAATTTAGGCGGTTCCTTTCAGGAATCTATTGGTATTTATAATTCAAAATACATACCAACTCTTTAAACTTTCTTTACAGTCTAATTGAATTATTTTTCATTACTATGTGCCAATAAAGCGGCAGCATAGTCATTAAAGCAAATCAAATGGTCAAATCGAAATCCAGTATCGGACAATCGGGTGGCATAGATCCGCTTGCCTGTCTGTTGTTGTGTCAATAGTTTTAAGGTGGGTAGCTTTAGTTGTTGTTGAAACCAAAGTAGAATTTCGTGCATAGGTAAAGGTATATTATTGCTAACAATATAGCTTGATTCAAGTTTAGCTAAATTAATTAATTCGGCTAAAAATTTTGCTAAATCATCAATATGAATACGATTACTAAAATGCACTGCAGGATAAGTCGATGTTTGCTCAGCCAACTTTTTTAACCGAGCGATTGAAGTTCCATAGATTCCAGTAGGACGAACAATAATACTTTGCTGCGGATAATTTTTTTGCCACAGCAATTCCATCTCGCGCAGCAGATGTCCTTGCGCATCAGCAGGTCGAATCTCGGTCTCATCATCAATCCGCTCACCTGCATTTTCACCATAGACCCGAGTGGAAGACACCACAACAATACGTTGTACTGGATGTGTTTTTAGTGCATCAACCATTGGTGCGATACTCTCCACATAGGTGTGTTGATAAGCTGCTATGCCACTTTGTGCGGGCGCAAGCAGTACATACACCATATCAATAGGTGGTAAGCGAGTTAAATCAAGTTGGTGAATATCCTGAATATAATGGGTCGCGTAACAATCTGTTTTTTCACTGCCACTTATTGTGCTAATGTGGTGTCCTTGCTCAAATAAGTGTTTAGCGACACGCTGAGATGTTTTACCATAACCAATAAATAAAATATGCATACACACCTTTGAGCAGAGATGACTTCAGTTCAGCAATTACAAGGCGTTGGTGCTGCCGCAGCGACCCTCTTAGAAAAGCTTCATATTTTTAGCACGGATGATTTGTTATTCCATCTTCCTCGTGACTATGAAGATCGTAGCACTATTATTCCAATGAATCAGCTGATCGTTGGACGAAGTTACTTGCTTGAAGGTGAAGTTCGTTCCGTCGATTTTCCACCGGGGAAAAAGAAATCGCTCGCAGCCCTGTTACAAGATGATTTTGGCAAGGTGACCTTACGCTTTTATCATATTTATAAAGGTCTGACTGATCGCATCCAAATGGGACAACGCCTACGGATTTTTGGTGAAGTCCGTGTCGGTGCACGGGGTTTGGAGCTATACCACCCTGAAATTCAGGTGATTCAACAACATACTGCTTTACCGAAAACCCAACTCACCGCGATTTACCCCAGCACCGAAGGCTTAACGCAGCCTAAACTACGTGAATACGTACGCCAAGCACTTAAACATCATAGTGACGACTTAGCTGAATTATTGCCAAGCAAATACAGCAATGGTTATGAACTAAAACAGGCCCTACATTACATCCATGAACCACCGATTGATGCCAATATGTTGCAACTCAATCAGGGTTCACATCCAGCACAACAACGCTTGATTTTTGAAGAACTGGTTGCTCATCAAATCAGTTTACTCACCCGTCGTGCTTATATTCGGCAAATTTCTGCCCCGCGCTTTAGCAGCAGTAAAGTACTTGCCAAGAAGCTGTTAGAGGGTCTGCCCTTCCAAATGACCAATGCACAAAAACGGGTTTCCAAAGAAATTTTGCAGGATCTTAAACAAGATCAACCGATGTTACGTTTGGTGCAAGGCGATGTCGGTGCAGGTAAAACCCTTGTGGCTGCCGTGGCTGCCTGTCATGCGCTGGAAGCCGATTGGCAAGTGGCGCTTATGGCACCGACTGAGATTTTAGCTGAACAGCATTATTTAAACTTTAAACGCTGGTTTGAGCCTTTGGGCATTCAGGTTGCATGGCTGTCAGGCAAACAAAAAGGCAAAGCCAGAACTCAAGCTGAACAACAGATTAAAGAAGGTCATGCGCAACTGATCGTGGGTACGCATGCTCTATTTCAAGATACAGTCGGTTTCTCAAAGCTTGGTTTGGTGATTATTGATGAGCAGCATCGTTTCGGTGTTGATCAACGTCTTGCCTTACGCAATAAAGGTGCGGACCAGTTTACACCACATCAATTGGTCATGACTGCTACACCAATTCCTCGTACACTCGCCATGAGTGCTTATGGGGATTTAGATACCTCGATTATTGACGAACTTCCTCCTGGACGTACCCCGATTCAAACCGTAACCATTCCATTAGAACGGCGTGAACAGGTATTACAACGCATCGCCACAAATTGTCGTGAAGGTAAACAAGCTTATTGGGTCTGTACTTTGGTAGAGCAATCCGAAACGCTGGATGCCCAAGCGGCTGAAGCCACCTATCAAGAAATTAAAGAACGCTTTCCAGACATTAATATTGGTCTGGTCCACGGCAAAATGAAAGCCGACGAAAAGCAAGCCGTGATGCAGGCCTTTAAAGACAATCAATCCCAACTGTTGATTGCCACCACAGTAATTGAAGTCGGAGTCGATGTCCCGAATGCGTCGATCATGGTGATTGAAAATGCCGAGCGCTTAGGTCTATCCCAATTGCATCAATTGCGTGGTCGAGTGGGTCGTGGTGCAACCGCCAGTTTCTGTGCCCTACTGTATAAAACCCCATTATCGCAGAATGGTCAGGAACGCCTTTCGATTTTACGTGAAAGCAATGATGGCTTTGTGATCGCAGAAAAGGATTTGGAAATTCGTGGGCCGGGAGAATTACTCGGCACCAAACAAACCGGAGATATGGGCTTTCGTGTCGCACGTTTAGAACGCGATGATCATCTGCTGACCCAAGCACATTATGTGGCTGAGCAAATCCTGAAAGAGTATCCACAGCATGCGGATGGACTACTCAAACGCTGGCTACCTGAAGCCCCAAGATATGCCTATGTTTAAACGACTTGGCACATCAGCACAGCAGATTTTTGATTATTTTACGCCTTGTAATCTCTGTGATATCGGCATGAAACGTCAATTTGGTGTATGCCACAGTTGCTGGCAACAACTGCCGTGGCTAAAGCAAAGTATTGAACGTAACCAACAACAGGTCTTGGTCGCCTGTGATTATGCCTATCCGATTGATCGGATCATTCAACAGTTTAAATATGAGCAAAAACTGCATCATCAAAGAATATTAGATGGCCTACTATTACAACTCAAACTTCCCAAAGTGCAGGCAATTGTGCCGATGCCCATCTCAGCTGATCGTCTAGCAGAACGTGGCTTTAATCAGGCCCTTCTACTCGCCAAGGCATTGAGCAAAAGCTTGAATGTCCCCGTCTGGCAACCCGTACAACGCTTGGCTCAGCACTCACAAAAAGGGCTATCCCGTTTAGAACGTCTTGAAAATATTGAGCAACAATTTGTGGCTGCACCACCCAACTCAATACGTTATCGCAAAGTCCTCATTGTCGATGATGTGTTGACCACAGGCAGCTCAATCAGCGCCTTATCCCAAGTCCTAAACCAACTCGGCTGCCAACACATCTATAGTGCTTGCGTAGCCGCCGCACAACCACGACAAACTAAGTTAATTGATTTTGCTGACACCACGGAATCACAATCTCTCTAGTTAAAGGCGCCAACACAGTGGCTTGATCATCCAATTCAATCCATTTCATTTCAGCAATTTCAGCAGCAATTTGAGGGGCCTGTTTTAATTCAACCGCATACACATAACTCACCAGCATATGATCTGGTTCATTGGCTGCAGCTGTTTCAAAACGACCAATGAATTGTTTCAATTCACATTCACAGCCAATTTCCTCCAAAATCTCACGTTGCATCGTGATTTCTGGTGCTTCATTGATTTCGAGCTTTCCGCCGACTTGCATAAAAGCATGCGTATTTTGTTTACGCACTAACAGCAATTGATTTTGTGCATTCAAAATCACAGCAGCCGCCACAGTGATGATTTTCACAAGTTGCTCCTTAAGCTTGAATTTCGGTCGTGGACATCCATTTTGGTGTCACTGGCTGGTAAGCCGAGAATGCCGCCAGAATATCCTCAATCTGCTCTGCAACAATCAGTTTATCGACAAAGCGTTCTTGACTAAAACCACGCTCAACAGAACCTTGCAGCATTTTAAGCAGATCATCATAGAAGCCCACAACATTTAAAAAGGCACACGGTTTCTGATGAATCCCTAATTGGCTCCAAGTCCATTGTTCAAAAATTTCTTCCAGTGTTCCTGCACCACCAGGCAATGCCACAAAGGCATCAGACAGCTCCGCCATTTTGGTTTTACGCTCATGCATACTGTTGACGACATGCAACTCGGTAAGACCTGTATGTGCCAACTCGCGATCAACCAAAGCATGAGGAATTACCCCAATGACGCGACCGCCAGCCTGTATGGCACTATTGGCGACAACCCCCATTAAACCAGAACGGCCACCGCCATAGACCAAAGTTTGGCCTTGTGCAGCAATTGCCTGACCTGTTGCCTCTGCCATTTGCTGATAAATGGGATCATTACCGAGTGAAGAACCACAGAAAACACATATAGAATTCATACAATTAAAACCGTTTTATATAACTGTCATGCTGATAAAGTAGGCTATGTAACAAGATTTTTGAGAAAATAACGTTTAGGCAAGTGTTTTTCGTTTCATCCTTGTCTAAAATACACCCTGCTTTTCGGTAAACGACCGAAAACATTACACCGACTGCGCGAGGAAAAAAGACATGCTTGAAGCCTTTTATGCCACAGAGCGCGGTAGTCTAGAAGATGCAACCATCAACGGAGGTTTCGACCTCCACCCCGAACTGGTCTGGATTGATCTCATCGCCCCCTCCCAAGAAGAACAACAATGGGTTCTGGATGCGTATGACCGAAACTTACCGACCCTAAAGTCGCTTGAAGACATTTCATCATCGGCACGATTTTACCGTGATGATGATGGAATTTTGCATATCAGCACCTATTTTTTAACAAAGAATAAAAACTTTCAAGTCGATGGTGATACTGACGACTCCTTACCGATGCTCGCAATGGTACAAACGGTTGCATTTATTTTGCATAAAGATCGCTTATTTACCATGCGTGGTGAAAAGTTGGTTGCATTCCGTGCATTTCGTGCCCGCGCTCGTCGTAATGACTATGATATGGACTATAAAGACCCAACCTGGATCTTGCTCGGCCTACTTGAAGCGAAACTGGATGAGCTTGCGGATATCTTAGAAGATATCCACAAAGACCTAGAACGATATTCCACAGAAGTCCTAAATAACCACCATCGCGAAAAAATACTCGACTTAGATGACATGATTACACGCCTCGCCCAGCAAGAAGATATGCTGGGAAAGGCACAACTGTGTTTAATTGATTTACGCCGTGTATTGACCTTTTTAGCGCGGCCGCGTGCCTTAGGCAGTCATATTTATGATGCCGACATTCGCGAGTTGAGTGAAGATGTTCGCTCACTGGTCGAACATGATGCCTTCTTATTCCAAAAAGTACGCTTCTTACTGGATACCACTTCTGGATTCATTAATACCGAGCAGAATGACACGATTCGTCGATTCTCGATTTTACCCAGTATGCTTGCACCACCGATGCTAATTGCCAGTATTTATGGGATGAACACCGACGTACTGCCCTTTGCGCACGGTAGCCTCAGTTTTTGGATTGTGATTGGTATTCTGATGGCCTTCCTAGTCCTACCCATGTTTTACTTCCGTTGGAAAAAATGGATCTAGACAAGAAAGGATTATTTCTATTTTTGAATATAATCCTTTCAATCTCAACAGCGTTTGCATGTGCACCACACTCCCCCAAAGATGTGTTTATCGCACGTGTCCAATCTATACAAAAGCAGTCTTCTGACACCCAAAATCAATTTGAATTTCAGCATATTCGCTTTGTATTTCAGCATTTTCTCACCAAGTTATTTACACCTAAACCCACCCAATGGCACAGCAATTTCCCTGCCAAAACAATAAAAACCAATGATTTAGTGATTGGTCTTGCCTATCCCGCAGATTCTGCCGCCCCCAGCAATTACCAGATCAGCACTCTGGCATTATTAGGTTGTGAGAAAAACATCATATCGATCGATCATCCCATTGCCCCCTTTACGGCATGGGATAGACAAGTTAAAAGCTGCAGTAATGCCCCATCTAGCATCAAATTATTGGATGGTTTTTTAGAATATGATCAAAATTATTATCTAGCAAAGTTACATCAAAAATATCCAAGCTGTGAGGCGCTATTTTCTGCTTTTCCCAAAAGTTAAGCATAAAAAAAAGAGAGCTAAAAATAGCTCTCTTTTTCTACGCTGCCAGATCAATCAAATCAATTTCAAATCGTCTTGTAAATGGCACGCTTGGATGATTTTCAGCATCTTCTCAGACACATTTTTAAAATGCAGCCCTTTATTCTCAGGGGTTTGACGCAACCATTGCACCAAAACCGCCAAAGATAAAGTATTACCTTGTTCAAGCTGGGCCAAATCCACAACCAAAGGAAAACTCTTGTGTTGCTGAATATGCTTTAAACCTGCCTGATAGATTTGCTCTGCATTTTCAAAATTAATCGTTTTAGAAACAATTAGTTGCTGATCAATATACTGAATCACACCACCACCTTATTTTTTGCTAACAGCAGCATCTGCATCTGGTTTAAATGTTGCAATCGCTTTATTGATGTCACCACCATTACGTTGAACCGTTGCAGCAAACTGGTTACGGAACTGTAAACCAAGGTCAATACCAGACACATTGATATTACGTACCTTCCATTGATTGCCCTTGTCGGTTAACTGGAACGATACTGGAATTTTTTCGCCATTATGCAAGAAGTCTAAAGTCACCACAGGGTTTTTACTGTTGGTCGATTTAAACGGACGCATGGTGTAGCTTTCGTTGGTATATTTCGCGAAAGCGCCGCCATAGTTCTCAATAATAACCGCACGGAAATTCTGTTCAAACTGAGCACGCTGTGCAGCCGTGGTGTACTGATTATTTGCATAAGTACCCAACACAATGCGAGTAAACGCTTGTGAGTCTACATATGGATCAAGGTTTTGACGAATAATGGTACGAACCAAAGCTGGATTATTCTGTAATTTTGCATTATCTGCTTTTAAACGTGTAATCAAGCCATCAGCCACACGCTTCACAAAATCAGGCGGGGTCTCTGTAGGTGCTGCAAATGCCGCACTTGCAAGCATAGTTGATAATACGCTTGCCGTTAGAGTTTGTTTCAATAATGTATTCACTTCAATCTCCTAACCTGAATTACTCAACAAAAGACGGTTCTGCTTCAGCAGCAGGCTGCGAAGCTGAACTTTCTGTCGCAGTTGAGCTTGATGTGGCTTTGCCAGCACCGCCAGTAATAAACTTACTGATTAAATCTTCTAAATCCATTGTTCCTTGGGTATTTGAAACCACGTCACCACGTTTTAAGTAGTTCACACCACCACCGGGTACAACTTTCAAATATTTCTCACCCAAAAGACCATTGGTTGCAACCATAATATAAGCATCTTCATCCAAAGTTGTGATGGAGGTCATGTTTGCAATAAGTTGCTGTTCCATTTCTTTTTGTTTCGCAGCATCAGCCTGTTGATAATCAGAGCTATAGCGCAATTCTTCAAGTGCATTCTTTTGCACTTCTTTTAATTGCTCTGGGTTAAAACTCGTCAACTTACCATCCAGATCAAATTTGACTGTTGCTAGACGTGTCACAGGATCAAGCGTAATCGACTCCACACGACCAATTGTCACACCACTCATGGTCACTTTCGCACGTGCCTTTAAACCATTTACGTTATCAAACTGCGCTGTCATGCTATAGCTATCACGTAAATTAGTACCGACTAAACCACTGACTTTCATCGCAAGAAAAAATAGAGCGATACCGAAGATAATGACAAAAATACCTACGGCCAGCTCACTAGTACGTGATTTCATTAAATCCCTCCGAACATGACCGCAGTCAACACGAAATCAAAACCTAATACACAAAGTGAAGAATATACAACCGTTCTCGTCATTGCGGTCGCGATACCTTCTGGCGTCGGATCACAAGCATAACCTTGATAGACCGCTACCCATGTACAAACTAAAGCAAATACAATGCTTTTGATGATGGTGCCATTAAAAATGTCATGCCAGAATTGTACGCTGCTTTGCATACCTCCCCAGAATGAACCTTCATCTGCTCCCAAGAAATCAACACCAACCATTTTGCCGCCAATAATACCAATGGTTGCAAAAATCACCGTGAGCATTGGCAAGCTGACAATCCCCGCCCACAAACGAGGTGAGACGATTTGTCTGAGTGGATCAACGCCAATCATTTCCATGCTAGCAAGTTGTTCACTCTGTTTCATCGAACCAATTTCAGCGGTTAATGCTGAACCCGCGCGTCCCGCGAATAGCAATGCAGCAACCACAGACGCCAGTTCACGAAGCAATGTCAATGAAATTGCTGTACCTAGCATTGCTTCACTACCGAAGGTCACCAAAATGCTGTACATCTGCAAGCCCAGTACTGCACCAATAAACAAACCTGAAACCGCGATAATCAGCAGGGACATGACCCCGACACGATACATCTGATAAATAAAGCGCTGAAACCCGCCTTTCGATGGCATGGAAAATAAAACTTGTAAGAGCATCAGCGCCGCAGCACCAATCCCCTTTATCCGCTCAATAACGAGTCTACCTAACCAGGCAATCGCATTCATGGACGAACCTCGTTATCTAAATATGCTTGGTGTGTAAATTGATATTCCACAGGTCCTTCTATTGAACCTGTTAAAAATTGGCGTACAAATGGTGAGGCATGATTTTTTAATTGTTCAGGTGAGCCTTCACCCTGAATTTTACCTTCAGCAACTACATAAATATAATCTGCAATCGACAAGGTCTCTGCAACATCATGCGAGACAATAATCGTTGTTAAATCGAGTGCTTCTCTGAGTGAGCGAATGAGACGAGTTAAGACCCCCATAACAATCGGGTCTTGGCCTGCGAAAGGCTCATCATACATAATCAATTCAGGATCAAGAGCAATCGCACGCGCCAAAGCAACACGACGGTTCATACCACCAGACAGCTCAGACGGCATTAACTGTTCAGCACCACGTAAACCCACTGACTCCAGTTTTAAACCCACCAATTCAGCAATGATATGTTCAGGAAGCTGGGTATGTGCACGAATTGGGAAAGCGACATTTTCGTAGGTCGACATATCAGTAAATAAGGCACCACTTTGAAATAACATCCCCATACGCGCACGCGCAGCAAATAATTCGTGGCGAGACATGGTCGCAATGTTTTTACCATCGAGCAGCACTTCGCCCTGATCAGGAATCAATTGCCCGCCGATCAAGCGCAATAAGGTGGTCTTACCTGTACCAGAAGGACCCATAATTGCAGTAATTTGACCACGTCGAATTTTAAGACTGATATCGTCATAAATGACGCGTTCTCCTCGACTAAAGCTCAAGTTTTTAACTTCAATTAAGGCTTCTGTATCGAGAGGAGAGTTGTTATTCATAATGGCATTCATTCCTGCACTTTTTATGCACGCATACTATACACTGAAACATTAAACGCTTGTTTTTATTTTGATAACCGATGTATCAAGATTATTTAATTTATGTAGTTATTCTTTGAAACAGTTTGACTGGTGGTATGTTGAGAATTGGCATTAAAAGAATCAGAGTGATTGGTATCAAACAATGCATACGCAAAAAATAAGCCATTACAGAGCATTAAAATGACAAATAGACACGGCAGCCCTTCACTACACATGAAAGACCAAGTTTGACTCAAAAGACTTTTATTTTGCTTAACCCTATTCATTTCTTATTTAAAATTTGAATTAGTACACATTTTTATAATTTTACATGACTAACACAAAATAAAAAAGCCAGTTTTTCAACTGGCTTCTTGTTTTTATCGGTTTTTAACGATTAAAAATCGTTTTTGCGACGACGGTCGCCACCGAAAGTTTCTTCACGTGAACCGCGTACTGGACGCTCATCGCTACCAAACTTACGCTTTGGACGGTCATCACCACCGAAACTGCGTTTTGGACGATCATCACCGAAGCTACGCTTTGGACGGTCGCCGAAGCCACCTTCACGTTGTGGACGATCACCGAAATCACGTTTTGGACGGTCACCGAAGCTACCTTCACGACGTGGTTTGTAGTCTACACGGTTACCACGGTTGTCATCATTCGAATCAAAACGCGGCTTATCATTGAAACCACCTTCACGACGTGGGCGATCAGAATTGAACTCGCGACGTGGGCGGTCTTCACCACCAAAGCTACGCTTTGGACGATCATCAAAACCACCTTCACGGCGTGGACGATCTGAATTGAACTCGCGACGTGGACGGTCTTCAAAACCACCTTCACGGCGTGGACGATCAGAGTTGAACTCGCGACGTGGACGGTCTTCGAAACCACCTTCACGGCGTGGACGATCTGAATTAAATTCGCGACGTGGACGATCTTCACCACCAAATGATGGACGTTCACCACGAGGTTTGTCATCGAAGCTACGACGTGGACGATCATCACCGCCTTCACGACGTTTGAAGTTACCTTCGCCTTCAAAACGACGGCCACCGCCGAAACCACCACGACCACGACCGCCGCCATCACGACCACCGCGACCACGACCACCGCCATCACGACCTGAACGCGCAGGAGGTGGAGATGGCTCTAAACCTTCGATTTCAGATACATTCAAACGTGCATCTAAATAATCTTCTAAAGCACGGATTTTACCACGCTCACGGTAAGTCGCTAAAGTTACCGCCTGACCTGTACGGCCAGCACGACCTGTACGACCAATACGGTGTACATAGTCTTCATTTTTCATCGGTAAACCGAAGTTAATGACGTGAGAAATGGTTGGTACGTCTAAACCACGTGCTGCTACGTCAGTTGCAACCAAGATTTTTGCACGACCTTCACGAATGCTACGTAAACGACGGTTACGCACTGTTTGTGGCATTGCACCGTGCAACGCAACAACTGAGTGACCTGCTTCCGCTAATTCTTCAGCAAGCATATCGGTATCTTCTTGCGTGCTTGCGAATACAACAGCTTGATCTACTGATTCGTCAGATAACCAATGCGTAAGTAATTTTTTCTTGTGCTCAAAACCATCCGTCCAATGTAATGTTTGAGTTACATCAGTGTTGGTGCTGTGACCTGTTTCAATCGCAATACGTTGTGGATCATTCATCATGCGCTCAGCAAGACGGATAATACGATCTGCAAAAGTTGCAGAGAACATCAACGTTTGGTTACGGTTAGCAGCTAATTCACCAATTGCTTCTAAATCTTCAGCAAAGCCAAGATCAAGCATACGGTCAGCTTCGTCAACGATTAAAGATTCAACTTTATCAAGTTTTAATTGACGACGGTTTACAAGATCAAGTAAGCGACCAGGAGTCGCAACAACTACTTGTGCACCTTTAAGCTGTTGGATTTGTTTACCAAAAGGCATACCACCCATAATTGCAGCAATACGAACACCTTTCATGTGACGTACAAATGCAATCGCGTCTTGGCTAACTTGTTGAGCCAATTCACGTGTAGGAGAGATAACTAAAATTGTTGGCTGGGTAACAGCTTTCATGCGCTCTTTAAATGGCACAAAAGTTTCTTCACCCGCTAACGCGTTTAATGTAGGAAGTAAGAATGCTGCTGTTTTACCAGAACCTGTCTGGCTTGAAACTAATAAATCTTTTCCTTCTAACGCAGCTGGAATCGCTTGTTCTTGCACAGGAGTTGGCGTAGTAAAACCTAAACCTTCTAGGGCTTGTTGTAAGGTTTCGTGCAAAGAAAATTCGGCAAAAGTTTTGCTCATAGAGAGTTTCACCCTTGTGGGTGCTCCATTTTAATAAATACAAAAAATAGACATCGGCAACAAGCGGCAAAGCGACTCAAGCTGAAAATAGATGAAATTCAGCGGCGATCCGAATAACGACGATGTGGACTAAACGCACGCTTGATTACTGCCTCAACCTGAAGAATCGCTAAGCGATTTGGGCGCAAGATGTGGTCCTCTCTATGGACAGCGTGCGCTAATATGAATAGAACTGAATGTTCAGGTAATGAACTGGAATTTAAGTGCGTGGGCGGATTATAGCAGAATAATTTTAAAAGTCACCTTTTTTAATTGGTTTTTTCAATTTCATCACACTTTATATTTGTATCCAAGCCACAGCAAAAACAAAAGATTAAGAATAATTAGGTACTTGAGTAAAAATTTTTCCTATATCTAAAGATTCATCATTTAATATATTTTCAATAGTGCTTACCAAACACTCAATCGTCATTTCTTTAACAACCAACATATCGGCGCACCAAAAATAAGAACCCAAAGCAGACTCACCTGTTCTACTATCTTTAGTCATTAAATATTGAATATTAGCGAGTGTAAACGCACTTCCAGAAAATGTCTTACCATTCACAGTTAACCAAAAATCAATATTTTGTTCTTCAATTTTATCCTCCTGTATTTCATGAGATGTTTTTATATAAAATCGCTCATTCTCATAAATGATCTTCATAACTTCCACTAACCAAAAGTAAAAAAACCCTCAAATACTGAGGGTTTTTTTTGAAATCTACAAATTATTTTGCAGCATCGCCCCAAGCTGGAACAACCGCTTGCATTAATGGTTTTAACATTTTAAGCGAACATGCAAGCACTTGACCATTGTCAAATGACTCACTCCCACCACGCGCATCAGCCACAACACCGCCTGCTTCTTTCACAATCAACTCACCCGCAGCGATATCCCACGGTTTTAAGCCCAACTCAAAGAAACCATCAAAACGACCAGCAGCAACATAAGCTAAATCTAATGCAGCAGATCCACCGCGACGGATTTGTGCGCCTGCTTTAGTTACAGCCAATAATGAAGCGAAATGTTGTTCTGCATAAGAAACAATTTCACCATTACGCTTTGCACGATATGGATGACCTACTGCAAGGAAAGTATTTTCCAAGCTATCTTTTACATTGACACGAATACGGCGTTGATTCATCACTGCACCGCGACCACGGCTAGCAGAGAATAATTCATCACGGACTGGATCATAAATCACACCGTGTTGAGTCACACCTTTATGTTGTACAGCAATCGAAATACAGAAATGCGGAAAGCCGTTGATAAAGTTTTGCGTACCATCTAAAGGATCAATCACCCAGCACCAATCTGCATCGTGACCTTTACCTTCTTGCATACCAAACTCTTCACCAAGGAAGCTGTGGTTTTTATAACTTTTACGAAGCGTTTCAATTGTCAATTCTTCCAAGTAACGATCAACACGCGTTACTGGGCCATCAATGCCTTTTTCTTCAACTTGTAAATCGAGTTTATGACGATTTTGATGAGCCTTTAAAAGCTCTTGACCAACTGTTTGAGCCGCACGCGCAGCCATAACCACCATAGGTTCCATTGAACACCCACTACAAATTTGAAGATTTTGACAAAGAATAATGCATAAAAGCCCCTATATTCTATCAAATATAAGCGCTTTTAGGGGAAAAATGTTGCTAAAAATTATTCTAACTTTTACATCAACTTAGTGATGAGAAAACCAAGCTTGCTCAATTGAAGCCAAGATTCCTTGAGTATCTAAACCACAATCATGCAGCATCTGTTGATGCGTAGCTTGATGTAAGAACGTATCTGGCAAGCCCAGATTCAAAATCGGCTTGAGAATACGTGCTTGGGCCAAAAATTCATTGACGGCACTGCCCGCGCCTGCCATCACCGCATGTTCTTCAACAGTCACAAAAAGTTCAGTCCGTGGTGCTAAATCACGCAGTATTTGTTCATCCAACGGCTTCACAAAGCGCATATTTACCACACGCACAGCAACCGCATGTTTTTGTGCAAACTGTTCAGCAGCATCGATAGAGGCTGCAACACGACTACCAAAGGCAAGGACACTAATCTGCTGTTCAGCATCCAAATTAAATTCAGCCACGATTTCAGCTTTACCTATTTCCATCGTGGTCATCTGCTGCTGAATTTCAACGCCTGTGCCGACACCACGCGGATAACGTACCGCTGTTGGCCCTTGGTAAAGGTAAGCGGTATGCAACATTTGACGACATTCATTTTCGTCTTTTGGTGCCATGATCACCATATTGGGTACAGTACGCATATAAGCATAATCATATGCACCTGCATGGGTTGGGCCATCTTCACCGACCAGACCTGCACGATCTATTCCAAAAGTAACATCGAGATTTTGCAGTGCCACGTCGTGGATCAGCTGATCATAGCCACGTTGTAAGAAAGTCGAATAAATCGCAACAACTGGTTTTAAACCTTCACATGCCATACCTGCCGCTAAAGTCACCGCATGTTGTTCTGCAATGGCCACATCAAAGAAACGCTCAGGATATTGCTGCGCAAATTTAACCATGCCTGAGCCTTCACACATCGCTGGCGTAATTGCCAATAAGCGTTGGTCTTGTGCTGCTTCATCACACAGCCATTGCCCAAATACGTCTGAATATTTAGGTGGCGCTTTTACCGTTGATGTTTTTGCAGCGGTAGCAACCACTGGTGCAATCTTGGTAATGGCGTGATAGGTAATTGGATCAGCTTCCGCAGGCGCGAAACCTTTACCTTTTTTTGTATAAATATGAACTAAACGTGGGCCTTTCCGTTTTTTCAGCGCATGGAAAACTTGTGCCAGCTGTTGCACGTCATGACCATCAAATGGTCCAAAATAATCAAAACCAATCGCTTTAAATAAATTATCAGCGGCATCAGTCGCAGATTGATGTAAACGCGAATTATAAGTCCACTTTGGATGTGGCTGAACATAGGCTTCCCCTTGCTCATTCACATTAATCAATTGACCTGTTTCCCAAATCGCCGCCAAATGCTTGGCAAAACCACCGGTACTACAAGAAATGGACATATCGTTGTCATTTAAAACTACGATTAAATCGGCATCATGTGCAACCGCATCATTCATGGCTTCAAAAGCCATCCCTGCCGTCATCGCACCATCACCAACAATCGCCACCACATCACATGGATCTTTTTGATAGCGACGCGCCAAGGCCATACCCAAACCAGCTGAAATTGCAGTTGAGGAATGCCCTACGCCAAAAGTATCGAACGCAGACTCATCACGTGCTGGAAAAGCAGCTAAACCATCCTTACTGCGAATCGTGGTGATCCGCTCACGACGACCTGTTAGTACTTTATGTGGGTAAGCTTGATGGCCGACATCCCAGACTAAACGATCATCAGGCGTGTTAAAACAATAATGCAAGGCAACCGTCAGTTCGATCACCCCTAAATTTGCACCAAAGTGTCCACCGCTTTGTCCTGCTGCATACAAAATATATTGACGTAACTCATCCGCCACTTGTTCGAGTTGGCTTTGTTCGAGCTGACGTAATTGTTGTGGATGGTCAATTCCATCTAACAATGGCGTAACAGGACGTTGAGTTGGAATTTCGGTATACAACATAATGTGGCAAAGCCTTTTTAAGCCTGGCAAATCCGAAGCTGGGTTAAATGGGGGCAATCATACAATTAAATACGATCTACCTTCAATCAGCCACATGAGCAAATGATGCAGTGCTGAACATTTGCATGTCAATCTTAATGACTGGCCCGCAGATTATCCTGAATTATGTCACTGTTTATCAACCATTATTGTGTGCTTTGTATGAAAAAGAAAAACTTATGTGAAAAATCAGAAATTCCAATTCACGCAATCTTCATACATTAGGCTATACTCAAACTGTTTTTATTATCATAGTGAGCTCTCTGTGCCGATTGAATTTATTGCAACATCAAAGCTTCCCACCGCTTTTGGTGACTTCAATATTTCTGTGTTTCAAGACCCTAAAACGGGCGAAGAACATGTGGCGCTTTCCAAAGGTTTAGAAACGGCTCCAGACCAGCCGGTACTCGTGCGTATCCACTCAGAATGCTTGACAGGTGATGCTTTCGCCTCGCTGAAATGTGATTGTGGCCCCCAGCTCCAAGCCACTCAACGCTTAATTAATGAGGCGGGTCAAGGCGTGATTTTGTACTTACGCCAAGAAGGCCGTGGTATCGGTTTGACCAACAAAATCCGTGCTTATGCCTTGCAAGATCAAGGGCATGATACGGTTGATGCGAACCTGTTATTAAACCTACCTGCCGATGCGCGTCGTTATGATATGTGCAGCATTATGCTTGATCATCTTCAAGTTAAAGAAGTGAAATTAATCACCAATAATCCTTTAAAACTAAAAGCATTAACGGATTTAGGCATCAACGTGGTTGATCGTGTCCCATTGACAGTGGGTCGAAACCCATTTAATGAACAGTATTTAAAAACCAAACGTGAGCGTATGGATCATCTCTATAAAAAGGATGACTTTTAATGTTATTTTGATATTAGTTTTTTATAATTTAAATTTTTTAAAAGCAAAAATATAATGAGGGAAAAATGACCACCGTATCAATTCAAGGTAAAAATTACGGTATTTATCAATTTACAGGTGAAGTAATTGATAGCAATAAACAAAGAGAAATGCATGTGCATGGTGGTGGTGGTGCAACTTATCAGGGTACAGGTGGTAACGCACCTGTGACCTCAAGTACCACCATCCACGATCAATTTTTCCTGATCGATGATCAAGGGCAAGAACACGATGTTACTTTATCCAACTGGAATGTGACTTTACGAATTGGTCATCATATTCAAATGATTTGGGTGATCCCTGAAAATAAAGATCGTGGTCCATATGTGATCGTCAATAATTTGAATTTAAAAAAATTTCAACGGAATGATCAAGCGATTAGACAGCTAGCCTCTGATCATTATGGCAAGCTGTTTTGGGGAGGGGTCGTTGGAATCATTGTAATCAGCGTGATGATTAAACTGATTTTATTACCTATATTAGGCATTATCGGTGCAGTAATTTATACAAAAAAACGGAAACAAGTCATGACCGAATTGCAGGCTGCAATTGAAAAAGAAATGACCTAAATCCCTTACTTTTCTTATGGAATTGTGTTTTGATATCAATAATTCCTAGATCACTTTAAAAGGATCATCATGCAGCATCCAACTTCAGCTGATATTCAACGTGTTCGTGAGTTTTTACTCGATCTACAGGCACGGATTTGTGCAGGACTAGAGCAACAGGAACGTGCTGGCGGTGGCACCGCTGAGTTTATCATTGATGATTGGCAGCGAACCGAAGGTGGCGGTGGTCGCTCTCGCGTTTTGCAAAATGGTGAAGTGATTGAAAAAGGTGGGGTGATGTTTTCCCACATCAATATCAGCAAGCTACCTGCTTCTGCGACTGAACGTCATCCACAAATTGCAGGCGCGAAAGCACAAGCTTTAGGTGTCTCGTTGGTGATTCACCCGAAAAATCCCAATATCCCAACCTCGCATGCCAATGTTCGCTTATTTGTCGCTGAGCCTGAAGGCCAAGATCCAGTGTGGTGGTTTGGGGGTGGCTTTGACCTAACCCCGTTCTATCCTGACGAGCAAGATGTTCTCAACTGGCATCAAACTGCGTATGACTTATGTCAGCCCTTTGGTGACACGGTTTATGCAGAACATAAGCAATGGTGTGATGACTATTTCTATTTAAAGCATCGTGATGAGCAGCGTGGTGTCGGCGGTTTATTCTTTGATGATTTAAATCAATGGGATTTCGAAACTTGCTTTAAATACATGCAAGCTGTAGGTAATGGCTATTTAGCAGCGATTTTGCCAATTTTTGAAAAGCATCGTGAACAGCCATATACTGAAGCTCAACGTGAGTTCCAGCTGTATCGTCGTGGTCGTTATGTCGAATATAACTTGGTTTATGACCGTGGTACCTTGTTTGGCTTACAAACTGGTGGCCGTATTGAATCGATCTTGGTGAGTTTGCCGAATCTTGCAGGTTGGTCGTATCGTCCGGAATGGGATGCAGACTCAGCAGAAAAACGACTCACCGATTATTATCTAAAACCAAGAGATTGGTTGGGTTTGAATGCTTAACCATCTAAAAGCCAAAGCAACCATCTGCTTTGGCTTTTTTCTTAATCTAAATGCATCCGATACTCAATAATCCCTGGCTTTTCTGCAATCCAGTCATAGAGTTTCTGTGCCGTATGATTCGTTTCCTGTGTATGCCAGTATAAGCGATCACACTGATGTTCCCTCGCTTGTTGCTGCACATATTCGATTAAGCGCTTTCCGATCAACTGCCCCCTTTGTGCTGGTGAAACGAATAAATCTTCTAAATAACAATAGTTATTTTTCGCCCAAGTTGAATGGTGAATGACGTAATGTACAAAACCTAAAAGCTGATCTCCTTGTTTTGCAACCGCACAGTAGACGGGCTCAGTTTGATCAAGGAAACGTTGCCATGTGGTTTGTGTAACGGCGCTAGACAGTTCCACCTTGTAAAAATTCTGATAGGCCAGCCAAAAGGGTAACCACTGTTGATAGTCATCTTGTTGCACAGGAGTCACGTGGATGTCTTGATACTGCATGAAATTTTCCTTAAATTTTATGGTCTTGGAAATGAAGTTAGCAGTGTAGTTTTGATTGTGGATGGTTTATAAGATACAGTTTTGATTTATTTGACAGTACCAGTTTACTCGAAATGAAAAATTCATCTGCTGCCCATTTTCCTCATCTCGTCTTAGCGCAAGGCAACATTAAAGACGCCTTATACACAGCCTTACATACCGCCATTTTAGATGGCAGGCTTCATGCTGGAACAAAACTTCCATCAAGTCGCACATTAGCAGAAATGATGTCTATCTCTCGTAACTCGGTTTTAGCAGCATTAGAGCGCTTATTGGATGAAGGTTATCTCATCACCAAACCAAGTTCTGGAACCTATGTCAGTGCACTCATCCCCGACCAATTCATTCAAGCACAAGCTCAACCTCCTATTAATTCTTCAATAACAGCTCAAAACTTAGATATTAATCAAGATCTGGCCCAACATCTTAAAACTTGGCAATTACAACAAGCATCACAAGAAAAAAGAGTTTTTCATGTAGGAGTCGGATGTGTTGATCTTTTCCCACACCAACTTTGGGAGAAACTGCTGGGCCGAGCTTGGCGGCAGTCATACCACCAATTGGGGCAAACGCATGACCCTCGTGGTTACTTGGCTCTACGACAAGCAATTTGTAACTATGTTCGTTCAACACGCGGCTTGAATTGCACAACACAACAAATTTTGATTGTGAACGGAACCCAACAAGCGATCCATTTAACCGCTTTCGCCTTATTGCAGAAGCAGGATCAGGTCTGCATGGATGAACCTGGTTATGATGCAGCTTTAGCAGTTTTCCAGAGTTTTGGGGCAAAAACACAACCCATTTTAAGTGATGATGAAGGGATGAATATTCCAGACATCGTTCAACATCATGCACAAAGTAAATTGATTTATACAACACCCTCACATCATTTTCCATTAGGCGGTACATTGAGTTTAAAACGCCGCTTAATGCTGTTGGAATGGGCTACGCAACAGCAAAAATGGATTTTTGAAGATGACTATAATAGTGAGTTTCGTTACGGCTCTCGTGCTATTCAGGCCTTACAAGGATTAGATCATCAGCAACGTGTGATTTACTCAGGAACATTTTCTAAAATGATGTTCCCTGAGTTTCGCTTAGGCTTTATGGTGATACCAGAGGCATTAGTCGAACTATTTAGTCTTGCAAAGAAGCAAATCGACAGCCAATGTTCTTATTTAGAACAAGTTGCTTTAAGCCTTTTTATCCAAGAAGGCCATTACGCAAGGCATGTCCGCAAAATACGTAAAGCATGTTATGAGCGTCAACAGGTATTAATTCGTGCGATCCAAACCTATCTCGCAGATATTTTAACAATTCAAGTAACTGACTCAGGAATACATTTACTCTGTTGGTTAAATCCAGATTGGACGGAACAAGAGTTTATTGCTTACTGCTTAAAGGTTGATTTGGCGGTTCAACCCCTTTCTCGATATTGCCAAACCGACGATTCCCCAAGCGCAGTCTTATTTGGTTATGCGGCACATCAACCTGATGAAATTTGGCGCAATATCCAAAAGCTGGCTGAAGCCATCAAAGTATCCATGATCTGATTGCGATCAAATCAATAACTTTATACACTTCAGCTATTTTCTTCAGTTGATCGTCGCACAATGACCAAACAATTTGCTGTAATTGGAAATCCGATTGAACAATCCCGCTCACCTGAGCTCCACCATGCATTCGCAGCAAAAACTGGGGTCGATCTACACTATAAAAAAATCCTTGCACCCTTAGATGGTTTTGAAAATGTCGCCAAAGATTTCTTTGCGCACAATGGCGTCGGTATGAATGTCACCGTACCGTTTAAAGAGCAAGCTTTTGCGTTGTGTGATCAACTGACTGAACGTGCCAAGATCGCCAAAGCTGTCAATACGTTATGGATGCAGGATGGCAAGCTCTATGGCGATAATACTGATGGTCAAGGCTTGGTTGCGGCAATTCAGGCATTGGATTGGAACTTAGAAAATAGCCGTATTTTAATTTTAGGCGCAGGTGGCGCAACCCGCGGTGTGATCTACCCTTTGGTACAAGCAGGTGCACAACAGATTGTGATTGCCAACCGTACCCTTGCCCGCGCTGAACAACTCGTTGACGATTTAAAGGACGCAGTCCCGCAAGCTGAGCTGAAAGCTATTGGCTTAGATCAATTGACAGGTGAGTTTGATCTTGTGATTAATGCAACATCCGCAAGTTTAACTGGGGATACGCTACAACTGCCTGAAAGCTTAGTGTTTCATCATGCTTATGAAATGGCCTATGGCAAACCCTCAAGCTTTCTAGATCAGGCCAAACAACGCCAGATCCCGTCTACTGATGGTTTTGGCATGCTAGTGGGTCAAGCCATTGAAGCATTTTCGATCTGGAATGGGGTAAAACCTGAACTCAAAGACTTTTTATAATTATCCAAATACAAAATAAAAAAACCTGCATTTTGCAGGTTTTTTATTGAGGATAAAGAAATTATTTAACGGTCAGCATCTTCTGATACACCTCTTTAAAAATCTCATAATCAATAAATTCGTTATGCTCGATTTTTAAAGACTGAATCGACTTCCCAGACAGTTTATTCTTACGCGCATCTACATACACATGCCCTAAGATATTTGCGGTTTGTCCAAGTAAGACTTTTTCCTCACTTGAAGCGCCGTTCTCTTGTTCGAACTGGATTTGATATTGCTTGGCAAATAACTGCTGTGGTTGCTTATATTGCGCTTGTAGCTTTTTCCACGCTTGGCGATCTGTATCGCCATGTACGGCATCTAGTACAATACGATTCACCGCTTGCCCCAATGTATCATCAAACTGGTCTTCGTTTTCAAGATGATGCTTCTTCTGTAAGGCTTCTATGCCTTGTAGCGCTTTCCCTTTTGGATTATAAACCTCTTCATTGGCATACCAGTATGCATATACAGTGGCAATTTCTTGCAACTCTTGACTTGAATAACGCTGTACAATTTGTGGTGCATTTTCTGTTAATTTTGCAATGAATACTGCTTTATAGGTTTGGTCATAAGCATGCGTTGCATCATAGCGTTGTTCCGCAATTACTTTGAGTTGATCTTCCAAAGACATGGTATATGGTTCTGCTGAACGTTCTTGAACCCCTGCTTGACCTAATTTCTCAGAGAAACTGTTCACTGCTTGTTCCAGCATCGAGCCTTTACTTGCTTCTGACCAACTCTTCGCACGTTTCAATTGTGCCTGATCAATTGGGGTGGCTTTGCCATAATTTGAAATCAACATATCGGCTTTGACACTAAAACGTGACTTCAACTCAGATAGGCCATAGTTTAAATCATAGTCTAATTTAACCGCACGCCCTTGGGCATCCAAACCAATATCCATAGTAAATGGATTTCGTTTCTCAACTGGTGGCAATGCTTTTGCAATATCCGCTTGATGCTTGATCCAAAGTGCCTTAAATGCCTGATCATCAATAAATTGATTTTGATCATAGGCAGCAAACTGTTTTTCGACCGCTTGTAATTTAGTGATATAACTCAAGAAACCAGATTCAGCTTGCGTACCAAAGACATCAATGTCATACATACTTTGGCAATACTGTGCATCGCCATATGTGGTTTTTGCTGTATTTTGCAGAGCTGTACATTGCTCCTCAGTTAAACCCGCCTGTTCGTCTTTGGATACTTCTGAATCATCGGATACTTCAGCATATTCAGATGCTTCTGGATCATCAGCCGCTGCTGCAACTGCTCGCGCCGCTGCGGCTAACGCCGTATCTTCCTCGGCCTGATCCATATCTACTGCTTCAGCATCATATTCAGTTTCCTCATCCTCCACACCAAAGTGTTTATTCACCAAGCGATACAATTCTTGGCTGACTACACTGGCATCATCCGCTGAATTTTTCTTATCCAATAATGAAGCTGTTTTTTCTGATTTACTTGCAGCATCAACTTCATTGGCAATCAGTTTCTCAAGATTCTCTTCCTTAATGTTGAGAACATTTTGCATGAAGTATTTTTCATTGACCTTGCTATACAAATTGGCTTGTAAAATCAGTTCTTCAATTGAACTTTTTAAACGAATTTTCTCGACCACACCTGCTGCTTGATCAGCAGAAGAAACCGATAAGGCTTGAAGGTTATTTTGATCTGCAAGACGATAATAGACGGCGCCAGAAGCTTTCGTATATTCAGCAAATTTTTTGTAATCCACGTGCTTGAACATATCCTGATATTTAGAAAAATCTAAATAAGCCAGATTATTCTGACTGTCTTTATTGACCAAATACGGCATCAGGGCAAAATAGTTGATATAAAATTTATAATTATTCAGATCAACAACCATCGGTATTTTAGCTTGTACCAGCAAAGTTGGCTTTTCATAACGTGCTGTCAGGTTAAATGAGCCCATTTTCTGGCGATAATGCACTGAACCATCATATTCAAACTGCATGTCATTGAGGACATTGGCCATGATTTGGGTAAACTTATCTACCTTGGTCTGACCATTGCTTTTTTGTTCTTGTGCCAAGGCCACATACAACGCTTGTTTTTGTTTTGCGTTTAAATTGACCTTCTGATCTCGTAAATATTGATCGACTTTTTGTTTCAATGCCGTATCCAGAACAGCATTTTCTGCTTTTGTATTGCTATGCTGTTGACTCGGTTCAACATGAATATTAAATTTTCCGCGATAATCATAGCTCGGATATTCATACATCGCATTCATACTATTGATGGCTTTCTGTTCCAGATTGGTCGAAGCTGTATTGGTTTTAATGACATGTTGTGAACATGCAGAAAGACTCAGACCCATTAAGCATAAAGTTAAATATTTTATACGCATAGCTTTACCAAACACCTTTATATCATTATATTTTCAATTCTAAAATTGAGTAATTTTCACATTTCATATCCGTTTTGACACCAACAGAAATGTGGTTTTTCTAAGAACTTATCTTCAAGGAAATTCGCTTTTCTGACATTCTTTTCCCAAGTGATTATCAATGTATTTTTATCACCATTGTGAATAATCAAAGTATCGAAACAGATAATCCAAAATGATTCAAATACAGGATTAAGATTATGCCAGCTTATAAAGCCCCGCTCCGTGATATTCGTTTCTTAATGAACGAAATGTTAGATTATCCAGCACATTACCAAACTTTGACAAGTGGTCAAAATGCGGATGCTGAAACAGTTGATATGATTCTTGAAGGTGCAGCAGATTATTGCGAAAACGTACTTTCACCATTGAATCAATCTGGTGATGAAGAAGGCTGTACGTTTAACAACGGCGAAGTCACTACACCAAAAGGTTTTAAAGAAGCATACGACCAATTCGTTATGGGTGGTTGGCAAGGTCTTTCTTATCCAGAAGAGTTTGGCGGTCAAGGCTTGCCAATGTCTTTAAACCTGATCAAATCTGAAATGATGGGAACGGCGAACTGGTCATTCACCATGTACCCAGGTTTGAGCACAGGCTGTATGAACACGATCATGCAGTTTGGTACAGATGAGCAAAAAAATACCTATATGCCTAAACTGGTTGAAGGGACTTGGTCTGGCACAATGTGCTTAACTGAACCTCAATGTGGTACCGACTTAGGTCAAGTTAAAACTAAAGCAGAACCTGCTGCTGATGGCACCTACAAAATCTCTGGTACTAAAATCTTCATCTCTGCGGGTGAGCACGATTTAACCGAGAACATTATTCACATCGTATTAGCTCGCCTTCCAGATGCACCAGCAGGTACACGTGGTATTTCGCTGTTCATCGTACCTAAGTTCATCCCGACTGAGGATGGTGGCGTAGGTGAGCGTAATACCGTTTCTTGTGGTTCAATCGAACACAAGATGGGGATCAAAGCCTCTGCTACTGCAGTATTGAACTTTGACAATGCAACGGGTTACTTGATCGGCGAAATCAACAAAGGTTTACATGCAATGTTTACCTTTATGAACACTGCCCGTATCGGTACAGCAGTTCAAGGTATTGCGCACGCTGAACTTTCATTCCAAGGTGCTTTACCATATGCAAAAGACCGTATGTCTATGCGTGCCCTTTCTGGTAAGAAAGAGCCTGAGCGTGTAGGTGATGCGATCATTCACCACGCTGACGTTCGCCGTATGTTATTGACGCAAAAAGCGATTGCTGAAGGCGGTCGTTCGATGATCTATCATGCTGCTAAACTTGCAGACAAAATGACAGATGCATTGGTCAATGGCGATCAAGCAGCGTATGAAGCTTATGATGACAAACTTGGTTTTTATACCCCGATCTTAAAAGGTTTCTTGACTGAGCTTGGCTTAGAAGCAGCCAACCACGGTATGCAAGTCTACGGCGGCCATGGCTATATCCGTGAATGGGGTATGGAGCAAATCGCACGTGATGCACGTATCTCTACCTTGTATGAAGGCACGACGGGTATTCAAGCACTTGACTTGATTGGCCGTAAAGTGCTGTTAAGCTCAAAAGGTAAAGTGGTTCGTGACTACACTGCTGAAATCTTGAAGTTCTGTGCAACGCACGCACGTAACAAGTATCTCCGTCGTTTTGCTTGGGACTTAACTAAGCTTTGCGCACAATGGAATACCCTAACTGTCCGTATCATGCTTGCTGCACGTAAAGATCGTGACATCGTTTCTTCAGCTTCAGTTGATTTCTTGATGTTCTCTGGTTATGTCATGATGGCTTACTTCTGGGCACAACAAGCAGTGGTGGCTTCTGAGAAATTAGAAGCAGGTAACGGTAGCGAAACACCTGAATTCTATAAAGCAAAAATCAAAGTTGCAGATTTCTACTTCGACCGCCTATTACCACGTGCACAAGGCCATGCGGAATCAATGGTGACAACCTCTCGCACCTTGACTTCACTTGCACCTGAACATTTCAGCTTCGATTACTAATCGGAACTAAAATAAAAAAGAGCGCTGAATGCGCTTTTTTTTATTTTGAATATAGGTGATTTAATCTACTTTCTTAAATATATAGGCCTGTTCTGGGAATGGATATTCTTTAAAGAACTTACGGTTACGTCCATTATCGCCATTCCAGATCTTGTCCAGATCCATCACCAAGTCCTGATTTGGACTGACTTGATAATACAAATTGACATCCGCAGCATCACAACGAATCATAATTTCATTCAGTTCTTTATGCACATGCCACTGGACCTGCTTACAGGTTTGCTCAATCTTGGCAATATTACGTGACGGGTCTGAACCAAGTCGGCTAAAACTGGTATTGGTCCAAAATACGGAGCCATCCGCCATTAAATTCAGAATATATTCCGCTTCTTTCTCATTATTGACGCAGCCCGCAAAGGCATCACTACAAGGAATACGTGCATGATAACGGCCCGCATAGACCAAATCGGCTTCTGAAGGCTTACTCAAATTATGTTTACGGTCCGCAGAGTATGGCAATGTTGCTTGACCAGCCACTTGGGTCAATGACAAGCCTTGTGTATCAGAGGCAACGGGTTCCTGTTCATCGGTCAGCACTTCACTTGCATTACGACTCGATTGCATCTGGGCTTGTTGTTGCTTCATTGGCTCGGGATGATGGCTATCACAAGCACTCAAACCAAGACTCAATAGAACTCCTACACTCACATACTGTAAGAATAACCTGAACTGCATATTCATAAATCTCTAACATCAATATCGTTATCGCGTGCGTTTCACAAACAGACCCCGAACCTCGGAAAATATAGGGATCATTGCCATGTTCGTCTATTCCCCAAATGGGTAATAGCCAATGCGATAGGACTGAAATAGCAAATTGACAAAGCAGTATGCTTTAATTCGGTGCATTTTAGGCGATGCTGTTGGTTTTTCCATCAAAGATTTACACAACTTAACTAATTTCCCATCTGTTTAAACTTTAAAAAATTCAGTTCGACCCTATTTCTTAATTAACAGCATCCTAAACTGAAATAATTTAATTTTTTACTGCTGTTTCATCAATTTAAGGAGACAAACTCGATGGCCAACTCTGGTTTATATCGCTCAAACCAACAAAGCATGATCGCTGGTGTGATGGGCGGTATTGCGGAACGGTTTGGTTGGAACGCAAATTTATTACGCCTGATCTTTGTTGTGATCTCACTCATGAGTGCAGCCTTCCCGGGTATCTTGGTCTATTTGATTTTATGGTTGGTGATTCCAAAACAACAGCAAGCCCGTGTTGATCATGTGCAAGGTTATAACCAACCTGTAAAAACGATTTATGAAGACCAAAGCATAAAACGTTAATTCTCTTTTACCTTTTTGGTCGCTACGGTTGAAATTACCCCTAATCCAACCGTAGCTTTTTTTTAGCTAAAATTTAGGCTTGACGATTCAGTTGTTGTTGCAAGGCTGCAATCATATCCGCACGGCTGATTATCCCAATCAAGCGTTGCTCTTCAACCACGGGAATATAGTTAAACGACTTTTCGACAAAGTAAGGCACCAAATCCTGAATCGGCTGCGTAGGACTGACCGTCACGACTGTATGGCTCATGATTTGTCGCACATAATGCTGCCAAGAGTTGCGTGGATCTGTTGCACCCTTAAACCATTCAACTACTTCATATAAGGCCAAAGTCCCAACCAAATGATCATCGGCATTCACGACTGGCAAACTCATTAAATTCACCGCCTTAAACTTATCTAAGGCCTGATGAATGTCATCATGCTCATGTAGCTTAATCACATCACGACTCATAATATCCTGACAAACGAATGTATTCACCAAGCGTTCATTGGCATGCGATTGCGCTTCCAGAATAATTTTTTCTAAATCGTACTGGCTAATATCCAACAGCTCCGTGTGATGCTCTAAGGCATATTCAATATCTTTGGGTTGAATCGAAACTTTCTGGGTCGGTGTCGGATCTTTAGAACGCTCATTCACATGGGCTGTGAGTGGATAATGTCGACCAATCAAACGATTAAAGAACACCGCAAATACGAGTAATAAAATAGAGTTCAATAACACTGGATATAAGATGAAATGAAAGCCCAATCGATGCACCGCATCCCCACCTAATACTGCGGTAATCGCAACCGCACCACTTGGTGGATGTAAGGAGTCCGTTGTCATCATCAGGAAGATCGCCAAACCGACAGCAACGCTAAAAGCACCAGTTAAGTCGGGTAGATATTGCGTACAAACCACACCAATAAACCCAGCCAAGGTATTTCCGACAATCACATTCCATGGTTGTGCCAAAGGACTATTGGGTACTGCAAATAACAGTACCGAAGATGCGCCCATCGGTGCGATATACCATGCATTCATCCCACCCAGCACATACCAGCTGATCAGTGATGAAATCGCCAAGCCGCATAATGCACCAAGCGCGGAAAGCCCCCTCTCTTTTAAAGGTAGAACTTTATAGTTGGGTTTTAGAAAATTTAGCCAGTCTGATCGGGTCAAGCTCACAATGCACCTTGCTGGAATCGTGTTGTTTTATTCGATGCAGCAGTATACGCCTACTCAAGCTTAAGATGTATTTAAATTACAGTTTTAAATAATGACTAAAACGATTAAATAAGGAAGCTGATCAATTTAAATATTCTTTTAGCTGTTCCAATCGCTCAGCATATTTTTGCATCGGACAAAATTCATACATTGGTGAACCGATATAGGCACCCGCATTACGACATTCCTGATCCACAAAATTTTTCCAGAGTTGCTGCGATTTCATAATATCATTATAACGTTCAGGCTGCTTATACTCCTGACTCTGTTTTTTAATCCGATCCAATAATTGTACAATCTGCTTGGTATATAAGGTTTTAGTTCTGGTACTACAGATTTCCACCACTGCATTGTTGATATTACCCAATTTTAGCTCTTGAATGGTTTCGTCAACACATTGGCTATAAGAATCTATGGTTTTATCCTGTGCTTTGGCAAAAGCATGAGCACTCAAACAGGTCATTATCAGTAATGCGACTTTAAACATTAATTTTGTCATTGATTGGCTCTTTTGTTTTTTGTCATCTTTTCAAATCATAATCAAAAATTACGCTGATGCTGATTTTTTTATTCTTCCACATACGGCTGGTCACGGTTGTGAAGCAATCTATTTTGCAAGGATCCAACTAGGCTAAACATATTTTTCATTCAGATAACGCCAATAACGTTTCGGCAGATATTGCACATGCAATTTAATATTTTGCCGTTCTTTAATATTGATACTCTGAAAATAATCTTTCCAAAGCTGATCATATAAGATCTCTTGTTCATCCAACTCTAACTGAAAACTTTGGCTACCGCCCTTTTGCAGATTGCAATCAATCTTATCAGCATCCATAAACACTTCGTGGATTTGCTTGAGGTCGTAATAAAGACCATAGTTACGCTGCTCATCATAAATCAGCCAGCGCTGATCCTGATAACGGCGTCTAAAATGCGGTTGAATCAAAGGCAGTACATTAAAATCGGGACGAACCAAACTTAAAAACAGCCCATCCGTGGTTTTCTTAAACCGTACAAAAGCCTCCATCCGATGCTTTTCTCGCCCGACTTTTTTTGTCCACTGTGAAATCGCCAACACACTTGGATGTAAATAATCTTTTTCAATCGAATAGGACTGCTGAAACACATAGATGCAATAATTAAAGAGATGCTGATAGGCCTCTAGTGACTCCGACAATGAAGCAAAATAAATCTGCTTTAGCGCAGCTGGAGAAAGCTTTAGTTGTAAAGCAGACCATACCCGCTGGGCATGTGGCTCATGATTGGCGACATCAACAACATCGGAAAATAAACCATGTTGTGTCTCACCCAATAAACACAGTTGTACCTCAAATTCTTTAAACTGAAATGCGCGAAATACACAACTCAATAACCCCAACATTGAGCCATCAAAACAATAATTGAGTTTCTGATTCAACATCATTAAAACCCCAAACTCAACTGTGGAGAAAGTGGCTTAATATATTTGGATGTGCCTTGGGTTAAAATCTGCTGACGGATAAAACCAGCAGAAAGTTCTTTCCGAAAGCGAGGACTGTCTTCACAACGAATAAAATATTGTGCACGTGAATAAGCCACACCCAACTGCTTTAATAAATCGACATGAATTTTGCCAAAACGACGCGCCTGTACAATTTTCTTGGCGGATCTCACTCCAATACCCGGCACGCGTAAAATCATCAGGTAATCAGCTCGATTTAAATCCACAGGAAACTGTTCAGGATGCCGCAATGCCCAACTGAGTTTCGGGTCAACGTCCAAATCCAAATGTGGGAATCGTTCATTGACGATTTCATTGACCTGAAAGCCATAAAAACGCATCAACCAATCGCTCTGATAAAGTCGATTTTCGCGTAGCAAAGGCGGTGCAGAACCCACCGAAGGTAGATAGTTATTCTCGGTATTAATCGGGATATAGCCTGAAAAATAGACCCGTTTCAATTTAAATTCTTTGTAGTGCCGATCTGCCATAAACAGCACATCTTGATCCGTTTCCTGATGTGCACCCACCACCATTTGTGTAGTCTGCCCTGCAGGGACATATTTCGGCACATGCTTAATAATTTGACGTTCATCTTTAAGTTGAATCAAACGATCCCGAACCAGCCCCAAATCCTTTTGTACTTCTTGATGTGACTTTTCAGGAGCAAAGGCTTTTAATCCTACTTCTGTAGGCATTTCTAAATTAATACTCATGCGATCAGCATACAGGCCCGATTCATGAATTAATTCAGGGGAAGCACCTGGAATGGTTTTAAGATGAATATAGCCATTAAAGTTTTCTTCCAAGCGGAGTTTCTTCACCACTTGCAGCATACGTTCCATGGTATGGTCGGCGGACTTGAAAATGCCTGAACTGAGAAATAGCCCCTCGATATAGTTACGGCGATAGAAATTAATGGTCAAGTCAACCACTTCCTGTACCGTAAATGCCGCCCGTTTGACATCATTGGAACGACGTGACACACAATAGGCACAATCAAAAATGCAGACATTGCTGAACAGGATTTTCAACAAAGAAACACAACGTCCATCTTCGGTATAGCTATGACAAATCCCTGCCCGACTGGCATCACCTAGACCTTTGTCTTTATTTTTACGGTCACTGCCACTGGAGGAACAGGACACATCATATTTGGCAGCGTCCGCTAAAATTTGCAGCTTTTCACGAATGCGATCAGACATTTCAAACGACCTGAGAAGAACAGAGAATATCGTTTAAAAATTAACATTTCAAAGTTGTGAAATTAAGCGCATGTGAGATGCTATACGTCATGAGCTGACGTATAGTTGTGGGTCGAGAACTTGTTATAAGCAAAAATTAAGATAATTCAATGCAATGGCTTGATTAACTCTACAGCCTAAATATAAACAATTGAAATAAATAAAGATTAAAATACCATGAACCCCATACTTCAAAAACTTGCACAACCATTCACTCAAAAACTGATTGTCAGCAAAGCACAAATTTGGCGCTGTTTGATCCAAACACCCTTCTATGCAGGTGTTCCCATCTATTTTATATTTGTCGCTTTTTTTGCGCCTGATCATTACTTTTCCACAGAAATATTCAAAGTATTGTATGAGATATTCTTGGTTGTCCTGTACATTGCCTTGATCTATTTCATTCTTGTTTTTCTTCCAAGCTATTTTGTGCAACTGTTGCTACAAAAATACCAAGTGCTGAATTTCTTTTCCATTATGGCTTATGCCCTTTTATTTACTGTTATTGTCCCGAGCTTGATCATTATTTTAAACACAGCCCAAATCAATATTATCCCATTCAGATTCTTTGTTATTCTCTGTTTTTTCTCTCTTACATTTGCCGTGACCAATTGGATCCTATTAGTCAGAACAGCAAATAAATCTAAAAGCTGTTCAAAGCTGAAATTCCCCAACTAGCCTTTGCCACTCCTCTACAAAATCCTTATACTTAAGCACAATTTTTGTTTGATTCCAGTGGATGCACCATGAGTCGTGCTATATCGCATATTGATACCTTTCAGGGCTTAATTCTTGCCCTACAAAACTATTGGGCGGAGCAAGGCTGCGTCGTATTACAACCATATGATATGGAAATGGGCGCAGGTACTTTCCACACTGCGACCTTCTTACGTGCATTGGGGCCAGAAACTTGGAACGCGGCTTATGTTCAACCATCACGTCGTCCAAAAGACGGTCGTTATGGTGAAAACCCGAACCGTTTACAACACTACTATCAGTTCCAAGTGGTACTTAAGCCAAACCCAGACAATATTCAACAGCTTTATCTTGATTCACTAAAAGCCATCGGTATTGATACCCTAACTCACGACATTCGTTTCGTCGAAGACAACTGGGAATCTCCAACCCTCGGCGCATGGGGCTTAGGTTGGGAAGTTTGGTTAAATGGTATGGAAGTGACTCAGTTCACTTACTTCCAACAAGTTGGTGGTATTGAATGTTACCCAGTGACAGGTGAAATCACTTACGGCCTAGAACGTCTGGCGATGTACTTGCAAGGTGTAGACTCAGTTTACGATCTGGTTTGGACCAAAGGTCAATTCGGTACCGTAACTTATGGTGATGTATTCCATCAAAACGAAGTTGAGCAATCAACCTATAACTTCGAATACGCGCCAGTCGATAAAATGTTTGAATTGTTTGACTTCTATGAAGCTGAAGCCTCTCGTTTAATCGAAGCTGAATTGCCACTTCCTGCTTATGAGCAAGTGATCAAGGCATCGCATTGCTTTAACTTGTTGGATGCGCGCGGTGCAATTTCGGTAACTGAACGTCAACGTTATATTTTACGTGTTCGTACTTTGGCGCGTTCAATTGCACAAAGTTATGTGGCTGCCCGTGCCAAACTTGGTTTCCCGATGGCAGAACCACATTTGCGTGATGAAGTATTGGCTCAACTTAAAGCACAAGTTGAAGCAGAAGCTTCATTAAAAGCAAAAGACTAAAGTTATCTGTCTGATGCAAAATCCGCACTCTATTGTCCATTATGGTATTGACGATCAGCAACAAAGCATTGCCAACGCTGTTCAAAATGGTCAATGGGTGAGTGCTGCCAACAATACCAAGTGGTCTGAGCTGATCACATTCATGCAAAACGATGACTGGGGTCCTAGTTATCGTTATTGCTGGATCAGCAATAAATTTATCAGCAATTGGGATGTTGAATGGTTTGGTCATTTACCCTATCCATTTGCAGGGGTGTTATGGCTAGACTTAAGTACTTTAGAGCATCAGGTGGAAAAGCCTTGGGGACATAAGAAAATCATTGACCACTCGGCTCGATTTAAAAATTTATTGATAAAGATTGGTTTAGAGTTTGAACAACGTGAAGATGTCATTCGAATTTGGGGATACCTGCCCAAAGATGAAACAGATTTTCCACCCCAAACCAACTTTGTACAACCACACCATATTTTTTCGGATACATGGAAATGACACATACCGTACTATTTGAATTGGGTTGTGAAGAACTTCCACCCAAAAGCTTAAAAACCTTACGTGATGCACTTAAAGCAGAAACTGAAAAAGGCTTAAAAGAGGCTGGCTTAAATTTCGCCTCTATCGAAGCCTATGCTGCGCCACGTCGTTTAGCATTGAAAATTGTTGATATCGATGCTGCTCAGGCAGATACACAAAAACGTTTTGATGGCCCTGCTGTGCAAGCGGCTTATGATGCTGAAGGCAAACCGACCAAAGCACTTGAAGGCTTTATGCGTGGTCAAGGCATTACGGTTGATCAGCTTTCGACGTTCCAAGCAGGTAAAGTTGAAAAAGTTTGTTTCTTGAAAGATGTCAAAGGTCAAAGTCTTGATGTTTTACTACCGCAAATTTTACAGACTGCATTGGATAACTTACCAATCGCAAAACGTATGCGTTCAGCAGCAAGCCGTACTGAATTCGTACGTCCAGTAAAATGGGTGGTATTGCTCAAAGATGATCAAGTGGTTGACGCAACCATTCAAGATCACAAAGCAGGGAATGTGACTTATGGTCATCGTTTCCATGCGCCTGAAGCTGTGACTTTGGCACATGCAAATGACTATTTGGCAACTCTAGAACAAGCCTATGTGGTTGCGAACTTTGAAAAGCGTCAAGCAACCATTCAAGCACAAGTGAAGACATTGGCAGATGAAGTCAATGCGACTGCTATTGTGCCAGCAGACTTGCTTGATGAAGTCACCAGTCTGGTTGAATGGCCAGTAGCTTTACGTGCAACTTTCGAAGAACGTTATTTAGCGGTTCCACAAGAAGCCTTGATTACCACCATGCAGGATAACCAAAAGTATTTCTGCTTAATCAACGCCGAAGGTAAATTACAGCCTTACTTCATTACCATTTCAAATATTGAGTCGAAAGATCCGATTCAAATTATTGAAGGGAATGAGAAAGTTGTACGTCCTCGTTTGTCTGATGCGGAATTCTTCTTCTTACAAGACCAAAAGCAACCGCTTGCGTCTCGTAAAGAAAAATTAGCCAATATGGTGTTCCAAGCACAATTGGGTACGCTGTGGGATAAATCACAACGTATTGCGAAACTGGCTGTGGCATTATCTCCAATTACGGGTGCCAATGTTGCTGATGCTGAGAAAGCAGCATTACTTGCGAAATGTGACTTAACTTCTGAACTGGTGGGTGAATTCCCAGAACTTCAAGGGATTGCAGGTACTTACTATGCACGCCTTGAAGGTGAGAATAATGAAGTTGCCGAAGCGTTAGGTGAGCAGTATTTACCAAAATTTGCTGGTGATGTATTACCGCAAACCAAGACAGGTACAACCATTGCGCTTGCGGACCGTTTAGACACATTGGTCGGTATTTTCGGTATTGGTCAAGCACCAACAGGTTCAAAAGACCCATTTGCATTACGTCGTTCTGCAATCGGTATCTTGCGTTTAATCATCGAAAATGAACTTGATGTGACCATTGAAGAATTGGTGAACTTTGCCTTACAAGGTTATGGCGACATCATTAAAGATCACGATAAAACCCGTGCGGATGCGGTTGCATTCCTTGAAGGTCGTTACCGTGCCAAATATGAAGACCAAGGCGTTGCGGTTGATGTGATTCAAGCGGTACAAGCACTTGCACCAAAATCGCCACTTGATTTTGACAAGCGTGTAACTGCGGTCAACCATTTCCGTACATTGCCTGAAGCGGCAGCATTGGCCGCAGCCAATAAACGTGTTGCCAATATTCTTGCCAAAGAAGCGACACCGGAAGGTGCTGTGGTTGAAGCCAATCTGGTTGAAGCTGCTGAAAAAGCACTTTATGCAGAGTTGTCTGCACTCACGCCTGTGGTTCAGCCTTTGCTTGCTGCACGTAACTACACAGAAGCCTTGTCTAAGCTGGCTGCGCTTCGTGCACCAATTGATGCCTTCTTTGAAGGTGTGATGGTAATGGCAGATGATGTAGAGTTAAAAGCCAACCGTTTACGTTTACTCGCTCAATTACGTGATTTATTCACGGCAATTGCAGATGTAAGTGTATTGCAAGGCTAAACCTGTATTTATTTGAAACTCTTAAAAAAACCTGCTAAAAATAGCAGGTTTTTTTATTTACACTTTTTATAAGACTATAACGACATGAAAAAATACACTTTATTGCTCTCTACTCTTTTAGCGATTGGACAAAGTGCTTGTTCTTTAAATCCTAGTTCTAGGGCTCAGCCAGAGATAGAAAACCATCAAAATATACAGAATCCTATCGCGATTGGCATGGCTCGAAGTGAATTTATTACCAAAGTGATTACACCAAGCTCAAGTAAATTAATCGGTGATCAACGAATTGATACTTTTATATTCTATAAAAGAGAGAACAGCGCTAAGATGTACGGACAAGCTTTATATAACGGTTTAGTCGCAAGTACATTGCCCTTTGATGCATTAATAGAAAAGGTATCAATCCCAGACTCAGCGCTTAGAGGAGACAAAGCAATTATTCAAGTGATCTATGACTCATCTGATCGCGTGGAAAAAGTTGTAAGAATCCAATAAATCAACTTTGAAAATGAGTACTGTCTCAATTTGCTCAACCTCGTTCATCAATGAATGCATTCATTCAAAGTGCCATCGTGCTGACGCAGCTAAGTGTATGTAAGGTTAAGCTGATATTTGCAGCTATTCAACAAACCTGCTAGTAATAGCAGTTTTTTAATAAACATTGATTAATAAAAATGACGCTACCTAAAAATTATTATCGTATCGATATCATTCTGACCGTTATACATGCCGCTTTACTCTTAATCAGTTGGACAAGCTACACAGTATTTCCATTTATTCGAACCAAACCCGATATGAGTGGCCTGTTTTTTATGATCATTTCGATTTTGGGTGGAATGATTGCACTAATTCTTTTGGCAGTTGTCTTACCTCGTTTAGATCAATCTGTCAGTCAATTAGCACTCAAGAAATTTTTATTTGCCTTACTCTACTGGATCAGCAGCAGCATCATTTTTATTTTATTTGGCAATACGCTATTGCTCTTTAATCAGCCACTCCCTTGTATCCTTATTTTCTCATTTATCTTTTTAGGCTCAATCTATTTATCCGTCATACGATTCGCACATATACGCAAACAAGATTACTTCATTGTTTTAGGCATTTTTGGCTTTTTATTTCTCTTCTTTTTCTGCATAAGTTTTAGTTAAAGGTTACTTACCGTATCAATTTCATATCATCTTAACTCTTTTCTTCGAACCAACGATAAGATATAAAATCTCGATTGCGACAATATCGCGGAAAGGACAAAAAGATGATCAAAAAAGTACCCGCACTCTGTTTAGCGACTGCACTGATTGCATCGTCTTCGCTCTGGGCAGCAGACCCAACTAGCACCACAAGCACTGCTTCTAATGCTGTCCCTGAAAAAGCCATGCCCTATGGCGATAATCCAAGTCTAGGACGTGTCTTATTGTATAAAACGGGCAAAGGCATGCAGAATTTAGGCGATTCAATCCAAGGTGCATCTGATAACACCTCACAAAAGATCAGTGAAAAATGGCAAGACACCAAGAAATATACGGAAGAGCAGTCTGAAGTTGTTCAAGCCCAAACCGAAAAAGCCAAACAGTACACGGCCAAAAAATGGCAAGACACTAAAGATGCAGTGGTTGGCACCAATGAAGGCAATGTCCCGATCGAACGAGCTGAACTCAGCCAACCTTCAAGTAACTAAACCCAAGAACCTCTACCATGTAGAGGTTTTTTATGGCGGCCGATTCATTAGAATAAAGATTTTTTCGGGCTATAAAATATCATTTATATACAGCGGATTTGTTATAGTTATTTGAAAAATAGGCTTTAAATTTACAGTGTACGCTCAAAACATTTATTGAACTTCACGAGTTTTATCGACAGACTCAATGGTATAAATTCATCGGACTGGAATTTTGCACATGACGCAACAAAAATTTAAAACCATTCTATTTTCCTGCATCAGTGCAATCAGCTTCACTGCTTGCTCATCATTATCCACGCCCAACAATGGCACACAAACATTACAACAAGTGAAGAATATTGGCGCCACGCCTTCAACTGAAGGCAATACTGCAAAACTGAGCAAACAAGGTCAACACTGCAACATTGAATTTACGGGCTATTTTGATGGTGGTCAGGCCGTTGAGCAGTGGGTGTTTAACCAAAATGGTTTAATTTCAGCAAGCTCTACCACCCAACACTATCAAGATAAAACGCTTGCTCAGCCCACAACCGCAACTGCTTTTGATGTGCAAGATGCGACTGTTCAAGCCAACTTTCAAAAACTGCAAAGTAACTTTAGTGCGGATAAACTAACACAATGTCATTAAGCCAATAAAGAACGCGTTGCATCTATCTCTAGTTGCAACGCGTCATGGCTTTTAAAATATTTTTGGATCGATCTTTCAACTATAAAATCATCTTAATTCGAACTGAGTCCGCTGGTTGCAGCCAGTAAATCAATGCGTGGGAACACCAAACCTGTACGCGTATCGGTAATCGGCTTACCTGTCACTCTTAAACGATTTACGGTTTGATCGATAGTCTCTGTTGGTGTCACAGCATTGGCACGTAATAAGGCAATTGCCCCTGCCACATGAGGCGCTGCTTGCGAGGTACCGCCCTGAGTTTCACCGCCTGCAGTAATCATTGCCCCAGGTGCCAGTAAAGTCACTAATGAGCCACCATTACTAAAGCAGGTCACTTTATCTGCAGCTGTGTTTGGATCAGAGCATTTCAATGGATTGCCCCAAGACACCCCACCAATATTACTATCGTACACCGCACCTACTCGTACTGCACCTTTCACACAGGCCGGTGAAGAAATCCCATCAGCAAAAGCATCGTTGCCTGAAGCCACCACAGGGACAACACCTGCAGCACGTGCATTAGCAAAAGCCGTGCTATAACTACTGTTACTACATTCTGAGGTGTATTTCACACCGGGTACACCCAAGCTCAAATTAATGGCTTTGATATTATAAGTCTGTGCATTATTCACTGCCCAGTTAATCCCCGCCAAAATATCGCTGTCATAAGCCGTACTCGCCCATTGCCCTTGTGATCGAACTTTTCTAAACACATCGATCCCAATAATTTTGGTTTTAGACGCAACTTTAGCAACGATCCCAGACACGTTACTGCCATGCCCATCATCATCCAAACTATTATCATCGGGCGCACTATCAAAGGCATAAACCACACGACAAGTCGAAGCTGGAGTATTGACTGCAGTACAACCAAAGTCAGCATGTTTATAATTCACCCCAGTATCAATCACCACCACGCTTGAGCCTTCTCCAGTAAAACCATTTGTGAGCGCTTGTGGCTGGTTAATTAAAGGGAGGCTTTCCATTGTGGTCGGGATATTTTTACGGTTTGGATAAACACCTTTGACATTTGGATCATTCAAGACCTGTGCCAGCGTCTCCCGATTCTGAATACGATAGAGACCTAAAGGTAGGCCATTAAATTCTCGCAAGGTTTGAAAGCCTGCCGCTTTGCTAAATTTATTTTTAAACTGACTTTTAGCATCTGCAATCAGACTCCGCTTTTCTCGCCCAAAACCCGAACTGGCCGCACTGGTTTCATACTCGATCAATAAATCATTCGAATCATTATCGACCAAGGCATTAATATTAATTTTGCCTTGTTCTACTTTGTTTAACGCTGCCGAGCTGAGGCTTTGTTTGAGTTGCACCGCGTTGAGTGTCGCAGCTGAAGTAGTTGTGGTGATAAAAGCACATAGGCTTAAAAGTAGTAAGGTTTTATTGTTCACTATTGATCTCCATCGTTCTTGGATAAAGAACGGTTCTTAATATCTGTTTTTCTTGGATAAAAGAAGCCCAGACGATTTAAAGTTTTTTAATTTCATTGGCTGGATCAGTTTCAGGATCAATCGGTTGTATCGAAGGATCACTTTTGGTGTCATAAAATTGGTTGTTTTCTTGCGTTTTATCCAATTTTTTTAACATATGCGATGTGGTATGTTCTGTGGTTTTCACCTCCTCTTGATGTAATACAGTTGAAATACCGCCTGAAGGTTCAGGATGGATTTGATATACCGCAGTATCATCGGTTGAGCTGTTCGGTTCTGCAGGTTCAAAATAGAAGACCACCACGCCCAGCGCGATCAATACCAGCAGAAATGCTGCAATCTGTTTCATTCATATTCTCCAGTGCGTTATTTACTGGCCATTACTTGGTTTTCAATTCTTTTTCTATAAATAATACGAATACAAGTTAAGATTCACTTTAAATTTCACCTATTTTTTTAAATAAAATACGATAGGAGTCATCGTACTATCAAAAAAGACAGTGATGTTTTGGTTCAGGCTTGCGCTTTAAAAAGTATCCTTAATGCACAAAGAATGATCTTGATGGGATAAATAAATTGCATTAAAAAAGTGCAATATTTATTCCATATAAATATACCAAGCAATAAAAATGCCATTTTTTTAATCTTTTTAAAAGCGCTTTAAATCAATTTATATATTCTTAATTTTCATATTCATTGCGATAAAATATAACCCGTAAAATAGTCAAACTGTTATCCATCAATGCTTTTAAAACTGAATTTTCACAGTTATTTATATTCATTAAAAAACTATACTTTTCATGTTCTTATAAAAATAACGGTTCTCCACAATTTATCTCCAGATTGTTTTTAAGCTGTAATCTGGTTGTAACGTTTGATGAAAATCACACATTTCTGATTTTTTGCTCGCTATGATGCAGTTGCGTTAATGAAGTACCCCAATACGGTACATCGCTTAAGGAAATCGCAATGAAAAAAATGATCAAAACAGCTATCGTGACAACTTCTATCCTTGCTTCTGCTTCAGTTTTCGCGCAGAACGTAGGCGCAAATGCCAGTGGCTCAGCTCAAGTCAATGTACAATCTGGTGGCCTGCTTAAAGGTGTCACAGGTGCAGTGAAAGGCACAGCACAAGGCGTCGGTCAAGTGGCTCAAGGTGTTGGTCATACTGCACATAATGTCGGTCATACCGCGCTAAATACTGGCGTTGCAGCAACTCAAAAAACCGTAAGCACAGCAACACAGGTGGGTTCACAGGTCGCAAATAAAACTGGTGAAGCGGTAAAAACCACAACCCATTATGCAGTAGACAAAGCTGTTGATGGTAAGGAATTAGCTGCGGAGACCACAGCCAACGTGAAACAGCGCATTGCAGACAAGAAAACTGCAACTCAATCTAAGTCCTTAAATTTAGGTGCTGAAACCAATGCTCAGGCGCAAGTGAATGGTAAAACTTCAGCCGTGAATGCACAAACCGGCTTAAATGCAGATAAAAAGAGTCTTCAAACGGGTGCAAATGTGGGCGTGAAAGTATTAGGCGTGAATGCCAACGTCAATACCAATGCCAAAATTGGTACCAACTAATTTAAATCTGATCTAAAAAAGCCCTTTGAATATTCAAAGGGCTTTTTTTATTGAAATAAGGTCATTCAACATAATTGCAGTTTGGTCTGTTCATCTGCATTATTTTCGATGAAATGCGTCAAACCTTGTGCATCACAACATAGGCTCAGTTGTTTATAGCTCAGGCTATAAAAATCGGCATAGTGTTTAAACACCAACGGCGATTGATCCAGTGCAAAGGGCTCACCTTCTTTGACCAGTTTATGAATACCACGATCATTCATCGTGAGGAAGTAGTATTCATCATTCAATCTCAGCTTGACCAAGCTATTGGCCGTCAGATTTAAAGGCAATAGATAGGCGGAATTGGCCGCAATAATCTCAGTGCTATAGCACTCTAATTTCAAGCTTGCCAAATTAAAGACCAAAAACTGATTCTGTGCATTGACCACATTGGCAGCTTGGGTCTCGGTATGTTGCACAAAATGCAGATGTACGCCGAGCTTATATAAATTCTGTTCAGTGCCTTGTTTGAGATTAAACAGCTGCTGTACCAGTTTTTGTTTAAGTACCGCATCAAAATAACGCTCATCTAAGGCAATGTCGTTCTGTTGCAGAATTTTTAATAAAGCCTGATGATGACGCGGCAACAAAGCATCCAACACATGTCGATAGTAGAACTTGCTTTGCTTTTTAACCTCTCGAACCCGCTGATAGAAATAAGTGATTTCAAATGGTTTAACCACAAAATCATTCAGCAACTGAGAACTTGCCAACACCGAAAGTGCTTCATGGCCTGTAAATGGCAAATGAATCACATGCATGTTAGGCAGTAAAGGCTGGATCTTTAGAAAGTGCTCTTTATCTTCTGCATAGTATGGATCATAGACGATGATGTATTCACGCGATGAATCAACCTCATCTGCCTGAATCTGCATATCTTGATGGATAGATGCATCAAAGAATTCGGCGTAACGGCGATCTTCAACCACATCAGGATCAATCGAGAATTGTGGTACAAAAGCCACAATCTTTTGCATATCCAATAAATTTGAATACTTGATTGCTGCGTAGCCCCCCATAGAGCCGCCATAGCCAACAATGCCTTTAAATTGCTGCAAAATCGGTTGAATCTGCTGCTGCATCTGCAACATACTACTTTTCGGAAACCATGATTTTTGCTTCGGCATAATGCCGATCACATTGTATTGATATTTTATTAAGGATTTTTCAGCATTAATTGACATGCCTTTAGCGCGACTAATCAAATCGCCAAACGAAATCACTAAAGTGTCACTTGAACCTTTTAAAAAAATAACGCGAATATGCTCATCTTCAAATATTATTTGCTTATCCATGCTCACACTGAAAAGTTGATCCTAGGTCTGTAGCAAAAAGTCACCAAATGATGGCTTTGCCAAACCATAATTGCGGAGTATCTTATTTTATAGAGATAAGACAGATTAAAAAGCGCAAAAAATGACACAATCCTTACATCCTGCTGCTCAAAAAGGCTTTAGTTTAGGGGCTGAACTGTACCAGCAAGTTCGCCCCAGTTACCCGCAAGAAATAGCGGTTTGGCTGCAAGATCGGCTCCAAATAGGTGAAAATTCCACTGTTGTTGACCTCGGTGCTGGGACTGGCAAATTCTTACCCTACTTGATTGAGACACAGGCAAAAGTGATTGCGGTCGAGCCTGTCACGGAAATGTTACAGCAGCTTCAACAAGCTTATCCGACTATCGATTGTCGACAGGCATTCAGCAGCGAATTACCATTCGCCGATGCATCAATTGATGCCATTCTCTGTGCGCAATCGTTCCATTGGTTTGCCAATATTGAAACCCTAACAGAAATGCATCGTGTGCTGAGTTCCACAGGGCGTCTTGGTTTAATCTGGAATCAGCGCGATACCTCGGTCGATTGGGTCAAAGCTTTGGCCGATGAAATTGCACTTTTAGAAGGTGATACCCCTCGTTATCACAGTGAGTTATGGAAACAAGTGTTCGAGGAGCAAAGCTTATTTAAACTGGATGGATTAACCACCTTTCAACAGGCGCATCAGGGCACTGTCGAACAGGTGGTGAGTAAACGCTTGCTGTCTACTAGTTTTATTGCCGCAATGCCTTCAACAGAGCAACAACAACTCAAAGCAAAGTTTGAACAAATTGTATTTGATTTTACAGGCTTAACTGCGCAAGATCAGATTAGTTTCCCCTATACGACTTTTGCCTACCATTTTCAGAAAATATCCAACTAATTCTTGAACGAGCTCTGCTATGCCTAATCTAAAAACCACATTTGCCCTTACTTGTGTACTCAGTTCAGCGCTGGTGCTCAGTGCGTGTAATAAGGACAAAGAGCCAACTGCAAAGCAACAACAGCAAAGCAGCGCAAGTAATGACGCGATTGGTCAACTCAATCAAACACCGATCAAGCAATTCCCTGCCACAGCAGATGATGGGCATGATATTGCCGTATTAGAAGACTATGATCATCGTTTTACCGACATGAGCGATAGTATGGAAATGGAATTGGCCAAGATGAAAGAAGCCAATAGCCTCACACCTGAATTCGAGCAGCAACGTCAAAAAGATAATGTGAACTCAGCGTTGAAGATGCTCAAAGAGCTAGAACTCAAAACTGAACAGGGTCGCTATATTCAAGGTTTGCTTTATGATTATTGGGAGCATCAAGCCCAAGTCTTGGAACAAGCCAATACCGCCCAAACAACAGATGCGAATCAGCAGGTCAATCAGCTGAATGAATATCTACACGCGCAAAGCCAGTTGCATCACTGGAGAAATGCGCAAACAGCTGAAAGCAAAATGCAAGCTGAGTAACTGAAATAAATAAAAAAAGGGGGCATCAGCCCCTTTTTTATTTCACATTCATTGTTAGATATTCTGCTTCTCAATCCAATGAATTGAACTCACACGAAATAATTCACAAGCACCATCGCCTACCCCACCTGGGGTTAAAGAAGATTTCCACACCAAGTCCTTATCTCGAATTTCAACCAACTCACCTTTGAGTTGAACCAAGTCACCGCGTTTCACTTGCTTGATTTGTTTGGCAATCTCTGGATTGGCAGGAATAATGTGCATATTGGACACCAGTTTGATCGCTTGATCGGGTGGCACAGGCAGTGTATTCATTTTCCAATTCAAATAACGATCATATTGACGTACATCAATCGTTCGAGCGATTGCAGGATCAGTAAATGCTCCCAAACTCACCGCATAGTCGATCGGAGAAAATTTGGCTTGCTCATCGTCATGATAAACTTTTGAACCAAGAATACGGAAATTACCATCAAAAGGTTTTAATACCGAAATCGATTGATATTCCACAACAGGCGCTAAGCCATTGGCAATATTATATTCTGCCTGACCCGTTGATGCATGTGTTTGCCCAATTGCAGCCACCATGCATAAACTCATCCATAGACGTTTTTTCATGGCTCGATTATCCTCGAAAATATTAGAAAAGCCTTTCTGTTGATAGTATGCTGAGATGGTGAAAAAAAGTGCTTTTTTTGGTAACAATCAAACTCACTTTAGTCATATTTTTGTGCTGTTAGTGAAGTATCCTCTTTATTAAAACCAACGAATGGATCTCTATGATTTACCAATTTTACCAACGTCATATCTTTCCTCATTTGCTCAATCAGGTCATGCAAACCGCTAGCTTGATGGATCGACGTCGTGAATTATTACTACCACTCGAAGGTGAAGTACTCGAAATTGGTTTTGGTACAGGGCTCAATATTCCGTTTTATGGCAATGTTGATTCAGTGTACGCCTTAGAGCCCAATCCTGATATTTATCAATTGGCCGTTGAACGGGTACAACATGCACCTTTCTTTATTAAACATGTGCAATCCAGTGCAGAAAAACTCCCCTTTGCCGACGCTTCTTTAGATCATATTGTGTCGACGTGGACACTGTGTAGCATTGCTGATCTTGAACAGGCCTTAGCCGAAATACATCGGGTACTCAAACCAACAGGCACCTTCCATCTGGTTGAGCATGTCAAACATCCAAACTCGGCAAAAATACAGTCCTTGCAGACGCTACTAACCCCAATTCAGAAACGGATAGCCGATGGCTGCCACTTAAATCGGGATATTGAACGCCAGCTCTTACAAGCCAAATTTAAATTGATCGAAAAGCAATATTTTGATGCAGAAGGAATCCCATCTGTGGCGCAAACAATGCTGTTGGCACGCGTACAAAAATTAGAAACGCCTCATTGATCTTCAAAATCAATTCGCAAGGTTTCAAAACGAATACGCCCTTCAGTGACCGCTTGAGCAATCGCCTGCTGCCCTTTGCTTAAGCGTGCGCCACCGCTTTTAATATCCAGTAAAATCACTTCAATATCTTCGGCTGTACCATCGCCATCTCGAAAGTCGGTATAACCATCAAAAACCACGTAATCGACAGGATCACCTAAAAATTTAGCATCACTGGGTAAATAACGAAACTCAGGCAGAATCGGTGCAAACTGCTCCGCCATTTTACCTTTCAATACCGCACGGCTGGTATTGACACTACGCTTCTGCGCATCGAGTAAAGCTTGCTTATGTTCCAGCTCCAATTCAGCAATATATTTCTCATACTCCGCCTGAATCCGCCCATTACGAGTGCTGGATAAAATAATCGTGGTGATCACGACACCAATACAACCACCAATCAGCATCGCTAACCAAACCGACATAGTCACTTTCCTTTGCTTGAATGCAGCTATTTAACTGCAACATGAAACTTTTGTCATGTGTAACACACTTGACCGAAAAAGATGCTAAGGTATAAACGAATACGAGAGCCTAGTTAATAAATCTAATTTCATGAAAACCATATTAATCGCAAATCAAAAAGGTGGCTGTGGCAAGACCATGACAGCTATTACACTCGCTGCCGCATTATCGCAAAAAGGATATAAGGTTGCGCTAGCAGATGCTGACAACCAAAAATCGTCTTTGCAATGGCTCAAGCAACGCCCTGAAACGGTCACAGGTATTCAGAGCCTAGATTGGCGACATGAAAAGTCCATTGGCGAAGCACCCAAGAATTTAGATTATTTGATTATTGATGCCCCTGGTGCACTCTCAGGCGAACATGCCGAGCAATTGGTCAGCGAAGCACATGCCATTGTAACGCCATTACAACCATCATTCTTTGATATCGACAGTACTCGCCGCTTCTTAAAACATTTACAAGACATTAAGCGTATTCGTAAAGGCAAGGTACAAATCTTGTTGATCGCCAATCGTGTCAAACCGAACAGTGCCAGTTCCAAAGATATTCAAGACTTCTTTAGCAAGATTGAGCAAGACCCTGTGGCATGGATTTCAGAGCGTAGTGCCTATGGTACATTGGCAATGCAAGGGCTGAGTGTGTTTGATAAGACCCAGAAAAACTTTGTCAGCATCCAAAGCCAATGGCAGCCTGTTTTAAACCAGTTGGTCGATGATCCCAGCGAGTGGTTCTAAGACTTTGCAAAGAAACGTAATCTTTTGATATCAAATCTTAAAATGGGGAAATGAAAATTTCCCTCGCCTACTTTTTCAGTTAAGATGGTTTTATTCAATTTCTAGCACTTGAGAAATACTATCGTGCAACAATACGCTCCCATATTACAACGCGTTTTGCTGTTTGGACTATTTTTTGTCCTGCTCTTTTTGGGATTCAGTATTCTCAAATACTTTATTGTCCCTGTCCTTTGGGCCGCAATTATTGCCTATATGACTTGGCCCTTATATCTATGGGTACAGCGTCGTTTCTTTGGTGAAAACCGACCGACACTGAATGCCACACTGATGATTAGCTTGGTGATTATCGTGATTGGTGTGCCGTTTATCTGTGCAATCTTTATGTTGCAACTTGAAGGTCGTAATTTATATTTTAATTTACAACGACAACTGTTTTCAGGTCATGTTCAAGTTCCTGAATTTATCAAAAATCTACCGATTATTGGCAAAGACATCAGTCGTACCGTTAATGAACTGAGTAGTGATCCAAACAGTATCACCAAGAATATTGCTGAATGGATTCAAAGCCATCTCAGCTATGGTCGTTTTGTCCTGAGTGAAATTAGCCGTAACTTGGTCAAACTGACTTTTGCACTGATGACCTTGTTCTTCTTCTACCGTGATGGACAAATGATCTTGGCACAAGTCAGCCGTGCCTTAGAAATGGTGATTGGCCCACGTGTCCATCATTACTTGGATACCATTTCGGAAACGACTCGTGCTGTCGTATACGGCGTTGGTTTAACTGCAGTTGCACAAGCTCTATTGGCCGGCCTTAGCTATTTTGTCGCAGGCGTTCCAAATCCAATGCTGTTGACTATGGTCACCTTTATCTTGGCGCTGATTCCTTTTGGAACACCTGTTTCATATCTTGGAGTAGGCCTGTGGTTATTTGCTCAGGGGCAAACCATGGAAGCCATTGGGGTTGTGGTTTGGGGTGTGGTGATTGTGAGTAGCTCAGACAATGTGATTCGTCCATTGGTGATTTCAGGCGCAACCCAGATTCCATTTATCTTGATCATGTTCGGGGTATTAGGCGGTATTGCCAGCTTTGGTCTGGTCGGCCTATTCATTGGCCCAGTGATTTTAGCCATCCTGTTAGCGATTTGGCGTGAATGGCTGCATGAAAATGTTGACGAACCTGTTGCAGCGTTGGAAGCACCACCCGAAACTAAATAGGTATATTTCGTTTAATTTTTTGTCATGAATTGATTAATGTGGCTTGCGAGATATCCCTGACTTTGTTTGAATCATCAAATAAAGATAATTTATAAGGATATCTTCGCAATGACGTCAATGCTTCAAAAAATTTCTCTACTGAGCTGTCTGAGTTTAAGTATCGCAGCCTGCTCTTCGGTTTCTCTCGACAAAAATGCGGCTAAGATTCAAACCAAAGCCAGCAAAAGCGATCAAAAGCAATTGATCCAAGTCTATCAAGTCGATGCCAATGGCGTTGGTGCTTCCATCGGAACGGTTGCTTTTCAACAAACACCAAAGGGTTTATTAATCACCCCTGCACTTTGGAAACTTTCTCCTGGCGAACATGGTTTCCACATCCATGAAAACCCATCCTGTGAAGCGGCGCTTAAAGATGGAAAAATGGGCGCCGCCTTGGCAGCAGGCAGCCACTTAAACCCTGAAAAGGTTGCACATCATGGTACGCCAGAAACTGGACATTTGGGTGACCTTCCTGTGTTGGTTGTAAATGAAAAAGGTTTTGCAACCACACCTGTGATTGCACCACGTTTAAAACTGGCTGATATCCAGAACCGTGCCATTATGATTCATGTCGGTGGAGACAATTATTCGGATACACCAAAACCATTAGGCGGTGGTGGTGACCGTATTGCCTGCGGTGTGATTAAGTAATTTCAATACTGTGGGTATCTTCCGAGTTATCCACAGTTACACTACTTTTAGCCATTTTTATTTCTTATCCAATCTTACAAGAACAAAATACAACTGAGCATGAATTTTGCATCTTATCTATTATTTGAAAGATCAAGCAAATATTGATGTTCAAAAATAGTGCCGCTTGTTGGCTGACAATGCTTTCCTTTGGGACATTTATTTGTATGATGAAACCAGAACATATTCAAGAATAAGAATCGTGAAAAATTTATCTATCCTGTTCAATCGCTTTCGCTCCAACTCGATTCTGCTTTATTGCCTACAAATCATGATTGTGCTTTGCGGTACAACACTCGGTTTACATTATTTCGGATTTGGACAGCTGATTGTGCCTGCCACCTTAGGGGCAATTGCGACCGCACTGACCGATTTTGATGATCGTCTCAGCATTCGTTTACGCAATCTGATCTATGTCTGCGCGCTGTTCTTTACGGTCAGTACTATTTTAGAGTTTCTCGCCCCCTATAAATTTTGGTTCATTGTTTATCTCAGCCTCTCCAGTGCAGCGCTGGTCATAATGGGGGCACTTGGGCAACGCTATGCCACCATTTCCTTTGGCACGATTTTACTCTCGATCTATACCATGTTCGGTCTAGGTGAATATCCACACTGGTACCAGCAACCCAGTTATTTTGTATTGGGTGCCTTGTGGTATGGGCTAACTTCAATCTTATTTTTTGTGATTCGCCCAACCCTGCCACTACAAGAAAAGATCTCAGCTATTTTTCAAGAGCTTGCTGAATTACTGCAAGCCAAATCACGTTTATTCGACCCAGATAATATTGATAATGTCGAAACACTCCTGTTCGAACTTTCTCAAAAAAACAGCCAAGTGGTCACTAGTCTGAATCAAGCCAAAAACTCCTTACTGACGCGCTTAAAAGCGTCTCGGGTGAACAACACCAGTATTTATTGGCTGAACTTATATTATTTTGCTCAAGATATGCATGAACAAGTCACCTCCAGCTATCTGCATTATGAAAAAATTCATCAAAATTTTAGCCGCAGTGATTTGATTTTTCGTATTCAAAAGAATATGCAGCTACAAGCCTTGGCCTGTCATGATTTAAGCCAAGCAATCTTGCAGCATCAGAGCTATCAGCCGCGTGAATCTGCCAGTAAAGCTTTAGGCAATTTAGAATTATCCATGCGTGACTGGGTGCAACAACACCCCAACAATCTCGAAGTTAAAAATCTGGAACTGATCTTCAATAATTTAAAAAGTGTGCATGAGCAGTTTACCCAACTGCAACTCAATCAGAATATTGAACAACGCGCTCCACAACAACATCATGACCATCTCAATTTGCTTGATGATGATATTCAGGGTGCGCAGGATCTACTTTTAAAAATCAAACAGCAACTCAGTCCGCAATCGGCACTATTCCGTCATGCCGTCCGCTTGGCTGTGATCTTTGCGGTTGGCTATGCTATTTCCTTATTACCATTTGCGCAAAATGGCTATTGGATTTTACTCACCAGTTTATTTGTCTGCCAGATTACCTATTTTGCCACCAAAAGCCGTCTCAAACTCAGAACCATTGGCACTTTACTCGGAGTGTTATTAGGTATCCCCATTCTTTATTTTGTCCCCAGTATTGAGGGGCAACTACTCCTCACTGTGATTTGTGGGGTATTATTTTTCTATTTAAGACAAAAAAAATATGCACTCGCCACGGTGATGGCCACCTTGATGGTGTTATTGATTTTTAATTTAAAAGGGGCAGGTTTTAGTATTATCCTGCCACGCATGATTGACACTTTTATTGGCTGCGCGATTGCATGGCTCGCCGTTAATTTTATTTGGCCAGACTGGAATTTCCGCAATATCTCCAGCAACATCAAGAAAAATAATCAAACTACCTTCGATTATTTTCATGTGGTGGTACAGCAATATCATCAAGGGCGTGAACTCGATCTGGAATACCGAACCACTCGACGTGCAGCACATAATGCCCAGATTGAGCTGTCTAATATGATCTCAAGTCTGAGTACCGAACCTCAGCCCAACCAAGAACTCATTCAACATGCGTTTCGCTATTTGGTCTATAGCCATAGCCAACTCAGTTATGTCTCGGCCTTGGGACATCAACGGGAAAAAATCGAAGATCTGAAACTGCTCCAACTGCTGGATAAAATTGAGGAGCTACTTAAGCAAAGCTTGATTGAACAAGTGCCCGTTCCACAACATCAGGTAGAGCACTTGCTTAAAGAAATTGAAGCATTGAATCTGCAAGAACAGATCTCTGAAAAGCATCCCTTGTTGTTAAAACAAATGAGTCTGCTGCTAGAAACGTTGACCGAATTAGTATCGTTAAAAAATAAACTGCTCAGCTTAGAAATTAAGTGAGCAGTCAATGGAAGCCAAAATTAATTCAGCCCATCTTGCTGACGTACCAGCATATGCTGTTTCAAAGCTTGGCGTGGGGAGCTAAACCAGAATACGATCAAAACCAGACTGGCTAAAGCAAAGGCCCAGATATGGACATGGGTATACAGTACTCGAACCAATTCAATCACGACAAAATAACTGACCATCATCAACATCGATACGGCTGCTGCGACTGTTCCTTTGGACACTTCAGATGACATCAAGGCAAAGCGATACATCACCGAGAAGCTAATCCCCTCACCCAAGCTCACTAAAGTCATGCCAATCAAGAGACAAGGCACCAGATAAGTCTGCCAAATCACACCCAACACCAAGAAGACCGTACCCAATAACATAATTGGCAAACCAAACAGAATGGTTTGACCGAGAGGGAAACGATCAATGATCTTGATCAGAATGATATTACCGGCAATCAAGCCAAAAAACACAGGGAACTGTGCCAAGCCATATTGCACACTGCTCAATTTCAGCTCATCCACCAAAATAATCGGTGATAAGGCAATCCATAACATCAACGGCATCCCCACCATCGGTAAGGCGATGCTTAAGCCCAAGAAACGACGGTTGCTCAATACTTTTTTGAAGTCATCAAAGATATAGCTAAAAGGCTGCTTCGGTTGTTTACGGCTTTCTTGGGTCGCGGGCATAAATTTCTTTAAACCAAACCAACTGATAAAAGACACCGCAGCAATGGCAACAAAGCCCCAATGCCATGACACATAATCAATCAGAAATGCACCTAATACAGGGCCCAGTAAAGGTGCCAATAAGGAGATATTCGCCATCAGTGCCATGACTTTGATCGCGTCGCGCTCTTCAAAGGTTTCTTGAATCGCAGCATAACCCACCGCAGAAATGACGCTCAGCCCCATACCCTGCAAGAAACGCAGTGTCAGGAACTGTTCAATATTATGGGTCAGTAATATCAGCAAACAGCACAGCGTAAAAAATGCCACACCAGCCAAGAGCACTTTTTTACGCCCGAGACGGTCTGAAAGCGGCCCCAACAGCCAGGCAACACTGGCACCGCCCAATAAATAGAATGACATTGACGAGGGTGCCCACGTTGCACTGACCGCAAATTGTTCTGTAATCGACAACATCGCAGGCTGAATCAAGTCATTACCGATATAAACTGAAAATTCGAATAGCACTAAAGCTAAAGGAAACATGAGCGTTATACGGTTTAACGTCATGTTCTGATTATTCGTCATCATGTTTTATTCACAAAAATAACCAACTCGTGTTCGTCCCATTTTTCAAAACGAAAAAGGGATCATTACCACAAGGTTTTATGGCTTAGATTTAAATTAAATTTTGATTCCATGCTGTGAACCAGCATGTGATAAATGTGAAAACACCGTATTCACTGGGTGTATATAAGAAAAACAATTTATTACGTGAGGTTGGTAAATATTTTACCGTTTGGCTAAATTGCCACGCGCAACTGTAGCACTTTTTCAAAATGACCGCAATTTAAACAATCCATCACAGCAATTCAGCAATGTGCATAACCGAAAAGTTATCCACAATTTTGCTGAACTTTTATTCACTGTTTAATAATGCACAAAATTATGGGCATAACTCAAATTGGAAAGTTTCGGTATTCTCTCCTCTAGCACATTGATAACTTTGCTTCTTATTGACGACTTTCCAAGTATTCTGGTCGCGTTTTAATTGATACTCAGTACGCACCGCAATCACAGAATCATCCAACTGTGCTTGCTCCACTGTCACTTGTGCATCGGTTGGATTTTCCGCACGATTGAACTGCTGATCGATTTTTAAATTACTGTCTTCATGAAACAGATTGGGTTGATCCGATAAAATCACATGCATCACTGTACTCTTTTGCACTTCTGCTTGCTGTTGCGAGGGTGCAATCGGCTGATTACATGCAGTGAGGAATAAAGCAGATCCCAAGATTATCGCAATTTTATGCATTTTGTACCTATCCAATCCATTTAGCTCATTTATGCTACTATGCAAAACTGAATGGCCACGCAACAAAATGTATGTGGCGTGCATTAAATTTGTTGTCATCATTCAAGATGATGATCATAACAAATGATTAAAAAAACACAGTTTATAACATCAAAATCACCTTAGTTTGGACATGCCGATATGTCAGATTTAGCAAAGAAATTAACGATTATTTTAATCCTTGGGAGCACCGCCTTAGGTTGCTCGAAAAAACAGGAAGACCCTGCCAGTGAAGCTGCAATGGCAACTGAAACTGCCGCTGCAGACAGTCAAGCAGTGCAAGACAATGCAGTCCAAAATCCAGAGCAATTAGTCAGCAATCAACAAAGTGCTTTGGAACAGAATCGTCAATTGGTCAAAAGCGCACAATTGCAATTTGAAGTGAAGGATGTACTAAAAACCACATCAGCACTAGAGCAGCAGTTATTGCAATACAATGGTTATATCGAAGAGAAGCAGATTAATTATCAAGTCAGTGACCGCTCTGAACGTGATCGTATTGATGGCAGTGTCGACATCTATGAAAAGATTACCCCCACAGTGCAACTCACGGTTCGTATTCCCAATGCACAAGTCACCAGCTTCTTAAATAATTTATTACCCCTCATGCTGAACTTTAATACTCAAAGCTATGAAGCGAAGCGTTATGAATTAAAATTGCTCGAAGAAAAACTCAATACCGCCAATCAAAGTAACAGCGGATCCAATGCGGTGAACAATCAGCTACAGCAACTGACCAATTTAGAAGTCAAAGACCGTTTGGCTTATAGCACCATTCGACTGGAATTCTTCCAGCAATCACAAGTGCGTAAATCCCATGATCTGAATATCAATCGTATTGCCACCTTAGACAGTGATCCGCTATTCAGTCGAATTTGGGAAGCGATTAAAGTGGGCTTATATGGCTTTAGAGAAACCATCATTTGGCTTGTGATGCTGTGGCCGCTGTATTTGGCAATTGCCATTTTATGGGGAGCTCGCCGTTGGTACAAGGCTAAAAAATCTAAAATCGAATAGTTCAATTATTGACTTTTGATCAAGAGTATTTTGCTCATCAATAGATTTTTCTAATATAGCCTTATAACTCATTGAAGTCTGTCATATTATCTGTCGTGAGATTTTTTTTATGACACGATTCCAATGAGTTATCTATTATTGTTATGTGCAGAGGACTGTGGCGTTAAAGTATGTGATGCTCCATCAACACCTGTATAAGATGCTGTGGTATTATTTTGGCCACAATGGCCAGCCGTTGCCACACCAGTAGTTGAACCTGATGTTTGTTTGACTACAAACCCAGTTGTACAGCCTTCTCCTGTAGCACTATTAATTATTGTACCGCTTCCTCGTACAGCTTCTCTTGACAAAGGGGCTCCAATATACATAAGCCGAATAGGTATATTTAATAGACTTTTTACTTGATTTAATTTTGTTAGATCATCGTTGCTTTTCAAAATTGTAAGAACAATTTCTCCTGTTTTCTCATCTACATAACTGCCTTGGAGATTTGGATAAATTTGCTTTATTTCATTTATATGATTATCTAATAAGTCATTGAGTTGTTGGTTTGTATATTGAGCGTTTTCTTCAAATTCAACTTTTAACTCAAGTGGAATATTTGACTGTTTTAGTTTAGAAAATTGTGGTTGAGGAATCGTAAGTGCTTTATTTCTCTCTTTAGAGTTGCCAACTAATTTTACCACTATTTTAGAGTATGGTTCGTGCTCGATATAAATTCCAGCCAACCTATCTTTATATTTTGCGCGCAACTCTTCTACTATTTTGGCTGAATAGTCTTCTGTTAAAAACCTTCTATAAGCTTTTTCTGGATCTATTTTAGTAAGCTGCGCATATTTAGCAGAATCTGATTTTAATGCGTATTCAAACTCTGAAGTTTTAGTTTTATCAGCCGCTATAGTACTAACTGAAGTAAAGGCTGTTAAAATACTTAAAATATAATACAAACTTTTCATCAACTTAATTCCTGATATTTAGATTTTAATTTTTTAAACAATTAATTTTAAGAACCTCTCTGACATATTAAAGAATAGAAAAACGTAATCACCTCGAATCAGGGCTAAGATATTTATTTAAGACAATGAAATAATTGTAATTTTTATGACTATTTAAATCCAATTTTAGTTCTATCAGATCTAATCATAAATTTTTTCATAAACAAGATAGCGAATCGCTCACAAGTTGTGATGATCTTATCTCCTTAAGTAGGATTCAGGTTAATTAAGATCAATTTACTCTATGCCAAATTTTTAAATATTTAAATATTATTTTTCCTTTTTTATGGTAACTTTTTAATTTTTAAAAATTAATATTTTTGAATAATTAATTTATGGCCTAATATATCAATATAATTAGATATATTTGTTAATTATAATAATCTGAGCCTATCAAAGCTATTTTACAAGATTACTTCTTTGGAGCCACTTATGTGAATAAAATTTAAATTCAAACATAAGGTACGACAGATTTAATGATTGCGATTTTATGGGGCATTCGTCGTTGGTATAAAGCTAAAAAATCTAAAATCGAATAGTCCAATTATTGACTTTTGATCAATAGTCTTTTGCTCATTTATGCATTTTTACTCATGAATAGATTTTCTAAAATGCGTTCCAGTTTTTAGAGATTTATTTTTGAGTAATCGTATGAGCAATATTTTAATTATTAATGGTGCCAAACAATTTGCACATTCGAATGGTGAGTTGAACGACACCCTGACCGAGTTTTCTCAAGCACATCTAAGCACCTTAGGTCATCAGGTACAAGTGACTCGTACCGACAGTGACTATGATATTCAAGCCGAAATTGCCAAATATCTATGGGCAGATGTGGTGATTTACCAAATGCCAGGTTGGTGGATGGGCGCACCATGGACCATGAAAAAATACATCGATGATATCTTCACGATTGGCCATGGTTCACTGTATGCCAGCGATGGCCGTAGCCGTTCAGATGCATCGAAAAAGTATGGTTCAGGTGGCCTAATCCAAGGTAAAAAATATATGTTGTCTTTAACTTGGAATGCACCAATCGAAGCCTTTACCGATCCAGACCAGTTCTTCCACGGTGTTGGCGTGGATGGCGTTTATTTACCTTTCCATAAAGCTAATCAATTCTTGGGTATGGACTCATTACCGACCTTTATCGTCAATGATGTGATCAAGGCGCCGAATGTGCCAAGTTACCTTGAAGCGTATAAAACCCATTTAGATCAGTTGTTTGCCATAAGCCATTAAGTGAGAAAATAATATGCTAACCATTATTGCTGAAATTTATACACATGCAGGTGTGGAACATCGCCAAGCCGTTTTAGATGCTTTTGAAAAAATCATTCCAACGGTACTGGCAGAAGATGGTTGTCATGGTTATGAGCCATTGATTGATCATCTTCCTGCCATTGAGATGCAGGCAACGAATGAGAATACGATTGTCATGTTAGAGAAATGGCAGAGTACCGCTCATTTAGCAGCGCATATGCAAACTGCCCATATGCAACAGCATTTTGAAGCAACCAAAGACCATGTTGTCGATGTAAAAATTCGTATTCTAAACAGCGGGATTTAACAAATAGAACCATTAACCGAAGTTCGACATATTGAATATTTAAGTCGAACTTCGGTAATGGGTAAATGAATCATTTTATTGATAATAATGCTGTTTTAAATGACGGCTATAATCCGTTAAATAAGCTTCCAAACTAGCACGTCGATCTGCCTTCTGCATCGACTTTTCCGCCAACTGCTCGATCTTATGTTCCAATAAATTAAGAATCGCGGCTTGTTCTGCTTCAGGCAGTTGTACCTTTTCTTTCTGCTGCTTTTTAATTTCCAGATAATCTTCCGCCCAATGCCGTAATGGATCATTTGCATCGACTTGCGCAAACAGATCGGTAATCAGTAATTCAGGCATCTGCTCTTGAGTGGCTAACTCAGCCGACATCAAGCCACGAATCGAATAAAACACTTTTTTATAGGTAAAGTTATCTGCGCTTTGCATCACTTTCATGCCACCTTTTGCCAGTGATAAATAGTGGTGATACAACGCGCTATAGTCGATTCGCTCTAGTAATCCATCACGAAAACCCTGCCACTCAGGAAAGGCATTAAAATACACAATATGTGCTCTGACCCACTCCAAAACAGTGGGGTTACTTTTTGCCAATAACCCAAACATTTTATCCAAGTCATAAGAAACAAAATCAAAATCGCCATCCATGATCTCGATCAAGTCACGATGCTTTTTATAATCATAATACTGGTCTTTACTCGGTAGATGAAAACCGCGTACATCGTAGTCACTGTCAGGACTGGCCATGCCCCATAAACGGCTGCCACTTTCGATATAAAATAATGGGATATCTTGGCGTTGTTGAAACAGTTTTTCAATTTCGTAATGGATATTCATTGCAATGGCTTCATTATTTAAAAATTTATACTTGTGAGAGACAATACTCTTTTTGACTGTACTCATTAATTTGATTTTAAAAAGATCACCAACTGATAAAATCAAGCTCTATTCAATATAACAAATAGGATCATGCATGCAACTGACTTATGCGGGACAGGTTTTCTTGGTGGTGGTTGCGATCTTATGTGTCTGGTCTTTTGTCCTAACAAAGTTTTGGCTGAAACGTTTAGCTAAAAATCGTGACAGCAGTAAGTTTGAATTTGCTTATTTATTTGTTGTGGTGTTTAGCATCAGTTCTTTATTTTTTCCTTTTACTTATTGGGTGTCGCAAGCGGTATATGGCTTGGCAACCAAACCTAGCTATGATGCAACCATCGTGAGCTATACCTCAGAATGGGTCGATACCGAACGTACAGATTCCAACGGGCGTAAATATAAGACCAAAACTTTAATGCATACCGCACAAGTACAATTCAAAGATAATCAAAACAGAACATTGGTCTTGGACAATTCAGTCCGTTCAGGCGATGTGCCCGTGGTCGGAGATCATATTCAGGTCGTTTATGAGGCAGGTGATCATTCTGCTCAGGAAAAGAGTTGGCGCACGGGTCTACTGTTTGCCGCTACCCTATTTATGCTGTTTATTATGGGCTATATCTTGGTCATGATTATTGCCTATGCTTTGAATCGAAATATGACGCCTTACAAAGCCTTTGCTAAGGTCTTAATTTTTAGAATTACCCTTCCACTCGGCACAATGGCGATGTTTGGGATGCTGTCTTATTCGGTTTTTGCTTATTTCTTTTTGGGAGATCCACAGGGTCTACCTGTCTGGGCAGTTGCAATTTGTGGCTTCTTTGCACTCTGCCTTTTACCACTGATTTACCATATTTTGGCAGGTTGGAAAGCATATAAAAAATAAAAAACGAATATCATCCAAATAAAGGAATGGAAAACGAAAATAAACACTCCCAACCTAAACATAGGTGGGTTATGAGCTGTAGAATATAAATGGCTAATTTAAAACAATCTTTTTACTTCTTATATTATAGATAAAAGTAGTAGTAAATTTATTGGAGTCGATACCTACTCCTATATCACTATTATTCTTAATAAAAAAACTAGATATATCTGAATAAGCAACCCTTTTTTTATTCTCAATTAGGCTTTGCAGTGTCATATCAGCACAGTAATCAGGTAGAGATTTTTTTACGGATAGACAAGGTGAAATAAAACTATTTATACTCTTTAGTACATCATACTTAGAAATTTTTTTATCTTTAAGATATTCTGAAAGACTTAGCTCCTTTTTATTAGAGAGACTCAGTGTGTAATATTTATTAAAGTATCTTTCTGTTGAGTTGCTGATATTATAATCAATTGAAAAACTTAATATTTTCTCATTCTGAAATAGTTTTTCAAAACTAATTTCTGTAGGGTACTGCTCATCTTCTCTATCAAAATTGATTGCAATAAATTTAGAAATAGAATTATTAATCTCTTTAAATTGTTTTCCTTTTATTGATGGATATGAACCACTTAATTGAAGATTATGGCTTGGCATAATATGGTTGCTAATTAACTCATTATTTGTTTTTGTATGCCCTATGGTTATGTATGAAAAAAACATAAATATTAAACTGAATACTTTAAACTTCATGCTGCTTTCCAAAAAATAGTATGGCCTGCTGTTACTTTGGCAGTTAGTGATTTGCTTACGTTACTACCCGTGTTGTATTCATAGTTTTACAAATATCAATAGGAGTCTCTCTGATAGTTTCTCGGACACAGCAGAACGTACTAGGAACTTCTAAATATTGGAAAATTCGTCCAAATGAAAGAATTCGTCCAAATGAAAGATAGCCAATTAGAAATAGAGTAACCCCAACCTAAACAAGATTGAGACATGAGTTTTGGGATGTAGCCCCAAAGTTAAGAAAAATTGGGGGAAATAGAGAATTTACTTTAAAGTTGAGCAAGGAACATCAAATATTCTTTTATCTTGATGGGATAATAAACTTTCCCATTTTTGTTGTTTTTTACTAAGCCAACCATAGAATTCTGTATAAACATCCCCTTTTAAGTTCAATGCATCTTTATATTTATCTGAAAGTAAGAATTTCCCCATTACACATAGGGAATTAATTTGGGTGATCTCAATATCTTTTTCGAAGTCATCATTTTCACCAGAATCATTTAAAAGCCTTTTAAAAAACATTGCTTTGGATATTGAGGAATCATAAATACTTTTTGTTAAGTCAGATGGTTGTTGTTGTAATGCTTTCGCATAAACAACACTATCAAAACCAATTAAAATAGGAGGTAATGGTATTTGCAATGCAAGTTGTTCTTTTGGAGGTGTTTTATTACTACAACCACTAGAAAGTAATAAAAGACATATGAGTATAATTTTTTTAGCAGCTAACATATTACTTGAACCTGTATCAGTATCTGAGGGTGTAAATAAGTGATTTAAAAATCACTCGCAAACCTCTACAAAATTCTTAGCAGTCCTATCTTTACTATCACGCAGTTTGATAATTTTTTGTCTTTCATTATAAAGATTATGAACATCATTTAAGGTTTCATCTTTAAGGTCTTTTTTGTATTTCCCTTCAATATTGTTTACATAGTTTTCCATGAATACTGTCATCCAACACACAGTGTTAAGATCTCCATAGTCATAACCATTTTTCTCCAAACCATCAATCCAATCAGGGTACTGTTCGTTTAAAAGACTTCGAGCTGTTCCTAACTTAACATATGCATTGTTAAACAAGGAGTTTTTCAATGCTGGCTCAGTGTTTACGTTTTTATTGGCTTCAATAAGCAATCTATAATTGTCTGTTGCATAATTTTTTAAATCTACTTTCACATAATTATCAATATCTTCTTTATCTGTCGATGCCTTACATGAAGTTAAAAAGATACAGGAAAGTACCAATATTGGTAGTAAAGTAATTTTCATAGTGAGAAGCGGTTTTTAGGTGGTGTGTATAGGTAACTCTGAATATATTGAGATACTGTTGCTCTATCATATGGGCGACCAAAGACATTTTGATACATGTATTCGTTGATTCCATATGGTCCATTGTTAGTAAAGGTAGCCAAAGCATTGGCTGCCAATACTGGTTTACTGGCATTGGATAGTGCTATATCTATAACTTTACCAAAACTCTTTTTAGCAATTGCCATACGAGCAGTAAAACTATTTTTTGCTAGCTCTGAAATAAACTTTTCCCTTCATTGGTTGCATGTTTACTTTAATGTTAAACATTTTAATTGATCTAAATAATCCTTACTTCCGCTGAGTTTTTCAAGATAAATAGACTGCAATGATAAAGCTTTATTCATATCTTCTTGGAGACTTTGTGGAAATTTTTTCATATCGGTTGTATTAGAATATTTTTTAAAAAACTTATTAAAAATACAAAGCCCATCGATTCCTCCAATATCAATATCCTTATTGTTTTTAACTTCGTTTTCAAAATTTTCATTATTCATCTCATAACTGCCAAACAAAGAGTCAGTTTTATTTACAGCATAAATGAGTAGTTCATTATTAATCACTGATTTTTTATCAGCATTTTCATAAGCTGAAATATATAATTTTCTAGATTTATTAATATCATCACTAATAGCTATTGATCTTGCTTTTAGAATTTCACCAATAAGCTTTTCACTGTCTTCTTTGTTTGTATTATTTGCATGGCTACATCCGAAAAGAGCAAAAATTAAAAAAGATATGCATAAACGTTTCATTAATTATTCCAGTTGTTGAACTTAAAAGTTTTCATATTCTTCAGATTTTGGAACTTGATAACCATATTCTGTTCGGCACAGTTCATAGGCTTGTCTATTCCATTTTTTATTAAAAACCATTTGATAGAGCCGATGCCCAATCATAAATGTTCCTCTGTTATCTCTATTTGCTGCAGCTAAAGCTGTATATCTAGCTTTATCAAAAATACCATATCCTGCTGGGGTTAGCTTTATAATATCTTCTAGATTCTTATAGTGTGCTGTGACTCGGATATCAAAACTATCTTTTAAAAGTTCTGTCGCAGCAATAAGTGCTTTATCTCTAGAAATTTTATATAGATACGTAGAAAAACGTAAATACATCAATGTGTGAAAGTATTCTGTGTAAATTAATCCAGGATTACTTTTTTCTATTTCCTTTAGATCAAACTCTAGACCAAAACGTAAAGCCATATCATACTCGAAAGGCTGTCTATTCTTGATATGATTCCAAAGATGCTGCGGAATACAAAAAGTATAAGGCACTATTTTTCTTACCTTTATTAAATTTTCCCAACCACTACATACAGTCAAATATCCATCATCTGCTCTACATAAATTGGTATCTTCTTTTAGGTTTATTCGACTTGATGGTTCGGAATTTATAGGTGTCTTATCATAGTTTGAATGAAAAATTAATCGACCTTCATTGCTACTAACTCGATTACTACTTCCCATATATATCCCTTATAGCTCGTCTAATGGTTTTGATAGATCTACAGTGATTAACTGAACTGATTCTGGAGAGTATTCACTTTCATAAAGAGCCGTCATTCCCTGTTTATTTGTATATCCTTTTACGAGCAAACTACCAGTATCTTTACTATAGATCTCATATAGCATTTCAGAGATTCCTTCCTCTGTTTCCTCATCTACAATTTTAAACTGAATCTTATGGATTTCTTTAGATGGGGTTCCTACAAGAAAATCTTGCAAAGGTGTTAGAGGTGACGATGATATTGAAGAACAGTTAGTCCCCTGACTTTCCCCCACAACATGAGATTGTTTCGGTAAAATTTTAGCACCACAAGTAAGCTGATCACCGACATAAGCAACAGCTTTTCCATCAAGAATAATATGATCATGACTTTTAATAATCTTTGACCAACATTTACATTTAGGGCAAAAATGGCCATCCCCTGCTACCAAAAATAAGTTACCCATTTGAGAGGTTCTCATTTGGGTTGCAGGAATGATACCACCATGATTTGTCATCGAGTTATGAATTGCAAAGCCTACAGCCATGATTGTCTCCTAAGAAATTTAGTCATGACTGAGAAAACCTTGAGGGATTTCTTGATCAGCATACAAACGATACTCAAATACTGATTGTAGGCTTTCAATGATTTCATCACCATTTTCTAAACGGCTACCAACAAGTGCAATGTCATATCCTTCAATTGACCCTGCTTCGCCAGCACCCGAAATAATTTTAGAAGTTGTTCCATCCTTATAAATGGCTTCATCACCAACAACAGCAATAAGATGCCCTTGTACTTTAATTTTTTGGTTCATCGTCGCTCTAATTAATCCACCATTTTTTGTTTTAGAGCCATGTGTCGCAGCAAAGAACTTTTTATGCTTCTGTTTATTCATAAACTCTTGTTCAGCAGCAATACGTTCATGAATTTCCTCTATAGATAAATTGGATACTTCATCTTCAGAAAAATGTTTTTTAGGATTCACTTATATACCCTCATTCTTATTTAATTGAATAATGAATACTAAATACATTATTTCTTTTTATTTATTCAATAAAAATCATATATAACACTTATAATTGGCATTTAATGTCAACAAATAATGAAAATGAAGTTTATATATTTACATTTTGTATTATAAGAAGAAACGCACAACATTAATTTTTTATTTACGGAAAATAAAAAAGCGTATCTTTCGATACGCTTTTAACAGAACTTCTTTTATCTCATCAAGCATTAAAGATCAAATAATTTGCCTGGGTTCATAATCCCATTCGGGTCAAACGCCAATTTCAATGCTTTCATATATTCAATTTCTTCAGGCGAACGTGAATATTCCAAATATGGCTTCTTAGTCATACCGACACCATGCTCGGCAGAGATCGAACCATCATATTTTTTCACGGTCTCAAACACGTATTTATTTACCACCTGACACTTGGCAAAAAACTCATCTTTGGTCAGATTTTCAGGTTTGAGAATATTTAAGTGCAAGTTACCGTCACCAATATGACCAAACCAACAGATTTCAAAGTCAGGATAATTATCTTGAACAATGGCATCAATCTCACGGATAAATGCAGGCACATGGGTAATTAATACTGAAATGTCGTTTTTATATGGAATAAACGGCGCGATTGATTCAGAAATATCTTCGCGTAAACGCCATAAGCTTTCCACTTGATCAAGGCTCTGGCTCATCACACCATCAAGCACCCAACCTTGTTCCATACAATGCTCAAAAATCTGCATTGCCTTGTCGACAATCGGCTCATACGGTGCTTCAAACTCAAGCAATACATAGAATGGGCATTGCGTTTCGAATGGGCGTTGTACATGACCACGATCAAGTACTTTTTGCATCGCAAGCTCACCAAAGAACTCAAATGCAGTTAAGTCGATATCTTTCTGGAACGCATGCAGTACAGGCATTACCGCATCAAAATCAGGCACCCCTAGAACCAAAACTTGTAGGTTCTGTGGCTGACGCTCAAGTTTAATTTCAGCTTCGGTGACGAGACCCAATGTCCCTTCACCACCAATAAACAAATGCTGTAACGAATAACCCGTCGCATTCTTAATCATGCCTTTGTTTAAACGCAGTACGTCACCTTTGCCCGTCACCACCGTCAGACCAAGCACCCAATTACGAGTCATACCATACTTGATCACTTTAATCCCGCCCGCATTGGTGCCGATGTTACCGCCAATCTGACTTGAACCTGCTGAAGCAAAATCTACTGGATAATACATGCCCTGTTGTTCGGCATAATTCTGTAATTGCTCAGTCACCACACCTGCTTGAACACGGACCATACGATCTGCGGGGAAGAACTCAAGAATCTGGTTCATCTTGTCAAAGCTAATTACGATCTCACCATTGGCAGCCACTGCACCCGCTGAAAGGCCAGTACGACCACCCGATGGGGTAATCGCCACATTAAATTGATTGGCAAGTTTGACAATGGCCTGAACTTGTTCAGTGCTTGAAGGGAAAACGATGACTGATGGGTTCGGATCAAAATGTTTAGTATGATCTCGTCCCCAATTTTCCAAACTGTCGGCATCGGTTTTAATTCGGTTTTCACCCACAATTGCCGTTAATTGGGTCAATAACTCAGGTGTTAAAGCGACTGAAGCATTCATCGTTTACAGGCCTAGCAAGAAGTAAAGATAGAGCATTTGAATAACAACATAATATTTTTCAATATCTTAAAATGCAGTATTCAACATATAGAAACTCGGCAGAACAGCGCAAACCTGATGTTTTCAGATTTGACTATCAGATCTCTGCATTTTACATAGAAGCAGGCACGGGATAAAGCTTAGGATAAAGATACTGTAATAACAAAATGTGTATAACCAATAAAATTCAGCTTCAACTGAAAAATTATCAATAATTCTGCTGTGGGAATTTTAAACCAAATATTTATATCTCAAAGCTCTATGCTATAGTACTGCAACTAAATTTTGGCCTTTGTAGCGGAGCCGTAATGAGCCAACATCTATCACTACCTAAAGACAAAATCCGTTTCCTTCTGTTAGAAGGTGTGCATCAAAATGCCATCGATACCTTAAATGCAGCGGGTTATACCAACATCGACTACCACAAAACTGCGCTTGAAGGCGACGCTTTGAAAGAAGCAGTTAAAGACGCGCACTTCATCGGTATTCGTTCCCGTACACAATTGACTGAAGAAATCTTTGCAGCTGCAAACAAACTGATCGCAGTCGGTTGCTTCTGTATTGGTACTAACCAAGTCGATTTAAAAGCGGCGATGTCTCGTGGTATCCCTGTATTCAACGCACCGTATTCAAATACACGTTCGGTTGCAGAATTGGTTCTTGCTGAAACCATTTTGTTGCTTCGTCGTGTACCTGAAAAGTCGAAAGATACCCATGCGGGCGGTTGGAATAAAGCTGCGGTGGGTTCATTTGAAACTCGTGGTAAGACTCTAGGTATCGTCGGTTACGGCTCGATTGGTTCACAACTTTCTGTATTAGCAGAAAGCTTAGGTATGAAAGTCATCTATTTTGATGCTGTGACTAAATTACCATTGGGTAATGCACGTCAAGTGGGCTCTTTAGATGAACTTTTAGAAACGGCAGATGTGGTAACGCTACACGTTCCAGATGTTCCGTCTACGCGTAACTTCTTCAAAAAAGAACAATTCGCGAAAATGAAAAAAGGCTCAATCTTCTTGAACGCAGCACGTGGTACCTGTGTGGTCATCGAAGATTTAGCCGATGCGATCAAATCTGGCCACATCGCTGGTGCGGCGGTTGACGTATTCCCGAAAGAACCAAAAGCCAATGGTGAAGAGTTCCTATCTCCACTTCGCGGTTTAGACAACGTGATCTTAACCCCACACGTGGGTGGTTCGACCATGGAAGCGCAAGCAAACATCGGTTTAGAAGTAGCTGAAAAATTCGTTGCTTATTCAGACAAAGGGATGACCCTTTCTGCGGTGAACTTCCCAGAAATCGCATTACCACTTTCTGATGGTCAGCACCGTTTGCTTCACATCCACAAAAACGTTCCGGGTGTGTTATCGAAAATCAACACATTGTTCGCTGAACAAGGCATCAACATCTCTGGTCAGTCGTTAATGACCAAAGGTGATATCGGTTACTTGGTGATGGATGTTGACGCATCTGCATCTCAAGAAGCACTTGATACCTTGAACCACGTTGAAGGCACGATCCGCGTTCGCGTATTGTTCTAAGCAATATTTAGAATAATGTCGAAAAAGCCACAGTTGATGCTGTGGCTTTTTTATGGGCATTTGAATTATTATGTGAATATTATACTGAATGTTAAAAAAATAAGATGCCTAGCCCTGTACTGAAAACACCACTGCATGCTTTATTGCTGTTAATGATTGCCATGTTGTGTGTACAAGGCAGTGGTTCTTTGGCCAAAATTCTGTTTCAAAGCTTTCCTGTATTGACCGTCTCCGCCATGCGCCTATTTTTTGGTGCGATCATATTGGCGCTGATTTTTAAAATCTGGACCATCAACTTCAAAGTGGTACGCTGGAAAGCCATTGTGACCTATGGGGTTGCGCTTGCAGGGATGAATGCGCTGTTCTATTTATCACTAGAACGCTTACCTTTAGGCTTGGCAGTGGCCTTTGAATTTATCGGCCCCTTGAGTGTGGCACTGTATCATGCTCGACAAAAATACGACTTTATTTGGGTCGGCTGTGCCATTTTAGGCTTAATCTTGCTGTTTCCTTTGCAACAGGCACAGCAAGGTCTCGACATGGTCGGTGTATTTTTTGCGGTCAGTGCGGGTGCATGTTGGGCGCTGTATATTATTGCAGGGCAAAAGCCTTCGGGCATTTCTGGCAATCATACCGTTTGCTTAGGCATGTCAATTGGTATGCTCTGCCTACTGCCTTTCGCCCTATTTTCAGGGGCGATTGATCGAGTCTTTGAACTGCCTAATTTATATTATTTTATCGGGCTTGCAATTTTAGCCAGTGCTCTACCATTTACCCTAGAAATGATTGCGCTACGCAGTTTAACCCCACTCAGTTTTGGAACCTTGATGAGCTTGGAACCCGCAGTTGCCGCTCTCTCAGGCTTTATTTTCCTTGGTGAAATGTTGCTTTGGAATCAATGGTTAGCGTTGGGTACCATTATCATTGCCTCAATTGGCTGCACCTTTACCACGCAACAAGCGCGACAGCAAAAAGAGGCCAAATAAAAGATGTTCTCTCAAAATCAGAAAAGCGCCCTCGCTTATCTTGGAGATCTTAGATGAAAAATCTCCAATTGGTTGCTGTGCTGTACATGGTATTGTCCATGCTGTCCTATCAGATCAGTGCATCCTTTGCCAAGCAATTGATTGCCACACTTGATCCTTTGACCGTGACGATTTTAAGGCTCTGTTTTGCCACTATTCTAGTCGCAATCATGTTCCGCTCATGGAAAATCATTGCCAAATTGAAAGAGCTGAAATGGCGCGACTTACTCTGTTATAGCGCAGCCTTGGGTTGTATGAATATTCTGTTCTATACCTCTTTAGGCAAGTTACCTCAAGGCATTGCAGTAGGTTTAGAGTTTATTGGCCCATTGGGTTTGGCCCTGCTCTCGATTAAACAGCGCAGTGATTATATTTGGGTGGCCTTTGCGATTTTAGGCATTGCTTTGATGGTACCGTGGCACGATGCTCAAGCACAGCATTTTTCCTATATCGGTGCGGCATGTGCGCTGGGCGCAGGATTCTTCTGGGCCTTGTATATTTATTATGGACATCGTGTAGTACAGCAAAATATTGGCATGCATGCGCTAACTATTGCCATTGGTTTATCCGCACTGACGCTCCTGCCCTTCGGGCTATGGAATAATGCGCCTGTACTGCTAGACACTCAATATTGGGGCAAAGCACTGGTGATTGCCCTAATGGCAACTGCGATTCCTTATGCTCTGGATTTAATGGCACTCAAACGTCTGACCAAGCTCAGCTATGGCACACTTTCCAGCCTTGCACCGGCATTAGCGGCATTAGCAGGTTTGGTGCTGCTCCATGAGCGCATTAGCTTAATTCAATGGGTGGCTTTGGCCTGTATTATGGTGGCTTCGATTGGCGTTACCTTACGCGGTGGAAAAGCTTAGTGAGATCTAAGCCTCTATCCCGTAATAATTTGATAGCCCAAACGACAGATCAAAATACTCACCAGGATCAAGAATAAAATACGGATAAAGCCACTGCCATATTTTAAAGCCAAACGCACACCCAATAATGAACCCGCAATATTGGCAACTGCCATCATCAAGCCCAATGCAAACAGCACATGACCAGTTGGAATAAAGAAGCTTAATGCCGCCAGATTGGTCATGAAATTGCCAATTTTCGACAAGGCTGAAGCATGTAGAAAATCGACTTGCAAAAAGCGGATAAAAAAGAAAATAAAGAAACTGCCGGTACCTGGACCAAAAATACCATCATAAAAACCAATCGCTAAGCTACCCATTGCAGCCAGTATCAGTAACTTAGGCGTGATTTTCTGATCGACATGCACTTGCCCGAATTGCTTTTTCATAAAGGTATAAATCGCAATCACGATCAGCATGACCAAAACAATTGGTCTTAAAATATGTGTGGGTACTAACGATACACACGCCGCCCCAATAAATGAGCTGATAAAGGCGAATAGTGCAATCACACCGAGCAACGACCATTGTAATTTGACACGGCGTACAAATGAAAAAGCCGCCGACCCTGTGCCACAAATCGAGGCCAATTTATTGGTGCCAAATAAGGTGGCAGGTGCGGTTTGTGGTAATGCCCCCATCAAGGCTGGAATCTGAATCAAACCACCACCACCGACAGCGGCGTCAATGGTTCCCGCACAAAACGCAAAGAACACTAAAGTTAGAATCAGTTCCCATTCCATTGACGATACTCTTATAAATTTAACAAGCGTTTTGGTACTAGACGTTTTTTATCGGTAATTTCAGCCAAACCTAGACAACGTTCCCCATCAAAAACCAACACTTCAGCAGCAGCCTCATGCTCGATATTGCTTTCCTGACCGTTACCAAAATACTTTTCACGGCCTTCAGGCAATTGCACACGAGGAAAATGCTCAACAGGTGCATAGACTGGCAGCAATAATGCATCGCGTTGTTCTTGAGTAAGACTTTCAAGATATTCAATGGTATAGCTTGGATTAATCTCAAAATGGCCTGTTTGAGTACGATGCAATTGGGTTAAATGTCCACCACAACCCAAAGATTCGCCAATATCTTCACCTAATACACGAATATAAGTGCCTTTTGAGCAAGTCACATCCAATGTCAGACTATCTTCAGTGAAGCCAAGCAAGCTTAAGTTATAAATGGTGACTGGACGTGCTTCACGCTCAACTTCAATGCCCTTACGTGCCAATTCATAGAGTGGACGACCTTCGCGTTTTAACGCTGAATACATCGGTGGCACCTGCTGAATATCACCACGGAATTGCTCAAGTATTTGTTCAATTCGTTCTTGCGTCAATGCGGGCACTTCTCGTTGTTGCAGAATTTCACCTTCAACATCACCAGTTGCTGTGGTTTGCCCTAATTTGACCGTAGTTTGATAACGTTTGCTTGAATCCAATAAATAATGTGAAAACTTAGTCGCTTCACCTAAGCAAATCGGTAGTAGACCAGTCGCTAATGGATCGAGCGCTCCAGTATGTCCTGCTTTTTGAGCATTGAACAGACGGCGCACTTTTTGTAATGCAGAATTAGAACTTAAACCCAAAGGTTTATTTAATAGGAAAACACCGCTCAAATGACGATAAGAACTTTTTTTCATAAAAGAAAAATCAAAGCATAAAGACCTATTTTAGCAAAACTAGGTCGAAGATTTAAAAAAGGAATGGCTTTAAAGCACACGCAGACATAAAAAAATGCGCCGAGGGCGCATTTTTCTGCTTTACAACAAAGTTAAAATTAACCTTGTTTACGAGCTGGTAACTTTTCACGAATACGTGCAGCTTTACCAGACAACTCGCGTAGGTAGTAAAGTTTAGCACGACGAACGTCACCACGACGTTTCACTTCGATCTTAGCAACGATTGGAGAGTGAGTTTGGAAAACACGCTCAACACCAACACCGCTAGAGATTTTACGAACTGTGAAAGCAGAGTTTAAACCACGGTTTTTCTTCGCGATTACAACACCTTCAAATGCTTGAAGACGCTCACGGTCACCCTCTTTTACTTTAACTTGAACGATAACTGTATCGCCCGGTGCAAAAGCAGGGATGTCTGATTTTAACTGTGCATTTTCAACAGCTTGAACTAAAGGATGTTTACCACTCATGTGGAATCTCCAATATGTGCGGGAGAGAAGAGGTCTCTGACACCGCTGGGAATAGAGGCTAAAGCGCATATCTCCCGTTTAACTTTCCCCTTAAGACCAACGTCTTAAAGAGCCTATTTTTAACTTAAACATTGTTTAAGCAGAACTCGAAGCAAAGCTTCTCGTTGGGTGCGAAGATCAACTGATATCAGTTTAACCTTTCGAATTTTTTAACCATTTAATTTGCTGCTTACTCAACTCTACTTTTTCCACCAATTCTGGTCGACGCTCTAAAGTTCGTTGATAACGCTGCAAAAAACGCCATTTTTCAATATTGGCATGATGTCCTGATTTAAGTACCTCAGGCACATCCAACCCTTCAAAATGGTCAGGCTTGGTATATTGTGGACAATCCAGCAGACCGTCCACAAAAGAATCTTGGATCGCAGATTGCTCATCAGACATGACATTGGGCAATCGACGAATAATACTGTCAAGCAACACCATCGCTGGCAGTTCACCACCCGATAAGACGTAATCTCCAATTGACCATTCTTGATCAACATAATGCTGGATTAAACGTTCATCGACGCCTTCATAACGCCCACACAATACAATCAAACCATCATAATCAACGAATTGCTGTACTGCCTGTTCATTCAAAGTCTTGCCTTGTGGTGACATATACACCACCGGGGCCTGAACACAGCCTGCTTGTGTTGCAAGTTGTTTGGCATGGTTAATTGCTTTTGCCAATGGCTCGGCCATCATCACCATACCCGGGCCACCACCGAAAGGACGTTCATCCACTCGTTTGTAGTTGCCCTCAGCAAAATCTCGTGGGTTAATGCAAGTCACTTGCACGATGTCACGCTTTGCTGCACGCCCGCTAATCCCGTGCGCTGTAATCGCTGTAAACATTTCAGGAAACAATGTGATGACTGCAAAAAACACCGCAGACTCCTCTATTTTCCTGCTGCGCTACACTCCTCGAAAGGATTAGTAGTCTACGCCCCAATTGACGTAAATACGACCAGCTTCAAGATCAACGCGTTGTACCACATCTTTATGCCAAGGAATCATTCGCTCTTCAGCATCAATACTGTCAGGGGTCGCTTTCACAACCATGACATCATTAGCACCTGTTTCAAACAGCTCGTAGATTTGACCGAGATTGACTTCTTGTTCATCCTCTCCAAGACCTAACACGGTTAAGCCTTTAAGATCAGACCAGTAGTACTCGTCTACATCTGCTTTAGGAAGCTGAGATTTGGCAATCCAGATATTCGCGCCAACTAAGTTTTCTGCACCAGTACGATCATTCACGTCCTTTAGTGCAACAACCAAGCCTTTGCCATGTGGTTTCCAACGTTTTACATCTATAGTTTGCCAACCTGCCTTGGTTTCAATGTACCAAGGAAGGTAGTCAAACATATTACTCATGGGTTCAGTATTTGAATACACCCAGAGCCACCCATTCAATCCATAAGCTGAACGTAACTGTCCAATCTGAATACGATCTTCTGGCACATTCTGTGTCGATGTCATGGGCTACCTACTACACTTAAGCAGTAGTTGCAGCTTTCTTAGCTTGAGCAGCTAAAGAAGCAACGCGATCTGAAGGTTGAGCACCTTGAGCAACCCAGTGAGCAAAACGGTCAGCATCTAAACGAATTTTTTCAGCTTTACCTTGTGCAGTTGGGTTAAAGAAACCAATACGCTCGATGAAACGACCATCACGTGCATTGCGGCTATCAGTTACAATGATTTGATAGAATGGACGTTTTTTTGCACCACCGCGCGCTAAACGAATAACAACCATGAGAACAACCTTATAATTTTTACGGATTATCCCTGCCACCGACCATCGGCAACACTTCAAACCCCTTTCATAGAGGGCGATATTCTACGTTATATTTACCCTGAAAGAAAGATTAAATTTCAGCTTATCCACAGCTCTGAATTTAATTTATAAAATCAATGACCTTACCCGTCTTCGCTAGTATTACCGCAAATTGATGCAATAATATTAGCGGCAGTTTTGATCAGCACCACTGATTAATAAAGAAGCTACGAGAACAAACTCATCTTGGTTACAACAAAAAGGATGTCATAAACAGATGGCCTGTTTAGGTCACGTAACATAAAGTAACCCTCATTAAAATACCGACTTGGTTTTGCAATTAGCGTATTGTTCTGCTTGCTGAGCGTGGGATCACAGCTTAGATCGGTGCGATCCCACAACAATCCGCTTAATCAACCTAGATATCGCGTGTTTATTCACTGTCTTCGTACCATTTAAGCGGTACCAGATGTCGACGCATTTGATTGGCCGACATTACACCATTTCCGATTTTGTCTTTAGCACTTGTATTTAACAGTTGACGTACCAGTCCATTATCCTTTGTCGCAACACCAGACCCCACCATACTGTCGACAATCCCATGACCTGCACCAAAGCTCATGATGGTATTTTCATTAATTTTTTGCTCACAAACACCAAATGGCAAACAATAACGTTGAACCGTTGTCAGCCCTTTGGCTTGGACACTACAGCCCTTACCCAAGGTATCATTTGGATTATAAACACTGGCGTATAAACTTTTGTTCATTACCACCATTTCACCAAGGACTTTACTTCCTCGACTATCTTGAATTAGCCCTTCTTTACCATCCTTAACCTCAAGCCCAGCAACGTTAACCGCCAAAGTTGACCAACCAGATGACATAGAGGCTTTGACCTCTGCCAGCGTTTTCCCTTTAATCTGATCTGCTTTGGCCATATTTTTCAGATCAGACAGCACAATTTTAGCGGTATTATTTTGATTTATCGTAAAATTAGGCTTAACGACATCTTGGTCAAATAAATTATAAATCCGACTTGAAGACGTTCTATCACTCCACGGCAAGCTACGATTCCCTGATGCAATACTCACGACGGCTATAGGTTGCTCATAGCCATATACACTAAAACTAGGAGCTTCATAGAAACGATCCGCTGTATTTGAAAATAATAGGCTATACCCGCCCATATTCACTTGATTGGAAGTCTCTTTTTTTCCTAAATTTGCATCAAAATCAATACGCCAAACTTGCCCACCTAAATCACCGAAATACAAATGATCCGTCAGGCTATCACCATCACGATCTGCAACGGCAATACGACTCACGACACTATATTTCATATTATCAATTTTCAAACCATTTTGAGCCGGTACTGCTTTGGCGCTTGCCCACCACAACAAATCACCATTGTCAGCATCAAACATATAGACACCAGCACCTTTGGCAAAGCTTGGACTATAATCCGTTTTTTCATAGCCCATATCATAACCACCACCAACAAGCATGACGCGTTTACGAAGACCATTCCATTTGACATAAGTAATGGTCGGTTTTGACCAACTTTGCCCCATATAACTCAATGGTGAGGCATTATCTGCATTGTCAGGATCAATATGAAATTTGAGTTTAGGCGCATCTAAATCGACTAAATCCAAAGCATAGTAACTCCGCCCGCCCATTCTTAAACCGCCATATGCGATCTGCTGACCTTTCGCAATGATCTGACCATTACTTTTAATCGTTCCAACGGTTGCAATAACGTTGCGACTAGTACTTCCACTACTTCCTGGCTCTATTCCATATGCATATTCACTGTATACGGTCCATGCACCATCTACACCATATGGCATCTGCTCTCTCACCCCTTTACGCGTATGCATAAATGCCTCACGCTGCAAGCCTTTATAATATATTCGGGTCGGGTCTTTTGAATCTTCCAGCATCTCATTTGGAACAAAAGCAAATTTTTCCTGACCTGTTTTTGCATCCACAACATGTAAAACACCTTGTGTGGTTCCAAACAACACATAATCACTTCTTTTTTGAATGCTCTGATCTGCATTGAGGGTTGCTTCTTGGGTGAGCTTCACTGGAATCGAATGTAAATTCATTCCTATTTGCCAGTTCTTAAAGTTGATCTCGGTTAGATCTGCTGCAGTTGCATTCTGTGCAATTTGATAGCCTAAAAGGTTCATCAAATAATAACCTTTAGGATCTTTCAGGCTATTATTCAGTACACAGCGTTTTGCATTACTACTATCTAGATAATGATTATCAATGCTTTGTAGCTGGTCTGTCGCGATAAACTGATAACTATCACCTGTTTTTTGACAGCCGCGATTAATATACAGTTTGCGAGCTTTGCCCCGCAAAAAACCTAGAACCCCTCCTTTATGCCAATCCTTAACATCATAAGACGGTGCATTGCTATCCCATGCATCCTTTAACTTATTGATTGCGTTATCTGATTCAACATAATATTTTTTAAAATTACCAAACCAACTCGCTTTATATGTGGGTTCAAATAGGCTTGTATACACACTATTTTCCATACGATACGGCGTCAGTGGATCCGCTGGTAAAGCTTGTAAACCAATTGGATCTCCATCCACTACGCCTAGATTGTCATGGAAGTTTTTAATACTTGCTGAAATATTGGCACTATTTGCAGAGTTATACCAACCACCACCACCGACTACGCCCCAACGCGCCATATTTTTAATGTCTTCTGGACTTGGCGGGAACAAACTATTCAGTAAGCTTTTTACCCCATTTCCAAGAGGACCTATTGCCAAAGTATCCAATAAACTTTTTACCGTTTTCGGAACAAACCCAGTCAATAGTTGATCTTCTGACACCGTCGTATTGTTAATCAGATCTAGACCACTGGTATCCTGCTCATTCATACGTCCATTAATTTGACTGGGTAATTGTAAAAATGAACGATCCATTCCAATCACGGCCGTTGTAATTGGGTTACTGGACAATTTCCGAATATCTCTTGCATACGCTCCTATACATTGCCACGTAGCAAAGTCACTATCTCCTTTTTGTGTTTTTTTCAATTCCGTAGAATTACATCTAAAATCCCATTCACGCATATCCCCATTTTTATAAGTAATCGAAATCGCCTGTTTTTGATCTAAAGAGCGCCCCATCATACGTTCAATTGCTTTTTCAACTCCACCAATCTTGGTTTGGCTATTGGGTTGCAATAATGCATCGGTAATCGTTGGTGAAATATTGGGAACTCCTCCTGCAATAACAATTAGACCATTGGCATCACACTCAGGACTTTCAGAAGGTGTTTTATAAAATTTATTATTATTTTGAGTTAAAACATTGGCTGTATTCTGATGTTTCAAACTGTTGCTAAAACCACTATATTCTGCATCCTGCTCAGCAACGAATCCGTAATAGAGGTCCTTCTCACCAATTTCAGCGAGGCTACCAACAATATTACCGACCGCTCCTAACAATCCTCCATCACCTAATAAGTTGCCGACCAGATCGCCCTCCACTTTGACCAGCTGCTTGATCTCTTCAGTGTCCCAGTTCCAATTCCAGCCTCCCCCAAACAATTTAAACTCTCTTTTTTGCCATTTGTTTGTTAAACAGTTTCCCTTAACATCCCAGTCTTGACATCGATACTGTTGCTCTCCAATTTTAATCCCCAAGAGACTCAACGTAGTCGTTCTCATATACAACTGTCGAGCACCTGTTCCTTTGGTGGTCGTCCCTAATAGATAAGCTCCGGTTTCCGCATAACTGCTTGCCAACGGGCTATTGCCCCCCAACCCAAGAACGCTTAATAATTTATTTAATTCACTATTGGTTTTCTCAAACTCTAATAATGAGCTCGCTGCGCCAAGCGGATTCGCCAAGATATTTAATACTTTACTTAAAACATCACTCAGTACTGCGCCAATCAGTTTCGGAATATTCTGAGCCAATAAATTTCCTACACTAAACTCACCTTGGGAAGCCATCTTCGGACTCGAAATATAATCGATCAAATGTTCACGATGCGTTTTTTCTGTTCCGTTTACGATATATTTTGTGCTTAACAGTTTTGGCTCACTGACAATCGCACCGGCCCGGTCATTTTGAGTATGATCATCAGGAGAAACGGACAATCCGACAGCTGTGCTATCAGGAATACGCTCTATTCCAAACGCATCATTTCCTTTAAGGACATCAAGCAACGCCATACGAACGCGAGAACTCTTATCATAACAACGATAAAGACCAACCGCAGACTTGCCTGTCACGGGTTTTAATAAATCTAGGTTCATTTGTAAGTCACAGGTCTGCTCGATATATTCTTTTGCAGATAAACCTGTTGCACCTAACAGTGGCTTTAAAAGCCCATCTAAAGTGTCAACCACCAAATCTGTGGTTACGACCGTACAATATTGCCGAGGAAATGGATACTGATCCGACAGCTGCTCTGTGGTCACTTTTAACAACGGGTCTAAACTACCACCAAGTGCTTGTTGTAAAACATTCTTATCTACTGCACCCAAAATATTAGTGACAATATTACTGACATCAGTCTCTCCAGCAACTTTAATCCCTAAGTCCAAACCACCTTTACCAAGGACATTGGTAACGCCGCCTCCCACACACAAGGGATAATCTTTCACTAAATCTAATAAACCAGCCCCTCCCATGCTACGAGACTGATCCACCATCAACATAATCCGTTTTTTATTGCCATCAGCAGGTTGATACACTTCTATGTCACTTGCAGAAGCAACCGAACACAACACTAAGGAGCTAGACAATACCGAACAACATGCCAACAAGCTTTTTATTTTAAGTTCTTTGCTAGACTGATTTTTTATTCGGCTTTTCATTTTATTATTATTCATGACAATTTTTCCTTTATGAAGCTGAAGGTTCAAAGTCAGACAAGAAGCGGTATTCCGCGACCTGAGTGTTATATAAAACTTTATTCTTTTTTAAACATGAAATAAGACCTTGTTGCCCCACTGGTGGTTTAATACTGAGGTTGAGACATCCCTTCGTGCTATCAAATAAATCATCCGTATTGGCAAGTCCTTTCATGACAGAAGTTACATAGACTTGTAATCTTAGACTTTGTTCAGTTTTAGCACTCACAACATCAGTACCGCGAGCCATATCTGAAAAAGGCTGAGCATCCGTATCTGCTCGTTTAATATGTACCTGTGTGATCACGGCTTTACGACCAGCAGTATCATTCTTATCATCGGTACATGGCCCACCACCTGTTGCCATTTTTTGACGAAATGCAGTCGTGTTTTGCCAATATAGCCAACTGGTATTGGATAAATGAAAGGGCTGATCACCTCTAAAGCACAAAATCAGTTCTTTATCGTAATTATCTGCATTTCTAAAAAAACTGACGATTCCACTCGTTGCTGTAATATCAGTGCTGTTTTCTGGATTCTGCAATGCCAGCAAAGCAGCATCAGAGCTTTGTAGTAATAATGTTTGAATCTGATTATTGGTGACTAACTTTAAAGAACTTACACTTTGCCGAATAGCCAATGTTCCAATCACGGTAATAATCAGAAGCAGCATTAATACAACGACCAATGTTGAACCTTGTTGATGTTTGCTCATGATTCAACTCCCTCATTAATCCATCCCATGGCATTCCGCAATGAAATCGTTTGTTCAACAACTTGACGCAAATGAGTATTTTGATATTGGGTATCGAGCTTAATTTTTTCCTTTCCAAACATGGTAAAATCCGCCTTATTCTTCTCTACAACAAGGTCGGGTAAACCTGTACTACTTTCGGACTGTACCAGTACACCGATTTGAATTGCATGGACATGCGGAAGAATGGGCTGGACGACACCATCTATATTTTTTTGGTATTTCTTTTCCGTTTGATCTAAGTTGACGTAATCTTTTATATCGCTATAAACCAATGTGCTATTCACATTATTTAAATCGCCATCCATATACCCAATACGCACTTTAAAATAGTCAACATTCGGCAAAATAACCTGACTTGCTTCCCAAGCTAGAGCAAGCTTATTTGTCCCCGTTATTTTATCCAATTGAGCTTGGGTATACTGAGCAGCTTGGCAGCGCAACGACTGTCGCGAATCGGTTGAAGTCGAAGCCACAAAATAGCGTTGAATCACAAAGGTATTTTTTTCAACATCCTGACCTGAGCAATCAACGGTTGCTTGGGGTACTTGATAACGAATAATCAGCTGATTATTTTTCTTACCAACGACATTGGCTGTACCCAAATCCGCAAGTTGATTACTCTCAAAACATGCAGGGTTACAATTTAAATTAATTTTTTCGCCAATATTATCTGGCGTCATAATAATTCCGGCATAACCAATTTTATTATTTAATGCAGGCACGGGTGCACTCAGGTTGGCCTTACGAATATCGTTAATAATAAAGTTCAGCCCGAGACTTGCATTATCCTGTATATCCGCCATCGCTTTTTGTAGCTTATAGCTGGTGAGACCCGCAATAAACAACTGAGTTGCTGCGGCAACGATCAACAACCCCAGGGCCAAAGAAATAATCAACTCAATCAATGTAAAGCCAGCACTATGATTCACATGTGGCCGAGTATGAAGGCGCTGCTCAGCTTCGGTAATATGAAACTTCATCAACGCATCATCATGGCTTTCTGAAAACTGAGAATTGATCTGAAGGTCTGTATTCATTAATACGCCTCCAAAAATAAACAATGGGAGTTTGGAACATAAGTGCCATTTTCAATGCACTGTGTTAAATCCGTTTTCCCATCCTTGACCAATAGCGTTGTATTCCAAGCGACATAAATACATTGGCGGCTCTTCCCTGATGGGCACTGATCGACAACCAAATTCATCCCATAGTCTTTTGCCTGACTTTGAATCTCGAGAACATCCTGCTTTGCAATTTTGGCGACGCTGTGCTCACTCACAACTAAAGGCTGATAATATCTCTTTAATGTCGCCTCTGGATTTGCCCGCATTCGTTCCGCCAAATCACGAGCAATGGTCAGTGCTAGAACTTGCTGCCGAGCTTCGGCACTTGCATCTATTGCTTTGAGCTGGAGGCCAATAAAACCCAAAATACCAATAGCCAATAACACAAGCGCCACAAGCACCTCAACTAAACCCACACCGTGTTGTATATTTTTCATGTGCAAGCCCCTTTTTTTATTATTGTGTCCCCAACAATGCCGACTTGAATGCAATACACAAAGCCATCTTTAGATAACTCAAAGTTCTTCGATGTTTTCACTCCGCCATTTTGATTAAATAACAAGCTTGTCGCTGACGTATTCACTACGCTTACACCATGCGCTAAATGCACCCAGAAAATCCGATCTGCATCAGTCTCTGGAATGGAGAGCGCTGCCGAACAGCTTTGTTTCGATAAAGAGTCTAAACAAAGACCTGTCGTATCACGTAGCAATACCGCTTGGCTTCTTGCTTCAGAGACTTTGATTTTTATGGTATTTGAGACTGATTCTATTTTTTTTTGCGTATACAATGCGGTAAAAGAAGGAGCTGCTAAGGTTGCAACAATAGCCAATACAGCAACCGTAACAATTAACTCTATCATCGTAAATCCACGGTGTGGATCAGTGAAAGGTGATCTCGTCTTAATAAATCCTTCACCCAAAAAATGGGAAGAATGAAATTTTAAACAATGGCCTCTTTTCATTTAGACCTCCTCACTACATATCTTATTGTTTTCGTTTTTTTGATTAACATTATTATGTTTAATTATCACTTTTTGCCAAAAGTGATTAAAAATCTATTGTTCACAGACAAATGGTAGAGAATGTCAGATAACCGAAACTGTTTCAGACTTTTGATAATATTTTTTTACATTTAGTGATAAACATCACAATAAATATTAAATTATAAATGTGTTGTTTTAGTCGCATAAAAAAAGCAAAGATCAGGATCTTTGCTTTTAAATAAATCAGAAGATTGCAGTGCTCTTAAGATTAACTCCATTTATTCTTACTAAAGTCACATGCCGTTTGGCCTTTCTCCCAATACCGCTGTCCTAAATGATTTAAACAAATAATACCATCCTGTTTTTGCCGGCCAGCAGAATCAGGTGTCGCAATAAGCGTCCATTCACCAGCCGTTACATTTGCAAGCTCTAGGCTATACAATTTCGTACCCGTCTGCGGAATAGCACCATTATGATTAAAATCAGCCAAGGTCACAGCCGCATTATTTTTCAGCAAATTGGAATTTAGTGCTTTATAGCGTTGCAACTTACTGGCTACATCCAACATTTCACTTTGTGCCGCTGTACGGTTTGTTTTGAGTATATAATCATTGTATCCAGGATAGGCGATGGCTGCTAATATCCCAATAATGACCACAACAATCATTACCTCAACCAGGGTAAAGCCCACATGATTACCAATCTTCACCTTGACCTCCACATGGGGTTGTTCCCGATAAGTTACTCGCTGTTAAGTCATCCTTAGCCAATTTCATTTTGGTTTTACATTTCATCCCATTGCTCATCATCAAAAAGCTATAGTTACCTGTTTGCAGAGGGTTGCAAGATGGGCAACTTCCTGGATGATTAATTTCAGAATTAGCTTCTGCCAATATAACCCAACCCACACCCATCGCAGCGGGATCATTTAATGCCTTGGATGGATCTATCACATCACGTACATAGACATTATAGGTAATATCCGCTCCCGTTTTACCTTCAGGTAACACGGAACTAGCAACTGTAAAATTTGCATAGCTAAAATTACGGCTTCTGTGCTTTTCCAACAGTGTCGCTAAACGTTGTATCTCTTGCTCCGCTTGTGAAGCTGTTCCTCGACGTACAAAATCTTTATAGCTGGGTATAACGATTGCAGCCAAAATCGCAACAATAATGACCACAACCATGACTTCTATCAGAGTAAAACCTAGATTCTTTTTCATCTTCTGTTATCCCATCATCGCTCATACCAACGTTGAGATACAAATTGAGTTTTTCCTGCATATTTTTTAATATTGCCATTACTAGGCAAATTCAAAACCATATTCCTAGTCTGGTTGATTCCACCAAAACTAATACCAATATTGCCTTTACCCAAGAAAATATCATCGGGACGCTCTGCGACAACAGCACCAGAGCTTCCTACTTTCGTACACTGCCCATATGGTAGGCAAAATTGTGAAACTTTACTTTCACCTCTTACGCCACCTGCGCAATCAACACCTACGATATCTTTGGCAGCATCAAAGACACTCACATAAAGATCATTATCAATTGCGACATGGTCATTTAAAATACGTTTTTTTGCCCCAACCGAATAATACCATCCGCCATTGGCTATGGTCGTTTCAGTATTACCGTTAACATTATTAACCAGATTTCGACCTGTTGCTCCATTCACCTTTACATCATAGGTATATAGCTCATTATTGAGTAAAATCGGTAAGTTACGACGTGTCACATCTTTATCATAGATCACATAGACAGCATCTTTATCATTATTTTTTGCTGACATTGGATAGCTAAAATTACCTGAACCAATCGTGATCGCAGCAAAAAGACCATTGTTTGAGTTATGAATTGTAAATGTTGGAGTGCTATAAAAACGTGGTGCATCGGTTCCAGACATATCTAAAAGGCGGACTGCACGTGTGGCAAAGTTATCACCACCTGTCTTCCCTGCATTGGTTGAACTACTTAAATCAATACGCCAGACTTGCCCACCCAAATCACCAAAATATAAATGATCAGCAATACCGTCACTATTACGATCTACTGTCTTAATACTACTGACAACACTGCGATTCAGATCTTTATTGTATGTTTTATTTGTTGAGTTCGATCCAGCGTTTGCACTGGCCCACCAAAGTAAATCACCATTATCTGCATCAAACATATAAACGCCAGCACCTTGATCTGTACCGCTTGGTGAATAATTGATATCTGCTTCATATCTAGGATCATAGCCACCTCCCACAAACATCACCAGTTTACGTTGCCCCTGCCAATTTACCCATGCAATCGTTGGTTTCGACCAACTTTGTCCCATACACCCCAAGGCATTGCTTGTGCTACAGCTCCCAGTTGGGTTAATACGGAATTTCAGTTTTGGGGTACCGCCAGTTGAAGTGACATCTGAAAGGTCTAGAGCATAGTAACTTTTACCTCCCATCCTTAAGCCACCATACACCCATTGTTTCCCACCTTTTACAGTCACAACAGGTGCCTTTGGTGTAGAACTAGATTTGGTTACATACTCTGTATAAGCCGTCCATTGACCATCTATACCATATTGTAAATTTGCAGCTTGATTATCTTGTGACAAGAATCCTTTGGCCTGATTTTCAATCATTTCATTTGGAACAAAAGTAAAGACCTCTTTACCACCATTACCATCGGTAGCATCTTTTCCTGCTGTGACTACATGTAAAACACCCTGAGTTGTTCCAAACAAGACCAAGTCATCTCTGTTGGTATAGGTCAGCACATCCTTTTCAAAGGCAGTCGTACCTTCTTGAGTCAACAATATAGGTCGAGAATGCATGACCGCACCCATTAACCAATCTCGTTTAGGTTGTTGCTGAATCACTTGCTCTAGTTCTGACTGGAATGTTGCTTCTTTCGGATATAGATCAAGGTTATAAGCTAAATCTTTTGCAATTGGATAGCCAAATAATGAAAGTAGATATCCTCTTTTTGGATCTTGTTTATACAATTTCTGGCTGGAAGAAATGAAGTCTGCTCGTCCTACTTGAATCAGATTACCAGAGTTAATACTGATGATATCGTTTTGACTATTATCAGTTGCATTTTGTCGTAGTGCTCGATCGGTAAAAATTCGTCTTTCATTGGGTGTTTGGGCGGTGTTATAGCCTAACAACATCCGACTTAATGCCCCACCCACCTTGACTTCAAGACTTTGTTTAACTCCATTTTCTTCTTTTTCAATCCATTTCTTGACTGACGTATCTGCCCAATAATCATTGATATCGTCTTTTAATAAGCCATTGCTATTGGCAACCGCACTAGAATCGCGATCATACAGCACCCCTTCAGCCACTTTAAATTTTTTCAAGTTTCCGAGCCAGGTAACAACACCTGTATTACCAATCGCATTGGGTTTTGGGTCAAACTGAGGGAAATACCCCCACGGTTGAATATTCTGTGTATCCAGTGCATCGACAGGAATCGTAACGGAACCCGTTGTAACAGGCGGAATATACTTGCCTAATTTGTGAATGAAGGCATTGACACTGTCAACAACGGCTTTATCGTTTGAACCCGAATAATAGCCACCACCACCAAGATCACCCCAAGCTTTTGCGGCGGCGACATCATTGGCGTATTTACCTGTGGATTCACCCAATGTACTACCAAAACCAACAACCGCGGTTAAAATACTCACCCCTTGCGGATTGTTCACAGGGCTACCACTATCATTTAACTTTCCATCTTTTAACCTTTTGGTTAAACCTGCTATACATTGCCAGTTTGTCTTTGCGATTTTGTTGCTATACCAACCTCTGTCACAAGATGTACCAGCCTGATTCCAACCACTACAATCATTATAAAAATTATTGGATAACATTCCTGATGTTGGATTTAAATCCGTTGCTGAACATGTATAGCTCGTATCATCTAATGCAGATTGCATAACATTTTCAGCAGAAATACGATTACTATATTCTGGTACACCATCGGTCAGAAAATAAATCCCCTGGGTATTACATTGTTTGGAGCGATCAATTTGCGCTGGTTTGTTATACTGATCATTATCCCGAATATTACCGACGACGGACTCTGTAAAACCACTTCCCGATAACCCCTTCGTTGTCCGGCCCAACAAATAAGCTGCAACCTCAGCATACGCAAATGCAGTAGGGGTACCATCATTAGCACTAAGATTATTGACTTCTCGCAACATTTTTTTACGATGAGTTTCGTAAGCTGCTCCGGTATAAGTCGTTGTTTTTGAAAATGATGCAGTAGATTCCTGCCTCACAGTTTCAGTAGTCGTAATGCTTTGTTGATTTTGTTTTTGTGTATCTTCATTTCTCGTGCATCTGTTCCAAAAATCCGTTTGCGTGCATTTCTCATTACTTGTTGACGGTAACAAGACTGCTGGAGAGGGCGTTGAAACACGGTCAATATCGGTTATGTTATTAAAACTAAGGTTCGTTATTTGCGAAACAGGTATCGTTCCAGCAAAATCTTCAGCTTGTTTTGTTGTAGCTACCCAACCATTGGCCTTGCAAGTATAGTTAGCATTCCAATCAACGCATTCCTGCGCAATAGGGCTTCCCGCCGTTTCATTTCCTATTAAGCTCCAGTTAGACTCAAACCAACTAGACCAACTTCCATTCGAACTTTGGTTTGACCAATTAGGGTTACTCCAACTTGACCAATTCCCACATCCCAAAAAACTACATGAGCGCGTCTGAACTCTTATCCTCTCTTGCCATGTTAGATCGGTTTTTGTACGCGACCGTGTTCTTTGTGCCAGCTGCGTCACCTGCTGAACTGTTCTAAACACCTCACGATTTCCAGCCAGTTGTACAGGCTCACCCAATGGTTTTGCCTCTAGCTTGATACGCCCTGTACTGGCATTAAATGTAGATAAGCCAACGATCAGCTTATCCTCAAGTGGTGCTATACCTTTACTACTATCTCCTTGTAATAAAGTCGTCATCCCATCCTTTAAGCTTTTTAAACGATTTTCGCCATAGCTATTCGAATTTGGATTCATACTTCCAGATACATCCAGCATAAACATAAGCGTGGTTTCTGAAGTCTGTGGTGCCTTATATAACTCGACATCGCTGGCCTGTGTGCTAACTGCCACACTCGTCACCATGGTTATCGCAGCAGCCTGGCAAGCAACAACCAATTTTTTTAGTTTCATCATTTTCATTGCCTTATCCCCATTTAACTGCTTTTTGTGGCATAACTAACCACGGCATAGTCCATCACTTGCTGACTATATGGCACACCGAGCTGATCAAAACAGTCGGTTACAGATTCTGTTCCATCATTCTGTGTCGATTTTTCATTGGTATAATTACTAAAACATTTGTTGACATCACTCTTCAGTGAACTCCAACTATTACTGCCTGTCGTTGCATTTGGAATAATCGTTGTCACCACGATACGCACAGGCTGTACACCATCAAGCTGTACCGTTGTCGTATCGGTACCTGTTGGGAAAAATTTAAACGGAACATCACTGTTAATACTACTTTTTTTCACAGCAATCTGCGAAATCATAATATCTCGACTACTACTAAAATCATTTGAGTCATACTTACAAAAGCCAGCTGTTCCAATTTCATTGTTTTTAATATTTTTTTTCCCATCACTATCCGTCGCCCATGACACAATACTGGCATTCTGCAAACTAAACATTTCTTTTTGAGTCTTAGGTCGATAACAGAACACCAATTCTTTATTTAAAAAACTATCTGATTTAACCATTCCCAACATCCCCAAAGAACTTAAATTTCTTTGCAGAATTTCTTTAGTTTTACTGTCTTGTTCAAGGGCAAAAAAGACGGCATCAGCGGTTTGTTGCATCAGGTTTCTGGCCTGACTATTGGTTGCAATGTTCAAGCCTAGAATACTTTGCTTTACAGCAAAAGTTCCAATGACTGTGACGATCAGTAAAACAAACAGTACCGTAATCAGTGTCGCGCCCTGTTGATTCATCTTATGCATTACAGGCTCTCCATTAATCCATAACCATTGCGCAACGCAACTGTTTGACTGACCACCTCTCGCACATATTTTTGCTTGGTTGCATTGGTCGTTAATTCAACTTTTTTATCCAATACTTGAAACGCTGTAGGCACAGTTTGATTTGCTGGAATTGCCTCTACTCCTCGCATGAGTATGCCTATTTGAATCGACATAATACGCCCTCGAGCTTGGCCATCCTTAACCAACTTGCCATTCCCCATATAATCGCTAATTGGCATATATTTATATTCATCCCGAACATTATCTTTAATGCCCAATAACACATGAAAATAATCAACACGGCGAATAATGACCTGTCCCTGACCACCGAAATCTGAAATTTTTGTCGGTAAACTTGCAGTAGGAACCATGGTTTTATAACGTCCAGCATCACAGGCAAGTGCCAGGTCATCGCCATCTTTTCTTAAAAAGTAGCGTTGAACAATAAAGACCCCTTCATTAATCTCTGCTTGACTAATGCCATTACCTTCACAATCCATTGCACCTGCAATAACCGCCTTGTATTGAATGACCAACTGGTCACTTTTCTCACTTTTTACATTACTTTCACCTAAGGCACTGGCTGTAAGCAGTTCAACTTTAGTGGTGTCATTGTCATTCAGATTGAACGGGAGATTTGCTGATTGTGTCTTCTGCTCTTCTTCAGTCAAAGCTTCGTAGCTTTTAAGCCCCGTCAACACCACACCACTATATAAGTTACGATCATTTAAAATAGCGAGGTTGGCATCTAAATTGGCAATACGAATATCTTTCGTAATATAGTTCAAGCCAAAATTCCCATTGTCTTGGAGTTCAGCTAATGTTTTCTGTAAGTTATAATTAATCGTACCCGCAAGAAAAGTCTGAAAGCCTGCTGCAACAATTATGAGCCCTAAGACCAATGCCACCATCAGCTCAATCAGCGTCATACCTTTTTGCTTTTTCATTTTAATATGCCTCCAAGACGACGCATTTAGAGTCTGAACGATAGGAGCCTCCCGTTGTACAATCCTTAGCATCCGAGCCATCTTTAGGGTTGGTCTCGTCCCAAGCAACAAAGATACAGTAACGATCCCGCTGAGTGCTTCCTGCACATTGGTTTACACCGATTTTCATTCCCATTTGGTAGGCTTTAAACAGCGCTTGATTTGCATCTTCAGTTGCAAAGTTTTCACTATTGCACGCTACGGCTGTTCCAAAACATTTTGAGTAACTATAACTACTTAAATTTTGTTTACCTTCAAATGCTTTAATATAGGCTTTATAACTTTCTTTCTTGCCATCTTTTTCTACTTCGATATTTTTCGTCAAGCCTTCCTGATTTGCTCGAATTCGCTCAGCAATATCTTTTGCCAATGCCATCCCTTGAATACGTTTTGATGCTTCTATCGAAGAATCTAGTGCTCGTACTTGTAACAAAGAAAAACCCAATACCCCAATTGCCAACAACAAAAGGCTTACCAGTACTTCAACCAACCCCACCCCTTTTTGGTATTGTTGCATCATGAGCACTCCTTGCCTTGTTTGGTGTCTTTGCTGACTGTGACTTTGCCAAAAGGCGTAATCTCGATATAATTTTTAATATTATTATTCGATAGCGTAATCTCTACACCTGATAAGACGACTCCTTCACGTGTATCAACCCCGTTCTGATCTTTATATCCCCGAGAAAGTTGAGCATTGCCATCTTGCGAAAAGGTCAATTGATCCACACCGGCAACGGCAGTCCCTACCCACTTTTCGCTTGTACAAACTAATGTTTTAAAAACCATCGTTTCATTTTCATCAACGGCCCAATATAAATCAGTTGGGCTGACAGTCCCCGTTTGATTTAAATGTACTGTGATGGTTTTACGATGTAACAGTGCGTCATAGCGTGCCTGTATCAAAGTCTTTTCAAAGTCCTTACTTGAAAAATCAACTTGCTGCTGATCTTGAAAGTTCTTAAAACTAGGTGCAGCAATCATTGTAATAATTGCAAATACCGCAATCGTCACCATCAGTTCAATTAAGGTGAAACCCCGAGTTTTCCCCATTTCCCCAGCACCTAATGATTAAAATTCACTACTCTATATTAAATTTTATTTTTACAGAACCAATACAAAGCAGATAAGCACCCAAAAAAAACGGATGGAGTGTCATCCATCCGTTTCTAGTTCACATTTTTCTAATAAAATTAGGCTTGTATCACTTGGATACGCAACTCTTTTGGTAGGCTAAAGGTAATGTTTTCCTCACGCCCTTGTAGCTCTTTGGGGGGTGTTGCACCCCAATCTTGTAAACGCTGAATGACTTGTTTAATTAAAATCTCAGGCGCTGATGCACCTGCTGTGACACCAATTTTACTGTCCTGTTTAAACCAAGCTTTTTCAAGTTGATCTGCATTATCGACCAAATAAGCAGACTTGCCCATCCGCTCAGCCAATTCGCGCAAACGATTTGAATTTGATGAATTCGGAGAGCCGACCACAAGAACCACATCACATTGCTCAGCCAAATCACGTACCGCATCTTGACGGTTTTGTGTGGCATAGCAAATATCATCTTTACGCGGCCCCTGAATCAGAGGAAATTTGGTTCGTAAAGCATCAATCACTTTAGCGGTATCATCAATTGAAAGTGTGGTTTGAGTGACAAATGCGACTTTTTCAGGATGCTTGACCATGAGCGCTTCGACATCTTGCTCATCTTCAACCAGATAAATCTCACCACCTCGAGACTTATCATATTGCCCCATGGTGCCTTCAACTTCTGGATGACCTTCATGTCCAATCAGAATCGCTTCCGTCCCTTCGCGTGCATATTTGGTCACTTCGATATGCACCTTGGTGACCAATGGACAGGTTGCATCGAAAACTTTTAAACCACGGCGATCCGCTTCTTGCTGTACCGCTTTAGATACGCCGTGCGCACTAAAGATCACAATCGAATCATCAGGCACTTGATCCAACTCATCCACAAAAACAGCACCACGCTGGCGTAAGTCATCAACCACAAATTTGTTGTGTACCACTTCATGGCGTACATAAATTGGTGGGTTAAAACATTCAAGCGCCCGATTGACGATTGCTATAGCACGGTCAACACCAGCACAAAAGCCTCGTGGATTGGCCAACACGATTTCCATAACATCCTCTCTCATCATCTGAATTTTTACACCAAACTATTTCGTTTAATGGCACGCTACACTACAATAGCCAAGATATTTTATCATATTCAGGAAAAATATCATGTCGGGTCTCTTGTTTGTCGTTTCTGCAGCTTCAGGAACAGGCAAAACATCTTTGGTCAAAGCCCTACTCGATCGAGTCAGCAACTTACACGTTTCTGTCTCACATACTACACGTGGTCAACGACCTGGCGAACTCGATGGTGTTCACTATCATTTTACCAGCAAAGAAAGCTTTTTAGCACAAGTGGATGAAGGCGGTTTTATCGAATACGCTGAAGTCTTCGGTAATTATTACGGCACCTCTCAAGCCAAAGTTAAAGAACAACTACAACAGGGTCATGATGTTTTACTCGAAATTGATTGGCAAGGTGCTGAACAGGTTCGTCGACTTTTTCCTGAATCAAAACAAATCTTTATTCTCCCTCCAACACAGTATGACTTAAGACAGCGCCTGTCTAATCGCGGTACAGATTCTGTCGATGTGATTGAGCATCGCTTAAGTTGTGCAGTCGAAGATATGCGTCATTTTGCCAGTTTTGACTATGTCATTATTAATGATGATTTCAATAAAGCCGTGCATGACTTGGAAGCAATTATTACTGCAAACCGTTTAGTGACCTTACAACAAAGCGCTCGCCATCAACAATTAATCGAAAACTTGATTACCCTTAATCGCGAATGACTTGAGTCTGACCGAAAAGCCTTTTATACTACTCAGTCTTTTCAAATGTAATGTTCAAACGAGACAACTTATGGCACGTGTAACCGTTGAAGATTGTTTAGACCATGTAGATAACCGCTTCGAGTTGGTACTGGTGGCGAGTAAACGTGCACGTCAATTGGCACGTCAAGGCATGGAACCAACTGTAGAGTGGGACAATGACAAACCAACCGTAGTTGCATTACGCGAAATTGCGATTGGCCATGTCACCAAAGAAATTTTAAAACAACGCGATCAAGACTACCAAACATCAAATCTTGATATGGTATTGTCTACAAATTCATTGAACTTAGAAGGTTTCACTTTCTAAATCGAATTTGTTATGCGAAAAGCCCATTGTGAATACTTTGGGCTTTTTTCTTTCTTGCAAAATTCAGCGCATATTGATAAAAGCAATATCCGTCATTGAAAAAATTTACGAGTTTTTCTAATGAACAAATTGACAAGTTTGTCAATTTGCTTTTCATTAGAAGATAAGCGTAATGTTTGTGAGTACTTGCGCTAGGAATGAGTCTTCAATGCGATCCCATAGATTAAGCACATGAAGATTGTACTGAATCACAAAAGCATTCATGCAATAGATCGTTAAAGTATCAACAGACAGATGATTACTGAATTCAAGTTATAAAAGGTGTTATATGCCAGGCGAAGAAGTCAGCCAAGCGAAGCAGCAGCTCAAAGCAATTATTGAAGCCTATCTCAAAGATAGTGACGTTCAACGTGTGCTTGCTGCCTGTGATTTTGCTGATCTAGCGCATAGCGGTATTACACGTAAAAGTGGTGAGCCCTATGTATTGCATCCGATAGCCGTCAGTTGCATTTTGGCACACATGCGTCTTGATGCTGAAACGTTGATGGCTGCACTTTTACATGATGTGATTGAAGATACTGAATTTACCAAAGATGAAATTGGGCAGAAATATGGTGTCGTCGTCGCCGAACTGGTCGATGGCGTCACCAAGCTCAGCCATTCCAGCGATAAAGAATATAACAAAGCTGCATCATTCCGAAAAATTCTGCAAGCGACTCTACAAGACCCTCGTGTCATTATTATTAAACTGGCTGACCGTTATCACAACATGACCACCTTGGGCGCGTTGCGTCCAGATAAGCGTGCACGCATTGCCCAAGAAACCCTCGATATTTTTGTGCCAATGGCGCGTCTGGTCGGTATGAACGAGATGGCGGATAACCTTGAACATTTATGTTATCAAAATCTTGATTTAGACATGTTTAATGATGTGCAAACCGCATTATTGGAAACCAAACCAAAACGTTGTGAATACCAAGCGGTTTGGGAGCAAAAACTTTCTGAACTGCTAAAAGCCTATGACCTCAAGGGTCGAATTAAAAAGAAAAACAACAATATCGAATTACTGCGTCATTTTATTAAAAATGAAATCGACTTAAATGAACTTAGCCACAGCCATGCCTTTGAAATTATTTTACAAAGCATTGCTGACTGCGACCGCCTGGTTGATGCGCTAAAAGACAATTTCCAAGTTTTGCAATATCGCGATCATATTCGCCGTCCTTTACCCGGCGGCAACCAATCGCTCATGATCCAGTTGAAAGGTGAGAAAACCACACTTTCATTGACCATCCAAACCGAATTGATGCGTAAAGCAGCCCGTTTTGGTGTTGTCCTTGGTGAAAATGCACCGCAAGCCTGTCGCTCAGCGATTCAGGCGTCTATGCAGAACTTGAACACCTTAATTGATAGCGGTTGTGCAAAAACCACCTTTAGTGATCTACTCGATTATTTGCACCAAGAAAAAATTTGGGTCTATACCCCACATGGACAATTGCACGAATTACCGCAAGGTGCCACGGTGGTTGATTTCGCCTATTCAGCCAGCCTGTTCTTGGGTAACCATGCGGTAGGTGCCAAAGTCGATGGTGAAATTCGACCATTATCCACCCCACTACATAGCGGCCAAGTGGTTGAGATCATTACCGATGTATTGGCAACACCAAATCCAGATTGGCTCAGCTTCATTAATACGCAAAAAGCACGTCGGGCGTTACAGAATATTCTGAGAGAACAAGACATCGATGAGCAACGCTTAGTCGGACAACAGGCCTTAAATCGTGCCTTAAAACTGTTTCAGCGCTCAATCAATGATCTTTCCCCAACCGATTGGATCAATGTACTTGAATGGCGGCATTTAAGCAGTAAAGACACCTTATTTGAACAGATTGCAGTCGGTGACCTATTACCACAGCTGGTTGCCAACCATTTATTTGCACAAGACTATCATTCACAGCACCAAGATGCTTCCGATCGTTTAATCGTCGGAACAGAAGGCGTTGATGTCAAATATGCGCATTGCTGTAACCCAGTATTGGGTGATCCAATTCAAGGACATTTGTCGCGACGTGGCTTGATTGTGCACCGTTCCCGTTGTCGGAACTTATTACACGAACAGCATCTGCATCCTGAAAACATCATGCCGCTACATTGGCAATCTGAAGAAATTGATGATGTTCGTTTTAGTGCCTATCTATGCATCCATATGGCCATGAACGATGAACAAATTTCTGATTTGATCTACCAATGCCGTAAAGCCAAAACCGGCGTAGAAATGGTGCACTCGCAAGACCAAAAAACCTATGTCAATATCGTGGTCAGCAACCGAAATCAAATTGCTCAAATCATTCGAGATCTGCGTATGCACTTTGGCTTCCCACGTATTGAACGCTTAAATATGCCGATTGTTCAGCCTGAAGTTGCAAAATTAGCCACCGCCAGCTCAATCTAAGCGCACTGTTCCCATTCAGCGTTCTCGCTGTTTATAGACAGAAAAGTGCAAACAAAAACCTCCTTCATGGCGACTACACAGTATTCAGCTCTTTCGTCGCTATGGTTTTGTGTTAAAGTCACATGGATTTAAGATAGAAAAACGACATAGGAGAGCTAAATGTCACGCCAAGTTATTCATACTGAACACGCCCCTGCTGCTATCGGAACCTATTCTCAAGCAATTTTGGTTGGCAACACGCTCTATCTCTCTGGCCAGATTGGTTTAGATCCGTACAGTATGGAACTTGTAGAAGGCATTGAAGCTCAGATTCGTCGCGTATTTGATAACTTAAAAGCGGTTTGTACTGCTGCAGGTGGTAGTCTGGCAGACATCGCGAAATTGAATATTTTTCTAACTGATCTCTCCCACTTCCAATTGGTCAATCAGATCATGGGAGAATACTTTGCTCAACCTTATCCTGCGCGTGCAGCATTGGGTGTTGCCAGCTTACCCAAAGGTGCCTTGGTTGAAATGGATGGGATTGTGATCATTCCATAAGCATTTTTTTAAATTTATATTTATCAAAAAGATATAAATCATCAAAAATATCGCCGATCAGGCGGTATTTTTTTATTCAAATTCCCAATAAGAATATATTCATTGTTAGAATGAAATTCATTGACAAACGATAATAATTATCAATAATATCAATTATCGCATTTATATTTGTGGCTCACTCCCATGTATGTTTGTTTATGTCGTGGAATTACAGATCAAGATATCAAAGACGCCGTTGCAAATGGCGCCGAGAGCTATCGTGAAATCCGTGACCTACTCGATCTAGGAACATGTTGTGGTCGTTGTGCTCCTGAAGCACGTGCTATTATCAGCGACGAACTTGCTGAAATCGCTGCGCGTATTTCTATAGCTGCCTGATTTATCTTCAAAATTATTCCTCCAATTCAACTCGTGTTTTACGACTCCACCGCTTCCTGTAGAACCTAAAAAGTTCCTCATTTAAGCGGTTTTTTTATAAAAATCATAACCATATCAGGATGTTTTTGATTGTGATTTTCATTTGCCGTTCTATAAATTACTCGCCAGACGATTCTTTGTTGATTAAAATAGAATAAATTGCCTTAGCAACTAGGGCATCACTTGGTGTTTTTGGAGTAAGTGCAATGAAAGGCAATCGCGAAGTTATCAATCAGCTCAATCAAGTGCTGTACCACCATTTAACTGCGATCAACCAATATTTCTTACATTCTCGTATGTTTAATGATTGGGGAATTGAACAATTAGGTTCAGCTGAATACAAAGAATCTATTCGCCAAATGAAACATGCAGATAAAGTGATTGAGCGCATTTTATTCTTAGAAGGCTTACCGAACCTACAACACTTAGGCAAGCTCTATATCGGCCAACATACTGAAGAAGTTCTGAATTGCGATATCCGCAAGGTCAAAGAAAACATTGAAGCCCTCAAGCAAGCCGTTGAACTTGCAGAAGTAGAACAGGATTATGTGACCCGTGATTTGGTTCAAGAAATTCTAGAGAAAGAAGAAGAGTATTGGGATTGGCTCGACACCCAACTAGATCTGGTTGAGAATGTAGGGATCGAGAATTATATTCAAAGCCAAATCTAATTAAAATCATGCTTCAATCCCAAATATAGTTTGGATTGAATAAAAAAAAGCCCTGTACAGGGCTTTTTTTAGACTGCTCGTTTATTCATTTCAACCACTTCTGGCAAGCTGAGTGTTTGCTTATACAACTGCCGTAAAATGAAAAGTTGCTGTTCCGCTTCTTCAAATTTGTGATTATACGCAAGCAACTGTGCATACTTCTTCAAGTTATAAGGCGTCGCCTTATTTTTAACTAAGGCATCAATCTGCTTCAAATCGCTGTCTGACATTCGTGTTTGCGGTTTTAGAGCAATCCAATCAAGCCGTTGTTGAAATTGAGTCAATAATAAAATTTTAGAACTTCCGAATATCTCTACTGTTGGTTGCTGCTTTTTAAAGACTAAACGGCTATTTTCTTGGAAAAGCTTATAGTCACGCCAAATCAGCACTAAAACAACCAATGCGATCAACCAGATTAAGCGAATAACGTTTTTATTTAGCGTCACCGCTTTGAGCTTAGGTGTTTGTGCTTGAACTAAACCTAAGAGAAACCCCATAGGCAGTAGGAAATACGCATAACGTTGCGGAAACTCCAGCATGGCATGAATCAGAATTGCAGCAACCATCATGATTGCAATCACGGAAGTGCTGTCCTTGGCATTTCGATCTAACCAAAAAAACCACAGGCCCATATAAGCAATAAGCAACAGTCCAATTGGCAAACCATTCCACACCAAGATATCGAGCAGCACATTATGTGCACTGATCACCCATTCATGTGAAGGATGCAAGTTGAAAATACTGATTTGCGCAACACTGGTCTGATTCCAGCCATAACCAAACCACGGCTGCTCTTTCAACGCTAGCAACATTTGCGTCCAGATATCAAAACGTAAATAGCCAGAACTAGCACGTTCAGCCAGACTACTGGTTTGAATCAACTCTGAATTTGAAAAGGTTTCAATAAGATTGGTCAGCTGTGGTAAGCCCCAAGCCGCAATCACAAAAAAACCCACACACCAGATCCAAAGCTGAGCAAAGCTAAAGCGAGGTTGCTGCTTGTACTGCTTATACATCCAATAGAATAAGATAAATACGCACACCACCCACGATGTTCGAGATTGAGTTAAAGCCACCGTAAATAGAATCAATAAACTCGCTGGTAATAACCAATACGAGGCCATAACTCTTTTTTCATAAAGATATAATGCGCCCATCAACCCCATAATCAAAAAGGTTGCCAAATGATTTGGCTGGCCAAAGTTTGCATAAGGCCGATCCCCTTTGAGTTGCATGATGCCATTAATGGCGCCACCCAGGCCGCACCACTGCACGATCGCCATGACACTACAGACTATCGCGATACCCAATAAGAGTTTAGAAAACTCCTGCATGAGAGATTCACGTTGATCGGTCTGCAAAGAAAGATTGTAGCCAAGTACAATCATCAGCCAAAAAGCAAAAATATAGGTGCTACTTAGGAGTGCTGTGCTAAAGTCATTCACTAATCCAAAGCCCCATTGCAGCATTGGAACAACAATAATCGGCGCAATTAAAAGCTGTGCTCTTGGCACTACAATATTTTTATTTAAATAAATCGCTAGTAATACCCATCCAGCCCCAAATGCAGCGAGCTCACCAGAGAAAGTCACCCAAGGATAGACATGAAATGGAGAAAGCCAAGCAAAAGCTATCAAAATGCTGGCGAGGAAAAGGCAGAGATATCGCATACGTTGTACATGGAAAAAAGGCTTGGTGAATTATATCGCCAAGCCTTCTGCTACAAACTAAATATAAGATAAAAACTACAATTTACTTCCCTGGACGCAAATCAACAATTTTAACCACTTCACCTTTTTCTTTATTTATGAGAACCGTCATATCAATAACATTTGTTTTCAGTGGTAGAAATGCATCTGCTTGTGGATACTTAGACAAAATTAGTGAGGTATTGGCATTATATGTTTCTAAATCCTGTAAAGCGAATGCTTGTGCTGACAAAGCTTGTCGAGCGTTATTCATAGAATCATACAGTTCTGGTTTTTTTACCGCTAAATTCATTCCCATAAAATCATAAAACCGTAACTCTTTACCCTTTTGTGTTTCGATATCTGGTCGTTTTACACTCACAAACTGCGGCTTGCTAACAATGCGGCTTTGATAAGCGACAGCGGCTTTTTTCTCACTCTCCAGATCAACCTCATTCGCTCTAACCAGATAGAAACTATCTTGGTCAAAAGCAATCCACAATGGACGACTTTGATAAATATTAAAAACCCCATAAATGAGAGCAATACATTGTATGATCACAATCACACTGAGATCGAATTTTAAGGTTTTCTTGCCCTTTTTATACACCAAGAAGGTTAATAAAGGACCAACAACAATATCAATACCAACCATCATCAAAAAGATGGGCGTAATTTTTGTAGCAATCTCTAAAGGTGCGATAAACCAGACTTTATAAATAATAAAGGCACAGACCAACCCAACTAAAGCACTTAAACTTAAATGTACCGCAAATGCTTTAAATTTATCCCTCAACATACTCCCCTCAATCTTTTGTATCATTTATGATAAACCCGCACCTTGCTTACACTGTTGAAGCGTTGCTTTTGCTGCATTCGATGTATTTGCTGAATAACTCAGACCACCATTAATATCCACACTCACCGTCACTTGGCAGAATGCATCCGCAAAAGTTAAAGTTGCTGGTGCATTTGATATTATTGGATTCGGTACAGATGATAATTCTGTTGTAGTTGATACTTTTTGATTAATTACGCTACAACTACCTGCCTCAAGAATACACATTTGTAAATTAATCGCTTGACTAGAAGCGCCATGCATTACTGATGCGCCATGTGAAACCACAATATATTCACGATATGCCGGTATAGCAATAGACGCTATTATCCCAATAATAGCCACTACAATCATCAATTCAATTAATGTAAATCCCCTTTGCATATTAAACTCACCAACTGATTTTTTAATAATATTACAAATTTCATGCCATTAAATTTATCATATATTTTCAATAACTTAGATTTAAAAAATATTCATAATATTTAAGGTGCGTAAATAAGTAACATTTTATGTCACATACAACCATAAAATTAATATCATCTAGCTTTTATTTAGCATTCAAAATCACATCATCGGGGTATACGCTAAAACTTATATTTAAATAACTAAAGTATATTTTTTATAAAAACAAAAAAAGCTCCACCTTATAGTGAAGCTTTTTTTATTTAGATTAAACTTATTATAAGTTAGCACCTTTTTGACATTGTGGTCCTGTAGAAACAGTACCTGTAGCAGCAGCTGAATACGTTACTGCACCTTCGTTGTCCACAGCAGCAGTCACTGTACAGCCTTTATTAATACCGACAACACTAGCGCCACTTTGTTCTGCTGGAGCAGCAGTTAAGTAAACTTGAGTTTGTGAAGTCGCTGCCGCTGCTGCAATAGCAGTAGTACCTGGATTTGTTGCTAGTTCGGTACAGCCAATACCTGTTTGCACGCATGCTTGAACTTTAGAAACATAGTTGTTTGCACCACCAATTGCCGCACCACCATAAGAGGTTGCTACATATTCACGATACGCAGGAATCGCAACTGCCGCCAAAATACCAATAATCGCCACAACGATCATCAATTCGATAAGAGTAAAACCCTTTTGCATTGATTTCATAACATTTCTCCAATGAGTATTTTTTTATAAGCTTTTTTCAGCTATTTAGTAATTAGCATGTTTTATGCCAGTCCTTAGCTTAGCTAATTTTAACTTAAAAAAACAGGGACTTAAAAGAAATTCACCCTGTACAAAAGAAGATCAAATCAGACATTTTCAGAAAAAAAATGACAATTAACGTCATCTTTACTGCTTAATTATTCGTTTTTTTTGCTAACGAATTTGACTACTTTCTACTTGTATGCAAATTGAGCGACTCAATTCACAAAAAAAATATTTTTAATTATTTTATTTTTTCTCGCCGTTTATCGGAAGCTGGCTGCAAAGGCCATGGAAGTGACTGCCGAACAAGCACATACAGAACATTCTGCACACTAATTGATTTCATTAAAAATCTCAAGCGCTATTTCTACTCGAAACACTCAACGCTATTTTAGTTTAGGATAATTGGTTCATTTGGCAATTCATTCTGATCATTTGGTTCGGTTTTTACATAATACTGATCTAAGACCTGCCCAATTTCCGTTACGCCATTATTCACAGCCTGTAAATAGTGCTTTTGAGCCAAGAGCAGTACGATGCTTTGACAGATCCCATTCCATGTTTCTATTGGCGTGGCATTTTTTAAACCACGATCAATCACAATCTCGACTTTACGCTCGCATAGATTGAGATAGAGCAATACACCACTATTTAGCTCGGTGTCCCAAACTCCAAGCTCGGCAAACAGTTGTTGCGCGCGTAAACGGGTATTTTGGTGATAGGCTTGTGAACAAGGGATATGCCCTTCGATCACCACCTGAATCTCGCCGACATGGCCCTTTTCAGCTTGCTGGACGGCTTTGGCAATCTCGACTCGATCTTGCTTACTAAAATAACGATGTGCAGAGGAGACATAGAGAAAGTGCTTAAACCAGCGCTTTATGCTCGGTTGCACCTGCTCATCCAGTTTCGGCTGAGTAATAATCTGTGTTGTATCTGTCTTGGTTACCATGAGCCTGATGCTCCTCCCCCGCCAAAGCTGCCGCCACCGCCACTATAACCACCGCCGCTGCCACCACCGAATCCTCCACCTCCGCCGCCGCGACCACCACCCGATAGAAAAGCTTGGAAAATAAGTTGCGCCAATGAGGTAATCAGTAAAAAGAAGATTCCGACACCGAGCAATAAACTCATGACCAAACCTGCACCGTTGACGAGACCAGCAACGGTTGCAGCCACGGCAGCGGTGGAAGCACTCAAACGATTACCGACAATAAACGAACCGACCACACCCGCAATCAAGATAAACAGTGCCATAGTCAAGGTATTGTCTTTGGCCTGCTGTGCTTGGATTGCTTGTTCATGCCGATCTTTCAATTCTTGTGCGGCTTGTTGTGCAATTTCAGGGTCTAAATTGACGATACGGCTAATTTCATCCAAACCTGCTGCAATCCCTTGAGCATATTGCCCCTGTTTAAAATAGGGGGTAATTTGATTGCGGATAATTCGACTCAGCACCACATCAGGCAATACGCCTTCCAGACCATAACCTGTCAAGATTTGAATATTACGGTCATTGACCGCAATTGCCATCAACAAACCATTATCGCGCTTGGCTGAACCCAACTGCCATTTCTCTCCTGCACGCAAAGCAAAATCAAAAATGGCTTCTTGCCCAGTGGTTGGTACGATAATCACCCCGATTTGCGCTTTGCCTTGCTGATACAGACCCAAAATTTTCTGGTTGAGCTGCTGCATTTCAGCATCACTCAAGACTTTGGCCTGATCAATCACAGGTTGGTTTAAGGTCGGCAAACCACGGATGGATTCACCTTCGGCCATATCATTGGCCACTTGCGCTAAAGCTGCTGTTTCTGGCTGCTGAGGTGTTGTCGATGAGGTATTTGCTTTTTGCTGTTGTTGAATAATCTTACCCGCAACAATCACATCGCTTTGATCGGTTGCAGTTGCGACTTCAGCCCAAACCGTATGTTGGAAAAGCAGTGTCGCAAAAACGATGCTTAAAACAGGTAAAATCTTCTGTTTTAAGTGCTGCTGCTTAAACAGGTTCAACATACGGCAACTCCTCACAGTTCAGAACAATTTCACAGATTAATTAAATGAAACTGTCGGTGCTTGCTGTGCAGATTGTTCCGCCTTGAAGTTTTCTTTGGTTTTCATGCCAATCACTTTAGCCGTCATCACTTGCGGGAACTGACGTACATAAGCGTTATAGTCTTGAACCGTGGTGATATAGCGGTTACGGGCAACTGCGATACGGTTTTCAGTGCCCTCAAGCTGTGCCTGTAAATCACGGAACTGCTCATTGGCTTTCAGGTCAGGATAGTTTTCTGACACGGCAATCAAACGCGATAAAGCACCCGTCAATTGGCTTTGCGCCTGTTGGTATTTCTCGAATAATGCAGGATCTTCTAGCACCTCTTTATCGACTTTTAAACCTGCCACATTAGAACGTGCCTGAGTGACTTCGACCAACACTTGCTCTTCATGTTTGGCATAGCCTTTCACCACATTGACTAAATTCGGTACCAAATCGGCACGGCGTTGATATTGGTTCTGCACTTCAGACCAAGACGCATTCACGGCTTCATCTTTGACCTGCAAAGTGTTATAGCCACAACCAGTAAATAACAAGGTACTTGCCAATACGGTTGCCAGTGCAGTTTGTTTGATGATTTTCATAAAAATTTATCCTCAAGTTTTTCTTTATATTTTTGCGATAATTCATTGTAATGGGATTTTTTGTCAGCTGTGTAACATTTATTAAAGTTGATTTATGGGTCTTTAAATAAAAAAGGCATTACCCAAGCAAGCTTGAAGTAATGCCGCGCTAAGCACAAACGTTGTGATTTGAATTGAAATTAACTATAAATTTTAGATGCTGTTTCTTCTTGAAAACTTGCCATCCCATATTCATCGGCCATACGCGCTTTCCAGTAATTCACCAATGCACTGTAATCATGTTTGGCAGGATGAAAATCCGCTTGATAATACGATAAATACTCGGGTATCAACTGCAGTAGCATTTTACTGAGTAAATACATACCAAATAGATTGCCACCGAGTTTCGGCAAGCTCTGCCATTTATCTTGCCAAATCAAACGCGTAGTCGCATAAAAAGTCAAACTGGCAAAGCCTGTCGTGACACTGCGCATCAGTAAACGGCGAATACGGTCATCACCGTAGACATCTTGGTAAACATCAAAAGCCACCGAACGATGCTCGATTTCTTCAATCGCATGCCAGACCCACAGTTTCATGGCATCATCATCCAAGGTACTGAGAATTTCAGGATGCTTGAGAATGTAGCCACCTAACATCGCGGTAAAATGTTCAAAGGCACAGGTCAAAGCCAATTGTAGTTTCGGGTGGATATTACGCAGTGCATCATCGCGCTTGGCTAACCATGCCTGAAAACGATCAAGATTATAATCCTCACGTCGCCAAGCATCATTAAACTCCGTATGCGCTTTGGAATGCATCGCCTCCTGCCCAATAAAAGCCGCAATCTGCGCTTGTAATTGTGGGTCTTGTACTTTGTCTCGGACATTACGCACACTATTGACAAAATACTGCTCTCCAATCGGGAAAGTTGAAGACAGTGCCGTGAGTAAATGTGACATTACTGGGGAATTGGCAAAATAATGACGTTTGATTTTGTTCGGATTAAATTGCAAACGTCGTACTGTAATTCCCAAGGCTTTGGGACGATTTAAATAAGTTTTTTCTACCTTCGCATTTGCAAGAGCCATCTCGATTGCCTGCATCATTTTCTAGACTGTGTTCGAGTATTACGCTGTAAAAAATCCATGCACAGGGCAAAAAAGCTTACAAAACTTGCCAAAACTACCAAAATGATGACTGGTCTAGGTCGATGAGATCGGTGCGATACATTCTTGTTTAATTTTTCTTAAGCTCCACATCGCCGCAAGAAATAGTCCGCCCATGATCGCCACCACCACATGGAATGCCAATAGCTGCGCCTGCGCCATCGAATAATGCAAGCTTATCACTGCCCATTTGATCATAAACGCAGTCAGTGTCCCCAATACAGCAATGCCAAAAGTCAGCCCAAGCTGTCTGAGCATATTTAAAATTGCCGCAGCAAAGCTAGCATCTGCCTGCGATACCGCATGTAAGCTCAAAGTACTGGAACTGGGTACAATCAATCCAATGCCTGCTCCCATCAGGCCGCTTAAGCCCATAAACAACAGATAAGAAGAATTACTCTGGAAACTGATCATTGCGATCAAGGCGATTCCAGAAATGAATAACCCTATTCTGAGTAAGGGCAATGCACCATAACTTTGCTGTAACCGACCAAAGCAAATAGAAACCAGCGCCTGCATCAGAAATTGTGGGGCGATCAACCAACCAGCTTGAGCCGCGCTTAAATGAACCTGTTCCTGATAAAACAAGGCAAAGACAAATAAGGAGCTATAGCCTGCAAACCCCAATAGAAAAGAGATCAGATTAAAACGTAAAAAAATGCGGTTATGGAATAAATGACGTGGAATCAGCGGATGCAAAGCGTGTTTTTGATGTCGAATAAAAATCAGCGTAAACGCCACCGAAAGTAGGAAACTAAAAACAATTAAATACCCTATATGTGCTTGCTGAACCATGATAATGCTATAGGTCAAGGTGGCAATCGCAATCACGCTATAGATCAGCCCCAAATAATCAAAACTGATTTTTTGCTGATATTGATCGGCGGCAATACCTTTCCAGCCCAAAAATAAGGCCAATAACCCAACTGGCAGATTCAACCAGAAAATACTTTGCCAGCCCAAATAATGCACCATCAGGCCACCCATCAAGGGCCCAACAATCAAGGCAAAGGCACTGAATGAACTCCAGTTGCCAATTTCCCGTGCTTTGCGATTGGCTTGGGTAAAATGATGTACAATGATCGCCAAAGTCAATGGAATCAACATCGCACCTGCGATGCCCTGAATCACTCGCCCAATAATCAAGATGCCAAAATCTGGTGCTGCGGCACAAATCACCGAGCCTAAAATAAAGATCCCGACACCGACCAACCACAAGCGTTTACGCCCCAACCATTGGCTTAAAGCCCCCACTGCCAACATCAAACTCGACATACTCAACGCATAGCTATCAATCACCCACTGTAAATCGGCGAGATGACTATTGAACTGTGTCTGAATTGCGGTTAAAGCCAGATTGACACTGCTCAAATCCACCAAGCAGAGAAAGGTACTGGTATACAGTGCCGCAATTAACAACCGATCATTGAGTTTCGATGTCATTATTTTATCCACTCAGCAAAAAATCAAAAATGAGAATTATTATCATTAATAGCATAGCAAGGTATTGACTGCTTGTTAAAGTTTTTATTTTCATAGTCCATAAGAACACATACCATCAGCCATCGACAAAATAAAAAAGCCCAAGCACGAGGCTTGGGCTTTTGAATAACTTAAATATGCAAAATAGGTTTATACACCAAGATAATCCAAGATGCCTTCAGCAGCTTGACGACCTTCCCAGATCGCGGTGACCACCAAGTCAGAACCACGAACCATATCTCCACCTGCGAAGATTTTTGGATTCGAAGTCTGGAATTTAAATTCTTGCTGTTCAGCCGCAACCACACGGCCTGAACCATCTAAACTCACATTCGCACCACCGAACCAGTCTGCTGGGCTTGGACGGAAACCAAAGGCCAATAATACGGCATCTGCTGGTAGAATTTCTTCAGAACCCGGAATTGGTTCAGGGCTACGACGGCCACGGCTGTCAGGCTCACCCATTTGTGTAGTGACCACCTTAACGCCTGTGACTTTGCCATTTTCACCGACAATTTCAATTGGCTGGCGGTTGAACAGGAATTTTACACCCTCTTCATAGGCATTCTTCACTTCACGTGCAGAACCCGGCATGTTGCTTTCATCACGGCGATAAGCACAAGTTACATCATGCGCACCTTGACGTAATGAAGTACGGTTACAGTCCATGGCCGTATCACCACCACCTAGAACGATCACCTTTTTACCATCGACACTGATGTATTCGCTTGGATCTTTTTCCCAACCTTGGCAACGGTTCACGTTGGCAATCAAGAAATCTAAGGCATCGTAAACACCGTCAAGATCTTCACCAGGGAAACCACCTTTCATATAGGTATAAGTGCCCATGCCCATAAACACGGCATCGTATTCCGCAAGCAATTGCTCGATGGTCACATCCACACCAATTTCAGTATTTAAACGGAATTCAATGCCCATCCCTGTGAAAATCTCACGGCGACGTTTCATCACATCTTTTTCCATTTTAAATTCTGGAATACCAAATGTGAGTAGGCCACCAATTTCAGGACGCTTGTCAAATACAACTGGTTTAACCCCACCACGCGCCAAAATATCCGCACAGCCTAAACCTGCAGGACCTGCACCAATGATCGCCACTTTCTTATTGGTCCATTTGACCCCAGACATGTCTGGACGCCAGCCCAAAGCGAAAGCAGTATCATTGATATATTTTTCCGCATTACCAATCGTGACTGCACCAAAACCATCGTTTAAAGTACATGCACCTTCACAAAGTCGGTCTTGTGGGCAAACACGACCACAGACTTCTGGCAAGGTATTGGTTTGATGGCACAGTTCAGCTGCTTGGAAAATCTGACCTTCTGCAATGAGCTTTAGCCAGTTTGGAATGTAGTTATGAACTGGACATTTCCACTCACAATACGGGTTACCACACCCTAAACAACGGTGGGTCTGGTTTGCAGCCACTTCCGCGGTAAAAGGTTTATAAATTTCCACAAACTCTGCCTTGCGGACAGTAATATCTTTTTTCTCTGGATCTTGGCGTGCTACATCCAGAAATTGAAAGTCATTATTAAGGCGCTCTGCCATGTCTCTCTCCGTGGGTAGGCGCAGTGATGTCCTTCACCGCTGCACCTGCCTATGTCTTTGCAGTCGTGGAATTATTGTGGGTCAGCTTGGGTTGTTTTCAAAAGCGTTTGCAAATTAGCAGCTTTCGGTTTTACAAGCCAGAACTTACGACTATAGAAGTCGAACTCATTACGGATTTTGTAGGCCCAAGCACTACCTGTCTCTTGGATATGCTCATCCAGAATACGTAATAAATTCTCTTTATGATCTTCCATCGCCTCAGTAGAAATACGATTCAGATCAATCAGTTCATGGTTGTAATAATCCACAAAGTCATTATCAAGGTCGAGAACATAGGCGAAACCACCTGTCATCCCTGCACCAAAGTTATGACCGACTTTACCCAATACCGTCACTACACCACCTGTCATATATTCACAACAGTGGTCGCCAGCACCTTCAATCACCGCAAATGCACCTGAGTTACGAACTGCGAAACGCTCGCCTGCAGTACCAGCTGCAAAGACTTTACCGCCCGTTGCACCATATAAACAGGTGTTACCAATGATTGCTGTGTTTTGAGTTTGGAATGGTGAACCTTTTGGTGGGAAGATCGATACGCGACCACCCGCCATCCCTTTACCGACATAGTCGTTGGCATCACCTTCCAGTTTGATATGCAAACCACCTGCGTTCCAAACCCCAAGCGACTGACCTGCAGTCCCGACAAGGTTCATCACCACTGGGCTGCTTTCCATCCCCAAGTTGCCATAGCGACGCGCAATCTCACCAGAGATACGGGCACCAATCGAACGGTCACAGTTACCTACTGTGAAGTTAAATGAACCACCTTGACCTGCTTCAATCGCTGGCAACATTTCAGCCACCATTTTCTCAGCCAAGACACCCTTATCAAATGGTGCATTGCCTTGAACTTGGCAATATTGTGCCTTACCTTCTGCAGAAGGATGCGACGTCAATAACGCACTGAGATCAAGATGCGCATGTTTCTCTGTTTCACCTGGTAAAACTTCGAGTAGGTCGACACGGCCAATCAAATCTTTGAGTGATGCAACACCCAATGCGGCTAACCATTCACGCGTTTCTTCTGCAATAAACTTGAAGAAGTTGATTAGCATTTGTGGCTCGCCAATATAATGCTCTTGACGTAAATGATCTTGTTGTGTTGCTACACCGGTCGCACAGTTGTTTAAGTGACAGATACGCAGGTATTTACAACCTAATGCAATCATTGGCGTTGAACCGAAACCAAAGCTTTCAGCACCTAAAATCGCAGCTTTGATCACGTCTAGACCGGTTTTCAAACCACCATCGGTTTGTACACGCACCTTGCCACGCAAGTCATTCACACGTAACGCTTGATGCGCTTCACTGAGACCCAACTCCCATGGCGAACCCGCATGGTGAATTGATGACAATGGTGATGCAGCTGTACCACCGTCATAACCCGAAATGGTAATAAAATCGGCATAGGCTTTTGCCACACCCGCAGCAATCGTACCAACGCCCGGCTCAGATACCAGTTTTACTGAAACCATCGCTTGAGGGTTGACTTGTTTCAAGTCAAAAATCAATTGTGATAAATCTTCAATCGAATAAATATCATGGTGCGGTGGTGGCGAAATCAACGTTACACCCGGCACTGAGTAACGTAAACGCGCAATTAAGCCATTCACTTTACCGCCTGGTAACTGACCACCTTCACCTGGTTTTGCACCCTGCGCCACTTTAATCTGCAATACTTCTGCTGAGGTTAAGTATGCAGGGGTAACACCGAAACGACCTGATGCAATCTGTTTGATCTTCGAGTTACGGATGGTGCCATAACGCGCTGGATCTTCACCGCCCTCACCTGAGTTTGAACGACCACCAATGGTGTTCATGGCAATGGCAATGGCTTCATGTGCTTCTGGTGACAATGCACCCAGTGACATACCCGCAGAGTCGAAACGTGGCAGAATCTCTTCAATCGTTTCAACCTGATCTAAAGCAATCGAATCCGTAGTTTTTAACTTAAATAAGTCACGAATCGTTGCAACAGGACGGTTATTCACCAGCTCTGCATATTCTTTAAAGTCTTGGTATTGACCTGAACGCACCGCTTTATGCAGTGAGTTAATCACGTCTGGGTTAAACGCGTGATACTCTTTACCAAATACGAATTTAAGCAAACCACCTTGATCAATCGGCTTACGATGTTGCCAAGCCGTGGTTGCCAATTTTTTCTGGTCATTTTCAAGGTCAGCAAAAGTCGCACCTTGGATACGGCTAGGTACACCAAGGAAACATTTATCGACCACTTCAGATGATAGACCCACCGCTTCAAACAATTGACCGCCACGATAAGAAGCAACCGTCGAGATTCCCATCTTAGAAAGAACTTTGAGTAAGCCTTTCTCAATCCCTTTACGGAAGTTGGCTTGTGCATGGATTGGGTCACCCAAAAGTTCGCCTTTCGCAACCAAGTCATTGATCACGTCATAAGCCAAGTATGGATATACCGCAGTTGCACCAAAACCTAACAAGACTGCAAATTGGTGTGGATCACGAGCAAAACCTGTTTCAACTAAAATGTTTGCATCGGTACGCAAACCAGTTTGAATCAAATGATGGTGCACAGCGCCTGTTGCCAATGCAGAGTTTGCAGGCAAGAAACCTTCACGCAAGTGCTTATCGGTGAGCACAATCAGTGTTTTACCGTCACGAACCGCTTGTGCAGCTTCTTCACAAATCCGTGCAATCGCTGCTTGTAAACCTTCAGCTTCTGCATAGTTCAGATCGATATCAACAACACCATAACCTTCACGTTCTTTTTCAACATCACGAAGCTGCTGCATTTTCGAATTCGATAATACAGGGCTTGAAATGATGATCCGGTCCGCATGTTCTGGGCCTTGCTCAAACACGTTCTGTTCACGACCTAAACAGGTTTCCAATGACATTACGATTGATTCACGTAATGGATCAATCGGTGGGTTGGTCACTTGCGCAAACTGCTGACGGAAGTAGTCAGACACGTGACGCACTTGACGAGATAATACCGCCATTGGCGTATCATCACCCATTGAACCGACTGCTTCTTGGCCGCTTTCTGCGATTGGACGTAATAATTGGTCGCGCTCTTCAAATGTCACCATAAACATTTTTTGAGCTGCTTTTAATGCATCACCCGTTAAACCTTGGTCAAGCAACTGCTCTTCAAGCTGAGGATTAGCTTGTAAACGGATGGCATGATCACGTAACCATTCACGGTATGGACGCATATTTTTCAGATGATTACTGACATCTTTGGTATCCAGCACTTTGCCAGTCAAAGTATCAATCACTAAAATTTGACCTGGGCCCACACGACCTTTAGACACCACATCTTCAGGTTCATAACCCCATACACCAATTTCTGATGCAAGTGTGATGTAATCATTCTTGGTGATCACCCAACGTGCTGGACGTAAACCATTACGGTCAAGCATACAGATCGCATGACGACCATCTTGAATCACCAGACCCGCTGGACCATCCCAGGCTTCCATATGCTTCGAGTTAAACTCATAGAATGCACGTAAGTCAGCGTCTAAAGTCTCAACGTTTTGCCATGCTGGCGGAACCAACATACGGAGTGCACGGAACAGGTCCATACCACCACCCACCAAGATTTCAAGCATGTTATCTAAGCTTGAAGAATCCGAGCCAGTACGGTTCACAATTGGATTTAACTCCGTTAAACCTGGTAGTAATGGATTTTCGAATTTTGGCGTACGTGCCAATGCCCAGTTACGGTTTGCTGTAATGGTGTTAATTTCACCATTGTGTGCCAAATAACGGAACGGCTGCGCCAACGGCCAACGTGGTAGCGTGTTGGTCGAGAAACGTTGGTGGAACACCACAATATGTGAGGTTAAACGCGCATCCGCCAAGTCGGTATAGAAGTCAGCAATTGCCGCTGGCATCATCAAACCTTTATAGCTGATCACCGTTGTCGCCAATGTGGTCACATAGAAAAGCGGATCATTTTGTAATTGTTGTTCTGCACGACGACGAGCTAAGAATAGTTTACGGTTAAACTCAACTTCAGTTAAACCCATCGGGCAGTTCACGAGAATTTGTTCAAATGCAGGTAAGGATTGTAGTGCAATCTCACCCAAGGCATCATTATTTGTAGGTACAACACGCCATGCTGCAACAGTTAAACCTTCAGCAGCAATTTCTTTATTTAAAATATTTTTGGCATTTTGCGCTAAAGCAGGATCGATGTTTAGGAATACAGTTCCTGCAGCAAAAATCTCAGTCAGGTTACTGCCTAATTTCTGTGCTTCTTCACGGAAAAATTGTTTCGGCATCGCCAATAACAATCCGCAACCATCTCCTGTCTTACCATCCGCGGCAATACCACCACGGTGCGTCATGCAACTTAAACTGTGAATCGCAGTTTCGACCAGATGATGGCTTGAGTCACCCTTCATATGGGCAATCAGACCAAAACCACAGTTATCCTTAAACTCGTCAGGCTGATATAAACCTTGAGCGGGAGCTACAGTATTAGGCGATGGCATGTGCATAGCGTACCCTTCTTTCAACATGGCTCTTTCGAGCAACAAACAATCAATTCATTTTCTGCGATATTGCCGATTAACTCATACAAAGTTCAATGCTTCGCGAAAACATTTTTCATGGCGAATTTGCAATATACGTCTTTCCTTTACAAGATTGCACCCTATAAAGTGTTTTCAGTTATTACACCTTCACCTAGGTTTGTAAAGCACAAAAACTTTCCATTTCACCCAATTAATGAACTGTTTAGCACAAAAAAGGGCAATGAGCAGACAAATTAGCACCACAAAAAAGCAAAAAACATGCCATATAGACATGTTTTTACTAAATCATTAAAAAAGTTAAAATAACATCAAGATACAAGGAAGAGGGAGCTCATTTTTGCGCACAAAAATGCACCAAAAACTACCATCATGCTATAAAAAGAACCATTAACGCACACTAATGGTGCAATTTTAATTAAAAGGATCACTCACTTCACGCTTAGAAGCATCTGAATTTTCTTTTATTTTTTCAGCAGTTGCAGGTGGTTTCGGTGCAGATTGGGTTTGCTTTACGTTCACCACATTACCCTGCGCATCACGCTGTGTGACGGTGGTTTTTACTGTGCTCGATGTATCTGTGCTACGTGCGTTGCTTGAGGCAGATGTTGTTCCAATCAATAAACTTTCATCTACGCGTGGCAATGCAGCAGGTCTTAATTGCACAGCATAGAGCTGATTGGTTGCCGACTTCATTTCATCAGAACCCAAATCATTGACCAAGGCAGCATAACTGGATAGCTGGTGGGCTGTAGGTTGAATTGATTCAGCTAAAGCCAAATTCAATTGCGCAAATTGACGGCTTGCATCTTCAGCACTGCCAAACACACCATAAGCAAGTACATATTGCTCAACCTGATCTTCACCACTCAAGCGAAAATACACAAACTTTCTACGGTCTTCACGGTTTAACAAAAAGTTTTTAACAATTGCCTCATCTGAACTACGGAAAATTTCCATGGTCCATTGGCGCTGATTTTCTTTAATAAATTTGGTGCCACGGAATTCAGGCGCATGCTCATTGGAAACCACAACACGCGTGGTCAAATCCAGAGGCTTAACTTCATCTGAAAGCGCGCCTAAATGCGTAGTCGCTGCAACTTTTTCAGGTTGAATCTGAATCTGAGCCTGAGTTTCTTTTTCAGCTGGCTGTTGTTCTTTCACGAGCGCCTTACTATCCGTCACGCCCCAGAATATCAATGCAGCAATTAAACACGCCACAGCAAAAACGAGCCAGCTATATTGTTGAATATTTTGCCAAATTGATCGTGATACAGCCATGCTTTTCCCAAATGATTAATTATGCAGATTGATTTGCAAGAATAGATTGTTTCATCAGCTCAATATCAAAGTCTTTGGTAATCACCGCTTGCCCTAATTTTTTCAATAAAACCAAGCGTAATTGACCATTTAAGACTTTTTTATCGTGCGACATATAAGCCAAGAATTCATCTAATGGAATTTTCGGACATGATATCGGTAAATGAGCACGGTGAATGATATTTTTTGTACGTTGCAGATCTTCAGCAGTGATCCAGCCTAAACGCTGCGACAAATCTGCCGCCATCACCATCCCAGTTGCTACCGCCTCACCATGTAACCAGGTGCCATAGCCTAGATAGGATTCAATCGCATGCCCAAAAGTATGCCCAAGATTGAGCAACGCACGCTCACCCTGTTCTTTTTCATCATTGGCCACGATACGTGCTTTATGCGCACATGAACGAAAAACGGCTTCAGCCAGTAAGTTTGCATCACGCCCAACCAAGGCATCTATGTTTTGCTCTAACCAGACCAGAAAGTCGACATCACCAAGTAAGGCATATTTAATCACTTCCGCCAAACCTGCAGACAATTCTCGGTCAGGCAAGGTATCCAGTTGCGCCATATCGGCAAGCACCACTTGCGGTTGCTGGAAAGCCCCCAACATATTTTTACCTAAGGGGTGATTAATCCCCGTCTTGCCACCAACGCTGGAATCGACTTGCGACAATAAAGTAGTAGGTACCTGCACAAAGTTTACGCCACGCTGGAAACAGGCTGATGCAAAACCTGCCATATCCCCAATCACGCCGCCACCCAAAGCCAGTACGGTACAGTCACGGTTAAAACCCGCTTCTAATAAAGCATCAAAAATTAAATTCAGGTGCTGAATATCTTTATATTTTTCACCATCTGGCAAGATGCACTGTGCAACCTGTTTTTCCAACTGGGTTAAAGCATTGAGATAATGTTGTAGGTAGAGTGGCGCAACCGTTGTATTGGACACCAACATGACTTGTCTGCCATGTAAATACGGCTCAAGTAAGGTTTTAGGATCTAAATGACTGCCAATAAAGATTGGATAACGACGATCACCTAACTCAACATGTAACGTTTGCATAAACTTAGACCAACCAGAAACGACTTAAACTTGTTTAGATAAAATAACGTGCAAAATACGTTGCGCTAAATCCCGTGCCGCACCTTGATTTGTTTCAATAATATAGTGCGCAACCTCACGATACAAAGGATCGCGGATCGCCAAGAGATCACGTAATTTTTGCTCTGGATTTTCGACTTGTAATAATGGGCGATTTTTATCACGGTAGGTTCGCTGTAGTTGTAGTTCTACAGGTGTATAAAGATAAACAACGATGCCACGTTGTTTTAGAAATTCTCGATTTTTCGGTTGAGTAACAGCACCACCACCCGTCGCCAGTACCAATAATGGACGAGAGGTTAAGTCATTTAAAACATTGGTTTCACGTAAACGAAATCCGACTTCACCTTCTTTTTCAAAAATCCACGGAATGGTCGCACCTGTTTTACGTTCAATTTCATGATCACTATCAATAAAATCTCGACCTAACAATTCTGCTAAATGTCGGCCAACTGTTGTTTTTCCTGCCCCCATCGGCCCTACCAAATAAACATTTGGTAGGGTTTCAAACGCTTTGCTTGGCAACGCGCCACCTATATTCATTGCAATTATTGAAAATATATTAATGATTTCTGGTCAAAGTGTCATTAACAATTCTCGGTGTCACAAAAATAAGCAGTTCACTTTTATTTTCAGTTTTTAGATCTCTTCGGAATAATCTCCCTAGATAAGGAATGTCTCCCAAGAATGGCACTTTGGTTTGGGCATTACGATTCGATTGCTCAAAAATCCCGCCTAAAACAACAGTTTCACCATTATCAACCAATACATTGGTATCAATTGCATTCTTATTCAGGATCAGTTGTCCATTTGGTGCGGGTTGTCCAATCGAGTCATTTGAGATATTTAATCTCATTTGCACTTTCCCTTCAGGTGTAATACTTGGCGTAACATCCAAACTCAGCAATACATCTTTGAATGCGGTACTGGTCGTCTGGTTACCCGCTGTTCCTGTGACTGTTTGATATGGAACTTGTGTCCCTGACATGACTTTTGCTGGTTGCTTGTCGGCTGTCATGACTTTCGGTGTTGAAATGACTTCACCATAACCATCCGCCTGCACTGCAGACAGCTCTAAATCCAGCATAAAATCAGACAAACTAATTAAACCAAACGCAATACGGCTAGCACCGGCGGTCGTCGCACCTAAATCCACATTCAGGTTATCTGGACGTTCAATTTCATACTTCCAGCCCCCTGTATCATCATTTTTCTCTGGCTTGCGTAAATTCCATAAGGTTGTATCACTTCCCCCAACCAACAGATCATTATTGTTGGTAATTCCTTGTGATAAAATCCCCCACTTCACCCCCATCTCTTTCGTAAAGTCAGTGCTGGCACGTACAATACGCGCTTCAACCATCACTTGTTTAACGGGTACGTCGAGTAAATCCACCATTTTTCGAATCTGGTCAATTTTTTGTGAAGTATCATTCAAAATTAAAGTATTGGTTCGAGGGTCAATCGATATGGTGCCTCGTGGGCTTAATAAGCCGCCCTCTAAGGTATCATTGCTTAACATTGATCCTGAGTTATTACCCGAGTTATTACTATTACCATTGCTACCGTTATTGTTAACATTTTTGCCTTGAGTAATCAGCTTCTCAATATCTACGGCTTTTGCATAACTTAACTGGATATATTCTGTTTGCAACGGAGCCAGCTTCACACTCTGTGCAATCGCTTTCGCCTCTTCCTCTTCTGCTTTAATCAGCTCAGAAACAGGTGCAATCCAAATCACATTACCATTACGGCGCTTATCCAAATTTTTGGTTTTTAATACAATATCAAGAGCTTGATCCCATGGCACATCTTTAAGGCGCAGGGTAATATTCCCTTGTACCGTATCTGCTGCCACCATATTGATGCCAGTAAAATCAGCCAAGAGCTGCAATACACGACGCACTTCAATATCTTGGAAATCTAATGAGATTTTATTGCCCGTATAAGTATGCGCCTTCGCTTTTGCAGGAGATTTATCTTCAGGACGTTTCAAACTAATGGTCAGCTTGTTTTCTGCTTGATAGGCCATATATTCATAGCTACCCGCAGACTGAATGGTAATCACCCCATTGCCTTTGTCATTATATGCATCAATACTGGCAACTGGTGTTGCAAAATCATTGGTATTTAAACGACGCGCTAAATGAGTCGGAATTTTATTCCCCATCGTACGTACGACAATCTTACTGCCTTGTTGTTGCACATCGACTGGGGTATTACTGCCCAACAAATCAATCACGACCAGACCTTCACCTTGATTTCCTCGTTGGAAACCAATATTGGAAACGCCTTGTTGTATCTGACGTGAACTAACTGATGGTGCATTCACGCTAGTCGGTTTCGCTGAATTAATTTTCAATACAAAAGTATTGCCTTCAACCCGCGTCGTAAACGCACCCGCCTCTTTTAAATTCACAATCACACGAGAACGTTGATCATCTGACGCAACCTCAATCGAGCTGGCCTCTGCTGTTGAAACAGGAATTGAGTTTTGCTTTAAACTCTGCTGAGCCTTATCAAAATCCAAAATCAAACGAGACGGCTGCTCAAGTTGGTACGCTTGTGGTTGTGGTGGAAGACCATTAAACATCACACGAATTTCCGTGCCCTGATCAGCCAAACTCATCGGTACAATATTGGTCATACTCACTTGCGCCGATGCAACTTGCATCACCGCAATTGCAACAGCACCCATAGAAAATTGACGGAATGCATGATTCATGGTCTTCGCTTCCCCAAATAAAGAATCTTTAAACTGTTTTTTCATTGTTATTCCCTTAATCTTACGGCGCTGGTCCAATTAAAACGAGTGTACGAGGTCTTTCGACATAGCCCTCTCGGCCATCGGGTACAATCTCCACCAAATCGATTTGAGTCGGGCTAATTTTAATAATGCGACCTTGGTTCATCCCCAAATAACTTCCCACTTGCACCCGTTCAATTTGACCATCTGGTGTCTGAAGCAGAGCAATCGTATCACTACGTTTCCCCCTCATGCTGCCTTTCATGTTCAATGACTCTAATGCATACGCCTCTAAAGGCTGTGGCTGGCGATTAAAATTTGGATAAACCCGCTTCCCTGCCATAATCTTCAATTCAGCTGCCAAAGAACTTGGCATGAAAGGACTTTTTAACTGATGTGCTGCGTAATTAAACAAAGGCACAGGGCTAAATACGGGTGCTGGCTCAATCGGCAAAGGCGGTTGATTACGGATTTCCGCCATTTTTTGACTGACCGCATCAATCCGGGAATCACATCCAACCAAGCCCAACCCAAGCAGAAAACTCAGAAGCAATTTATAATTATTCATTTACTATTTTCCTCCTGAGACAGGTGGATTATCTTTCGGTGCTTTTGATTCATTTACATGCTCATCAACACCGATATAACGATAGGTTTTTGCTTTAACGGTATAGTTCACTACAGGAATGTCAGATTTTTTCTGCGTATCTTCTTTTGCTTCAACCGTAAAGTCATGCAAGGTCACAATACGTGGCAAAGCGGCAATGCCCGTGACAAATGCACCAAAGGCATGATAATCACCTGTGGCATCAATACTGATTGGCTGCTCAATAAAGAACTCTTGCTTCACTTCACTTTCTAGACGGATGTTTTTAAATTTCAATCCAGAATTCACCCCCGTTAAGTTGATATCCTCAACCAAACTCGGAATTTCTGTTTCTTTAGGCAGCTGTTCTAACTGCTGATTAAAATTCGCTTCCATCTCTTGCAGTTGTGCTTGATATTGTTGCAAATTACGTAATTTTGAATCTTTCTCTCTAAACTCATTGAGTAAGCTCTGCTCTTTGGCTTGCTCATTCGCGATGGATTCAAGTTGAGACTTGATCACCACAAAATAACCTAATGCAACAACCGCCAAGAACACAAAAATCCAGCAGGTAATTTTGACCGATAGTGGCCAACTACCATAATTGTTCATATCCAACGTATTAAACTGTTGGAAAAACTGTTCAACCGTCATTTTCTTTTTCTTGATCGCAACGGTATCTTGATTTAAATCATCAGCTTTATCTAACTTCATTTTGCCACCCCGACTACCCCTGATGCGGCTGCTTCTGATGTTGGTGCAGCTTCCGCAACTGTCCCGATCTCACCCAGATCTACAGTGACCACAAAACTGCCATAATTTTCCTCAACACGAGGCACCAACGACGTTGCTGTTTTGTCTTTATTTTTGTTTTCATCCACGGCAAGGAAGGAGTTCATAAAGGCATTTCGATACCAAGGCGAAGCCTCTAGATTACGTAACAGTTCAGCCACGGTATTCGGGCTTTCTGCCTTTCCTTCAATCGTGAATTTATCCCCTGTACGACTAAATTTGGTTAAGTACATTGTCGGCGGCGTGACTCGAACCAATTCATCCACCAAGCGCACGGTAATTGGACGTTGTCCTTGTAAGCCTTGGATCAGTTTCATCCGCTCAATAATGGCGTTACGGCGTTCCTGCAAACCATCCAGTGCTTTGAGTTGCGTATCTAAGTTTTGATTGGTACTCACAATCAATTGATTGGCTTGTTCTTGGTCATTGAGTTTATGATCAAAGTACATCCATCCAAAAAATACCGAAGCAATGCCTAATGCAGCGACCCCAACGCAAAATGCGACAAACTGTTTCTTTCGTTGTTCTCTTAGCTCATCACGCCAAGGGAGTAAGTTAATCTTTGCCATTAATCAAAACTCCTCAATGCCAAACCACATGCCACCATTAAAGAGGAAGCATCGTTTTCAATTTTCTTAATATCAATTTGGGGAGAAAAACCCATTTGTAGGAATGGATTGGCAATGGTAACGCGATAACCGAGTTTTTGTTGTAATAACTTGGCAAGGCCTGGAATATTGGCATTCCCGCCCGCCAACAAAATATGGTCAATTTCATTGAATTGTGAAGATGAAAAGAAGAACTGGAGCGAACGTGCCGCCTGTTGAACCACAGCATCCAAGAAAGGCTCAAGGACTTCGGTGTCGTAATCATCTGGCAAGGTGCGCTCTTTCTTAGCACGCCCAGCTTCTTCAAAAGAAAGACCGTAGCGAGTCTGCACATCTTGAGTCAGTTGACGACCACCAAAGACCTGCTCACGGGTATAAATGATTTTGCCTTTTTGCATCACCGACAAAGTGGTCATGGTATGACCAATATCTAAGATCCCAACCGTATTGGCACCCATTGGCAAGGTATCAGCAAATACACTGAATGCGCGCTCCATCGCATAGCTTTCCACTTCAGCAATTTTTGCAGTTAGGCCAGCCAGCTCTAGAACCTCGACACGTGTATCGACATTCTCAGTTCGCGTTGCAACTAAGAGGACATTGACCCGATTTGGATTCGCTAAACGATCAGGTAAAACTTCAAAATCAAGACTGACTTCATCTAATGGGAACGGAATGTATTGCTCAGCATCCATGCGGATTTGAACTTCACGTTCTTCATCCGTCATGTCGGCATCCATCTCGATAATCTTGTTAATGACCATGGATGTCGGCACAGCAACTGCAACATTGGTGGCATGAGGATTGGCAAGGTTGACCACCCTCTCAAGTGCATCACCTACCGCCTCTGGATTCAGTATGCTTTTTTCCACGACACTGCTTTCAGGCAATGGCATCACCGCATAACTTTCAACCCAATATCTACCGTTCTTTACAGAGAGCTCCAATAACTTAACAGTTGTCGAACTAATATCGACACCCACTAACCCCTTATTTGGTTTACGATATAACCTGAGCACAGTACTTTCCTATTTATTTTTTTATCCCCAAAAATACAACACACTAATTTTGTTTTGGTCTTTAATTGCTACGGATACAATAACTCATCTAACAATCCGCAAGTCTAAAGGATATACTGACCACAATTAGTTTGCCATTCGCTCTTATTAAAACTTACTTATTATGAAAAAGCTATCCAGTTCTGGTATTGTTCGCCCATTTTTTTTGATCATTATTATTATCTTAGTCTCACTTCCAATGGGATTTTATGGCATGTATCTCTATCTTGCACCTTCACTGCCAGATATGAGTTCACTCAAAAAAGCGCCTTTACTAAAACCATTGCAAGTCTATACGACAGATGATCAGTTAATTGCGGAATATGGCGGGAAATTATCCATTCCTGTTAAATATGAACAGATCCCTCCTTCTTTTATCCACGCCTTTCTGGCAGCGGAAGACTCATCCTTTTTTGAGCACAATGGGATTAGTTTTAAAGGGCTTGGGCGAGCACTGACTGAATCTGTTACAGGGTCTGATGTCCAAACTGGGGGCTCGACCATTACCATGCAGGTAGCGAAAAACTATTATTTAAGTCCAGACCGAACACTTCGACGCAAACTAACAGAAGTGTTTCTGGCACGTAAAATCGAGCAAAACTTAACAAAACAGGAAATTCTGACCGCTTACGTCAATAAAATTTTCTTAGGTAAAAATGCCTATGGAATTGCAGCTGCCGCACGTGTCTATTACAACAAAAATATTAATGAACTTAGCACTGCACAAATGGCGATGATTGCAGGTCTACCTAAGGCACCATCAAAATACAATCCTGTCGTAAATCCTGAACGCGCCCTTGAACGCCGTAACTGGATTTTAGGTCGTATGCTACAACTCGGCTACATTAACCAAAATCAATATCAACAAGCGGTCGCAGAACCGATCAATTTGAATATGGTTGATCGCTCAGTGAGCAATGTATTCCCTTATGTGGGTGAAATGGTTCGCTCAGAATTGGTCGAACATTTTGGTGAACAAGCAGTTGACTCAGGCTACAAGGTTTACACGACTATTGATAGCAAACGTCAACGTTATGCTGAACAAGCGATTCAAAATGGTCTAGAGGCTTATGACCGTCGTCATGGCTGGCGTGGCCCTGAAGCACACGATAAACCATTGAAGCAATTTATGGCTTATGCCAACACCTACCCTGCGCAAGTGGTCAAGGTCAATAACAACTCTTTTGATGCCTTGATGCAAGATGGCTCAACAGTGACCGTGAATTGGTCTGGTATGTCTTGGGTTCGTCCTTATCGCAACGCCAATAGCGTCGGTGGTGCACCCTCGAATGCCTCACAGATTGTCAAAGTCAAAGACATTATTCGCCTGCGTCCAAACGAAGGTAAAACCGTTTGGTCTTTGGTTCAAGTGCCGAAAGTTCAAGGACAACTGATTGCCATTAATCCCAATGACGGTGCAATCGAAGCTGTTGTCGGAGGCTATAACTTTTATCAATCGAAGTTTAACCGTGCTATACAAGGTTGGAGACAACCAGGTTCCACCATTAAGCCTTTTGTCTATGCATTGGCTTTAGAGCGTGGCATGACCCCTTATAGCATGGTCAATGACAGTCCTATTACCATTGGTAAGTGGTCTCCAAGAAACTCAGATGGTCGTTATCTGGGCATGATTCCTTTACGTCGTGCCTTATATTTATCTCGAAATACCGTTTCTGTACGTTTATTACAAAACGTTGGCATTGAGCGTACTCGTCAATTGTTTATGGATTTTGGTCTACAAGAAGATCAAATTCCACGTAACTATACCATTGCCCTTGGTACACCACAGGTATTACCAATTCAAATGGCAACAGGCTATGCCACTTTTGCCAATGGCGGTTACCGTATTCAGCCACACTTCATTAAGCGGATTGAAGATGCAGCTGGTAAGGTTATTTACGAAGCGAAACCTGACTACGCCTGTATCCCATGTATTAGTAGCGCCAATGCAGATTCAAAACAACAAGCAGCTGATAAAGATCAATCCAAGGACCAAGTCACCGATGTGACCAATCAAAGCTTAGATGAGTCCACTGCTGCTTCCGAAGCACAAATGCTCACAGCGGATACGGCACCAACTACCAAAACCAACAGTGATTACCGTCAAGCCCAACGCATCTTAAAATCGAGCTCTGCCTATGACATGGCCAACATTTTGCGTGATGTGATCCAGCACGGTACAGGTCGAGCGGCACTTAAAATTGGTCGTGATGACTTAGGGGGCAAAACAGGGACTACCAATGATGCCAAAGATGCATGGTTCGCTGGCTTTAATGGCAAGTTGGTCGCGATTGCTTGGGTTGGTTTTGACCAACCGCGTACACTCGGTCGCCGCGAATACGGTGGCGTTGCCGCACTTCCAATCTGGACCAACTTTATGGGGAACTCATTAAAAGATACCCCATCTGCATGGGTGCGTTTGGATAAAGAAGCAAAAGATCCGATCTCTCGTGATAAATTGCAGATTCAGCAAAGCGAAGATAAAAAAGAATATCGTGCTTCTCCACCACTGGCTCGTCCACTGTATCGTCCAGCGCCACCAGCGCCAACACGTTCAGTACAAAATGATTTTTCAGACTTACCTGGAACAAGCTCATCAACTGACGAACAACCAATTGTGCCTGCTAAAAAGCAACCACCAGCCATGGGCTCGAATTCATCAAACCCAGCACCTCCACCGAAAGAAAAGGATGGGATTGAGCATTTGATCAATCAAATCCAGTAAATAAAAAAGAAGCCATCACATTGATGGCTTCTTTTTTTTCTGAAATAAATAAATTTGAAAGGCTGCAGTCGCTGTAAAGCCCTGTACCTGCTCTAAGGCGTTACGGCGCTCAGGATTGGCTTTGTAGGCATATGGCGTCATCGCAATTAAGTTCTTTAATGCTTGCTGATCCAATTGCATGGGTGCTTCAACGATCTGTGCTTGCATTAACTCAAACTGAGCATCCAACTGCTGCACAAACTTCTCTGGCTCATGTAAATTAACTTGCTCAAATAAGGCTTCACGCAAATCATAGAGATGTTTTGGTGCAGGGGTCACCACAATTAAATAACCATCATCACGCAATACTCTTACGATTTCATCTTGCGGTATTGGACTAAACAAACTGGTACAAAGATCCAGTACATGATCCCGAACTGGCAATGTTGCTCCCGTTCCCACCACCCAAGTTACCTTGTCATTTAACTTCGCTGCACGTTGTACCGCTGTTTTAGCAATATCTACGCCAATACATTGCTGGGTATAAGCTTGCATAGCACTGGTGTAATAACCTTCACCACAACCAATGTCCAAGACAGCCTTGGGCTGCAATTGTTGTAACAATGCCACAACTGCGTGTTGTAAGGGTTGATAAAAACCTGCCTGCAAAAACTCACGACGTGCCAATACCGACTCTGGCGTGTCTCCTGGGCTTTTACTATGCTTATGCTGGACCACATGCAAATTGACATAGCCCTGTTTGGCTACATCATAATGATGCCCTTTTTCACACTGCCAAGAATTCGCAACCAAATTCAATGATTGGCGACAAACAGGACACATCAACAAACTCATCTATTTTCTCCAAACATAAAAAAAGCTGGTGATCACCAGCTTCTTTTTGAATCTTGGTTTAACGTAATTTTAGCGTCATTAAGCCCAATACCACGAGGAAAATAGTAATGATCCAGAAACGAATCACGACTTGGGTTTCCTTCCAACCTTGCTTTTCATAATGATGATGCAAAGGGGCCATCAAGAATACGCGCTTATTGCGCATCCGCAATGAACCGATCTGCAAGAACACCGAAACCGCTTCCATCACAAACACACCGCCCATAATGGCAAATACGATTTCCTGACGAACCATCACCGCAATCGTACCAAGCATTGCACCAAGCGCCAAGGCACCGACATCACCCATAAAGACTTGGGCTGGGTGCGCATTGTACCAAAGGAAAGCCAAACCCGCACCGACCATCGCTGAACAGATCACTACCAGTTCAGAGGTATATTTAACATAAGGAATATGCAAATAATTGGCAAAACGGATATCACCAGATAAATAAGCAAATACCCCTAAACCTGCGGCCACCATCACAATCGGCATAATCGCTAAGCCATCCAGACCATCGGTCAAATTGACCGCATTAGATGCGCCATTAATCACCAGATAGGTGAATCCAATAAATGCCAAACCTAATGGGATCGCGGAAAGTGGAATAGAGAGATTTTTAAAGAATGGAATCAACAAATCCAGCATATTCGCGGTATGAACCACACTATCTTGCTGTTTTGCAATGACATATAGTGCAATACCTGCACCAAGCGAAGCCACTGAGGTCCAGAAAAATTTCTTACGTGCAGGCAAACCCGCATTGTCTTTATAACGAACTTTAATCCAGTCATCCGCCCAACCCACAGCACCGAACACCACCATGACGCCCAGCACAATCCAGACATAAGGATTGGATAAATCCGCCCACAATAGCGTACTGATTCCAATCGAAAGCAGGATTAAAATCCCGCCCATGGTTGGGGTCCCCATTTTTTTGGCATGGTTTTCAGGCGCAAAAGAGCTCACCGCCTGACCATATTTTAATGCTTGTAATTTACGAATCATGACAGGGCCTAGCACCAGTCCGATCGTCAAGGCCGTCAGCAAACTCAATAAAGAGCGTAATGTTAAATAACGAACAACTTGAAACGAACTGTTATAGTCCGCCAATTGTTCAAATAACCATAACAACATTTAAATTTTCTCCATCAAGTCAGCCATCAACGTTTCCATATGGGTATAACGAGACCCTTTGAATAGGAAACTCATTGACTGGGGTTGATGTGTTTGGACTAAATTAATTAAAAACGGTAATGCTTCTGTTTGAGAGGCAAAGGCATGTAACTTTGCTGCATTGGCTGAGCCCTGTTGTGCAGCGGTTGCAAACTCCCCGACCACAACCAATTGATCCAGCGGCAACATTGCTAAATCGTGCCCTAAATCATGATGTTCTTGCCAACTGCTTTCACCGAGTTCCCCAATATCTCCCATCACCATGACTTTTAAGCCTTGCTGCTGCAACAAAACCTGTGCTGCTGCACGCATCGAAGTTGGATTGGCATTATAGGTATCATCAATAAATAAATGATTTTGGTGTTGAATAAAGTTTAACCGACCTTTCGCCCCTTGCGCTTGCTCCAGACCTTGTACAATATCATCCAGTGCAATACCAAGCGCGAGTGCAAAAGCAGTCGCTGCAGCGGCATTCTGGACATTATGCGCGCCTGCAAATGGCAAATTCACTGCACGCATCCCCTGTGGTGTATGCAAATTAAATTGCGCCGATTGAGGATGCAGCTGAACTTCGGTTGCAAATACATCACCACCTTCCCCAAAACTCAAGCTTGAATGTGCTTGTGCATTTTGGCGAATGGTCTCACTAAAATCATCCTGCGCAGGGACGATCGCAATCCCTTCAGGCAAGATATGCGCATAGATTTCTGATTTAGCACGGCAAATGCCCTCGCGTCCACCAAACTCACCCAGATGTGCGGTACCAATATTCAAAATGCCTGCCACATGCGGCTGCACCAAATTCGAGGTGTAATCAATTTCACCTTGATGACTCGCGCCCAACTCCATCACAGCATATTGATGCTCAGGACGTAGCTCAAGCAACATCATCGGCACGCCCAAATCATTATTCAGGTTGCCACGGGTAATTAAGGTCGGTGCCAAACGAGATAAAATACTGCCCAACATTTCTTTAGTGGTGGTTTTGCCACTACTACCTGTCAAAGCAATCACTTTGAGCTGTGAATTCTGTTGACGGCGATAAGCACCGAGCTGCCCCAACGCCAGACGGGTATCTTTGACGATCAACTGTGCAATATCTGCATCAACAGGATGTTCGACAATGGCAATTTGACAACCTTGCTTCGCAACTTGCGCGACAAAAGTATGCGCATCAAAACGCTCACCTTTTAAGGCGAGAAAAGCATCACCAGCTTCGGCATGACGTGAGTCGGTTAAAATACGTTTAATTTCACCTTGTGGAATATTGTGCTGAAACCACTCGCCTTGGGTCGCTTGTTGTAATTGTTCTGCGGTCCAAGCTTGTAATGGAACGGTACTGGTCGTTGAAGTATGCATATGCTTTATTTACCTTTTAAGCTTATTGCGCAGAATATGCTGAATCGACAGAATGTGGCTGTGCAGCAATCGCAGACTGCACCTCAACCACATCATCAAACCAGTGACGAACCCCATCAATCTCTTGATAGTTTTCATGTCCCTTACCTGCAATCACCACAATATCACCCGCTTGAGCTTGTGCGACCACAAATTTAATCGCTTCACGACGATCATGAATTTCATGCATCTCATGTTCTGCGAAATTGATGCTTTGCTTCATATCCGCAAAAATCTGTTCAGGATTTTCAGTTCGCGGATTATCCGAGGTAAGCACAACGGGATTGGCATGATCCAATGCAGCCTGTGTCATCAATGGACGTTTGCCACGATCCCGGTCGCCACCACAACCAAATACCGCCCAAAGCTGACCCGTGACATGACGCTTTAATGTCGTTAATACCTGAATCAAGGCATCAGGGGTATGTGCATAATCCACCACAAATAAACGCTCTGCATCCTGAATCACCTGCATACGCCCCGGTGCACCTTGGAGCTGCGGTACAAACTGGACTAAATCTGCCAAGCTAAAACCGGCATACTCTGCCGCAATCAGGCTGGCCAATAAATTCTCAACATTAAACTGCCCAAGTAATGGACTTTGCACCACATAGTGACCTGTCGGAGCAATTAACGTAAAACTTGCTCCACTCAAACGATATTGCAAATCCGCAATATAATAATCCGCTGTCGTCTGAGTCAAAGAATAAGTCAGAATTTTAGGTTGTGCTGGATTGGCTTTCGCAGCATTCAACATCAGATGTGCATATGCATCATCAAGATTAATGACCACAGCCTTTAAAGTTGTGAATTTGAATAACAAAGCTTTAGCTTCGGCATACGCCTCCAAAGTCCCGTGATAATCCAAATGATCACGGCTTAAATTGCTATACACCGCGATTTCAAGTTCACAGCCATTCAGGCGGCCTTGCTCCAAACCATGAGAGCTAGCTTCCAATGCCACAAAGCTTGCCCCCTGTTTAGCATAATCATGCAGGGCGAGTTGTAATTGTAAAGCATCCAAAGTGGTATGTGTTGATGGGGTTAAATTCGGCAAAATCCCATTACCCGTGGTGCCCATGACTGCGCAACCCTTGCCTTGTGAACTCACCAACTCTGCGATTAGACGTGAAATCGTGGTTTTACCATTGGTTCCTGTGACTGCAATTCCACGCAATGTGGTTACAGGATCAACCGCTTGCAAATATTGCTTTTGCCACTCACCCATCAAATAGCGCACATCTGGACAAACCCACTCATTCGCAAAACCTAAAGCAGTCTCGCTAATGATCGCCAATGCACCTGCATCCAAAGCATTTTGTGCAAATTGGCGGGTTTTTTCAGGTTGGCTATAACTACTCAGTGCAATAAAAATCTGCCCTTGTTCAACCTTGCGACTGTCTAGACAAAAGCCTTGAAAAGGCTGTGTATACCAAGCCGCATCGATGTTGATCGGATGTATCTGTTGAAAACGAATCGACATAATCTACCTACGGATTGGATTTTATAGAAGTATCAAGGGGCTTATCTAAAGGTACGTTCAGTAAACGTAAGGACTCTTGCATAATACGTGCAAATACGGGTGCTGCCACCAAACCACCGTAGTAGCGACCTTGTGGATTTTCAACCACCACAATCATGGCTAAACGAGGATCACTGATCGGCGCAACCCCTGCAAATAAAGCACGATATTCGCTGTTTGAATAGCCTTTACGGTCGGCACGTAATTTATGTGCCGTCCCTGTTTTACCGCCGACACGATAACCGGGGATTACCGCTTGTTTCGCGGTTCCGCCTGGCATGGTTACTTGTTCAAGCATGGTCAGTACTTGATCCGCAATTTTAGGGGCTAAGACTTGCGTACCTTCAGGGGCTTTGTCTAACTTACGCAAGCTCAGGGGCATTTGCACACCATGATTCGCCAACATGGCATAACCTTGTGCGACCTGCAAAATGGTCGCATTCAAGCCATAACCATAGGCCATGGTCCCTAATTGAGACGGATTCAGCTTATCGCCTGAATAGAGTAAACCAGCACTTTCACCTGGGAATTTAACCGCCGAACGATGCCCAAAGCCCGCACGTCTAAAGAAAGACGGTACCGTATCTTTAGGTAAAGAGAGTGCAATCTTGGCCGAACCGACGTTCGAAGATTTAATAATCACGCCAGAAACTGTTAAGGCACCATAGTTATGCGTATCACGAATGGTATGCCAACCTAAACGCATTGAACCTGGTGAAGTGTTGACGATGGTATTTGGGGTATATTTACCACTTTCCAACGCCGCAGCCACGGTAAAAGGTTTCATGGTTGAGCCTGGCTCAAACATATCAATCGCGCCACGGTTACGCATCGCATCTTTGTTGCTAAGACCATTTTTATCATTCGGGTTATACGATGGCCAACTGGTCATCGCCAAAATTTCACCCGTTTTGACATCCACCGCAATCGCCGTTGCTGAGCGGGCATTATTGGCCACACCTGCCGCAGTCAATTCACGGTACATAATATATTGCAAACGCGAGTCGATACTCAGGGTGACATTTTCACCCGACTCGACTTCTTTAATGACTTCAGAAACTTTGAGGCGGTTGCCCTTTTTATCCCGAATAATTTTTTGCTCGCCATCAACACCTGACAACTGTTTATTCAGCTGCATTTCCAAGCCTTCAATCCCGACCCCTTCACTATTGGTCAACCCAATAATCTGAGCATTCGGTTGCGGCTGCGGATAGTAGCGCTTATAGCTTTTCTCAGCATAAACACCCTGGAAATTACGCTTGGTGATCAAGTCCGCTTGTTGCGGTGGAATTTCTTTTTGTAAGACCAAATAGCGTGAGCGTGGACGCGCCTGCATTTGTTTTTTCAAATCTGCACGATCAACCCCAACAGCATCTGCCAACTCATCAAGATTCAAGTTTTTATCAGGCAATTGGCGTTTTAATTTACGGTTATTCGGATCTTTTTTCAGCTCCGCGGTAATTTCATCAAATTGCTGTTTCGTGTCCCAATAATCTCTCGGGTCAATCACAATTTTCATGATCGGCGTACTAATCGCCAAAGGTACGCCGTGACGATCACTGATCACGCCACGCATCGCCTCCAATCGCTCCGTCCGCAGAATATTGGCATTGGCTTTATTTTGCAGAAAGTCTTTATTGACCACCTGCACATAGAAAGCACGCGCAATCAGCACCACAAAGCACAGCAGCACAGTGCCCCAAAGCAAGTAAAATCGCCACATATCTAAAGTAAGGGTCGGTCTTTCAGAAATGGACTGCTGTTTTTTTCGTATTGGTTTGCTTCGCTTATCTGCCATACAGCATGCCTTATTTATCTTGCTTTGAAGTCATAGGTAAAGAAATCACAACCGTCTGTGTCGCTGGTGGTGAGAACATACGGAGTTGCGTCACTGCGCGTGAACCGATCTGGGCGGTTGCCCCAAAGGTTTGCTGCTCAATCAATAAACGCCCCCATTCTGCGTTTAAATCATCTCGTTCACGCATATATGCACTCAAGTCACGATAATCATGACGATATTCAAATACCTGAAATACCACCATCATTGCACTGGTGAACACCAGTGCAACGAGTACAGCATAAACAGCAACCTTTTTCAGTCCCTTTCTGCTACTTGATATCACGTCATCATCATTGTTGTTGTTCATTCTCAGCCTTTTTGCTCTAAACGCTCTGCCACACGTAGCCACGCACTACGTGAACGAGGATTTGCTTTTACTTCTGCTTCACTCGCACGAATACGAGAGACTTTCTTTAAACGTCGAGTATCCACCTGTGCTTGAGGCATGCCCCAACCCGAATCTTCAGGTAAGCTCGATTCTTTTTGGATAAACTGCTTAATTAAACGATCTTCCAAAGAATGAAAGCTAATCACGGCCAATTGCCCCGTTGCTTTTAACAAACTGACAGCTTGCGGTAAAAAGCTCTCGATATCATCAAGTTCTTTGTTAATGGCAATACGAATCGCTTGGAAGGTTCGTGTGGCAGGATGCTTATGCTTTTCCCACTTTGGATGTGCTGTTTTGACCACCTCTGCCAGTTGTGCCGTTGTGGTCATTTCCCCTGCCAGTTTAATCGCTTTGGCAATACGGCGGCTATAACGTTCTTCACCATATTGGTAAATAATATTTGCGAGTTTTTCTTCTTCAATTTCAAGTAACCATTGTGCAGCTGTTGGGCCTTGCGAATTGTCCATACGCATATCCAGTGGCCCGTTTTGCATAAAGCTAAAACCACGTTCTGCCTGATCGAGTTGTGGTGATGAAACCCCAAGGTCCGCCATGATCCCATCCACTTCAGTGATGCCAATGTTGGCAAGTTCTGTTTGAATATCGGCAAAACTGGCATGAATGATTTTAAAGCGCGAGTCTTCTTGTTCTAATTGTGCAGCAACTTCAAGGGCTTGTGGATCTTTATCAAAAGCATAGACACGCGCATTGGCATCTAATTTGGACAGTAATAGCTGGGTGTGTCCGCCACGACCAAAAGTCGCATCAACAAAAATACCAGTATCGCGACCTGCCAATACGCCATCAACGGTTTCATGAAGTAAGACAGAAATATGCGACATAAGAAAAGAATCAACAGCTGAAAATGTAACTGCACATTATCACCTTGTTTTATGCCAGTACCAAACGACTTTTTGTAGAGAATTCTTAACTTTTCATAGATAAAACCGTTTTCTTATCATTTTTCAGTCAATAAAAAAGCAAATACAGTTGGTATTTGCTTTTTCAATTTTTGCAATATGTTGAGTACGGATCTGGTTTATGGTTTTTCCGCATAAATCTGATCAAATATCGCACCATTTACAAAATGGGTTTTTTGCGCCTTTGCCCACCCACCAAACACGTCATTAATTTTGAACAATTGAATCTTTGGAAATTGTTGTGCATATTTTGCCGCAACTTGAGGATTACGCGGGCGGAAATAATATTTCGCAGCCAAATCCTGCCCTAATGGTGAATAAAGGAAATTCAAGTAACCACGCGCTAGCTGACGGTTGCCATTTTTATCGACGGTTTTATCAACAATCGCAACTGAAGGCTCTGCCAAAATCGAAATTGATGGATACACAATTTCATACTTATCTTTACCTAAGCCTTGAGTTGCCAATAAAGCCTCATTTTCCCAAGACAACAGCACATCACCAATACCTCGCTCAGCAAAAGTGGTTAAGGAGCCGCGCGCACCTGAATCCAAGACTTTGACATTTTGATAGAGCTTTTTCACCAATTCACGGGCTTTCGCATCGTTACCACCCGGTTGTTTAAGTGCATAACCCCATGCCGCCAAATAAATCCAGCGTGGCGCTCCACCTGTTTTCGGGTTCGGAGTAATGATTTCAACACCTGGCTTGGTCAAGTCATTCCAGTCACGAATATTCTTGGGGTTGCCTTTACGCACCAAAAACACCACCGTTGAAGTGTATGGTGCCGAATTGTCTTTAAATTGTTTTTGCCAGTCTTTACGAATTAAACCTGCATTGGCAATTTCATCAATATCATTGGCCAAGGCCAAGGTCACCACATCCGCTTGCAAGCCATCGATGACTGAACGCGCTTGTTTACCCGAACCACCATGCGACTGCTTGAAATCAACCTCTTGCCCTGTTCTTTTTTTCCAGTACTGACCAAATGCCTGATTATATTCTTGATAAAATTCACGTGTCGGATCATAAGACACGTTTAAAAAAGTGGTTGCCGCTTGTGCCACACTATTTAGACCCAGCGCCAGCAATGCCGCTGCAATAACTGTTTTCATTTATTCTTTCTCATTTCGCCCCGTTTGTCACCACTATATTTCTTTAAAAATAATTTACAATCATATAGTTATATCAATTAATTTATTACTATTCTGTTTTTAAGATATAGCCACAGCCTGTATTTCCTGCATTAAAAAAAATACTCAAGCAGTTATTTTTATGTCAAAATGAGAAAAATTATCATTCTCCACTTTTTCTACACATTTGCTTGCTAAATTCCACTTGTATACAAAGTAGTCGTTTTGCTATAAATACATGGCAGCATGTGTCAAATTTTAATATTTTTGTAAAAAGTGTGACGTAGTTATACTTTTTTATTAAGATTTATGTTTAAATCGTATTATTAAAGCAATACTATAGTTGTTTGGTTAGTCTTGTAGACTCAAAATCATGAAGGGGATGTGAGCAATGCGAGCATTAAAATTGAAAAAAGCACTGAGCCTAAGCATATTTCTAGCAGCGTCTGTTCAAATGGGACATGCAGCGGCAATTAAAGAAACGAACAACATAAAAACCATTGATAAATCTTCTTCGAGCCTGATCGTAAAAGCGCTTGATCAGCAAAAACGTAATACCAGCATGTTGCCATCGACAGATGATGAATTAAAAATGCTGAATACGATTCGTACCACACCGACACAAACCTTCTTTGCAAGTCAGCATGAACGTTTTTCCCGTTTCGTTCAAACTATATTCCAACCGCATACCTCTTAAATTTTAAATATGTGCCCCTTCACATATTTAAATCAAGCCTAGTCATGCCGTGACTAGGCTTTTTCGTTATAATCATTTCAATTTAAATTTAAGCTCCGATCATTTATGAAAGTTCGTACCCGTATTGCGCCGTCTCCTACTGGTTTTCCACACGTAGGCACAGCTTATATTGCGTTATTTAATCTATGTTTTGCCAAGCAGCACGGCGGTGAGTTTATTTTACGTATTGAAGATACGGATCAACTTCGCTCAACACCTGAATCTGAAAAAATGATTTTAGATTCTTTACGCTGGTTGGGTTTGAATTGGTCAGAAGGTCCAGATGTAGGTGGTCCACATGCCCCTTATCGCCAATCTGAACGTATGGGAATTTATAAACAGTACGCTTTGGAATTGGTTGAAAAAGGTCATGCTTTCTATTGTTTTGCAACCGCAGAAGAACTTGACCAAATGCGTGCTGAACAACAAGCGCGTGGTGAAACACCGAAATACGACGGTCGTGGATTAAAACTATCACAAGAAGAAGTACAACGCCGTCTTGCTGCTGCTGAACCGCATGTGATTCGTATGAAAGTGCCTGAAGAAGGGATTTGCAAAATCAATGACCTACTGCGTGGTGAAGTGGAAATCCCTTGGGCACAAGTGGATATGCAAGTGCTGCTCAAAACGGATGGTTTACCGACCTATCACCTTGCCAATGTGGTCGATGACCACTTAATGGAAATCACCCATGTCTTGCGTGGTGAGGAGTGGTTACCCTCTGCACCGAAGCATCAATTACTGTATCAATATTTCGGTTGGGACATGCCAACGCTGTGTCACATGCCATTGTTGCGTAACCCAGACAAATCGAAACTGTCTAAACGTAAGAACCCAACCTCAATCAATTACTACCGTGATATCGGTGTTTTACCAGAAGCGTTATTAAATTATTTAGGTCGTATGGGCTGGTCAATGCCAGATGAGCGTGAAGTGTTCACCCTAGAAGACATGATTGAAAACTTTGATGTGCAACGTGTTTCACTAGGCGGACCAATTTTTGATGTTGAAAAACTCAATTGGCTCAATGGTCAGTGGATCAAAGGATTGACACCAGGACAGCTTTTAGACCGTTTATTGACATGGAAAAGTGATCGTCAAACCCTTGAAGATATTGCGGCTGCGATTCAGCCACGTATCAACTTACTCTCTGAAGCCGTCAATTGGGCAGGTTTCTATTTCAACCACATGCCACAAATCAGCAAAGAACAGTTTGAAAGCAAAAAATTGACTGAAGAGCAAGTGCGCCAGAGCCTACAATTTGCGATTTGGCGTTTAGAAAGTCAGTTTAGTTGGAATAATGACACGGTTAGCCAAACCTTGATGGACTTGGCTAATCAAATGGAAATCAAATTACGTGATTTCATGCCAGCCTTCTTTATTGCGATTGCAGGTTCAACCAGTTCAACGCCTGTGATGCAAGCGATGGTCACTCTCGGCCCTGATTTGACTTTTGCACGTTTACGTCATGCCCTAGAACTTGTGGGTGGACCAAGCAAGAAAGAGCTGAAAGTTTGGGAAAAGCTAAATGAATCACTAAAATTGCCGAAAAATGATGCAAATAGTGAGACTTAATCCAGTTTAGTGATTGACGTGTGAGCGCATTCCCCCTAATATTGCGCTCACACATTCTGGGGTCATAGCTCAGTTGGTAGAGCGCTACAATGGCATTGTAGAGGTCAGCAGTTCGATCCTGCTTGGCTCCACCAGATTCTCGAAATCACAACACGTGACCGAGATGAAGTTAGACTTTTAGTCATTTGTGTGTTGCCTCATCTGTCCCTATCGTCTAGAGGCCTAGGACATCGCCCTTTCACGGCGGTAACCGGGGTTCGAATCCCCGTAGGGACGCCATATTCTTATCTAATAATTATATTTTTCTCACAATCTTTCTCAATCAGATTGCACATTTTCGAATTTTCCATAAAATAGCCGCTTCTCTATGCTTGGACAAATTGTCGTATGCAATCTTCCAACTCGAATACGCATTCAGAATCAAAAACATTAAAACGTGCCATGAGCACTCGCCATTTAGTTATGCTTTCTTTAGGCGGTGCAATCGGTACAGGTTTATTTTTAGGTTCTGGTGAAGTTATCGCTCAAACTGGCCCTGTGGGCGCAATTATCGCCTATGTGTTAGGTGGTTTAATTGCCTATATGGTCATGCTCTGCTTAGGTGAGCTTGCTGTACACATGCCTGTTGCTGGATCTTTTGGTGCATACGCTCAAAAATATATTGGTCCAGGCACAGGTTATATGATTTCTTGGGTCTATTGGCTCACGTGGACGGCAACCCTCGGCACAGAATTTACTGCCGCTGCCTTGCTGATGCAGGAATGGTTTCCACATATTTCGATGTGGATTTGGACCATTATCTTTGCAGTCACCATTTTAGGACTCAACCTCACTTCAACCCGAATGTTTGCCGAATCCGAATTCTGGCTGGCACTGGTTAAAGTCGTGACCGTGATTGCCTTTATCATTTTAGGTTTGTTGGCAATTTTCGGTTTGATTTCATTCAATGGTTATGAGTCAGCACCGTTATTCCATAACTTGACCGCACACGGCTGGTTCCCGCAAGGGCTAATCCCCATCTTTACCACCATGCTGATTGTTAACTTCGCCTTTTCAGGTACAGAGTTAATTGGTGTGGCTGCAGGTGAAACCAAAGATCCAGCTGAAAATGTGCCAAAGGCCATCAATGCCGCAATCTGGCGTTTATTGATTTTCTTTGTGGGGACCATTATTGTGATCAGCGCCCTACTGCCATTCCAAGTCGCTGGCTTAGGGGGAGAAGGGGTTAGTAGCAGTCCTTTCGTCACGGTATTTAACTACATTGGTATTCCTTATGCCGATGATATTATCCGTTTCGTGATTATTACCGCACTCCTGTCTGCTGCCAATTCAGGTCTCTATGCGGCATCACGCATGATGTGGTCTTTGTCAGATCAACGCCAGCTCCCAAGTGTTTTCTCACGCTTATCAAAAAGTGGTACACCGATTATTGCATTGGTCGTGACCATGTTTGGCGCGATTCCAGGTCTGTTATCAGAGCATTTTGCGCCTGAGACGATTTTTAAGAACTTATTGGGCGTTGCGGCATTTACCATGGTCATCGTGTGGATGAGTATTTGCTGGAGTCAATTTAACTTCAGACGCCAATGGTATAAAGCGGGTCATACAGCAAAAGATTTAAAATTTGCTGCTCCCCTTTATCCGATTGTACCGATCTTAGGCTTTATCTTCTGTTTTATTACAGGTTTAAGTATGGCAGCAGACCCTGAAATGCAAGCGGGCTTTATTGGCTGCTTATTATTTATCGCAGCTTGCTATTTAAGTCATTACGTTTTTTATCGTCATCGTAAATAAGCAATACGCAAAAAAATGCAGCTTAGACTGCATTTTTTTATGTCTGTTAAAACCCACATTTTCTCGGTATTTTTTGCTTAACTGCTTATTTTTGATTATTTATTCCGCAACATGTTTTATTTTTAGACACTTATCCGCTTTTTTTAGATTTTCTTGAGAAAAGTGTTTGACACCCTATCTAATTCACCCTAATATACGCCCACCTCTGAAACGTCCCTATCGTCTAGAGGCCTAGGACATCGCCCTTTCACGGCGGTAACCGGGGTTCGAATCCCCGTAGGGACGCCACTAAATTCGAGGAAAAGCAAAGACAAAATCTTTGCCGAGAATTTAGGCCTAGCGATCAATATGTTTTACATACGACGCTCAGGTAAATTTCCTCAGATATGTCCCTATCGTCTAGAGGCCTAGGACATCGCCCTTTCACGGCGGTAACCGGGGTTCGAATCCCCGTAGGGACGCCAAATTCTGAAAAAGCCACTGCATTGACAGTGGCTTTTTTATTGCCTATTCAGTTCCAATCCCGACCTGAACTTCTAGTCGTCCAGACTGTACTCGTAGGCCACGGATCTCGAATTGATCAACCAGTTGTTGTACCAATTCACGGCTTTCTTGCAAGATATTTAAACCTGGTAAAATACTAAAATCGGTCAGGTTTAATAACTTATCTACCATCCACGAACGGTTATTAATGAAATCAATAAAGCCCGCTTCTTCCAAGTCGATATACCATAAGCGATGCCCTTCTTTTTGAATACCAGGCACATCACGAATCAGATGATTGATTAAGAATGGAATCGGTAAAGAATTAATTAACTCGAAGCTCACATTCCCAACACGACGTGCCGCCCAATTAGTTAAAGTGCCGCCATGGCGAATTTGTAGATCAAGATGTTCATCGACTTGGCGCAAACGTAAATACTTTTCCTGCCCAATACGACACTCTAAGACATTAAATTCGAGTGAAAGACGATACAGAAAACGCCGATAGTGCCCATCCAGTTCAATATGGAAGCGGTCATTACCACACTCAATTTTAATATCGTCAATTTCGCTACGATCCATGCGTTTGCGAATCTGATTATTCAGCAACATCTCAGGTAAATATAGGGTCAGACTGCTTTTTCCCAAAGAAGCTCTGGCCATGGCTAAAGCAACCTGACGTGCCGCTTCACTGGTCTCCGAGACCATATCACGTACAGTATTGCGCACCCCTTCGACACCGCGTTTGGTGTGATGCGTGACATGATCCAAGGCATCTAGTGCGGCATCTGCCACCCCCGCAATATTACGTGAAGTATCGCTGGCAAATTCCACCGCATCCTGTGCATGCTGCAATGTTTTATTAATCAGTCGACGTGATAATGATGGTTTCTCAGCAGAGACTTCCGCATCCGCTGGCATAATATCGAACATCGCCTTTTTATCATCTTGTCGATTCAAGATGCTCTCCCTCTTCCCTTTCTTACCAGCTCATTTCTTATGAGCATCAATCTGCTTTCTGAACTTATTAGATGTTTTTCTGTAGATTAGCATGCTCTGCACTGCGATTTGCGTCTTTTTGTTGCATCGCTTCAAATTATTTACTACTTCAGAGCAACATCACTTTTACATACAATTCTATGGCTCATCAGCTTCACTAGGTATTGATCGATCTTCAGCACTCAGCGTCTGCATCTGACTGAAACGCAGCGCTTTATAGTGTGCCAATGCTGATTCAAGCTGCTGTACTTTCTCTTGTCCAATACCAAAATTAGGGAGTTCACGTAATGCCACCCATGCGGCTTGCATCTGCTCAAACTCACTGCCTTTAACCAGTTTTAGCGCCATCCAATCAGCGAGATCCTGCACGCGTTTTTGCATTTCAAACTGCAAGGCAAATAATCCACTGCTTAAGGCCGATACATCCAATAATCTTAATCCATTCCGCACTTGCTCAAACTGCTGGCTTTGTTGTTGCAAATATGCAGCTAGAACCTCTTGATTGAACCAGACTGCAAAAGCAATCATATCCTGAACAACCACATCACGTTGCTCATAGAGTGCATTCCGTTCAGGATGCTGTTTATTCAAACGGATATCACCTAAATATGCCATCAAGCCTTGTTGCAAGATGATCTGAATATGGCCCAGATCAAAATCATAGTTTGACTTCGATTCAATTGGAGTCAGTTGAGTAAGTAACACCTCATACTGAACAGGTTGCTGTAATAAGCACAAAATCTCTGCATTCTGTTGGATGGCTTGCCATAAACAAGTCAGCGGTAGATCAACTTGCTCTGTACTGCTCGTACCCTGTTCCAGAAAACGCTGCCATGCGGCTTGCATCGTGTTCTGCTGAACTAAACTTGTGAGTACACGCTGTGCTGTTAAAAGCTGTGGTGCAGTTGCAATCACATCCCGACTATAAGGAATATGCGATGGCTTAGCGCCAAAAATGCCATTTAAGGATTTCCCCAGCGAATTTAGACCACGTCCCATATCTGCCAATAAATTGGTATTTGAAGCTCGTGTCCGCAGTATCGACTCGGGTAACAACAAACTGACCGCACGCTGTAATCGCTGGGCCTGATTTTTCTGGTCAATCGGTTTCAGATGATGGAGCAACAGATGTAACGCATATTCGACATCACTCAGCTGCGACAGATATTCAGGCTGATTGCGACTCAACAGACAATCAATATAAGCATAAAAAGCAGTTTCATTGCGTTGCGGTGATTGTTGTGCCGCCCATTCATAGTATTCAATTGCTTGGCTATATTGTGCAGCCCCTGCGTAGGCTTTGGCCAGTGCAATCGCATGTTGCGCACTTGGATAATGTCGTTGGAAATAATGCAAAAGGTCAATTTTCGGTTGTTGATCGAGACAGCGATCCAACTGACGTAGATAGCCATTGATATGTTGCTGATTCGGCTGAGTCTCAATAAAATTCAGACGATAAACCAAACACTGCTCATACCATGCATATTTACGCGCATGTGACTCATAAGCACTCAGTAGCTCACCTTCAATCAACTCAATTAATTGGCTGGCATAGAGCAGGTCTTCATCATTCTCATGCCTGAATTGCCATTGCTTGGGTAAAGTCACCTTAAATAAACGCAACAGAAAATGCGCACTGAGATCAGGGCTTTGCATCGTCACCAACATCAACTTATCTTGGCTGGAGAGATGTTCTTTGCCCTTCTGAATGCGAGATAAACGCAATTTTAGAATTTTGGTGCTTAACATGCGTTTCCTTTCGCATTATTCAACCCACTCATGTTGCAACTTAGCAGACTGCCCCGAGTTTTGCGAATGGCTTTAGACGAGCTGTCGCAAGGTTTTTAGGCAAATCTAAACGTCGGCTTGGGGGACAGGATAAACAATAAAATAAGTAAATTTATGTATTTGAAAGGCTCAAGATTTTTGCTTTTGCATAATTTTCGCTAAAATAGTCAAAACAGAATAGGAATCCTTTATGCAATACCGTTGCCCTAAATGTCAAAGCGTGAAAATTATGCCTGCCAGTCAGGGTGCTAACAGCCCTCGTCCGAATGTACCTAAAAGTTTAGTGCTTCTGGTTCCTGCCATTTTTATTTTATTAATTTTGGTCTTGATTAGTGTTGCAATGTGGATTTTTGGTAATGGTGCGGGTCAAGGTCTGCAAATTGCAACCGTTGTGGTGTTTGCAATCTGTGTGACTGCAGGTGTTCTGTTCTGGCGTGATCTACCTGATTTTAAAATTTCAATGCAAGCCTTTATGCAAGCACAAAAACATTGGAAATGCCGTGACTGCAACAACGAATGGCAGAATTAATTATTATTCCAAAACAAATCTTCACATCAGCTTAATGCTGATGTGAAGGATCTTGTTCAGCTTTCTCATCATGTTGATGAGTATGCTGACAATTCATTTCTTCATCATCTTCAATTTGCAAGGTCACCTCAGCAATGCCATGCTCATGCGATAACATTTCAATCGCAGCACGGTGCAATTGATTACGATCAACCTTCGGTGCAAACAGATGCACAGTCAAATGAATATTCTTCGAGGTAATTGCCCAGACCTTTAACTGATGGATACTCTCAACACCATCTAATCCGAGTAAATCATTGCGCAGCTTTTCAATATCCACTTCTTCTGGAACACCTTCCAGCAAGATATTGATACTTTGCTTGAGCAGAATCCATGTTCTCGGCAATACCCAAAAACCAATCGCAACGGCAAGAATAGTATCAACCCAATACCAATTGGTAAAATAGATCACCACAGCACCGACAATAACAGCCACTGAACCGAGTGCATCACTCAACACTTCTAAGTATGCACCTTTCATATTCAGGCTTTCAGCAGCACTGGACATTAACAGCTTCATGGAAATAAGATTAATAATCAAACCTAAGCTCGCCACAATCAACATACCGACACTTTGAATTTCAGGCGGTTGCGTAAAGCGCTGATATGCTTCATACAAAATATACATGGCCACAAAGAATAGCATTGAGGCATTAAATAAGGCGGCAAGAATTTCAAAACGCTGATAACCAAAAGTCCGTTTGTTATCTGCTGGACGTTTGGCAATTTTAATCGCCACTAAAGCAATCGCCAATGCAGCAGCATCGGTAAACATATGTGCTGCATCAGACAGTAACGCTAAACTCTGGGTGATTAAACCCGCAACCACTTCGACCACTAAGAAAGTTGAAGTCAGTATCAGCGCAATGGTGAGTTTTTTGATATTACCTTCAGTGACCGCTGCATGACTATGGTCATGCCCTTGATGTCCACCCATGTTGGACTCCTTATCATAATTAAATAAGACCTGTTGCAGTCTTAAAGTCAGCCAAAGCGGAAATCGCTTTGGCTGGTTCAGATTCTTCTTAATAAAGTGCTTCATTAAGAAGATAGCATAAACAGATTAAATTGCACTTTCCTGACGTTTACTTTGTTTCGCTTCATTCATCCAACGATACACCACTGGCAAAATCAGCAAGGTCAGTAAAGTGGATGAAATAATCCCGCCAATCACTACAGTGGCCAGTGGGCGCTGAACTTCTGCCCCTGTACCGGTGGCAATCGCCATTGGGATAAAGCCAAGCGATGCGACAAAAGCGGTCATCAAGACAGGGCGCAAACGTAATACCGCACCATGCCATGTGGCGTAATGAACATCATATTGCTCACGCAATTCTTTAATGAAGCTCAGCATCACCAGACCATTCAGCACTGCAACACCAGAGAGCGCAATAAAACCGACACCTGCTGACATCGACAAGGGGATATCGCGTAACCACAGCGCCACCAAACCGCCCGATAGGGCAAATGGCACGCCACTAAACACCAGCAAGCTTTCTTTAAAGTTATTAAACACCGCCATCAACAAAACGAAGATCATCAGCAATGCCAATGGCACCACAATCTGCATTCTGGCTTTTGCCGAGGCCAGATTTTCAAACTGACCGCCATAACCGAGCCAATAACCGCTTGGTAATTTTTGCTGAGATAATTTCTGCTGCATCTCCCCCACAAATGAACCTAAATCACGGTCGCGTACGTTGGTGGTGACCACAACACGGCGCTTGCCATTTTCACGACTGACTTGCGCCAAGCCTAAAATATTTTCCACTTTTGCCACATCTTGCAGTTTAATCAAACCACCATTTGGCAGTTGAATTGGCAGCATGGCCAATTGCTGCGGCGTACGCATCACATCATCCAAACGCACCACAAAATCAAAACGACGGTCACCTTGCAAAATCTGTCCAACACTTTGTCCACCAATACTGGCAGCGACCAAGTCCTGAATGGATTTCACGGATAAACCGTATTGCGCCGCCAAAGCATGATCGATATCCACATTGAGTAAAGGTAAGCCATCGGTCTGCTCGACCTTGACTTCACTTGCACCCGTGATGGTTCTCAGGGTTTGAGCAACTTTTTCAGCCTCTTGGTTCAGAACCTGCATATCATCACCAAAGATCTTGACCCCAATATCACTACGGACACCTGAAATCAGTTCGTTAAAACGCAATTCAATCGGTTGTGAAAACTCACTATTGTTGCCTGGGATTTTCTCTACATAGGCCAACATTCGAGTCCGAAGTTCATCGATGGTTTCCGACTTATCTGGCCATTGATCACGCGGTTTTAATAACACCACGGCATCTGAAATATTGGGTGGCATCACATCTGTTGCCACTTCGGCTGTACCCGTACGTGCAAAGATTGCTTTGATTTCAGGGAACTCTGCTAACAATTGTTTTTCAACACTTTCCTGAATTTTCAGTGACTCTTCAATTCCGGTACTTGGAGCACGCATTAACTGTAAAGCAAAGTCGCCTTCACTCAGTTGTGGCGCAAACTCACTACCGACACGCGAACCAATCGCAGCCGTTAAGACCAGAATGGTAATCGCACCGGCCACGACCACATAACGGAATGCATAAGCTTTATCCAGTAGGCTTTCATAACTGCTTTTTAACGTCGCCATCCAGCGACTTTCTTTCTCTTTGACCTCACCAGTAACAAATAGCGCCACTGCTGCTGGAACGAAAGTCACCGATAAAATAATGGCACCGATCAAGGCCAAGACCACCGTCATCGCCATTGGATGGAACATTTTCGCTTCCACACCCGCTAAGGCAAAGATAGGCAAATACACCACCATAATGATGATTTGACCAAAAATCAGTGGACGTCGTGCTTGCTTGGCCGCCAAGAAGACTTCGGTAAAACGTTCTGAACGGGTCAGGAGTCGACCTTTATGGTGCTGTGCCTCTGCCAGCCGTCGGATACAGTTTTCGACAATCACGACTGCACCATCGACGATAATCCCGAAGTCCAATGCCCCTAAACTCATCAGGTTGGCACTGATTTTCTGCTCCGCCATACCAGTTAAAGTGAACAACATGGATAAGGGAATAATACAGGCGGTAATCAATGCCGCACGGAAGTTCCCTAAGAATACAAACAGGATCACAATCACCAAGATTGCGCCTTCAATCAGGTTCTTCGCCACCGTTTTAATGGCTTTGTCGACCAAATTACTACGGTTATATACCGTTTCGACCACCACCCCTTCAGGCAATGAACGTTTAATTTCCTGCATTTTGCTGTCGAGTGCTTGAGCGATGGATTTACTGTTCTCACCCATCATCATCATGGCAATACCCAGTACGGTTTCTTCACCATTATAGGTGGCACCGCCTGTTCTCAGATCATGTCCAATCGAAACCGTTGCAACGTCGGCAACACGGATTGGCAAACCATTCTTGGTGCTGACCGTGACATTCTCAATATCTTGTACAGTTTTCAACATCCCCGGAATACGCACCGTAAGTTGCTGACCATTTTCTTCAATAAAACCCGCACCGCGGTTTTCATTATTTTCAGTGAGTACGGTTTGTAAATCGGTTAACGGAATTTGCAGTTGTTGCAAACGTTTCAGATCAGGAGAAACCACGTAGGTCTTGTTATAACCGCCAATGGTGTTGATTTCTGCAACACCTGGCACACGTTGTAATTGAGGACGAACAATCCAGTCCTGAATTTCACGTAGGTCCATGGCCTGATAAGGCGTACCATCTGCTTTTTTGGCATTCGGTTCAGCCTTAATCACCCATTGATAGATCTCGCCTAGACCAGTTGAAATCGGTGACATTTGTGGATCAATATCATCAGGCAAGGCACTCTTGGCTTCCTGTAAGCGCTGGTTAATCAGCTGACGCGCCCAATAGATATCAGTCCCATCTTTAAAAATCACCGTGACTTGCGATAAGCCATAACGGGAGATCGAGCGGGTTTGCTCCAAATTTGGAATACCCGACATGGCATTTTCAATCGGATAGGTAATCCGTTGTTCAACTTCAGGCGCGGTGAATCCACCCGCTTGGCTGTTAATTTGTACCTGTACGTTGGTAATGTCAGGCACTGCATCAATCGACAATTTTTGGTAGCTATAAATCCCGACCCCGATCCATGCCACTACAAACAGCATGACCCAAATCGCATTGCGGATTGAAAACTGAATAATCCGATCAAACAGACCTTCCGCGGGAGGAAGCTGCAACTTATCGTTAGTGTCCATGCTCAGCCTCTCCCTTCTCGATCTCTGATTTCAAAAGGAAACTACCTTGACTGACATATTGTTGCTTTTCAGTCAGACCCGATTGGATTTCAACCCATAATCCATCACTTGAGTAATTACCCAGTTGTACTGGCGTTGGCGTGAAATGCATTTGGTCTTTTTCTTGCTTAGCAACAAAAACGGTGGCTTTGCCCTCGATCTGCTGAATCGCCGCTTTGGCAACACGGAGTACAGGCTTCTTGTCCGTGCCATCTAATAGTACATTCACCATCAAATTTGGTCGTAATTCTTTGGCTGGGGTTAACACTTTGGCACGTACCTGTAAACGACCCGTTTGTGTATCTGCTGCTGTGGTTAAAGTCTGGATTTGTGCTTTAAAGCTATTATTGGTTTGCAACGACTTAAACTCGATCTGTTGATCGGGTTGGACATTGATGTTATTCACACTTGGTAAAATAAATTCAATCCAAAGTTGATCTAGCTGATCAATCACAAATAACTGCTTATCTGCCGTAATTTGCTCACCTACCACAATATCTTTTAGACTCACCACACCGCTTAAAGGCGCGGTCAAAACATAGCGGCCCTGACTACCATTGGATGCACCCAAGGCAGATAAACGGCTACGCGCAGCTTGTACCTGAATCTGCGCCTGACGATAGGCATTGTAAGCACGTTGATAATCCTGACGTGCAGAAACCCCTTGCTCCCAAAGTTGCTTTTCACGTTGATAATCTTGCTGAGCGAGGGTTAACGCTTCCTGAGCAATACTTAAATTGGCTTGCTGATCCACCAAATCAGGAATAAATAGCGTGGCTAACACTTGCCCCTTCTTGACTTGTTGACCGAGTACCGCATTGACACTTTCCACACGTCCAGCAAAGGTCGCTGAAACATGCGCTTGCTGATCGGTATTGGTGACCAACTTGGCAGGATAGGCGAATTGCTGTCCGACTTCGCCCACACCGACCTGAGCCAGTTTAACCCCGTATTCAGTCATCTGTTTTGGACTAAGATTTAAACTGCCTTCCTCACTTTCCTCAGCATGCCCTGCTTCACCCTCAGCATGCCCTGCCTCACCTTCGCCATGGCTATCAGCCGTAGCAGCATCACTACTGGTTTTGTTCTTGCCTGTGAAAAATAATAATGCGCTGAGGACTAAGCCAACAGCAACAACCAGAATGACCCAAAACCACTGCTTTTTAGATTTATTTGTCGACATTATTCTGCTCCTACTACAGCGGGAAGGCTATTGGTATCTTTCCAAAGGGTTTGATTAATCTGATTTAATGCGTCACTTGAGCTCACCATGCTCGGCTCAATGCCCAGTGCTAAACTCTCTGCATCAATTTGTTTTTGCCAAGCACTCTTGAGTAACTGCACTTTATTTAAACGTTGATCTTGCAATTGCATGGTGGCTTGCTGCACATCGGTAATGGCATATTTACCAACTTTGAAACCAAGCAGCATTTTCTCTTGTACCGTTTCGGACAATGGAATTTGTCGCTGGTTAACCAGATCAAACTGTTGCTTCAGACCAGCCAATTCTGAACTCAAGGTCTGAATCGCATTTAGGTTTTGTTGCTTATAGAACTGTTGCTGCTTGACCAATAAATCTTGTTTGGCATTGGCAATTCGCAATGAATACTGTTGACGATTAAAAATATTCAAAGGGATATCGATTCCCACCCTGAACTTGTTATCGGTCGAATTGGTTTCGGCGCTTTTACTTTGCACCATGCCTAAATTCACGGTTGGATTCGGTCGATTAGATACTTTTAAATAATCGATATTGGCTTTTTGACGCACGATGTCGAGTTGAATGGCACGCTCAAATAAGTTGTTCTGCAAATAATCTTGCAAATCTTTTTGTTGTGGCCAGACATTGCTTGCTTGGGTAGAGAAGCGATTATCGGTACTGCCCCACAGATTTGCCAACTGACGCTTTGCCGTGGCTAAAGCCAGCTCGGTCTGCTGAAATAAACGCTGATTTTCAATATGCGCCATCAAAGTACGATCTAAATCGACCTGCGCAATACTGCCCGCTTTGAGTCTTAAACGTGTCGCGTCTAAAGTGGCTTGACTGGTTTTTAACTGCGCCTGAACCACATCATGTTCCAGCTCTAACACAACTACCTGCGACCACAGATATTTCACTGCCAACTCAAGTTGCGCATTGTATAGCTCTTGGTTGAGACCGACTTGAGAGGCTTGTACATTGGCAAGCTTCACCGCAGCACGACGTTCCCCAAAAATATCAAGCTTCTGCGAAACACCAAACTCCAATTCCTTGTCTTTACCTGACCTGAAATCAGTTTGCTGAATCGAGATACTTGGATTCGCCCATAAACCCGCCTGTTTGACATTGGCCTCAGCAATTCCTTGCTGTGTTTGCCACACCCCCGTGCCAGCCTGATATCGTTTCACATCCTGCAAGATTTGCTCAAAATTCACATTGCGTTGTGCAGCCTGAGTTACAGGCTGCTGATTGGCATCCAGTAAAGATTCTGCGGCAATGGATGGACTCAAAATAGCAGTGCTCAAGGCAAGAGCCAAGACTGACCACGGCAATGACAATTGAGTAGGATTTTTTCGCGTACGCTGCTCAACCGCATGGATACGCTGATTTAAACTAGAAGACATATAAAGCCCCGCAAAGTAATAAGATTGCGGTGGGCTATTTTTCGGCTACCCCACCTATAGCGGGGTCAATACAGGGGGCGGATTGAGTCCTGTGAGATGTGGTGACTGGTAGGAATTAGACCAGTAATATTTTTGTTCTATGTCTTGGCTATGCAACATCGGTTCATTCACACGTTGCTGAACTTCAGCCACCACCACATGAAAACAAGATGGCAGATGATCATGATGATCTTGCAAGCTTAAGGGCATCGGCAAATCTGCTGCCACTTTATCAAATGCTGCACGATGTTCCGCTATTGGTTTCTTTTCAGAAGCATGATGCCCAAAATGATTCAAACTACTGTACTCACTGACCGTTTCATGCGCACAAAAAGCTGCCGCCACATTCCAGAAACTTTGGAACATGAACAAACTCAGCAAGACGGTCACGAAAACAGTTGAGCGTTGCAACAGCACACCCTTACAGTAAATTGTACAAAGGCACTATAGCAGGCTATGCCAATGTAATAAAATTACAAAACAATTTTCAGTGAGTTTCTCACTGATTTAAAACGTTTTTTGATTTTGATTCATGACAATAATGTTCTCTCTTACGGGTATCTTATGTATAAAACCTTCTCCCTTCTGGTCTTAGCCATTGCTTTAAGTGGATGCGCAACCACGCTACTTTCCACAGCCCTGCCCAATGAAAGCACTCAGGTTCAAACCACCACACTCAAAACCGATCAAATTCTGGCGCTGGGACAAGCCATTCATAATGAGAAAAACCAAGGGTTGGTCTTTATAGGCCAAGATTTTAACTATTTAATGACTGATGGTAGCACCGAACTCCTCAAACTTTTACATGCCATTCCAACAGAACAACGCAGTTTAACCAGCCCTTCACCCTTGGTGTTGACCATGGATGACCCAAATCATTTTCACGGCGTATTACAAATTCGCTACCACACCCGTATGGTGGATCTCAATCCAAAGCAAAAAGAATTATTAAAATCTCTAGGTTTTAGACAAAATTTTGATTTGATTCAAAATCAAGAAACTGTGCCATATCCTTATATGAATGTGTTTTTTAAAGGACAACTCTATCAAGCGCTTGATCAACAAAAAATCCAACAGAAATTGGCACACCCCTATCCAATTACCCTACAACAAGAAACCACCATCACCACCAAACATCCAGTCAAACGAGCAACCCGCATAGTACTCTACCCTTTGGCGATGGTCTTCGATGTGGTCACTGTTACACCACTCCTGATGTGGTCTGATTTACGGGGTGACTTTAATAAATAAATTCATCTTTAAAGCAGACGAGCACTCTGGAATAGTTAACTTTGCAAATCATCATTTAATCTTTATTCATTCTTATTACATAGCGCCTTGGTTATTTAAATCGCCCCGAAAAGGCCAAGCGATATGAATAGAATAGAGGTTAAATACCTAAATTCATTTAAAATCTGATATACAAATAAAATCTTTACATAAATTACATTTAAATCTGATTTTATCTATAAATAAATCAACACAAGCTAATAAAAAAGATTTATATTCAAATCACAATAAAGAAAAAGCTTAAATGAAAGGAGACGGCTATGAACATCAATATCGTAAAACAACAATTGCGCTCATGTTTCCTGAGTTTTAGGAATAATGACCTTCTTTCTGAATCAAAACAAGAAATTAGTAAAGCTCAGTTTTTTGAAAATTTGGCTATTAATGAACATATTAAAGAGGATCATTACACCATTTCCTCAAATGACCGCAATGCTGTTTGGTATTTTCTACGTGCAGCCCTACGTGGTAATGCAGATGCAGCCTTTAAACTAGGCGAGAGCTATTTACATGGCGAGTTTGGTTTAGATAAAAATTATGGTAAAGCACAATATTGGCTAGAACGCGCAGCCCATTTAGGACATCCTGAAGCCAAAGGCTATTTATATAGCGCCTTTAGTGAATTAGCGTTTTCATAAGCATAAAAAAACCAGCTCGAAAGCTGGTTTTTTTATATCAGGACTTAACCTGTAATTTTTTTGTACTTGGTACGTTTTTGAGCAGCATCATCACCTAGACGTGATTGGCGGTAAGCTTCGTATTCTGCATAGTTACCTGTGTAGAATTCTGGCTGTTCGTTCTCAAAAGACAAAATGTGCGTTGCAATACGATCCAGGAACCAACGGTCATGCGATACCACCATGACCGTACCTGGGAAGACAAGAATTGCATCTTCAAGTGCACGCAAAGTCTCGATATCCAAGTCGTTCGATGGCTCATCCAACAAGATCACGTTTGCACCCAACTGTAAGATCTTGGCAAGCTGTAAGCGGTTACGCTCACCACCAGACAATTCACCTACACGTTTTTGCTGATCTTGGCCTTTAAAGTTAAAGCGACCAATATAAGCACGTGATGCAATTTCGTAATCACCAATTTTTAAGATATCCAAACCACCAGAAACTTCTTCCCAAACGGTTTTATTGTTATCTAAGGTGTCACGGATCTGACCGACGTAAGCCACTTTAACTGATTCACCCAACGTCACCGTACCTGTATCTGGTTGTTGTTCGCCAGTCATCATACGGAATAACGTGGTTTTACCTGCACCGTTTGGACCTACGATACCAACAATCGCTGTAGGCGGTACAGTAAACGTTAAGTTTTCGTAAAGTAAGCGACCATCAAATGATTTGCTGATGCCTTCAACTTCTACAACTTTATTTCCTAGGCGTGGACCAGGTGGAATATAGATTTCAGAGGTTTCATTACGCTGTTGGAACTCACGAGAGTTAAGCTCTTCAAAACGCTCCATACGCGCTTTGTTTTTCTTTTGCTGACCTTTGGCATTTGAACGAACCCATTCAAGTTCTTTCTTCAATGCTTTGGCAAAAGATTCTTCTTGTTTGTTCTCTTGCTCTAGGCGGGCATTCTTTTGTTCCAACCAAGAAGAATAGTTACCTTGATAAGGAATCCCCATGCCACGGTCAAGTTCAAGAATCCACTCAGCCACGTTATCCAAGAAATAACGGTCATGCGTAATCGCAACGATCGTACCCGGGAAATCTTTCAAGAAACGCTCTAACCAAGACACTGATTCAGCATCTAAATGGTTTGTTGGTTCATCAAGAAGTAACATGTCTGGCTTAGACAGCAATAAACGGCACAATGCAACACGGCGACGTTCACCACCTGAAAGCAATGATACATCCGCATCCCAAGCTGGGAGGTTCAATGCATCAGCAGCAATTTCAAGCTGGTTATTCAGGTTGTGTGCATCCCATGCATGGATGATTGATTCTAATTTTTCTTGCTCTTTCGCAAGTGCATCAAAATCTGCATCTGGTTCAGCATATTCAGCAAAAACTTGATCAAGGCGCTCTAAAGCATCCAGTGCTTCGCGTACACCATCTTCAACGTTACCACGAACGTCTTTGCTTGGATCAAGTGGCGGCTCTTGTTCTAAATAGCCGATTTTGATTCCTGGTTGTGCACGAGCTTCACCTGAGAAATCTTTATCTACGCCAGCCATAATACGGAGTAAGGTTGACTTACCTGCACCGTTCAAACCAAGCACACCAATTTTTGCGCCTGGGAAAAATGATAAAGAGATGTCTTTTAAGATTTCGCGCTTAGGCGGAACCATTTTCGACACTCGGTTCATCGTATAAATATATTGGGCCACGCAGGACTCCTCAATTGAAAAACCAATACATCGCAAATAAGCGAATAAAATAATCGGGCGTATTATACGCTGAAAACCCAATTGACTTGAAGTTATGTTGGGATTTGTTTGCCTCGAACAAAGGATTTTCTTTTTCAAGACATTACAAGCTTGAATGATTTCACTTTTCCTAAAACCGCGACCAGAGCGAAAGCATGGTCTATATCACCAAAAATGCTATGCAGCGCAAAAAATATGCACCATTTTGAATAAAATATGCGCTAGACTCGATCAGTATTTAACTCACGTAGATGATGTAATCATGACCTATAAAGATGAAACTTTAGCCATTCATGCGGGATATTCACCAGAAGCAACCACCAAAGCCGTGGCGGTACCCATTTACCAAACCACGTCTTATGCCTTTGATAATACCCAACATGGTGCAGACTTATTTGACCTCAAAGTGCAAGGTAATATCTATACACGGATCATGAACCCGACCACAGCCGTACTTGAACAACGTATTGCGGCACTTGAAGGTGGAATTGGTGCATTGGCTTTAGCCTCTGGTATGGCTGCAATCACTTACGCGATTCAAACCATTGCTGAAGCGGGCGACAATATTGCCTCAGTTTCGACCTTATATGGCGGAACGTATAATCTGTTTGCTCACACTTTACCAAAGCAAGGCATTGAAGTGCGTTTCTTTGATTATCAAAATCCAGAAGCACTGCGTCAGATTATTGATGACAAAACCAAATTGGTGTTTGTTGAATCCATTGGTAATCCGCTTGGCAATATTATCGATTTAGAAGTGATCGCCAAAATTGCGCATGAATATGGTGTGCCTGTGATCGTGGATAATACCGTAGCAACCCCTGCACTGCTGAAACCTTTTGAATTTGGTGCCGACATTGTGATTCACTCACTCACCAAGTATATCGGCGGACATGGCAATAGCATCGGTGGCGTGATTGTCGACAGCGGCAAGTTTCCTTGGGGCAAATATCCTGAACGCTTCAAAGCTTTAAATACACCTGACCCAAGCTATCATGGCGTGAATTATGTCGAAGTATTGGGTGAAGCCGCTTTTATTGCACGTGCGCGCGTGGTGCCTTTACGTAATACTGGTGCAGCAATTAGTCCATTAAGCGTATTCTTGATCCTACAAGGACTGGAAACCTTGAATCTGCGAATGGAGCGTCATACCGAAAATGCCATCAAAATTGCTGAATATTTAAAACAACATGCAAAAGTAAAATGGGTCAATTACGCAGGTCTATCTGATCATCCACAGCATCATTTGGCACAAAAATATGTGAAAGGTAAACCTTCTGCCATCCTTTCTTTTGGTGTTCAGGACGGTTTAGCCGGCGGAACACGGTTTATTGATGCATTACAGCTATTTACCCGTTTAGTAAATATTGGGGATGCCAAAAGTTTGGCTTGTCACCCTGCCACCACCACACACCGCCAACTCAATGCCGAAGAGCTGAAATCAGCAGGCGTCAGTGAAGACTTAGTGCGCTTGTCGATTGGCATTGAGCATGTAGATGACTTAATTGCGGACCTTGAACAGGCCCTTGCACACGTTTAATTTAAATGAAATCAATAAGCCCCTCTTTAGGGGCTTATTTTTTGTGCAAAAGCTAAAAAATATAATTGCTTTTTCAACTATTACAAGATCTTGTTTTAGAGCTTTTACTCTAAAAAAGACATTATTTTTCAAATATTTACACTGGACAAACAAAAAATATCGGTTAATATTACACCAAAATAAAGTGCAGTGTTTAATCGTAATAAGAAGGCATTGCAAACAACAGCGTGATTAATGTAGGACACTTACATGAATGCAAAACTCAAAAAACTTTTTCAGCAAAAAGTCGACGGTAAAACGATCATTGTCACTGGTGCGTCAAGTGGTATTGGTTTAACGGTTTCAAAATACCTCGCACAAGCAGGTGCTCATGTGCTCTTGCTTGCTCGTACCAAGGAGAAGTTAGATGAGGTAAAAGCAGAGATCGAAGCGGAAGGTGGAACAGCCTCTGTTTTCCCATGCGATCTCAACGATATGGAATCAATCGATGCGGTTTCAAAAGAAATCTTAGCGGCGGTTGATCACATTGATATTCTTGTAAATAATGCAGGACGTTCAATTCGTCGTGCGGTACATGAGTCGGTTGATCGTTTCCATGACTTCGAACGTACCATGCAGTTAAATTACTTTGGTGCAGTACGTTTAGTCTTGAATGTTTTACCACACATGATGCAGCGTAAAGACGGGCAAATTATTAACATCAGCTCGATTGGTGTACTTGCCAATGCAACGCGCTTTTCAGCTTATGTGGCCTCTAAAGCTGCGTTGGATGCATTTAGCCGCTGTTTGTCTGCTGAAGTTCATTCACACAAGATTGCGATTACCTCTATTTATATGCCTTTAGTCCGTACGCCAATGATCGCGCCGACCAAGATCTATAAATATGTACCAACACTTTCTCCTGAAGAAGCGGCAGACCTGATTGCTTATGCGATCGTGAAGCGTCCGAAAAAGATCGCGACGAACTTAGGTCGCCTTGCTTCGATTACTTATGCCATTGCACCAGACATCAACAATATTTTAATGTCGATTGGTTTCAACTTGTTCCCAAGCTCTACCGCCTCTGTCGGTGAACAAGAGAAGTTGAATCTGATTCAACGTGCTTATGCGCGTTTGTTCCCAGGTGAACACTGGTAATCTTGTTCACTAAATTCAGAAAAGCAGCCCATCTTTTGATGGGCTGCTTTTTTATTTGAAATCGGTTCTAGCTGGTTTGATTGATCCAGTCAGTGCTTTTCCGAATCGCTGCATCAAGATCGCCCATTGAGATCTGCCAGCGCTGTTGAAATTGCGTCAATCGTTCTCGATCCAACTGTTCTGTTCTTAGAAAGCTCAGCATTTCCGTAGACATTTCTAATTTTTTCGCCAACCATTGCCATTTTAAAATAAACCTCAATACAGCAAGTGGCACATGTCTTGTAGGCGCTTTGACCTGCAATTGATCTGCGATCATACGGGTCAGTTGATGCAAGGCAAGAGGATGCTCACTCACAACCAACATCGCTTGATTTTCCAAAGCATGATCCAGCGTCGCTTTCACCATCACCTGACATAAATCATCGACACGGATTAATGGAAGATAATGCTGGGCTGTCGCAGGGACGGCACTCATTTTTCCTCGCTTGAGTAAATCAATCATCTGCGCGATCGGTTGATTGATTGGAATTTCACCAGACTCCTCATCGCCAACAACTGTCGCTGGATGAATAATGGTCCAATCGACAGATAACTGTTGCGCCTGCTGTATCCATGCAAAATGCGCTTCTATTTTCGAAGCTTCATAGGCACCTAAATGTTGGTATACAGCTGGCCAGTCGGTATTGTCCGGCTGCTCAAGGCAGACTCCCGCTTGCTGTAAATGACTTAAAATCGTCAACATATAACCCGAAACGTGCACAGCGCGTTTTAAATCACACCGCCGATGCACACAATCTAATAAATTCAATGCACCTTCAACATTGACTGCCCGTGCTTGCTGCAAACTCAGGTTCCATGCAAATAATGCACTACTATTATATAAAGTGTTGACGGACTTTAATTTTTCCCAATCCCCACTGCTAATAGCTAAATTAGCTTGTGTTACATCTGCTTGAATAAACGTCAGTTGATTCAAGGCAACACCCTTTTGACTGAGCCAATCACTGAGTATTACTTGTTGTTTCGCTTGATTTCGAACCAAGGCAAAGACCGCGTGGCCCTGCCTCAAGAGTTCTAAAATTAAATAACGACCAATAAATCCCGTTGCACCTGCCACCAATGCGACTGGTTGATCTGGCTGTGTTTTTAAGTTGTTATGCTCCATCTGATACGCCCTTTTTAATGCATGTAGGCAGAGGCTAAAGGATGGAGTACACTCAATGGTCAAGTGATTTATGCACCACTTTTTTATAAAATAATAAAGGATACCGACCATGTTGATTGGACAATTAGCAAAACAGGCCGATCTGAGCCGAGACACCATTCGCTTTTATGAAAAAATGCAGTTGATCCAATCCATCACCTGTAATAATGGCTATAAAGATTACCCAGAACAGACGCTGCAACAATTGCAATTGATTCGTACTGCCAAAAATCTAGGTTTTGCCTTGAGTGAGATTAAGCAGATTTTAGCAATGACAGCACAGGATGAAATTCCCGCACCACAAGTCCAAACCATCCTCCAAGAAAAGCTCAACATGATCGATGAAAAAATTGCACAGCTTCATCAAATCAGAACAATGCTGAACAAGCTCACGCAAGGAGAAGCATGTCCATTAAGAGCAGACTGCCCTATTCCAGTATTCAATTAATTACTTTGAAAACAGCCATAAATCGCAACAACTGCTCATGTGTATAAACTAGAACTTATCCACAGCTTTGCTGTTTTAATCAACGAACTAAGCTCTGATGACTTGTATGACCGAGATGTTCATTCCAGCCATTAACAATATCTAAAGTCGATTACTTTCATTCTATTTTCGAATTCAACTGCGTCTTGGAGCAAACCCGATCAATTCGATCTGAGCAAACAGACACAAATCCTCTTTTTCTCTAATTTCAAAATCGATCTTTTGAATAGTTTGTTTGAGAATATAAAATTCATCATTTCATCTTGATGATGTAGGATGCACCTCTTCAAGCAGCTTACAAAAAACAACTTAGCCTTTTCAAAAAGAGTGTCATCGTTAATAAATCAATTAATTACTTTTCTAAATATTCAATTTACTGCTTTTAATCATATTAAATTCTCAACATTGACTATTTTGACATGCTTTATCTGTCAAAGGGTTAGCAAAAAATAAGGGGTTTTCTCCCAATCTAAAAATGCATTCATAAAAAACATACAAAATAGTGCCATTTTCATGCTTTTTTAGCGGTATATAACATTCTGTAAAGATTCAGTTACAGAATCTTGCTTGGTTGAAAAGGAACATATATGAGTCAGACATATAGCAAGGAAGAAAAAAGAAGTCGCATCAAAGGTATTGTGGGTGCGGCATCAGGGAATTTAGTTGAGTGGTTTGATTTCTATATTTATGCTGTGTTTGCTGCCTATTTTACGCATGCATTAACTGCCCCAGATATGGAACCAACCACGAAAGCCATTTATGTGTGGGGTGTATTTGGTGCCAGCTTTTTCATGCGCCCAATCGGTAGTTGGCTATTCGGGCGTATTGCTGACCGTCAGGGCCGTAAGCAATCGATGGTCATTTCGATTTGCTTAATGGCACTCAGTTCATTCCTCTTTGCTGCCTTACCCACTTATGATCAAGTCGGCATGTGGGCACCCTTTTTACTGCTCATGGTACGTTTACTACAAGGTCTTTCCGTTGGTGGTGAATATGGTGCCGTTGCCACCTACATGAGTGAACTGGGTCTAAAAGGACAACGAGGCTTCTTTGCCTCCTTCCAATACGTCACCTTATCAGGCGGGCAACTACTTGCCAGTTTACTTGGGGTGATCTTGCTGGGCTTTATGAGCGAACAACAACTGAATGATGGTGGATGGCGTATTCCATTTGTGATCGGTGGTGTTGCTGCATTATTGTCTTTACTCGCACGTAGTCGTTTAGAAGAAACTTTGTCACATGAAGATGCTGAGCGTGAAGAATCAGGCAGCTTAATTGCCTTACTGAAGCAGCACTGGAAAACCTTCTTATTGGTGGTGGGCTATACCTCAGCAGGTTCACTCACCTTCTATGTAGTGACCGTTTATTCAAAAACCTATCTCACCAACATCGGTATGGATGGTAAAACGGTTGGCTTTATCATGACCACGGCGCTATTTGTCTTTATGCTGGCACAACCGTTGTTCGGTATGCTTTCCGATCGGATTGGTCGTCGTGCGTCCATGTTGGCATTCAGTTTACTCAGCGCCATCTTTATTTATCCTGTCATGGTCACAGGCATGCGTAGCTTTGCTGACTCCCCTGTCATCATCACCCTGTTACTGATCTTCTTGATGATGTTGCTGAGCTTCTATACCTCGATCAGTGGTCTAGTTAAAGCTGAAATGTTCCCACCGCATGTCCGTGCTTTAGGTGTCGGCTTTTCTTATGCTGTGGGTAATGCCTTATTTGGGGGTTCCGCGCCATCGGTAGCTTTATTATTTAAAGATGCAGGCATTGAAAATACCTTCTTCGTATACGTCATTATCATGCTATTAATCTGTTTCATGTGTAGTTGGGCCTTACCGAAAAAGCCTGAATATCTGGAACATGACCACTAAATAAATTGTGTCCTAAATCTAAACCACTTTTGTAAAAGCAAAGGTGGTTTTTTTATTTTGAGCGTTATTGCAAATAAGGATTGAAGTGCACCAACTGCTTAAGTCCACTCTGTACCAGCATGGAGGTACGGGAGCGAGGACGCTGCTGTGCTTCTTGTTGAATAAATTCAATCATACTTTGGCTGAAATCCAGACGGGGATATTGCTGCTGTAATTGCTGTCTAAACTGTTTAGAAAACTCAAAACCTCGACTGCCGATCACATCACAACTGGCCGCTTGTTGCAGCAAATGTGCTTCTACTCCCTGATCGAGTCCAACATAAGGATTCATATGCAGACTGATCACATCAAACAGTTGATCTGCACGAGGCAATTGCCACCCCTGTTCAAGCGACCAATCTCTTGCTGCATAAGCACCTTGACCAGCAAAGCAGCGGCACTGTGCATGATGCTGATAATGTTGTTCTGTCATGCCCAAATCATGCAATAAACAGGAAACCGCTAATAATTCATCATCTGATTTTAAATGCTGCATTTGGGCAAATGCTGTGGCATAGCACCATGTTCTGAGACAATGATTCTGTAAAGTCTGCGAACTGCAATCCTGCATTTTCTCCAAGGCCTGTCGCACATCTGAACTGTCTGGCAGGCTCAGATCATCCACCTCAAGTTCATGCTGCGTAGCAGGTTTATCCCGATAAGCCAAACTGTACATTTTGATGCTTTGCTTAAGCACAGGTAAAAGACTATCGCTCAAGAGTGCCATACGATCTTTTAAGGATAAATCCCCCGAAGTCTGCGCCATCCAAGCTTGTCGACCAATTTGCATTTTTATTCAACCTTAAAATTAGAGCAATTACTCTAATTTATCTTTTACTGCAAAAAAACACAGAAGTCAAAATCAAGTCACGTCCTTCTGATTGTTCTCGGCACAGCATTTTTAGAAAGTTGGTGATTAAATCTACCGCGCTCATCTTCAGATATCACTCCAAAATCTGGCTACTTTTTCGGCAATTCATTATTTCGCTCTGACCTATTTTCCGAAAAAATTAAACAGAATGTTCGTTTATTGGTCTAATCGTTTAGTTTTTCTTCTTAAATTTAAGAACAAATTAAGTTTTTATGCATAATGGTCGGCGCTTTATTTTTTATTTTTGGTGTATTTTTAACACTTTTTTTATGGCAAGAGGTTACAACTTTAGGGAGTAAATAATGCTGACGCTGATAGGTATTCTAATTATTGTGACAATTGTTGCGCTACTGATGTCTGGTAAAACCAGTCCAATTGTTGCAATGTCGATTGTTCCTCTTATTGGCGCGCTCATTGCTGGTTTTTCGATTAGCGAGATTTCTGGTTTCTTTGAAGCCGGTCTAGCCAAAGTGACCAAAGTGGCGACCATGTTTTTATTCGCCATTTTATTTTTTAGCATTTTAAAAGAATTACATGTCTTTGATCCCATGATTAAACGCATGGTGCAAATGACCCGTGGCAATGTCGTGATCGTTGCCGTGATGACCACCCTGATTGCTGCGATTGTACATTTAGATGGATCAGGCGCTGCCACTTTTTTGATTATTATTCCTGCTTTATTACCACTTTACCGTAAATTGGGTATGAGTCCCTATCTGATGCTATTACTGATGGCAGGCAGTATGGGCGTAATGAATATGGTGCCATGGGGCGGACCTTTGGGACGTGCTTCAGCCGCAACAGGTTTAGATGCTGCCACACTCTGGCATAGTCTGATTCCCGTTCAAGTGGTGGGTGTTGCAGGGATGATGGTGTTTGCCGTATTCATGGGATTACGTGAGAAAAAACGTATTCTCGCGGCCCAAGCCCTTGGCACTACACCATTTGAACAAGACTGTATGGCCAAAGATCTGGCAGAAGACCTGCAAGAAGATGCCAAACCAAAAAATCTATGGTTTAACTTGGGGCTAATCGTTACTGCCATTGTATGTTTGGCTTTTGGTCTGTTCTCTGCCCCTTACGTATTTATGATTGCCCTTGCCTTGGTCTTGATCGTCAATTTCCCACAGCCGAAAACACAGATTGAAGTGATTGGTCGTCATGCACCGCAAGCATTGAGCATGGTCGCCATTATTTTTGCTGCAGGTGCCTTCCTCGGAATTTTGTCTGAGTCAGGTATGTTGCAATCGATTGCCTTGGATTTAATTAAAATTCTACCAAGTACATGGATTGCGAGCCTGCACATTCTGGTGGGAATTTTGGGTGTACCGATGGACATCTTTACCAGTACTGATGCCTATTATTTTGCGCTATTACCGATTGTGCAGGAAGTCACTGCTACCGCTGGGGTGAATGCAGATTCCGTGGTGTACGCCATGGCGATTGGAAACAATGCAGGCACCTTTGTCAGCCCATTCTCACCTGCAACTTGGCTTGCAGTCGGACTGACTGGCACCGACATGGGGCGCCATCTACGCTATTCGTTTGGCTGGATTTGGCTATTTAGCTTCTTTACCTTAGGCGCTGGTTTCTTGCTGGGCCTCTACTGATCTTTAAAATAGGAAAAAGCATACTCAGGTATGCTTTTTTTATTGACTATTTGCTTTGCCCACATACATGGGGTCTTTCCCTTCCCATTACAATTTGGTTTTTAATAGCCTATCTAACCAGTCAACAAAGTCCTGAAAATATTGGGGACGGTACTGACGATCTGTCAATAAAAGACTCACAGCTAATTGCAAACATGGTGTATCGGTAAATAAACGCTGTAACCGTCCTTGCTCAACATAAGGCGCTGCATCAAATTCAGGAATCTGAATGATACCAAGACCTGCTAAACCCGCCTGAATATAAGCCTCAGTATTCTCGACCAATAAACGATACGGCATTTTAATCCGATGCGCTTGGAATTCCAGCTCACTCCATTCCCGATAATGTTTGGCCACATGATAATCCACCGCAAAATGCTGTTGTAATTGATCAAACTGTGTCGGTTCTCCAAATTCAGCCAGATATTGTGGTGCTGCCACAGTCCATATTTCGGTCTGGCAAATCGGTCGAATGAGTAGATATTCATCCTGCACCTGCCCAACACGCACGACACAATCCAATTGTTGTTCAATCAAATTAGAAAAATCATCACTGCCATTGATCAATACTTTGACCTTGGGATAGCGTTGATAAAAGGAGGATAAATGTGGAATCAGAACTTGAGTCGCTAAGCGTTTTGGCAGACCAATACTGATCTTGCCTTCTTGACTGCGTACTTGGCTTTTAAAACGATTGAGTTCTTTAAGCTGAGTAACCAAGCGCGTGGCTTCCTGGTAAAACAAGCTGCCCTCATGAGTTAAAGCCACTTTACGTGTAGTGCGATAAAACAATAATACTTCATATTCTTTTTCAAGCGTTTGGATCGCATAAGTGACATTGGAACGTGGTAGCCCCAATTGCAATGCAGCTTGGGCAAAAGATTGTTTCTCTGCGACCAAGCAAAAGATTCTTAAACGATCGATCTTGTCCATTTTATTGTTCAACTTTTTTGTACAATCAATCCAATACTAACAACTATTTCAAACAAATAAATTCCACTAGGATGATTTTTATGCAAAACAACCCAAGGGAAATCCCATGTCACAGCATAATCTCAATGGAAAAACCGTATTGATCACGGGCGGTGCAAAAAACTTAGGTGGTCTAATTTCACGTAAATTTGCAGAACAAGGCGCAAATCTACTCATTCATTACAATAGTGCTGCCACCCAAGCCGATGCTGAACAAACCTTAAAGGATGTACAAGCACTCGGAGCAAAAGCGATCTTGGTACAAGCCGATTTATCCGATATTCAAAATATCGAGCAACTATTTCTCACTGCCAAAGAAAACTTTGGTGGTGTCGATATTGCGATTAACACGGTAGGCCGTGTGCTGAAAAAACCCTATTTAGACACCACCGAACAAGAGTTCGATGGTATGAATGACATCAACAATAAAATTGCCTATTTCTTTATTCAATCAGCAGGTCGTCATCTGAATGACAATGGCAAGATCTGCACCATCGTAACCAGTTTACTTGCCGCGTATACGGGACTTTATTCAACCTATGAAGGCTTAAAAGCACCCGTCGAACATTATACTCGTGCCGCATCTAAAGAATTTGGTCAACGTGGCATCTCCGTTACTGCGGTCGCACCGGGTCCAATGGATACCCCATTTTTCTACGGTCAGGAAGCGCCTGAAGCCGTAGCCTATCATAAATCAGCATCTGCTTTAGGTGGCTTAACCAAGATCGAAGATATTGAACCTTTGGTTCGCTTCTTGGTGACTGATGGCTGGTGGATCACTGGACAAACGATTTTTGCCAATGGTGGTTATACCACCCGTTAAGTCGAATATTGACAAAGGTTTGGGCATTCAAGCGCAATGCCCAAACCTACTAAGGTAAGAAAAACACCAAAGCATAGAAACAGGCTAAACTCAGGATAATGGTCAATAGGGTATGTTTCACCTTATACGCAATGATGATGGTTAAAATCGTGGCCAAAAAATACGGATTCAATAAGGTCGAACGAAATGCGCCATGTTCATCCATGAATACAATCGGCGTTGCAATCGCTGTAAGCAAACATGGTGCAGAATACTGTAAGGATTGTTGAAACCATTTCGGTAAGCGCAACGGAATATTCGGTTCTAGCAAAATATAGCGATTCATAAACACCACCACAGCCAGAATAATCAAAAGGAACCAAGTCATGCGGCACGCTCCCGAAGATTCTGTAAACAAGTCGCGGTCAACATACCAATCACCCCTGCCAAAATCGCGGCACTTTTAATGCCTAGACTCAGAAAAACTAAGGTTAACAGCACGGAAACCAATACCCCAACGAGCGTATTTAAGTTCTTAATAAAAGGAATCACAATCGCAATAAAAGTTGCAACAATGGAAAAGTCCAAATGATACTGATCGAGATTCGGTACTGAAGAGGCAAGTAATATCCCACACACACTAAACAAGACCCAACACAGATAAAAACAACTGCCCGCACCCAATAAATAATAAATATAGTGCTGCTGCTTTTTAATGCTCACTGCAAATAATTCATCCGTGAGCAAGAAACCCAACATCAGCCGATGTTTGAGAGGTTGCTTGGAAATATCTTCACGTAAATACAGTGCATATAAATAATGCTGCGTGGTAATCAAGAAGACTGAAATAATAATGGTCAGTGCTGGCGTACCTGCCATCACCAAGCCCAAGGTCATCAACTGTGCGGCACCAGCAAAGACCAAGGCTGACATAGCAATCGCCTGCCCAGTGCTCAACCCAGCTTGCACAGCCATAGAACCCGCCAATAATCCCCACGGTAATACAGCGAAACACAGCGGCAGTATTTTGACGACCCCATTGAGAAATGCCCGTGATATGCTCATTGGCGTATCATCGGTTATGGCTTCGCTTAACATCGACATCACAATTTTTCATACAAGATTGGCTCACTATGCCAAACTTTACTCAGCCTGAATTGTACAAAATTGCTATTTTATTTGAGATAAGCCACATAGCCGCCTGGGGTAATCCCAAAAGTCTGACGAAAATGTCGACTGAAATGGCTCTGATCCGAAAAACCACATTGTTGCGACACTTCAGATAACAGCAGCCCCTGTCTTAACAATTTTTGTGATTTTTGCAGTCGTGCTTGCACCAGCCATGCATGCGGTGAAAGCCCCACATGTTTTTTAAATTGACGTAAAAAATGCCATTGGCTGAAATTGGCCATTGCTGCAAGTTCAGCCAAGGAAAACTCTTGCTCTGGCATACTCGCCATCAGCTCCTTGATATTAAGGATACGTTGTTTGGCATTACTCAGATCGGCAATCTGCGGTTTCACCTGACTGTATTTCGAGACCAGCCAAGCAATGGTCGACAGAAACAAGGTCTGTTTTAATAAGGTATTATTGGGTTGTTCCAATAAATCGAATAACAGACGGAATTGCTGTGCCAACCCTTCATCATGCAATACCGCCTCTCTAAACCAGGGTGCTGTCCCATGTACAGTGGTCAAATCACGGGTCAATTCATAAAAGACTTCAGGAGTTGGGTACATAGCACGATAACGCCAACCTGTTTCGACCGCCGCAGAGCCCGTATGTACTTCATCGGCATTGACCAAAATAATATCACCTTGTGGTGCAACATGGTTGCCCCCTGTGCGATAGAAGCGTTGCGCCCCTTCTTCAATCACGCCAATGCAAAATCCTTCATGAACATGTCGTGAAAATTCCTGCTGATAATAACTTGCTTTCAGCATTTCCAAACCACCCAGCTCTGCTAGGTGTAAGTAATCGACTTGCTCACGAGGTCTACGCGACATCACGACCTCCTTTGAAGTTTTTGCATTGTGTCAGATTAACGCGATTCAGAGAGATGTATAGAACAAAATTGCTATTTGTTCAAAACAAAGATGAATCTTAGTTGTGCAGTAAAAATAGATGAATAAGCTTTTATTCAACCATTTAAATGATTAATTAAAATAAGGAATATTTTTTACCTACTCTGATACAAAGGAAATAAAAAAGATAATCATCTAGACATATTTAATTTTTATTTAAAATCTTTTAAAATCCGCACATAATTTATGCAATACATTGTAATAAAACCAAAAGCAAAAAAATTGAGAGAACACTATGTTAAATCCACTGCACCCTAAAAAATTAATCCCTTTAAGTTATGCAATCGCACTCAGTCTTTCTGTATTAGGGACCACCACAATTCCAAGTTATGTACATGCATCTGCATCTACGGAAGAAACTGCAACCAATAATACGACCACTCAAAATGCTGCAGAAAACCCAATGGCAACATTAGATTGGCATTTAGGGCCGAAAAAAGAAAATGTCGCCAATGTGGCAACTTTAAATACCCTCAAAGATGAAGGATTTTTAGACCCAAAGAATGCTGATAAATTTCTAGAACTCACGGGAAATTTAACCACAGGCACCACCAATATTTTAGTCGCTCCAGATGATTCATGGTGGGCGACCTTTGATTTTGATCCCTCGGGCTATGTTAAAGATGATGAGAAAATCGATGCTGATGCCCTATTAAAACAACTCAAAGAGTCTGATGAACCATCTAATGAAGAACGCGCACGTTTAGGTTATCCAAAATTGTATACCGTTGGCTGGGCCGTTCCGCCACATTATGACAATCAAACCAAACGTTTAGAATGGGCACTTAAAATCCGTGATGAAGAGAATAATGAAGCCATTAACTACACCATTCGTATTTTAGGGCGTACTGGTGTAACCAGTGCAACATTGGTATCTGATGAAGAACATTTAACCCAGAATATTAATGCATTTAAATCCAGCTTAAAGGGCTTTGATTATAATTTTGGTGAGAAATATGCAGAATATCGTGAAGGCGATAAAGTCGCTGAATATGGCTTAGCTGCATTAATTGCAGGCGGTGCTGCAGTCGTTGCAACCAAAAAAGGCTTCTGGGCTGCGATTGCCGCATTCTTCGCAGCAGCATGGAAATTCATTGCTGTAGGCGTGGTTGCTGTAGGTGGATGGCTTCGCTCCCTATTTAATAAAAAGAAATCATAAATGTCGTTATCCTTCGACATACTGATCATACTAGGCATAGTCGGGTTCTATATTTATGACTCGGCTCATCTCTATTTTTATAATGAATTTAATATTCAAAAAGGACTGGGCTCTACCTTTAAATCGCAATTGATTTCCAGACAACTAAATGTCTTCCGTAAATATTTATTTATTCCCAACCTATGCTTGTCTCATCAACTCCTTTTTAAATGTGCATGGAAAATAAAAGATCCTGACCCCACGATTCACCACCATGATATTATCCATCTCAAAAATATCAGCCAAACCCTAAAACCTCTGCAATGGCTTAATATTTTGGTCTTTGTGCTGACCTTAGCGGTTTTACCCTTTTTAATTGTATTTAAAGCAGGCTATCTTGCTGTTGCAATCATCTTAGTCATTATTTATAGCTTAAATCTTATTTCAATCTTATTTGTGATTGTCAAAAGGAAAAAACTCCAGCTTTCTTGGCTTAAAATCATGCAGCTATTATTAGATGCATTCCTCTGCCCACCTTTTGCATTAAATCTCTTACGAAAAATTAGTTTAAATTATCAGGCTAAAACGGATGGTATTTTACTGGCTGCTCAAATACTCGATCCACAACAATATCAACGCCTATTGGAGAACATTTTGCTGGATATCCAAGTCTTAAAAATGGCTTCTACTGAGCAGAACATCGCTCAGCTCGAATTAAGAGAGCAACAACTCCTTACTTTAAAAATAGCAATTGAGTCTAAATAAAGGCCCCAAAAGGAGGCGATTAAAATCTTGATCAGTTTAATGACATTGGAATATCCATACGTCTGATGGCTTGACCATATTTAAGCCCTGCGTCTTTTTCCATGCGATAACAGACTTTGACATTATCATAGGCATCTCGATAGGCATAGACACTGCCCTGAATACACAATTGCGGCTGTTTAAGTGAAAATTGAATCAAGGCAGGCTGACCATTTAATCCACCTTTCTCATCTTTAAAGCCTAAGATTTCATCACGTAATGGAAACACAACCCCAGTTTCAGTATCAATCACCACATAACGAATCGCTTGAGCCGATCCGACATTGAGCAAAATTTTTGTTGCATCATAGTTTGGCAATTGTTTTGCCAATGCAGCTTTATATTGAGCAATACTCTGTTTGGAGCAAAAGTCAAAATCATCATAATCAAAATGACAATCTGCTGTTGCGCTATAAGGAACTTTCGCCAGCGCAGCAAAACTTAAACTTGAAATCGCCAATAGAAACAGTATTTTTTTCATTCTTTCATCCTTGATCTTTTTATGGGTATTGTCATCTCTAAGCTCAAAAATCTAGATTATATGACTGTCTCGTCCTGAAATAGGTTGACACTTATTTCAAACAAACGCCTGATGCATTTCATTAGGCGTTTTGTATTTTAACGATAGATGCGGTC
>NZ_ATGG01000005.1 GCF_000413855.1 Acinetobacter gyllenbergii CIP 110306 = MTCC 11365 | reverse complement strand
GCTGTAATCTCGTTGCGTTCTTTTAACTATTGTTTTCATTACACTCTCCAAATTTAAGTTTAGAAAGTGTCAACCTTATCTAGGACGGGACAGACTTAAAATAAAAGCCTCCGAAGAGGCTTTTATTTAATTTCTCAATTACTTAGAACCTTTAATCCCAGCTTGTAATAACAACGCACCTAAACCACCAATTTTTTGCTCTTGTGGTTTTTCAGATTTTGGTTTGTGATGTTGCGGACGTTTATCACCATCTTTACGTGGTGGACGTTGACCTTGAGGTTTACGCTCAGAACGTTCGGCACGATCTTGTTGTGGACGTTGTTGAGAACGTGCCGCTTTGGCTGGTGCAGAACCTTCTGCACGCATACTCAAATTCACACGATTTCGCTCTACATCCACTTGCATCACACGCACTTGTACGATTTGGCCTGGTTTCACCACTTTATGTGGATCAGACACAAATTCATTAGCAAGTTCAGAAATATGTACTAAACCATCTTGGTGTACACCCACATCGACGAAGGCACCAAAGTTGGTCACATTGGTCACAACACCTTCAAGCTGCATGCCTTCGGTGAGTTGAGCAACCTCAGTAATGTCTTCACGGAATTTTGCAGTGCGGAACTCAGGACGTGGATCACGACCCGGCTTTTCCAATTCAGCGAGCACGTCTTGAATGGTGGGTAGACCAAATTTATCGTCCACAAATTCATCCGCTTTAACTTGGCGAATAATTTCGGTGTTGCCGATAATGTCTTTCACTGTTGTCGCTTTTGCTGCAACAATTTTTTCTACCAAACCATAACTTTCTGGGTGAACAGCAGAAGCATCTAATGGCTCTGAACCATTTTGTACACGCAAGAAGCCCGCAGACTGTTCAAAAGTACGCTCGCCGAAACGTGGCACTTTTTTCAATGATTGACGGTTGTCGAAACGACCATTTTCTTTACGGTATTCCACAATTTGCTGTGCAATCGACTTATTCAGACCCGCAATATAGGCCAAGATCGCTGGTGACGCTGTATTTACATCAACACCCACCGCGTTCACACAGTCTTCCACCACGGCATCCAGTGTTTTTGCTAAGCCCGTTTGGTTGACGTCGTGTTGATATTGACCTACACCAATCGATTTTGGATCGATTTTCACCAGTTCAGCCAATGGATCTTGTAAACGGCGTGCAATTGATACTGCACCACGAATTGAGACATCAAGTTCAGGAAGCTCTTGTGAAGCCAATTCACTTGCCGAGTAAACTGATGCACCTGCTTCACTGACAGTAATACGGGTCAGTTTTAGGTCAGTATTTTCTGCCATCATTTCAGCAACAACCGCTTCTGTTTCACGGCTTGCTGTTCCGTTGCCAATCGCAATAAGTTCCACGTGGAACTCCCGGCATAAACGCGCAAGTTCTGCAATCGAGCCTGCTTTATCTTCTTTCGGAGCAAATGGATAAATGGTGCTATGTGCCAATACATCACCTGCATCACTGACCACAGCAAGCTTCACACCGGTACGGATACCCGGGTCAACCCCTAATGTGGTACGGCTGCCTGCAGGTGCAGAAAGCAATAAATGACGTAGATTTTCAGCAAATACATCCATCGCTTCAGCTTCAGCAGCCAAACGCTTGTCTGTTAATAATGAATGTTCGATCTGCGGACGAATCTTGCCTAACCAGAACAATTTAGCCGTTTGCTTCAAATAATCCTGACGGCTTTGTGGTTGAATTTGTTCAAGATTATATTCTGTCTCAATACGAGCTAAGGGCGCATCATCTTCGCCATCTACTTTCAAGCCCAATACATTTTCTTGACGACCACGTAGCATCGCCAATAAACGATGTGATGGTACCTTATTGAGATTTTCAGAAAACTCAAAATAATCACGGAACTTTTTGCCAACTTCTTTTTTCTCATCAGAAGCAACCGCACTTTTCAATACGGCAGTTTTAGCAAAAGTTTGTTTTAATTCAGTAGTTAATCCGATATTTTGTGCCCAGTCATCAATCAAGATATGCTGAATCGCATCCAGCTGGCTTTCTACATCTGGGTAGTCTTCATGACTAAAGCCCGCTAAAGCTTCAGTTGGGTCCACTTGATCTGCAATAATTTTTTCAGCAACAACCCCGAGGCCTGCTTCTTTTGCTTTAAATGATTTGCTGGTCCGTTTTGGACGGTATGGCGCGTAAATTTCTTCTAATGCATTCTTGGTGTCTGCTGCATTAACGCGTGCTAATAAATCATCGCTTAATTTATCTTGTTCTTGTAAAGATTGGATCACCTTCTCACGACGCTCGTATAAATCACGTAAATAAGTTAAACGTGTATCGAGTTGACGTAATTGCGTATCGTCTAAGCCTTGCGTGACTTCTTTACGGTAACGTGCAATAAAAGGAACGCTAGCACCTTCATCAATTAAACGAATAGCAGCTTCTACTTGGTTTGGACGTACGGCAAGTTCATTTGCCAACTGCTGAACTAAGTCAGTCATCGTGATTGATTCCACAAGGGTTAAGTCTAAAAGCACTGATTATAAAGTTCATGGCTATAAAATCCACCATTGTTTTTTTGAATATTGTGAGAGTAGTTTATGCAAATCTCGAAATGTTTCTAAAATACCAAGATTTTTTCGCCTAAATATTGAAAAATAGATTGATTGTCATCATTTTGCCTGTATATATTTGGTATCTATCTCTTGATTTTATTGGCAATATTTGTTGCTTTATAACATAGCCAAAACTGTGCAATGAATCGTATACTCAAAGTTGTATTGATATTTCACAATCGCATTGCATAAAGACGATGACAATAAACGATAAAGGAGCACATCATGAGTTTAGTTGTACCTGCCGAATCGACGGAAACTGTGCACCATGAGACAGACCGAGTCGAACGCATCTTAGTGGTCGATGACGATGTGCGCTTGCGTACGCTATTACAACGCTTTTTGGAAGACAAAGGCTTTGTGGTAAAAACTGCCCATGATGCAACCCAAATGGACCGTTTACTGCAACGCGAACTGTTCTCGCTTATCGTGCTTGATTTTATGCTTCCAGTTGAAGACGGTTTAAGCATTTGCCGTCGTCTACGTCAATCCAATATTGATACACCAATTATCATGTTGACTGCACGTGGTAGTGACTCTGACCGTATTGCGGGTCTGGAAGCGGGTGCCGATGACTATTTACCAAAACCATTTAACCCAAATGAATTACTGGCGCGTATTCGCGCAGTATTACGTCGTCAAGTACGTGAAGTGCCAGGCGCTCCAAGTCAGCAAGTGGAAGTGGTCAGCTTTGGTCCATGGTCTTTAGATCTTTCTACCCGCACCTTAACCCGTGAAGGTCAAGTCGTTACTTTAACGACAGGTGAATTTGCCGTATTAAAAGCACTGGTTCAACATCCACGTGAACCATTAACACGAGACAAGCTAATGAATTTAGCACGTGGACGTGAATGGGGTGCAATGGAACGTTCGATTGATGTACAAGTCTCTCGTTTGCGCCGTTTAATTGAGGATAACCCTGCCCGTGCCCGCTATATCCAAACGGTATGGGGTGTGGGCTACGTTTTTGTTCCAGATGGCGCTGAATAAGCTTAGGAAATAAAACGTTGAAACTTGAACCAATTGATCCACAAGAGTTTACGGACTTTTCGACTTATTCAGAAAGGCCTAGAACCAAATGGGAACGTTTTTTAGATAAAATTAAACCGCGTTCCGCCGCTATGCGCACCACCATTCTGGTGCTGTTCATGGTGTTCTTTAGCCTGTTTATGTCCTTGTGGTTCTTTTGGCGAACACTTTATCTACCTGAATTACAACAACATGCCCGCTATCTCGCGATTGAATTAGAACTGGTCAACAATCCAGATATCCGTATTCTGCATCGCGATAGTGAAGTCGATGTCGATACATGGTTAAAAAATCGTATTGGCATCGAATATGTAACCGATCCAAAAGAATTTCCTAAAGTCGAAGATAAGTTCTTAGCGGAACTGTTTACCAATCAGATTGAATCCAAACTGGCCAAAGAACTGGGCGTAGAAAACGTCACAGTTTATTTTAAATTTAAACCAATCCCACGAATTTGGATTCAAACACCCGAAATGAACGGGAACTGGGTCAGAGAACCATTAAAAACCTATACCAACTATAGCGTCGAACTGATCGCGGGATGGTTATTTGGTGTTCCTATCGTATCCTCCATCATTATTTTAATTTTGGTTCGACAAATGAATCGACCTTTGCGTCGTTTACAAAATACAGCCAACAATTATAGTAAAACAGGTAAAGCCCCGTATCTTGATACCAATCACGGGCCACTTGAAATTCGACAAGTGAATCAGGCCTTTAATCACATGGTGTATACGCTTGAGCAAACCGAACGTGATCGTCAGATTATGCTGGCAGGGATTTCACACGACTTGCGTACACCTCTGACCCGTATCCGTCTGACCGCAGAAATGCTGCCTGATGAGTTTTTCCGTGAAGGGCTGATCTACGATGTCGATGACATGGATGCAATTCTGAATCAGTTCATTTCCTATATGCGGGATGGTTCGGATGAAGAACTCACAGAAACCAACCTGAATACCCTGCTACAAGAACTGGTGGTGCAATTCAAACCACTGGATATTCGCTTTCAGGCACAAGAGCTCCCTATCATTGCTGCTCGTAGTTTGTCCTTAAAACGCCTGATTGCCAATTTAATTAACAATGCCAAACGCTATGGTGCAGAACCGATTGAATTGTCTGCTAGTCATGTCGACGAGCACATCTTAATTACGGTTGCCGATCATGGCGAAGGGATTCCTCCCGATCAAGTGGAAGAGTTAATGCAACCTTTCGTGCGTGGTAATTCAGCGCGAACAATTCAAGGCAGTGGTTTAGGCTTAGCGATTGTGAAACGGATTGTCGATATTCACCAGGGACAGATTAGCATCCGTAACCGCGAGCAGGGCGGCTTGGAAGTGGTGATTTCCCTACCCATTTCCACAACACCAAGTGACGAACCCCAAAATAATGCCATCGACAAAATCAAACAGACGCTAACAGGGCATTTTTAAAATTGCCTAATGAGCATCCTTGCACAGTCTAGTCATAACTCTTCGACTAAAGTCTTCAGTCCCAGCAATACAGGATTGAGCGCTTGAGTTCGATTTTATACGGATTCAAACCAAACCATTGCCCTGTTCTGAAGTTTCTTTCCTGTATAAATTCAAGCAAATATCACACAGAAAATAAGCAACCGAAAAGCAGATGAATAAAGCGTATGCAGCTGTATTAGACCTTAGCCTTATTTCAATTCACTTTTCATGTTTTAGCGCTAAAATCCATAGCCAATGAAAAGCAATATTGAGAATGGATGATGTCTTTAAGTCGTATTCGTCTTGCAGCACTGCATGACAAAGTGATGAGTGCAGAGCAGGCAGCTCAGTTTATTAAAAATGATATGACGGTTGGCATGAGCGGTTTTACCCGTGCTGGCGAAGCCAAAGCTGTTCCACAAGCATTGGTTGAGCAAGCCAAAAAAAATCCGTTAAAAATCACATTAATTACCGGTGCGAGCCTCGGCAACGACTTAGACAAACAATTGACAGAAGCCGGTGTGCTTGCACGTCGTATGCCATTCCAAGTCGACAATACCTTACGTCGTGCCATCAACAATGGCGAAGTGATGTTTATCGACCAGCATTTGTCTGAAACCGTTGAGCAAATGCGTAACCAGCAACTAAAACGTCCTGATGTTGCGGTGATTGAAGCGGTTGCCATTACCGAGGATGGTCATATCGTACCAACCACCTCTGTCGGTAACTCTGCCAGCTTTGCGATTTTTGCAGAAAAAGTCATTGTCGAAATCAATACATCTTTGAGTGAAAACTTTGAAGGTTTACACGATATCTATATTCCGACTTATCGCCCTACCCGTACGCCATTGCCTTTGACACAAGTGGATGACCGTATTGGTTCAACCGCGATTCCAATTGATCCTGCAAAAATCGTAGGGATCGTCTTCAATGACACGGCAGATTCACCATCAACGGTGACTGCACCAGATGCTGAGACTCAAGGCATTGCCAACCACTTGATCAAATTCTTTGAACAGGAAGTGGCTGCAGGTCGTTTAGCGAAAAACTTAGGCCCATTACAGGCAGGCATTGGTTCAATTGCGAATGCTGTTTTAACAGGACTTAAAGATTCGAATTTTGAAGACTTGGTCATGTACTCGGAAGTGCTACAAGACTGTACTTTTGAGTTGATTGATGCCGGCAAGATGAAGTTTGCTTCGGGTAGCTCAATCACCTTATCAGCACAATGTGGCGAGCGTGTATTTGGCAATCTTGAACACTACAAAGACAAATTGGTACTTCGCCCACAAGAGATTTCAAACCACCCAGAACTGGTGCGTCGTTTAGGTATTATCGGGATTAACACTGCGCTTGAGTTTGATATCTACGGTAACGTCAATTCGACCCATGTATGTGGAACCAAAATGATGAATGGTATCGGCGGTTCAGGTGACTTTGCCCGTAATGCACACCTTGCGATCTTCGTAACCAAATCCATTGCCAAAGGTGGTGATATTTCATCAATCGTGCCAATGGTCAGCCATGTCGACCATAACGAACATGATGTCGACATCTTGGTCACAGAAGTTGGTTTGGCTGATCTTCGTGGTTTAGCGCCACGTGAACGTGCCCGCGTCATTATCGACAACTGTGTACATCCACTTTATCAAGGTGCGCTCAACGATTACTTTGACCGTGCTTGTGCACGTGGTGGCCATACCCCGCATATTCTTCGTGAAGCCTTGTCTTGGCATGCCAACTTTGAAGAAACAGGTCATATGTTAGCGCCAGCGGCTGTGGCCAAATCTGCTTAACGCTCGGCTCCCATCCAAATAAAAAGCATGTTCCGACATGCTTTTTTTATTTTTCCTATTCTGATGCAGCTAAGCGCCCCACTCTGAGCAAAATTGGAAAAGTGACTCCAATGGATTGCTGCTGTTGTAAAAGGCCCTCTAAGCTCAGCAATGGACTCTTATGCTGTTGATCTTGGTAATGCTTCACCGCAGACCAAGTATTTAAATAATCCCACAATTGCGGCCCTGTCCAGCTTAACTCGATCTGAAATTGCGGCATGCTGATTTCCTCAAAAGGAAATGGGATCGTTTGATAAAGCTCATCAATATAACGTCGTTCCGCATCCCAAAAGCCCTTTAAAGTATGATGATAGAGCTGATCGATTCGCTGATTTAGATCTGTATCATCCAACTGGATTAAGCCATAACCAATCACTGCAAAAATACCGTCTGCTTTCAGCGTTCGCCTCACTTCTGCATAGAATTTTTCAAAATCAAACCAGTGAATCGCTTGGGCAACGGTAATTAAATCAAAATACTGATCTGGAAATATGGGGTGCTCTGCGGCTTGTTGTAAATACTGTACATTGGCGAAGACTGGAGCCTGATCTAATTGATTTTGACTGAGGTCCGTTGCAACCACTTGCTGAAAATAGGGAGCGATCAGTTGAGTTAACTGTCCCGAACCTGCCCCACAATCCCATGCGCAAGCAAAACCATTCAGTTGCTTGACCAAGCTATGGATCAACGAGTGTGGATAGGTCGGCCGTGCTTGTTGATAAAGTTTACTGTGTGCCGAAAATAAATCCTTCATATGGGTTTATTCTTCAATTTTTCTACTTGTCATCAATATAACAAAATATTGAAGCAATAAAAAAAGCCCCAAACTTTCGTTTGAGGCTTTTTGAATATGGTGGCGAGACCCAGGATCGAACTGGGGACACACGGATTTTCAATCCGTTGCTCTACCTACTGAGCTATCACGCCGATGGGGTGTATTAAGCCGTATCTCAGCTGAATAGTCAATAATTATCATGAGCTTTTGATTTGAATGCACATTTTTCACGCAATCAATTTTAAGGCAAAAAAAATCCCTGATGGGATCAGGGATTGAAAATACAAATTTATGGTGGCGAGACCCAGGATCGAACTGGGGACACACGGATTTTCAATCCGTTGCTCTACCTACTGAGCTATCACGCCAAAGTGGGCGTATTAAACAATGTTTGTCTAAGCCCGTCAAGCAAATTTGTGGATTTTTCTCTTAAACGTTTAATTTTACTACAAAGCAGTCACCTAAAACTTAGATTTTGCCAAGATGTGATAAACAGCGATGGATGGCCCCACACCCCGGTTCAAACTGTTTAACCCCTTGTTCTTCTTCCATCCGGCACACCTCTTCAACCAAGCGTTCAGCGACCCCACGCCCACGATTGGCTGGGTGTACCACAATATATTCCAAAACACGGCTTTCACCTTGTCCTGTCGCCCAAATTGCACCTATAATTTTGGTGTTAAATTCAGCAGTATAAACTGTGGTATATTGCTGTAGATTTTGTTCAAGTTGTTCCATTGCATCTTGCCCATCGCCAAACTCTGGGCTGGTATCGTAAAGTCGCTCTAGCTGAGTACGAATTCCTAGATTATCCAGAGAACTGTAAGCATGTACGGTAATAGGCATTGATTAACCCTCCTGAGCAAACTATGATGCTGTCACTTTTTCGTCACAGCGAAACTATTGGTTTTTAATTCAATCATTTTTGACGTTTTTTGAGGAACGTGTCCATGACGCAACGTATCAGTGAAGTGGTAAGAAATACCAACGAAACAAAAATTCGAGTTCGTCTCAATCTCGATGGTACTGGTCAAGGCACACTCAACACTGGAGTTCCATTTTTAGACCATATGATTGATCAAATCAAGCGCCATGGTCTATTTGATATCGACATTCATTGCGATGGTGACCTAGAAATTGATGACCATCACACGGTCGAAGACTGTGGAATCACCTTGGGACAAGCCTTTGCGCAAGCACTCGGTGATAAAAAAGGCTTACGTCGTTATGGGCATTTTTATGCACCATTAGATGAAGCACTGTCTCGTGTTGTGGTTGATCTGTCTGGTCGTCCGGGCCTGTTTATGGATATTCCATATACACGTGCTCGCATCGGAACCTTTGATGTCGATTTATTTTCAGAGTTCTTCCAAGGTTTTGTCAATCATGCGCTGATGACACTGCATATTGATAACCTGAAAGGCAAAAATAGTCACCACCAGATTGAAAGTGTGTTTAAAGCTTTAGCACGTGCATTACGTATGGCTTGTGAAATTGACCCACGTGCAGAAAACACCATCGCTTCAACCAAAGGTAGTTTGTAATGACCCGTATTGCTTTACTTGATTATGGCATGGGCAATCTACACTCTGCGGCGAAAGCGCTAGAGCATGTCGGTGCAACAGTTGATGTCACCAATGACCCGAAACTGATTGCCAAAGCCGATAAAATTGTTTTCCCAGGTGTAGGGGCGATGCGTGACTGCATGCAAGGTATGCATGAAGCTGGAATTGATGAGGTAGTCCGTCAGGCTGCATTCAATAAGCCTGTGCTGGCGATTTGTGTCGGTATGCAAGCCCTCCTACAAAGTTCGGAAGAAAATGGCGGTGTGGCTGCATTGGGTATTTTTGATGGTGTAGTGAAACACTTTCCTGAAATTCCTCATTTAAAAGTACCGCACATGGGTTGGAATCAAGTACATCAACTTGATCCAAGTCATCCCATGTGGAATAACATTGAGCAAGATGCACGTTTCTATTTTGTGCACAGCTATTATGTTGAACCAAAAGATTCAGCAGTCACTGCGGCAACGTGTGATTATGGCGTAAATTTCTGTACCGCAATTCATAAAGACAATTTGTTTGCAACTCAGTTCCATCCTGAAAAAAGTCATACCGCTGGTTTACAGTTGTTAAAGAACTTTGTGGAATGGAATATTTAAGCAGCCGTCGATGCAGATCAAGTTTCACGTTATGACTTGATCTGCAACTGATAAAATAAATTAAGCTTTAATTTAGAAAATTTTTCTTTATTATTCTAATGCATACATTTTTCAAATTTTACAACACCCATAAAAACACTTAGATAGGAATAACAATGACTTCATCAACTCAAACCGTGGATCACCCACTGAGCCCCAAAGGTCGCTTTGGCCGACTATCCTATGCTGCTTGGACATTTTTAAGTAGTATTATTTTCTTTATTATTTTCTTCGCACTTGCCCTGTCATCAGGACTATTTACAGCAGGTAGTCCGCAAGAACCTAACTTTCCAATCTTCCTCATTCTCGTAGTGGCAATTGTATATATTGGGTTTATTTATCTATCTTTTATTTTTACAATCCGTCGCTTACATGATCGAAATCAAAGTGGCTGGTTATCCCTGCTCATGATTGTGCCTTTAGCAAATTTATTTCTTATGATTTATCTATTTTGTGCTAAAGGAACAGATGGAGAAAATAACTTTGGTCTGGCGCGAATAACATCTGATTGGGAAAAAGTCTTAGGCTGGATTTATATCATTATCATCCCGCTTGCTTTTATTTTCGGTATTTTGGCAGCAATTTCGATACCTGCTTATCAAGACTATGTACAAAGAAGCCAGCACATTCAAATGGAACAGCAGAATTAAGGCTTACTCGTAAAAAAAGCCAAGTGTTGTGACTTGGCTTTTTTATTTCAATAAAACCCTTTAAGCTCAATCAAACGCTTTGAGCTTTTAATGCAAATGGATACGCCTCAACACACTCCTCCTTTAAGCAAAGAATACATTCGTGCATTACCTGCATTTCAAAACCTTGCCACAGCGCATATCTTGGTGATCCAAACGCTTGAGCAATGTAAAGCAATTCAAGCTGAACTTACATCTATTCAAGTCTTTGGCTTCGATACAGAATCTAAACCGACCTTCAAAGTTGGTGAGCAATCGACTGGTCCTCACCTGATCCAACTGGCCACACCAAACCAAGCTTATCTGTTCCAAGTCAGCTCTGAAATTTTAGACTTCCTCAAACCAATCCTTGAAAATGAACAACAACTCAAAGTTGGCTTTGGATTAAAAAATGATACCCATATCTTCCGTCGCATAGGTATTCAGTGTAATGCAATGATTGACCTATCCAAGAGCTTTACAAGTTTTGGTTATCGTAGCCAAGTCGGAATTCAAACAGCAATCGCGCTGCTTTTTCAGCGTTATTTTGCCAAAAGTAAAAAAATCAGTACTTCAAACTGGTCTGTTCAACATCTCAGCCCACAACAAATCAATTATGCCGCAGCAGATGCCTATGCCGCACTGCTTTGCTTCGAGCAACTGTATCAGCAACAATTACTCACAACCCAATTATTGCAACAAATCAGCAGAATACTGCAAGGTTCAGCAGACAAGGCTTAGCGATTGACCAATATTTTGCTAAGATGTAGCCAATTTAAACTCTATGATGATGCAAGGAGCGAAAGCATGCTAATCATCCCAGCAATTGACCTGAAAGATGGTAAATGTGTCCGTTTAAAACAAGGACGTATGGAAGACGATACCGTTTTCTCTGAAGACCCTGTGGCAACTGCACAACATTGGGTGGATGAAGGCGCACGTCGTTTACATTTGGTCGATTTAAATGGTGCTTTCGCAGGTACGCCTATTCATAAACCTGTGGTTGAAGCGATTGCGCGTGCACAACCTGAGCTTCCAATTCAAATTGGGGGTGGTATCCGTTCACTTGAAACCATCGAACACTATTTGGAAGCGGGCGTTTCTTTCGTGATTATTGGCACCAAAGCCGTGAAAGAGCCTGAATTTGTTGAAGAAGCATGCAAACGCTTCGCGGGTCATATCATTGTGGGGATTGATGCGATCAATGGCATGGTTGCGACTGATGGTTGGGCCAATGTGACTGATGTAAAAGCGACTGACCTTGCTAAACGTTTTGCTGATGCTGGCGTATCGAGTATTGTGTATACCGATATTGCGCGTGATGGCATGATGCAAGGTGTAAACGTTGAACAAACCGTGAACTTGGCCAACTATTCTGGTCTGCCTGTGATTGCTTCTGGCGGTGTCACCAATTTGGACGATGTACGTAACCTCAAAGACAAAAAAGGGATTTTGGGTGCGATTACAGGTCGTGCTATCTATGAAGGTACTTTAAGTCTTCGTGAAGCACAATTATTGCTAGACCAGCAATCACTCTAATCGTTTCAGGCTCTAGTTATTGTAACAATCGCTAGAGCTTTATCCCCTTGGGTGCTATGCTAGCACCAGTTCAAATAAAGCCCTCTCTGCTCACATGATGCTTACGCCACCTTAAGTTTTACATGCCCTATGTATTAACTCATCACTGTCTAGTGATGTGGTGTAGTCGTGTGTCTGTATATCACATCACTAGCCTTTAAAAATTCCTAAAAAATAGGCTATTTCTATGTTTTCCAATATTCGAGCGCAATGGTTCTCCAATATCCGTGCGGATATTTTGGCTGGACTGGTTGTCGGTTTAGCACTGATCCCAGAAGCCATCGCCTTCTCTATTATTGCAGGGGTCGACCCCAAAGTCGGTTTATATGCTTCATTCTGTATTGCCGTGGTGATTGCTTTTGTTGGTGGTCGCCCTGCCATGATTTCAGCCGCAACAGGTGCAATGGCCTTGGTCATGGCCAGTTTGGTCAAAGAGCATGGTTTACAATATCTGCTGGCTGCCACCTTGCTCACAGGGGTATTGCAAATTATCGCGGGCTATCTAAAGCTGGCGAAACTGATGCGTTTCGTATCCAAATCTGTGGTGATTGGATTCGTCAATGCACTGGCAATTTTGATCTTTATGGCGCAACTGCCTGAATTGATCAATGTCACATGGCAGGTTTATGCCTTGGTACTGTTAGGCCTCATCATTATCTATGCATTTCCGCTACTTCCGAAAATCGGAACATTATTACCCTCGCCATTGGTCTGTATCATTACAGTGACTTTGCTCACCATCTATTTTGGCATTGATATTCGTACGGTGGGAGATATGGGTTCATTACCCGATACACTTCCCGTCTTCTTAATTCCAGATATTCCCCTTAACTTTGAAACCCTAAAAATCATCTTTCCCTATGCTGTTACTTTAGCTGCAGTCGGTTTGCTTGAATCCATGATGACCGCAACAATTATTGATGAGATGACGGATACCCCAAGCGATAAATTCCAAGAATGTAAGGGTCAAGGTATCGCCAATATCGCTTCTGGCTTTATGGGTGGCATGGCAGGCTGTGCCATGATTGGGCAATCGATGATTAACGTCAAATCAGGTGGCTTGACCCGTTTATCGACCTTCTCGGCAGGGATTTCCCTCCTCATCTTAGTGGTATTTATCAGCGACTGGTTAAAGGTGATTCCCATGGCTGCCTTGGTTGCCGTGATGATCATGGTCTCGATCAGTACCTTTGAATGGAAATCTATTCGCAGTTTTAGCAAGAATCCGATCAGCAGTAATATCGTAATGCTTGCAACCGTGGTTGTGGTGGTTGCGACTCATAATTTAGCCTTGGGCGTACTCACAGGCGTATTACTGTCGGCTTTATTCCTTGCCAATAAATTAGAACAGGACATTCGAGTTGAGCGATATTTTGAAAATCAGGCACGCGTTTATGATCTAAAAGGTCAGATTTTCTTTAGCTCTTCAGAAAAATTTATGCAAAGTTTTGATTTCAATGAAGATGTAAAAGAAGTCATTATTGATTTAAGCCATTCGCATATTTGGGATGTCACTTCAGTGGCGATGATCGACAGTGTGGTGCATAAATTCCAGCGTAAAGGCGTGCATGTCATGGTACGAGGTTTGAATGAGGCCAGCTCGATCATGATTGATAAGTATGGAACGCATCAACGCTCAAGCTAAGTTGGCATAAATAGCCACAAATGCTAAACGTGCTTAAGCAATCAAACTTAAGCACGTTTTGAGTATTAATAAATCACGTTTCGGATAAAGCGAACGGTGCTACTTCCTTGATTGAGATAACGATAATTGACAGAACTCTCAAATAAAATCGATTCGCCTGCCTGAAGTACTCGATTTTCCTGTTCAAACGAAAGCGTTAATTCTCCCTCTAAGACATAAATCAATTCTTGCCAGCCTTTTTGATCCGCTTCCGCCTGATACACCTCTCCAACTGCTAAAGTCCAGTTCCATAATTCCACCTGCGCATGCGTAGGTACAGCTGCGAGCAAAGTTGCCCGACTTTCAGGAAACTGCCCTTGCCAAGCCAAGCTATTCACAATTGCAGATTCATTTAAGTCCGACGCACTGACCAATCTTTTAAAGTCCACGGCCAAAGCTGTTGCAATCGCATCCAACTTGGCCAAACTAATATTGACTTGCCCAGTTTCTAAGGCTGCAATGGTACGGCGACTAACGCCAGCTTGATCTGCCAACTCCTGCTGACTCAATTGACGTTCCGTTCGGAAAAGGCGGATATTTTGTCCGACATACTCCAATACCACCTCTGAATGACTCATCGACAATCACAACAAATAAAAATATGAGCAATATATTGCACAATAGTATAAAGCAATGCAATATGTGCAGTATATTGCACTATATCTACCTGGAGCGATGTCTTGACTGCTTTATCGCAATCACCTAAAGCCGCACAATTTGCACTTATTGTGATTACCATGATTTGGGGTGGCACCTTTTTAGCGGTGCAATATGCACTGAACTTTAGTACGCCAATGTTTTTCGTGGGTTGTCGTTTTGCCGTTGCGACCTTGGCGATTTTCTTGATTTCAATGAAATCGATGCGTGGTCTAACCTTCAAAGAGACCATGGCAGGCACAGCGATAGGCGTTCTGATTGCCATTGGTTATGGCACGCAAACCATTGGACTCCAAACGATTCTGAGCAGTGAATCTGCTTTTCTAACCGCGCTTTATGTCCCTCTCGTCCCCATTTTGATGTGGGTGATCTTCCAAAAAAGACCATCTTTGATGACATGGGTCGGCACAGCGTTGGCCTTTATAGGCTTGATCTTTTTAACGGGTAATGGTTTTTCAAATATTAGCTTCAGTTATGGCCAAGTACTTACCTTGATCTGTGCTTTTGCTGTTGCTTTAGAAATTATCCTGATTGGTTATTTTGCTGGGAAAGTTAATTTGAGACGGGTCACCGTGATTCAATTGGCGGTCGCATCATTACTCTCTTTTGCCAGTATGCCCATGGTTGGCGAACACAGCATTCCCAATTTCTCATGGGGCTTGTTGATTATTGCTGTGGCTTTAGGTCTGGCCAGCGCTTTGATTCAGTTTGTGATGAACTGGGCACAACGCATGGTGGACCCAACCCGTGCTGCGATTATATATGCTGGTGAACCAGTATGGGCAGGTGTAATCGGTCGTATTGCAGGAGAACGCTTAACTTTATTGGCCTTATTGGGTGGCTTATTGGTTGTGCTTGGTATTCTCGTTAGCGAACTAAAATTTAAATTTTTTGCGAAGAAACAACTGCCAGAAAATAAATAAATATAGAAACGTGCACAACTGGTTTTATAGAAAGAAAAACTGTTGTGCACTGGGCCTCCTAAGCAGGGATTTGTTTTTGCTCCGCAGCAACAGGGCTCTTGCCAATCTGCCAGACATAAGGCAATCGCGCCTGATTCACTTCCCAATCACCAATCACTTTCTGTTTATAGACTAATGGATTGTGTGAGGCGACCACACGGGCATTGCGCCAAAAACGGTCTAATTGCTTGTCAGTACTACTGGCCGATGCCCCCAAGGCATTAAACAATTCGGTACTCAAATTCAAGACCAACTCCGCAATCACCACTTGCCCCTGTGCTGATACTAATTCAGCACGCTCATTAGCCTCCAGTTCAGCCTGTTCATCATTCTGAAAATGTTGTAAATACGCAGCATCTAGGGCTTCAGCAGTACCCAGTGCAATCGTTTGCGCCGCATAAGCCTGTGCAGACGCTTTGCCAATCACTTGTAGGATTTGAGCATCGTCACGTACCAGACTGGCATTGCCATGACTATAGATTCGGGTTCGCTGGCGCACTTCCTGCTTAAAAGTTTCTACTGCACTTTGTGCAATACCCGCCAGAGTGGCTAGATGAACCACTTGATAAAAGGCTGTTTGATATTTAAAGCGGTGTTCAAACACCAGAATATGATCTCGGGCAATCTCCACATTGCTTAAGCTCAGTGTGCCGCTGCCCGTGGTTTTTTGCCCAAAGCCATCCCAATCATCCACAACATCAATGCCTTCTGCTTGCGTGGACACCGCAGCAATCACATGCTGATTGGTGGTTTCATCCAAAGCGAAGAGATCAATCCAGTCAGCGAATATGGTACCTGTGGAATAATACTTCTGACCATTCACACGGAGTTTTCCATCTGGTGCTGCCGTGACACGGGTCGCCACATCACCGATTTCAACTTGACCAATTTCCGTCCATGCATTACCCACAATCTCTCCACGGACAAAGCGTTCGAACCATAAGGTCTGAGGTTCCGTTTTTTGGGCATTTAAACGGTCTTCGACAAAAGCAAAATGCCCCCGTAAGGCCTGAACCACATTGGAATCTGCCTGAGCAAGCTCAATCAACAACTGAAACAATTGCTTTTGTGAAACACCATCACCACCAAAAGCGACTGGCACTCGTACCGCACCAAAGCCTGCCTGTTTTAACCATTGAATCGGTTCATAGGGCAATGCTCGGTTTTTTTCCCGTGCTAAAGCACCTTCTGCAATGCGTTGGAAAATCGGACGGAACTTCGCCGCCACCTGTTCATAATGTGCACCCAAGGCAAGATTTTGATTGCTTTGACTTGTCATAATAACGCCCTCTTAGCTCCACGCATGACGTGGCAGTGCCACACCATTCAGATAATAATTACCCACCAGATTGAACTTCCAACGCACGGGATCATGTAGGGTATGGGTTCGTGCATTACGCCAATGCCGATCCAGATTCAACTCCGATAGGGTTGAACGCGTACCCGACAACTCAAATAATTTATTGGCCGCCAACAATGCAATTTCCGTGGTCAGCACTTTCGATTCAGCCGTGAGTAAGGTCGCCTCAGCGACAGTGTCTTCAGTCGGATTGGCCAAAGCACGATCAATCGCCTCACCTGCCAAAGCTAAAACCGCCTCGGCTGCACGCTGTTTAATTTTCAGTTCGCCAATATTACTAATGGTATAGGGGTCTTGGCTGGCAAACTCCAAACCGGAGTCAATCCAAGGACGGGCATGCTCACGCACATAACGGATAGTTTCCTCAATGGCCCCACGTGCAATCCCTGCATCAACAGCGGATTGAATAATTTGTGAAATTGCACCTGCTGCGGTTGGGCGTTCAAATGCCTGATGAATCGGAACAACGTATTTCAAATCGACTCGGACCTGATCGAGCTGTACGCTGCCACTGGCTGTAGTGCGCTGACCAAAACTGCTCCAGTCATTTACAATGGTCAAACCTGGGCTATGTTGTGGTACCAGTGCGGCAAATACTTTGCCATCGTCACTCACAGCAACTACAGGAATCCAATGTGCCAATAATGCGCCTGTGGCAAAAAATTTCTGACCACTAATCACCGCATAATCATCATGAAATTCAATTTTGGTGGTCAAATCTGCGACGGTTTTCGAGTTTTTTTCAGAGAATGCATTGCCTAAACGCTTGCCTTGCAGCACTTGATCGAAGAAGAACTGCTGCTGTTCAAGTGAAGCATCTAAGCGGATATGTTCTAGAAAGGCCCAATGATTTTGGGCAATTTGCCCTAAAGATGAATCTGCACTAGAAATGATGGTCACCACCTCAGCTAGAGTTTTATAACTCACCCCTGCACCCCCGAACTGTTTCGGAATATTGATCCCCCACAGACCCGAGGCAGAATATTGCTGGATTTCTTGCAAGGGTAACTTACGCTCATGATCACGCTTCGCTGCCTCTTTGGCAAAAGCAGCCGCTACGCGATGCGCCACAGCAATGGCTTCTTGATCTGAAGCAATCACATGTGCTGGTGCATTATTCAGATAAAAATCTTGTGGAATACTCTGTGCATCTTCCAGTTTTATTTCTATTTTTGAGGTCATTATAAATACTCACTTTCTCAACTCCAAAATAAACTAGCATTATTTTTATTGCCTATTTATAAATTAAATATAGAAACTAATCGTTTTATTTTAAATAACCCAAAAACCATCAATAAATAACTAAAAAACCATTTAAAATCAAAAGAAAAACTCAAAATAACGACACCACACCTCAATACATCGCACTCAAGTAAAAATTAAATAATATTTTGAATTCAATCAAAAATAACCATTCAAACCACAGTCCAAAACCCCGTTAAATACATTTATGATAAAGATTTATTTTTTTATGATTAATCAATACGAGCATTATTCATTAATATCAACAAAAACGATTGATATACGATAGAGCGATATGACCAAGAAAATTAGATTTAATGCCTTTGAAATGAACTGTATTGCGCATCAATCGCCAGGCTTATGGCGTCATCCACTAGATCGCTCGACTGAATATAAAGACCTCGAATATTGGACCGATTTAGCCAAGATTTTAGAGCGTGGCAAGTTTGATGGGGTATTTATTGCCGATGTTTTAGGCATTTATGATGTTTACCATCAATCCGCAGAACATGCGCTCACAGGTGCCGTGCAAGTTCCCGTCAACGATCCCTTGCAAATCGTACCAGCTATGGCGGCAGTGACCGAACATCTAGGTTTCGGTCTCACTACCTCGATTTCTTTTGAACACCCTTATCCCTTTGCGCGGCGTATGAGTACTTTGGATCACTTGACCAAAGGCCGTATCGGTTGGAATATTGTCACCTCCTATCTTGAAAGTGGCTCAAAAAACTTAGGTCTTAAAACTCAAGTCAGCCATGATCAACGTTATGACATCGCCGATGAATATCTCGAAGTGCTTTACAAACTCTGGGAAGGTTCTTGGGAACAAGATGCCGTGTTACGTGATAAAGAACGAGGGATTTTTGCAGACCATCGCAAAGTCCATCCGATCAATCATCAAGGTCAATATTTCAGTGTTCCGGGTATTCATATTTGTGAGCCGTCACCACAACGTACCCCCGTACTCTATCAAGCAGGTGCATCCAGTCGCGGACAATTATTTGCCAGCCAAAATGCAGAATGTGTGTTTATTTCGGCACCGACCAAAGCAGCCGTGAAAAAGCTAGTGCAAGGTATTCGTTCCAAACTGATTGAACAAGGCAAAGACCCCCATTCGATTTTAATCTACACCATGCTGTCCATCGTGGTGGATGAAAGCGATGCCAAGGCCCAAGCAAAATTTAAAGACTATCAAAGCTACGCCAGCTATCACGGCGGCTTAACTTTAGCATCAGGCTGGTCTGGCGTTGATTTTTCACAATTTCATGCCGAAGACAAAGTGGAATATATTCATACCGATGCGATTCAATCCATGCTCGACTCTTATGTCAAAGCAGATCCAAATCGGATCTGGACCATTGAAGAGATTGCGAAATTTACCAGTATTGGCGGCAATGGCCCAATCTTGGTGGGTGCTGCTGCCACTGTGGCTGATCAACTCCAAGCATGGACCGAAGAAACCGATATTGACGGCTTTAACTTGGCCTATATTTTGGCGCATCAGACTTTTGAGGATGTGGTGGAGTATTTGGTGCCTGAGCTACAACAACGCGGTGTCTATGCAACTGAATATACTAAAGGGACATTACGAGAGAAGCTATTTGGCCAAGGCCCTTTGCTGACCGAACCGCACCGCGGGGCAAACTATCGCTATCATTCAGCAGCGAAAATCAACAACACGATAGAACTCGCTTAGGTTCACGACCCAAGCGAGTTCTGATCAATATTAGTCTTGATACATCGGTTTATTGTCATTTAAAGCAATTAAGCCACGGATGGCGCGATACACGATCCACACCCATGCCCCAAAAATCACCGCAAAGGCAAAGGTGGTTGCGGAAACTGCAACGCCTGCAAAGGCCGTCCCATTATCGCCAGTAAAGAACAAGAGTGAGAACGGAATAAAGGCAATAATATTCCACGCCAAATACCACCAGAAGGTGCGGATTTGCCAAGTAAAGTGACTTTCAAAAATCGAGCCTTTTACATCACTGCGTTTGACATAGTTGATGATCAAGGCAATGATTGCCAATAGACCACCAGTAAAAATTGCAATAATATAAAGTACATATAACACCAAAGTTAAAGTACGGTTTGGGTCTTGATCAACGGAATAATTCATTTTTATTTATCTCCAGAAACAAAGCTCCCCGATCAATAAAACACATTGAGTGGAGAAATTAACCAACATATCAATAATATATGGAAGACTATGGTACAGAAATAAATCTTACCAAACGGTTGTTTTTGTGTTTTATGTCTCAGTTTTTGCTGAGCAAGCCAACCACCGCACCATCCACCCAAAGCGTCCACAATATGTAAAGTCTGTTCTGGGATGCGTCGATTGCCCAATTGTGCCGCCTCTTTATCTTGCGCGTAAAGCCAATAGCTCAGCACATTCATCAAGCTCACGAACAGAAAAGTGTAAGGTGGCAATAATTTGCTCAAACTTGCAATCACCATGAATACAATATAAATCACAATACCAATCTGCATCGCAGACCAGCGTTTCGACGGCTTAGGCTGACTCGGACGAGCACGATGCTCAATCACCTGCGATGCTTTCAAATACGTCGCCTGTTGAGCGCGATAACGACCGCGCTCATCCAGAATCACCACATATTCCAAGGCACAGCCGACCAAGGGTCTTGGCCCGGTGCGAGCAAAGTCTTTAATATGAATAAAAACACGCTCTTTTGTGGTGTCATTGGGTTGGATAAAGCCATAACCCTTATCATCAAACCATTCAACTAAACGACCTTGATCTCGCATGTCTGTTTCCTAAGCTGTGATTCGTTGTAGACGGTCTTGTAACATCATGCGCATTTCCAGCGGATCTTTTTGCAAAATATCATCCCCAGTACGCCCTTGCTCAGCATTTTTCTGCGCCACTTGTAAACGCATACTCCAGAAACGGCACGCCGCCATTGCCAAGAAAATGTTTAAACAAGCCAACTCATCTGCAGTCAGTAGACGAACGCTTTGATATGCTGCAAGAAAGGCATCGGCCTTGGCTTGATCTAAATGCGCTTGAGGATAAGCAGTACAAAAGTCATTGATACTGATCGCAATATCAAACAACCATTCATCTTGATTCAATTCATAAAAATCAAGGATACCTTGCAAGTGATCACCTTCAAACAAGGTGTTATCTCTGAATAAATCTGAATGAATAAAGCCCGTCGGACGATCTGGATGCTGCTGGGTAATTGCCGCAAACTGCTGGAACACCTGTGCCAATAGCGCCTGATCTTGCGCATTCATTTCTGGTTTAAGTTGCTCAGCGACATCTGACCAATATTGATGATTACGGTTGAAATCACGTTCTAAAGGAAAGCCTTGTAAGGCTAAATGCAATTTTGCCTGTGCTTGGGCAATCGCCTGAATTTGGATAATGCTGGCGTCTTCAGGATGCTCACCCATCAAGCGCGGTGCAATTTGTGCAGGCTTATCGGCAATAGTATGAATGGCCTGCCCACTATGCTTTAAAGGCACTGCCACAGGCACACCTGCCTCACCCAAACAATCTAATACAGGCACCAGCTCACCTGCACCTTCAGCATCCAATTCTTCAAAAACCGTCAAAACATAGTGTTTCTGTAATTGATCCACCAAAAAATAATTGGTGTTTTGAATACCGCCTTGGATTGGAATCAGGTCAATCACCGCTAAACCATAAGGCTCAGCAAAGGCTTGAACTTCTTCTAAACTCAACGGGGTATAAACCGACATGGAAAACCTGCAAAAAATAGCTGTGAAGTTTGATAGAATACCTGTTCCCTCCATGAAGGTGTAGCACCCCTTTCTTTATTGGCGATTTTTTGGAAAATTTTATGCTCGCAAAACGTATTATCCCTTGCTTAGATGTTGATAATGGTCGAGTCGTCAAAGGCGTTCAATTCCTTGATATTCGTGACGCAGGCGACCCTGTTGAAGTGGCGCGTCGTTATAACGAACAAGGTGCCGATGAAATTACCTTTTTAGATATTACTGCTACCCATCATGGACGCGACACCACTTACCGTACTGTAGAACGTATGGCAGAAAGCGTTTTTGTCCCCCTAACTGTCGGTGGTGGGGTTCGTAAAGTTGAAGATATTCGTTTATTGTTGAATGCAGGTGCGGACAAAGTCAGTATCAACTCAGCTGCGGTCTTTACCCCTGAGTTTGTCCAAGAAGCCTCACAACGCTTTGGCGCACAATGTATCGTGGTCGCAATTGATGCCAAAAAAACGGGCGAGAACAAATGGGAAATTTTTACCCACGGCGGTCGTAAGCCAACAGGCATCGATGCGATTGAATGGGCGGTGAAAATGGCCGACTTCGGTGCAGGTGAATTGTTAATTACCAGTATGGATGCCGATGGTACTAAAGCAGGTTATGACATTGCCTTGATGCGTCAAATTAATGATCGCGTCAATATCCCGACCATTGCTTCGGGTGGTGTCGGTAATTTACAACATTTGGCCGATGGTATCTTAAAAGGTGGTGCAGATGCAGTACTGGCTGCTTCTATTTTCCACTTTGGTCAACACACCATTCCAGAGGCAAAACAGTATCTTGCCGCACAAGGCATTGAGATGCGCCTCTAATTCTTTACGATAAAAAACCTCTCGCAGAAGAGGTTTTTTTATTTAAAAATAGTGATATATGGACAAAAAAATACCTTGCTGAGCAAGGTATGGAAACTGCGTTATACAACGCTAGAGGGTAAGCATCATCTCGTTATTTTGAACAAATTCTGAGCACTTAAAATGCTTGAGCTAAATTAGCGAGAAAATACACAAAGATATTGACATTAAAAACCAATTTTATTGACAATTCACGACAAAACCTCAGGCTTGATGTCATGATTTGTCAATAAAAAGCTTACTCCCCAACATCTATTCAGTTTAAGCCACCGATTCTTGTTTTGCTTCGGCCTCGGTTGGCTTTGCAGGCGATGCCACCAATTTGGGTTTCTGCTCGACCCACTTCACCGGGAATACCGCTTCCACCGCTTGAGTCAGTGCTTTAGACAATGCGGCTGGCAATGGAATACCTAAAGGATTGGCTTCTTTGAGATCCGCAGAAGAGACCACTCGGGTACCCATCACATAATCAAACCACGGACGCGTTACACACCAGTTGGCATCTTGGTTGGAATTCATATGGTGATCATAATGCCAAGGAATGGTTCGTTTTGCCCAATCAGGCTCTAAATGTGCACGACGATGCACATAATAATAGTTACCCGCACTATATAGTGCCGCTAAAGACATGCCTTTTGAGATTGGGTAAAACGCCACACTGGCAACGCCAGCCACCACAGCCAATGACATGATTTCGTTGCGGGTACGCCAATGCTCCACGCCCTCAACATAGCAATCATCTGAAAATTCCTGCTTACGCACTTCCCGATGGTGTGCCCAGTGTGATTCCATGCTTTTCGGCACGGGGCTATAACGTGGCTGCCCCGGACGATGTACCCCATGCAAAATGTATTTATGTGCAAACCATTCAAATGCATTGGCAACCGCTAAACCTGCAATAAAACCCTTAATCATGGTTTTCTCCAAATGTTTCCTTATTTTTATTCAAGATATAAATTTTTGTAGGCGAAGTATTGACGATACGATATATTTATATTGACAAAACACGACAAGATCAGAGGTGGACAGGATGTCTCAACTCAAGAACTATACTGGCTCAGTTTTTGGCGGTTTGGGGCATTTATTAAAAGCCTACTGCGAGGCAAAAAACATTGAAATTCCTGAACAATTACAAAAAATTCAAAATCAGGAACGCTTTGATTATGTGATTTGGCGTGACTTACTTGAAGACCTGAATCAACGCCATCCCAAAATTGGTTTAGGCTTAGAAATCGCAGAATATGTACAACCCAAACATTTGGGGATCATTGCCTATCTGGCCCTGTCCTGTGAAAATCTTGGTGAAGCTTTGGCGCGTTATCATGATTTTCATCGCTTAATTTATGATGGCAGCCCGCTGGTGGTCGAGTTTAGTCAACCTTATGGCTCTATCCGCTGGGAAGCACCTGAACCACATCCGACCCAATTGACCGATGAAATCGCGATTGCCTTGATGGTGCAGTTTCTTAAACTGTTTATGTCGGGTGACACCATTCATCTGCATGAAGTGCATTTCGTCAATGCTGCACCTAAAAATATCAGCATTTATGAGCAGTATTTCCATTGTAAAGTCCGTTTTGAACAGCCTAAAACCCAACTCCTGATCCCTGTCAGTGAAGCTTTTAAACCTCTGCGAACAGGTGATCATACGCTGCAACAGTTGTTGTTACAGCAAGCCCACGCCTTGCTGGATCAATTACCCAATTCGACCCAACTCGATCAACGGCTACAACATGCCATTTTGACTGGTCTACAAAAGAACCAATATCAGATCGATTTTATCGCCGAGAAACTGGGTCTTTCCGTGCGTCAATTACAGCGCCATTTACAACAACAAGACACCACGTTTCAAGAACGGGTACAGCAGGTTCGTTTTATGCTAGCGACCGAATATTTAAAAGACCCTCATCTGAGTTTGCAAGAAATTGCGCTACTGCTCTGTTATTCTGAACAAAGTGCTTTTCAACGGGCTTTTAAGATTTGGACGGGGCAAACCCCGCAACAGTGGCGAAACAACAACATAACTTACAATTCGTAATAAAAACACTCATGAACTAACGGTTTCGCAACTGATCGTTTTTTTCACTCGTTTTATATAAGAGCCTATATACCTATGTGAATTGGTTCACAATTTTTTCACGAGGGTTAAACATATCCATAATAAATTTTGGATGCTTGTTTTTTTATTTTTTATAACTGATGTGGTGATAACAATGAACAAATATTTAGCAGAATTTCTCGGGACCTTTTGGCTTGTTTTTGGTGGTTGTGGTAGTGCTGTGCTTGCAGCTGCATACCCAGAACTTGGCATTGGTTTTTTAGGCGTTGCACTTGCGTTTGGTTTAACCGTATTAACTGGCGCTTATGCGTTTGGTCATATTTCGGGTGGTCACTTTAACCCTGCTGTCAGTGTCGGTTTATGGGTCGGTGGACGTTTTGATTCAAAAGACTTAGTTCCTTATATCGTGTCTCAAGTGATTGGTGGTGCGCTTGCAGCATTCGTGCTGTACATCATTGTACAAGGTCAAGCAGGCTTTGCAGGTACAGGCGGCTTCGCAACTAATGGCTATGGCGAACTTTCTCCAAACCATTTCTCAGTTGCTTCAGCGTTCTTGATTGAAGTGGTTTTAACTGCGTTCTTCTTGATTGTGATCATGGGCGCGACAGATCGTCGCGCGCCTGCGGGCTTTGCACCAATCGCAATTGGTTTAGCTTTAACGTTAATCCACTTGATCAGTATTCCAGTCACCAATACCTCAGTAAACCCTGCTCGTAGTACTGCGGTTGCGTTATTTGCGGAAACAGCAGCAATCAGCCAACTTTGGTTATTCTGGGTTGCGCCAATCATCGGTGCCATCATTGGTGCAGTGATCTATAAAGTGGTGGGTAGCGAGAAAAACTAAAGCTCACCTTGCATAAAAAAACAGCCTGCAACGGCTGTTTTTTTTATTTATAGGAATGGATTTTCAATATCCTGCTCAGGTTTTCGTTCAATCTGCTCAGGCAAATCACCCTTCTCCAATGCCGCAACCACATCATTGATAAAGCTTTGCAATGCCTTTGCGGTTTTAAGGCCTGATTGATCTTTGGTAATCTGCAAATTGCCATATAAACTCACGCAATCGACCTGATTTTCCAAGGTCAGATCATAAATTGCTGAAGACTCATCACCCTGTTCAAAAGGCTTAAACATCGTTTCCCTCTCATTGTTGTTATCTATACCACAACATGGGCCAAGCAGACTGACTTTGCAAGCCGTACTTATCGCAAGATTTGTAAGAAATACTGCACCAAAGCATTCACCAATTGATTGATCAAGGCTTGCTTGGTCTCTTCATCAATTTGCGGGAATTTACTTTCAGTGGCATTGGTCGGTTGTGAACTAAACTCACGTTGCTGAGCTTGAATCGCATCGGTTTTAGCATCTTCAGCACATTGACTCTGACCATCCCAATGCAAATAGCTAATGTCTTTATTCGGCTTCACTTGCTGCGCAGAAACAGGCAGCTGATAGACGTTACGTTTCTGCTGCTCGGTCAACTGTGGAAATAAATTAATGCCCAGTTTCTCTTCCAAATAGCAAACACTGACCACTTTGACCTGCTGAGAATTATTATTCGGTGCATAATACGCCCCTATAATCCCTTGCTTGGGTAAATACACCGCTTTGTACACTGCAGTTGGTACAATCACACCACTGCCAATGGTTTTCAGGCGTTTGCCTTCAAACACAGGACCCGTCAGCACATAGGCATCTTTATGCTGTTTGGTCACCATCGAGCGTACCGCTTCTTCTAATTTACGCCACACTTCCTGATTATTCTTCGGCGCTTGTGGCACCATATTGGCCAGTGAGAAGCTGTCATACTGTGCCGCCGTATTATTCATATCACCATTCGGTGCCATATGACCACGGTCATAGCCAGAACCACGATAGTCTGACAATAAAGCACGATGAGCGGGCTTTACTCGTGTTTCCTCGTGGAAATTATCTTCCCGTTTAATTTTGACGCTTAAGCGTTCTGGGGTCAGATATTCTGCCGTCCATAATGGGGTCTTGGAAATACCTGAGTACATCACATTAAAATCATTAAAACACAGTGCATAGCTGTCTTTTTTCAGACTGTCTTTGCTGAGTAAAGGCGGAACATCACGATAAAACTGTTTTAAACATCCCGTATTACTAGATTGAAATGGGATGAACTTGGAAATTTTTTCACTGCCAAATGCGATCGCAAAACTCCCTGTTGCGACCAGTGCCAACATCATTTTTCCAACATTTTGGCTCAAAAAAGCAAATGGGCTTTTACTCTTTCGGGTTGGTCTCTTTGCCATAACTACATCAAAATCAATATGAACGCGCAGCTTAACAACTCAAAAGCCCTGTGTATATTGAGTTTCAGCCCAGAGCGACATTTTATGTCGCAAATCTGTACACTCAGGCAACAGACAATAAAAAAGGCACTCGAAAGTGCCTTTTTCTATAGTGTTATTAAATTTCGATCTGACTACCCAACTCCACCACACGGTTGGTTGGAATCTGATAGAAGTCACTGACAGGACTGGTATTACGCTGCATCGAGATAAATAACTTTTCACGCCACGGCGACATGCCATCGCCCACGGTATGCACAATACGATCACGTGAAATAAAGAAGCTCATTTGCATCATATCGAATTCAAAACCAAGCTCCTTATAAGCTTGTTCTAATGCATTCGGTACATTCGGCTGATCTTTAAAGCCATAATAAATATAGATACGATAAAAATGCTCATCCAGTTTTTCAACTTTTAAGCGATCCTCATCTGCCACATAGGGAATATCTTGGGTATAGACCGTGACCATGACATTACGCTCATGCAGCACTTTATTGTGCTTGATGTTGTGTAACATCGCATGCGGCACAATGTTTGGGGTTCCTGTTAAGAAAATCGCTTCACCTGGCACAAAATGGGTTTCTTTGCTCATGCCAATGCTCTTGATAAACAGTTCAATTGGCAAGGCATTGGTTTCCATACGGGTATAAACGATTTCGCGACCACGTTTCCACGTCATTAAAATGGTATACACCACCACACCAATCAAGATCGGCACCCAACCGCCCGACAAGATTTTTAATGAGGTTGAACCGACAAAAATTAAGTCAATGATCAGGAACGGTACCGCAAATAAAGCCACTTTCCACAATGGCCAACGCCATACGCCATAGGCCAAAGTCGAAATTAGAATGGTTCCGCAGAGCATGGTCATGGTCACCGCAACACCATAAGCACTGGCCAACTCGGCACTGCTTTCAAACAGTAGAATCAGGATCACCACCGAGATAAACAACACCCAGTTAATGAATGGCAAATAGATCTGCCCTTGTTCCACATCCGAGGTATGGTGCACGGTTAAGCGTGGTAAATAACGTAATTGAATGGCTTGATTGGCCATCGAAAATACACCTGTGATCACCGCTTGAGATGCAATCACGGCTGCTGCCGTCGCCAAGCCAATCATCGGGAATAAAGCCCAATCAGGAACCAGCAAATAGAACGGGTTTTCAATAGCTTTAGCATCACGTAATAGTAATGCGCCTTGTCCTGCATAGTTTAAAAGTAAGCATGGCAGTACCACCAAGAACCACGCCAATTTAATCGGCAAGCGTCCAAAATGTCCCATATCGGCATACAGCGCCTCACCGCCAGTCATGGTCAGAATCACCGCACCCATAGTGATAAAGGCAACTGTCGGTTGATCAAAGACAAAATGGAATGCCCAATACGGATTGACCATCATCAATACATACGGGGTCTGGATAATGCTCCAGAGACCAATCAGACCAATCGAAGCAAACCATAACAGTGTAATTGGGCCAAAGAATTTCCCCATGGTGGCAGTACCATGCCGCTGCACCATAAATAATGCCGTGAGAATACCCAAAGCAATCGGAACCAGCCAGCGATCTAAAGCAGGTGTCACCAGACTCAAACCTTCAATCGCAGACAGGACTGAAATTGCTGGGGTAATGATCCCGTCACCAAAAAACAGTGATGCGCCGATAAAGCCCAATGCAATCAGAAAGATTTTATTTTTATTGCTAAAAACGGAGGAGCGCAGATTCAGTGCGAGCAGTGACATGATCCCGCCTTCGCCATTGTTGTCCGCACGCATGATCATTGAAACATACTTAAAACTGATGGTCAGGTTCATACACCAGAAGATCAGAGAAAGAATACCAAGAATACTCGCTTCACTGATATCAACATGTCCTGTGACAAAGCATTGCCGTATTGCATAGAGCGGACTGGTCCCAATGTCTCCAAATACCACCCCTAATGCTGCCAGCGTCACCGCGGGCAATGCGGCTTTTTTTGCAGTACTTTGCATATGATGTTGTCTTCAAAATAGAACGTTATATGGCGCAATATTATCATTAGCCAAAAAGTTTTTCTGCAAATCTGTTCGGCTACAACTTGGCAGCGTGCATTTTTTTGGGTACTATCGCACACCTTGGTGAGGTGTCCGAGTGGCTGAAGGAGCACGCCTGGAAAGTGTGTATACGTTTGCGCGTATCGAGGGTTCGAATCCCTCTCTCACCGCCAGAATTTTTTATTCATAAAACCCATACATCAATAACTGCATATATAAATGATTATTAAAACTTTTTGATTGTATTTAATATGGCTTCATACAGCTGAATTGATTCTGTTTCATTCATACTTACTGTCTGGATATTATTTCGATCATAACCAGTATCGATCTCCAATTGAATAAGAGGATCTGTTGCTAATCTTGGTGTACCTAAATACTCCCATGTCGCCAACACACCATCTCTTTCAATTATTGGCGTTTTAATAACCCATTCAAATCCCTCTAATCTATCTCCCGAAATTTGAGCTTTAGCCCCTTTACGAATAGTTTTGATATTTGTCTTTGCCAAGAAACCTTCTTTTTTAAGGTTATAGTTCGTCCGAGTGATTAAATCAGAAGTAGCGCGAGCAAGGGCTTCCGTTTCTAAAAAGATTCGGAGGGAAGGATATTGCTTCAATTCGAGTCCAAACGAATGAACACTATTTCTGTAAGGATCACCAGAGTCCGTAATAAAACCGTTATTGATACAAACTCCTGCTTGCTTTGGCAGATTGGTATTATTTCTAAATGAAATATGATTCACTAAATTATTTAGAGCCTCATCACTTAGATCCTTGTATTTTAGTGAATATGTTCCTGTGATTGAAAAAAGTGTTCCTCGATCTAAAACCCAGGCAAACACATCATTTGCTCCACGACTATCTTTCCCATATTTTGCTTTAAATATCTTTATAATTTTATTTCCATTTTTTATTTCTGCTTTATCTTCAATGACTTTCATATTTTTATTAGAATACTTTTTTAACTGTTCAGCATAAGCATTTCTTAGGGCCTCATCACTAGCGTTCAATTCACTTTTAATCGTAAAAGAGTTGTATTTATCCATGCCACCAATCAGTAATGACTCTTTTGGAATTTTAAAAGTATATCGCCCTAAACACCAGCTTTGCATCTGTTCTACTTTGAACATTGACTGTTCATCTTGTGAATTATCAGCATAAGAACAACCTGAACTTAACAGTAGAATGCTCAATTTGATAAAAATTAATGGATACTTCAAATTCATATCGATTACAGCCTTCACGGTCATCATTGAGTTTATAAAATTAATAACATCTGAATATCAATTCGCTACCCCGCACATGAAAACAGTAACCCAGCAACACCTAACAGAGTAACCATAAGAATAATCATATCGTTTGTCTCTGACTTATTTTTTTTGCTTTTCATTCTGCACAAAGCTGATATACCAGCACCGATTAAAAATACGATACTAATGAGCATAACAATAGCTACCATTATTCCATGGCTAATATTTGCAGCACTCAACATAACTTTTCAAATCCTCTCAAAAATAAATTAATTTACCCCTAGCGAACACCTATAATTTAATATTAAAAATCAACCCTACATATAATGATCATTGATTTTTTTATAACTCACCTGACCATCAAGTTTGGTCATTTTTGGAAATCACTTTAAATTATTAAACTCCCCAGATATCTCGAATTAAAGTTTGGCATCCACTCAGAAAAATGATAGCCAACAGACAAGCTATTTTCATAAAATCTGTCTTTTTCATGATTTAAATCCTTTATTTACACACAAATCAACCTGTCTAATTCATTATTTCGATCAAAAATTTTAAATACAATGAGCTGCTTATTCTCATTAAAGTGAAAATAGTAAAAATGTAGCCAAATAAATTAAGCTGCATCCCAATAAGTCATAACAAATATGTCTAACAGCCTTCCATTGTACAAATGACGGGATAAACTGACCACCCATTCCTTTTCGTAATATACCAGTCAGTCCTGTTTCTTACGTACCACTCCACAATGATCTGCTTCAGGCAGTTAAGCATTTAGGAAGGTCAATATGGAAAAATTGTCAGGCAAACCTAGAAGGAATTTACCAAATTAGGCAGACCTCATAGCCAAGTTATGTCTTAAATTTGAGTTGCTTGGGGAAGTATTAACTTCTAAATCTTCGTGCAACAAAGTTCCTTAAAAATAAAATCCAACAAGGTTAAATTAATTTAAACATCCTATATTTTTAACTAAAAATATATCGAACATATTGCATCTATGCTACTTTTTGTTAACTCTATTGTTCTAAGGCTTTACTTCACTTATAGTATTAAAATCAATACAGGAAGTATATGCTATGAATAAAACAATTTTAATCAAATTATTTTTTATTTCTATACCATTTTTTATTACTGGATGCCAATCCTTCCTTGATAGTTTCTATCGAGTTTAAGGCAATAAAATATTCTGATTTAAAAATTCCATCTAAATTAGACCAAGTAAGATACTTACTCGATCTAATTTAAATTTTTAAAATCTAACAGTCCTTCTTAATGGAATCGACTATATTCGCAATACAATATATTGTATTTAATTGAACATGTGCATTATCGTAGCTTCCAGAATGCTCATAACCATTAATCACAAATGTCTCTTTTGGAGTTCTTGTACTCGCCCGCACATCCTGTCCCGATTGATAACAAACCGTACCATCGCCTTGGGAGGTTGGTTTTAAATCTAAATAAAATGTGGCTTTATTGGTTTTTGAAATATTTGATTTTTCATCTAATAAAATTTCTCTAACACCATCCTCTTTATATGCATTTGCATTTAAGTTATGTGTTTTAGAACCATCTATTGCTAAATTCATCTCATCTTCTAGCAGATTGGTTTCATCGCTCTCTGTTGCATTGCTTCGATCTTTAATATTTGGTAGTCCAACCAAATTTTTCTTACCATACAAGCTCATTAGCTCAATCAGCTCAGCTTCAGAACGAATATTGAGCACTTCTTTACAACGCCAAACCACTTGCCCAAACGATTGATGCTCTGTATCTGATCCATAATGTGCATAGGTATTGGGATGATATGAATCTTTAATATGGTCATGTAATTTTACAACTATTTCAATGTTCTTTGCATAAATATCAAAAGTGCTTTCATATCCTTTTTCATTGGCTTCTTGTTTTAACAATCCAGCAGGGTCAATAAAGTCAGGATTCATCATTGCCCACCAACTGTCTTTCCTTTGATAGATTTCAGTATATGGGTCAGCTGTTTGCGGTAATGATGCAGTAATTTCACCCGCGGGTGTTTTGGCTTTAATTAACATCCAAGCTTTTGGATTTTGAGGAAAATCCACAGCATTGGAGTAATTGGCAAATGGCAATAGCTCTAAACCACCAGGCGCACTGGCTAAGGTTGCAGTAAGCCGCTCAGATGTATCTCCAAACATAAACTTGGTCGCCCAAGCCTTAATACTGTTCACTAATCCAGTTGATGCTTTCCAACCATCCCAACCTACTGTAAGTCTTTGATACACAGCTGGCGCACCACTCGCAGGCATGACACCATGCACTACGCCTGCAATTTTATCTTTGACCTTGTCATTTTGAATTAAGGCACGAGTGACCAACCCACCCATAGAGTGTGTCACTACAATAAATTGCTTAAATTTAGCTGTCGGATATTCTCTTTTGATTTGTGCCATAACCTCATTATTCATTCGATCAGCAACTTTGTCCGCAGAATTCATATTGGTATCCAGCCAATTATAACCACAGGCAAATACAGGAAAAACATAATCGGCTAGTTCTTCATGCTGTTCTAAACTAAGTAATTCAACCACTTTACTACTTGACCAGTTTTTGAGTATTTTTTTAGTTTCCTTATTGCCTGGTTGGACGATTTTCTCCCATTCAGTTGTACCGTTAAATTTATCTTTTTGTTGCTCTTTTAGGGGCTTAAAGGGATTATTGAGCTGGCTTTCTAAATAAATTAACACTTTGGCATAGCCTATTGGAATCACTGACCCCCAACCCCGTGCTCTGGCAATTTCTTCAGTGATATGCGGCGCTTTCTTTTTATTTATTTTAATATCACCATCATAACCAACCTCAGTTGTTTTTGGGTTTAAATCAATTTGTCGTTCCTTTGCATCTCTTTTACTGTATTCAATTAAAGTCGAAATGCCAGGATACCAAACTCTCTTTTTATTGCTATCCTTGATATTAGACCCCATAATCCCTGGAATAAAAATAATTGGCACCACATATTTGACTGGTGCTGGGATTTCACATTCGGTATTAACACTATTGGGGGTGGTCTGTGAAACGTAGGAAGTTTTTCCAGACTGATGAAGGGTTTCATACGCCTCATGGTTATGTACATTATTTGACATTATTATTCTCAGAATTTACGAATGGTTTTTAAAATAGACTCATATAGTTTTAAGGCTTCACCCTGCGCTAAACTACTGGTCTGATTTCCAAATGATGAATATGAAGTATCTACCTCTAGCCCAATTAAGGGGTCTTTATTATTACGTGCTGTGCCCGTATGTTCCCATAAGGCACTCAGGCCATTCCGACCTTTCATTTTCTCGACCGAAATCCATTCTTGCCCATTTAAATAGCTCGTATTTTTTTCACCTTTTCGAATATTGTCTTTATTTATTTGACGCTGACTTTGTCCTGCTTGGCTTAACTTACTTTCAATCCTTGGAATAAGGGCTGCGGTTTCTCTTGAGTTGGTCTCACTATCAAAACGTAATACGACACTCGGATAATCTTTAAAATCAAAACCCATTTTTTGTTTACTGTGTCTAAATTTTTGATCATTATCTTTGATAAAACCTTGATAAATACATTGACCATTTTCTGTGGGGATTTCATGTTCTGGACGATAGCGTAAATTTTTAACGAGATGCTGTATAGCCTCATTACTTTTTTCGGTCCACTCAGGTAGATCACTATGCCCACCTTCTATTAAAAACAAAGTCTTTTTATCGAGTACAAAACCAAAAACATCAAATGGAACAATTTTTTTGTCTGCTAATTTTCCTTTCATAATTTTAGTAATTCGGCCTTCAACTTTTTGCTCTTGGAAATCCTCGAAGATTTTACTTCTGCCCTCGGAGTATTCTTTACTTACTTTTTGAATAGCCGCATCAAAATCTTGACGTGTCGCATTTTCTTTGACTTTAATAATAAATGAGTCGTATTGATCATAGCGATTTAAAGGATTGGCCTCAGCAGGAATTTCTACGGTATAGCGACCAACGCAATAGGTTTTTGTTTTTTCTAAATTTATCATATTATTTCCAGTATTTTCTATGTTCGATTTTGCAGATATACAGCCAGCACTGAATACACATGCAGTTAATAATAGAGAAGCATATATTTTATTCATCAACATATCCTAATAGTGTAATTACAGCCTGAGCCATTACATTGCTAAGTGCCTCTAGCAACTCGGTTTTAAATGATCCTATTACGTTTATTGACATGGTTATTCTCAGAATTTACGAATGGTTTTTAAAATAGACTCATATAGTTTTAACGCTTCACCCTGCGCCATACTACTAGTTTCATTACCAGAAGGTGAATGTGCCGTATCCACTTCAAAACTAATCAATGGGTCTTGGTTGTTATTAGCACTGCCAGTATGTTCCCATAAGGCGCTCAGGCCATTCCGACCTTTCATTTTTTCAACCGAAATCCACTCTTGCCCATCTAAATAGCTCGTATTTTTTTCACCTTTCCGAATATTATCTTTGTCAATTTGACGCTGACTTTGTCCAACTTCTTTTAATCTTTTCTCTATCCTTGGAATCATAGCCAATACATTTTCATCATTACTTTCTGCCTCAAAACGCAATACTACCGTTGGGTAATCTTTAAATCTGAAGCCAAGTTTTTGAATACTATAACGGTACTGTTTCGTTTCATCTTTAATAAATCCTTGATAAATGCATTGTCCTGCTTCTTTTGGAATCTCATGTTCATTACGATAACGTAAATTTTTAACTAAATTCTGAATAGCCTCATTACTCTCGGCTGTCCATTTCGGCGTATCACTGTGCATCCCTTCTATTAAAAATAAAGTCCTTTTATCGAGTACAAAACCAAAAACTGTGAAAGGATGTCCCTTATCTTTAGATTTTTTACCTTTAATAACCTTTACAATTCGCCCCTCAACTTTTTGAACTTGAGGATCATCAGTGATAGACCAATCATCTTCAGAATATTCTTTTCTCACCTTTTGAATAGCCGCATCAAAATCTTGACGTGTCGCATTATCGACAACTTTAATATTAAATGAATCAAACTTATCATATCGAGGTAAAGGGTTAGCCTCAGCAGGAATCTCTACGGTATAACGCCCAATGCAATAACTTTTGGTTGTTTCTAAATCCACCCTGTCCTTTGCATTATTTTTAATTTCTGCTTTTGTAGATGCACAGCCAGCACTGAATACATATGTAGTTAAGAATAGACAGGCATATATTTTATTCATCAATATATCCTAATAGTGTGATCACGGC
>NZ_ATGG01000004.1 GCF_000413855.1 Acinetobacter gyllenbergii CIP 110306 = MTCC 11365 | reverse complement strand
GTCGATAAACAGATCAGTTCTACAGATAATCCATCATTAATGCCATGATAACCCTCTAGGCGTTGCAGCATGATTTGAGTATTTAGAGCTGTATTTGAAAACCGCATACTCATCGCACGTTTTTGAGTGCCAACGCCTAATTTATCTAAGACGTTAAAGATATTATTCAACATTATTATTGCCTTATTCTTGATCAATAAAAGCTACCAGAATGACCTGTCTGATTCAATTATGAACTGTTTTCATTTTGTGTCATTTCAAATAAAAGTCTTCGATAACCTTGAACAACATAGCGACCCAACTGATATTTTTCTTGTATTTTCGCAATACTGAATTGCTCCAAATCCTGTTGGTGTTGTTTTACCCAAGCTCTCTTTTGATCCTCAATCGTAATATTTAGAAATTTTCTTAAAATCATACGATTTTTAATAATATATTTTTCACTCCGTTTTAATTTTTTTGCAATTTCAGTCACACTCAAATGTAAGTCTAATAAAATCTCCTGATTTTCTAAACGCCATGCCTGCACTTGATCCTTATGTTTTGGACGTCCTAAACGCTGTCTTAATTCATCTTTCTTCCGAAAAATTTGTTCAAGGCTCAGACCAAGCTTTTTAACTAAATCGGCATTACTCAGCTCAGGATTCAATAGATCATGCTGATGTAACGCGAACCAAGCCTCTTTTTGCGCCTTAATTTTTGGAATATCAAGGATTTCTCTTAATCTTGCTTTTGCTCTTAAAATTTCTCCTGGCATTTTTTGGAATTGATCCGCTAAGACAGCAACCGTTTTTCCTGAGTTTAATAATTCCTCCTGATGATCCAATAGCCATTGCCGCTTTTCTTGCTTATCATTTTGAAATTTTTCAGAAAAACTGAATTCATCTAGCGCTTGCCGAATACGGTTATAAAATTTTTTAGCGATGAATACACTCACATCAAATTTTTCTACGATTTCTTGAACAGTTAAGCCTTTCAGCTGTTGTTTATTGGCTTGAAACCATTGTTCTTGAATCACCTCAGCTTGTTTTTTTCGAAGTCTCTTACGCACAGGAATATCGACAAGTTCAGCCAACCAGATTTTATGTTGATAAACTTGAGGTCGCGTTAGCCCATATTTAGCTTTTAATGTGTCTAAACTGTCATACAACAGTTCATCTTGATGCGCCAAAAGCCATCGATCATTTCGATAGATAAAATTTCTTTGAATCCCCAATAATCGCCTGAATTTACCGACCATACTTAAAGACAGCTCAAGCTTATTTGCAGCTTCAAAAACTTTGTATTCCTTTACGAAATCAGCAACTTCTGGCGTTAAAATCACTGAAAATCCTGGCCCAACTCCCTCATCTTTAGCGCTCAGTCCATAAGGCCAGCCACGATAAACCATAATACCTACATGTGTTTTTCGCTCCTCATAGGCATCCCAGTACTCCCCCTCCCAATCCTTAACGGTTTTAATTTTAAAATGTTTATATTTTCCCATTATTTTATTTCACTGCTCACAATCCAATATAAAGCCGTATCCATCAGGCTTCTTAATATGCTTGATACTAACTAATCTTTATTTTAAAGATCAACAATCAACCTAATATGGATATTAAACTGACCTATTATGTGTATTGTTTTAAATAATTTTTTTTGGCATTCTTTTATTTGAAAAACGTAGAAAAATATGAATTCATAAAATTCAGTATAAAGGAAATTATGAAATGCAAATTTATGGAAGAGATACATTATCTACAGAAGAAATTTGGCAACTCTATCAGTTTATTATTCAAACACCAGAATTATGGCGCCCTGAAACATTTAAAGAAGCTGCAAAGAAATGTGGTCTAAGTCGAGTTGCTGCTCGCGAAGGTTATTTCAGTTTTACAGGCAAAAAAAATATTAAAGGGCAAGCTCATATTGTCAATAACTTTGTCGAGGAGATCCGTTTTTTCATTGTGAATGAACCCAGAAATTTAACAGAAGAACTTTATAAAAAAGATCGCCATAAAGTTAAACAGCTTGCTGCTGAATATTCAACCAAATTTAAGCAACAACTGGGAGAACCAAGAGTATCAAGCAATAATGATATTTTCGAATATAACGATCACCGCCTTAGAGTATTACCGAACAACCAAATTTGGGTGGTCATTTCTAAGCTTTCAATCCTTAAACAATTGCCAAATGACTGGTGGGCCGAGAAATAGAAAAATCATTTTCTCATCTGATACCCACACTTATCCATTTTTGCTACTCTATTTGTTTTACTTTCTAGCTTTCACTATGCTCAGTTTATTTGTTTACGGCACTTTAGGACCCAACCGTCCCAATGCCCATATCATGGAAAATATTGGTGGTACGTGGGCAGATGCACATGTATTTGGCACATTCAAACAACAAGGTTGGGGAGCTGAACTCGGCTTTCCGGGCATTGTGCTTGATCAAACAGATCAAAAGGTGTCTGGATTTGTGTTCTTCTCAGACAATCTAGAACAACACTGGCAAGCACTGGATGAATTCGAGGGTGCAGGCTATCAACGTGTCCCTGTTCAAGCACACTTAAGTACAGGTGAAGTGATTGATTCTTTTGTCTATGCACTCAATAGCTAAGCTGAAATTGGCGAAAATTCGACAATCCAATTAAATTTATCTGATTGCTCATTTTTTCGCTTGTTTTTTTAATTAGATTCTGTAGAATTCTCGCCACGTTGCCGGCATAGCTCAGTTGGTAGAGCAACTGACTTGTAATCAGTAGGTCCACAGTTCGAATCCGTGTGCCGGCACCATTTCTCGCTTTATTCTCGTTTCTTCCCCATCATTTTTTCAAAATGCGAAATATTCGGATTTAATAAATCCCATTCATTTGCATGACTCACAAAACATTCTGCTTGTGGTTGATACAAATTAGGATCATCCAGCGTTCCTGCACGTATCGAAATCATTTCAGGTACAAGTTCGGGTAGGCCAAACATTTGTGAGCCACAATTGGGGCAAAATGCACGGCGGATCGGCTTGCCTGACAGTCCCAAAGACTCAAAATATTTCAGCTCACCTTCAATTTTTAGTTCGGACTGATGAAAGAAGGCAATTGGCGCATAAGCACTGCCTGTAGCTTTCTGACAATCACGACAATGACAATTAAAACGATAACGTGGCGCAACCTCGGCCTGATAGCTCACTGCCCCACACAGGCATGAACCTTTATATTGATTTGGCATCTTGTTCTCACTTTTTTACTGCGCTGATTTGAATATAACGTACTAATTCATCTTGGTAGAGTTTTCGGCACAACTTGGCAGTCATGTTTATTTTGAGTTGGGCCAAATCAAAGGCAGATTTTTCATTTTTTTGTGTTTCGATATATTCAGCAAAACCATTCAATACAGGTTCGGAAAAATCCTGAATTTGAATTTCACCAAAACCATGCTGCGCTAAAGTCTGTCCCAACTGCTGCTGATCCATCAAATACTGCCAATTCACATCGGCACTTTTTAATAGATAGCGATATTTTTGTTTTTGTAGAGTAGAACACTGTAGCCAATTTTCCGACCACATTAGCGTGTGAAATGCGATGCGACCTTTTGAATTCAAAACTGGAGATGTGGATTCAAGAAATGAATTCAAATCACTGTGATAAGCCGCATCTATACACAGCACCACATCAAATGAATTCAAAAGTCCGAGTGTTTTTAAATTCAAAAAAGATCCACAATGAATTTGAACCTGCGGTAATTGTTTTTGAATTCGTTTGACGCATTCGGGCTGTAACTCAACAGCACTAAGTTGTTGAATGTGATAATGCTGGAGCCAATGCAACAGACTGGCACCTTGTCCACAACCCAGATCTAGAACACGATCTGTGGATTTCAGTTGAATGGATTGTGCAATTTGATCAGCCAGACTTTGGCAGGCTTGTGGATAACTATCATGTTGGCTTTGCCAAAAACCTAAATTACTCCAAGCAAGCCATGCATCATCACCAAGTCGTTTGGCATCAATCGCATATTTATGCCCAATGACTTTTTCGATCAACGCTTGCTTGAAGGTGGTCATGCTTAATAACCGAGTTCAGGCGCAACTTTAACTTTTGGTTTTAATCCAACAAAAGGTACGGCTGCACCTAAGATTTCAGAAATATGCATCGCTGATGTCACAGCAGATTCTAAAATTGGCAAGCCATCACATGACCATGAACCGCAATAAAACACTTTACGGTTTAAATCTAAATGACGTTGTTGAATTTGTTTATTCAAAGCCACGGTTTCCGAATCAACCACTGCGCGAGTGAGTTTGACTTTGGAAATCACTTTCTTTGGATCGATATCAATCACCGGACACCACGTCTGGAACACGGCATTTTTACCCACCAAGCTGGGTTCAATCGCATTAATCCACACGGTAAATTGCTGACGGGTAAATTTACGATCCATCATATAGCTCAATACCGCCCAATCTTTACGGCGTTGCGGCATCACAATTGGATCGGTGTGAATCACCAAATCACCCTGCTCAAAGCGGAATTTTTTCAGCAAGGCAATATCCTCAGCAAATTGTGGTTGCTTGAGAAAATCTTCAATTACTGGGGTTGGTGTCGCAATCACCACACGGTCAAATAATTGGCTTTCACCCTGTGCATTTTCCACCAAAACTTTTTCGCCCTGCTCTTCAACTTTTTGAACAGGCGAACCACTATGAATTTCAATGCCTTCAATCAAGCGATTGACCAGTGCAGGCGTTCCACCTTTCATTCGCAATAAGGCTTCACCTTCGGTCAACTGACGAATAAATTCCAATAAAGGTTTGGCTGGCCATTCTCCAATGGTTTTAGGATGGCAAGTACAAATGGTATACAGCACAGGCATCACCGTACCATGCCAAAACACTTCCTCAATATGATATTGATTCATGAATTCAGCTAGTGTGATGTCCTGATTCTCTGATTTAAAGAATTGATGTACCGCAGTTTTCAGTTGCAACATGCCTTTGACCAAGCGCCAACCATATTGCTGAATGCCTTTGCGGTTATTAATAATCGGGAAATTGCCGATACGGCTACGTGAAGTGGTGAGCCATGTATCGGTTTTATCTTCAAACAACCAACTGCAAGCCATAAAGGTACGGACAGGGAAAGTTTCGATACCTAAATAGCTGGCTAAACTTAAAGTATTTTGCCAAAGCTTTGGATTCATTACACGTAGCGGGGCATCAATAATGCCACCATCAAAATCAATACTATGACTATCCATGCCTCGCCCTGCGAGTGCTTCGAATATCGTTACCTTATGCCCTGCATCATGTAGGATTCTGGCTGAGGCAAGTCCTGCCATTCCACTGCCAATAATTGCAATATCCAAAATTATGTCCCATCAGTTGATGATTTTTCTTGATTATGACTGATAGTTAAGCGAAACACGGTATTAAAAAATACCAGATTCAGGGCTTCTGCCAGACTTTTGTCGTAATATCGTTGTTGATTTTTTGTTACATTTCATCACAAATTGCATTTCTATCTTAACATAATGAAAAAATTAAATTTATTACATTTTAGGCCACAAAAATATACAGAACATTCTATATTTTTTCATTTTCAGCACTTTACCGACTTCCCATTGCCCTAATTCAGTGCTATGTTTATTGAACAACAACGAGAATAAAGTCACATAACAAGCTGAATAATTATAAGTGACATAATATTAAAAAAATCAATAGAGGACCCTTACAGCGAAAGCCTATCACTCTAACGGAGTGATAGGCTTTCTTATATATGCAACTAATTTAGCTCAGCATTTAAGCTTCCATCGAACCAAATTTACCGCTATTGAAATCACGAACCGCATCCATGATTTCCGCTTTGCTGTTCATGACAAACGGCCCATAACCTTCAATCGGCTCATTCAGTGGTTGGCCTGTCAAGATCAGGAATTTACTGTCTTGTTCGGCCTTGATGCTAAAGTCAATTTCTTCACGGCTCAGTACCACCAAACTCGGTGCTTCTATGCTTTGGTTCTCATTTAAGATCACCTGACCAGAAAGCAAAACCAACAATGTGGTATGACCTTCAGTCGCATAAAAAGTATGTTCCTGATCTTTTACAATCATGCCATCCCAAACATTGACTGGGCTAAAAGTGGTTGCTGCACCAGCGGTGTCTTGATATTGACCTGCAATCACCCGCATTTCGCTACCCGCATCATCCAATTTAATGTGCTGAATTTGATCGGCTTCAATGGCTTGGTATTTTGCTGGCGTCATTTTCGAATGCGCTGGCAAATTAACCCACAACTGAACCATTTCAAACAAACCACCTTGATGGGCAAACTCAGGCGAATGAAACTCTTGATGCAAAATCCCACCACCTGCGGTCATCCACTGCACATCACCTGCTTTGATGGTTCCACCACCGCCACTCGAATCTTTATGGGTGACCTCACCTTGATAGGCAATGGTTACCGTTTCAAAGCCACGATGCGGATGCGAACCCACACCATGCTGAGCTGTGGTTGGATCAAATTGATACGGTGCAGCATAGTCCAAGAGTAGAAATGGACTAATGCTTTGACCTAAACGGTCATAAGAAAACAAGTTATAGACTGGAAAACCATCACCAACCCAGTGCATGTGTTTGTTTTGATACACACCAAGAATTCTTTTCATTCGCTTTCTCCTATAAGGTAGAAACTCTGTTCTTGAGGTCTATTTTACGCCTCCTCACACCGTGCTTATAGCCTCAGAATGACAACACATTATTCTACATATAGGACAATTTAAAATTAAAAACTGTATTGAACCCTAAACACTATCAATCATCCTATTTTTGATATTGTTTATCTCATTTTTTACGCTTCATCTACATGAAAAACTTAACTAGCATAATTTCAAGCACGACGGAAACTCACTGTCTTTTCCGTGTTCTTTTCTACAAAAACATGAGGATACAACCATGACTAAAGACTATATTCGCCTAGACAAAGACAACGCAGCCGTACTTTTGGTCGACCATCAAGCGGGGCTACTTTCATTGGTTCGGGATATTGATCCAGACAAATTTAAAAACAATGTCTTGGCATTGGCTGATGCTGCAAAATACTTCAACCTGCCGACAATTCTCACCACCAGCTTTGAAAATGGCCCAAATGGTCCATTGGTACCAGAGCTGAAAGAACTGTTTCCCGATGCCCCTTATATCGCTCGTCCAGGCCAAATTAATGCCTGGGACAATGAAGACTTTGTCAAAGCAGTGAAAGCCACAGGTAAAAAACAATTGATTATCGCGGGTGTAGTGACTGAGGTCTGCGTGGCTTTCCCTGCCCTGTCTGCACTGGCAGAAGACTTTGAGGTATTTGTGATTACCGATGCTTCAGGAACATTCAATGCCTTAACCCGTGATGCAGCGTGGGATCGTATGTCGCAAGCAGGTGCGCAATTGATGACCTGGTTTGGGATGGCCTGTGAACTGCACCGTGACTGGCGCAATGACATCGAAGGCTTAGGTGCTTTATTCTCAAATCACATTCCTGATTATCGTAACTTGATGACCAGTTATTTCACCAATAGCTCAGAAAAATAAATAAAGCCCTCGGAAGATGAGAAGAGTTAATGCTATTCTCATCTTTTGCTATTTCGGATTCGCTTTGCCTTGATCAACTCATTTGATGACTTTCATTATTTCTATTTGGTGGTAAAACACGGCGGATTTAGTGCGGCCAGCGAAGCTGAGAATATCAGCAAATCTAAACTTAGCCGTCGCATCATTGAACTTGAACATAAATTTAATGTTAGCCTGATCCAACGCACCACCCGTCATTTTAAAGTCACGGATTTAGGTCAAGAGTTTTATGAAGAATGCTGCAAAGTGATTGCTCAAGTCGAATGTGCCGAGAATGTCTTGCTCAAGCAGAAAAATGAACCACAAGGCATGGTCAAAATCAGTTGCCCACCGTTAATGATGCATTTCCAGATTCGGAAATTACTCAATCAGTTTTTAAAAGCCTATCCCAAAGTTGAAATCTCTTTAGAATTGACCAGCCGCCGCGTCGATGTGCTGCATGATGATATTGATATCGCGATCCGCACCAGTTTTGAACCGAATCAAGATTCCAGTTTAATTGTTCGCGATGTGATTCGAACTGAGCATTGTTTGGTGGCTGCACCCGAGTTACTTCAAGACAGAACCATTCAGCATTATTCAGAATTACAGCACTATCCAAGCGTGGCCCTAGGCATTCAAAAACATCAATATTATTGGCATTTATGTCATATCCACAGTGACGAAACTGTAGATATACCTTATCAACCACGAGTCAAAAGCAATGATTTGGCTGGGGTCTATTATGCGGTTCATGATGGTTTAGGTATTGCGGATTTACCTTATCTCACGGTGCAAGCCGATATTCAAAAAGGTAAACTGATTCACCTATTACCCGAATGGAAGTCCAATCGAGGTACCGTACAGCTGGTCTATGCCTCACGCAAAGGTCAACGTTTGGTGGTGGAAAAGCTGATTGAGACCCTGATGGAGGGCCTGAGAGAATTGGCAAAAACTGACAGTGGCTATTCTTTATAGTGCAGTATTAGTAAAGCACCGAATTGTGTTGTTTCAGTTCTGCAAATTTCTGTACCAGAAAATCAATCAATAATTTCATCGATGGCAATAATCCTCGTCTAGAGGTATAGACCAAATGAATCAGCTCAGGTTTAGGCTGCCATTGGGGTAGTACATGAATCAAACGCCCTTGTTTAATGTCTTCAGCTACCATTAATTCTGGTAATTTTGCCACGCCCAAGCCTTGCAGCGTGGCTTCTCTAAGCGCAGTCAAATCCGTGGTGGTCAGTCGTGGATGACATTGGACTTTGAGTTCTTGCTGATCTTGAGAGAATAACTGCCAAGCATATTCAGGCGCAAAGGACTCCATCATCAACACAGGGAACTGCGTCAGTTGTTGTGGCTCATGGATTGAATAAAACTGATGTAACAGGTCTGGACTGGCAACAATCAATTGTCGTGCCAAAGCCAGTTCTCGCACAATCAATTCACTGTCGGCTAAGGGTAAAGGACGAATTCGTATCGCCAAATCAAAACGCTCATTGATTAAATCAACACGGCGATTGGTGGCTTCGACATGCAGACTGATTTTGGGATATAGCTGCAAAAACTCATTCAGCATTGGACTAATATTGATATGCAATAAATTGGTCGGGCAAGACAGCTTGATCAATCCACGTGGCTCGGCGGTTAAAAATTCAATTGCTTCTTCGGCAGCTTCCGCTTCAATCAACATGGCCTTGCAATGCTGATAATAAATTTTACCCACCTCGGTAATTGACACCTGTCGGGTAGTTCGATTGATCAACTTCACCCCCAGTCGATCTTCCAATTCGGCAATACGCCGGCTCAGTAAAGACTTGGTCACCATCAATTCTTGGCTGGCTGCTGAAAAACCACCGCAATCAATCACTTTCACGAAGAAATATAAGTCATTTAAATCTTTCATGTTATTTGCTCGACCCACCAATAATGACAACAATTGTTCTTTTGGCATGACAATATATCCTATTGCAGATATTTTTCAGCCATCGTCATGTCTATATCATCAATTATACCCCCTAAGACAAGATGAGGATACAACAATGACAATGCCAGCAAACTTCAATGGTCAAGCACCTGTTATCGATGTCAATGATGCCGTGATGCTTTTGATTGACCACCAAAGTGGTTTATTCCAAACCGTCGGCGATATGCCAATGCCTGAATTACGTCAACGTGCTGCAGCACTTGCCAAAATCGCAAGTTTGGCCAAGATTCCTGTGATCACCACCGCTTCCGTACCGCAAGGCCCCAATGGTCCTTTAATTCCTGAAATCCACGCCAATGCCCCGCATGCCCAATATGTGGCACGTAAAGGTGAAATTAATGCATGGCATAATCAAGACTTTGTCGATGCCGTTAAAGCGACAGGCCGTAATACCCTGATTATTGCAGGAACCATTACCAGCGTGTGTATGGCTTTCCCTGCGATCAGTGCCGTTGCCGAAGGTTATAAAGTCTTTGCCGTGATTGATGCTTCTGGAACGTATAGCAAAATGGCAGAAGAAATTACCTTAGCACGTGTGGTACAAGCAGGTGTGGTGCCGATGGACACCGCAGCTGTGGCATCTGAAATTCAACGCACGTGGAATCGTGATGATGCATTGCAATGGGCAGAGGTTTATACCCAGATTTTCCCGGCTTATCAGCTTCTGATTGAAAGTTACAGCAAAGCTCAAGAAGTGGTGACTAACCACGAAACCTTGGACTCTGCGCGATAAAATCAACACCAAAAAAAAAGGCATAGAACTGAGTTCTATGCCTTTTTTCATGCTGAACGCGAAGCGTTAAAACGGTAAATCGTCATCTAAATCCGCTGGCGCTGCCGCAGCAGGTTGAGGTGCTGCTTTTGGTGTATTAAAACCATTGCCTGCTTGTGGGCTACCTGCATAATTACCTTGCTGGTTGCCGCCATTAAAGCCGCCACCTTGGCCATAACCACCTTGGTTGTTGTTATTGTTATAGCCTGTATTTTGGTAACCACCGCCTTGGTTATTATTGTTGTTAAAACGAGGTTGGTTAAAGTCGCCACCGCTCTGCTCGCCTTGTTGACGGCTATCCAACATCTGCATTTGATCGCCACGAATTTCAGTGCTGTAACGCTCTTGACCATTTTGGTCTGTCCATTGACGGGTACGCAATGAACCTTCGATATACACTTTTGACCCTTTACGGAGATACTGTTGTGCAATTTCACCTAAACGGTTGTGCAACACGATACGGTGCCATTCTGTTTGCTCTTTACGCTCACCCGTACTTTTATCCATCCACGATTCACTGGTTGCAATCGAGAATTGAGTTAATGATCCACCATTTGGAAAAGTTTTAGTTTCTGGATCTTTACCTAAAGTACCTACTAAAATAACTTTATTCACACCACGCATTAGCTGTCTTCATCCTATATATTTCTATGTTTTACTTTATAAGAGTTATGATTAAATGGCTACCTCTTTGCCAATCAAGTGCGTTAAATCTTGTCGCCCAGCATCATCAATGCACTGTTTATCGACTTTAATATACGCAACTTGCTGTTCTGGCATCACCACGACTTCTTCAATACCACGAATCGCCAACAGTTTTGAAGTCCATTCATCTGTTTGTATTGCTTGAGGTAAAGGCAACACAATAGAAGACAAATATCTCGGCTGAGCCAGACCAAAACTAATTAGCAGCCATATTATAGCAATCCCCGTCAACACACTCCACCCGAGCGCAGTATTCTGTAACATCAAAAGCTGACCACCCAAGGTTCCGCCAAAAAACGCTCCCAAAAACTGGCTGCTGGCATTGACGCCCATGGCAGTGGCTTTGGATTGGATCGGAGCTGCTTTGGATAACCAAGAGGGTAATAATGCTTCCATCACGTTAAATGCAATAAAGAATAAACCCAGTCCTGCCAACAATACATATTTAGACTCATAGCCAAAGATCAGAATCAGTAAACCACCAATAAGCCCAGCAATGGCAGTGAGAAAAATGCCGCGCATTTTGCGATATTTTTCCGCAATGATAATGCTTGGGAAGGCAAAAAACAGGCTGATCACTAACAGAGGTAAATAGACTAAACCATGCTTTGCCAATGGAATTTGCGCGTACTCAATCAACTGTGAAGGCACATAAATAAACATGGCCGTCAGCAATAAATGTAGTGCAAACACCGACACGTGCAAACGGTTCAACTCACCCATTTGGATGACTTGCTTGAGCTGATTCAAATAGCCTTGCTGATAATTTCGGTGGTGTCGCGTAACTTTAGGCACCAATAGCAACATCGAAATCGCAGCCAACCCCATAATGGTGGTGACAAAGAATAGACCTGATATACCGACCAAACTGGTCAGCCATGGCCCCAAACTAAAAGCAACAACGAAGGATAAGCCAATACTCATGCCCATCGCCGCCATAGCTTTGGTCCGTTGTTCTTCACGGGTGACATCGGCCAGTAATGCCATCACCACGGCTGAAACTGCACCTGCACCTGCAATCGCACGGCCAATAATCACCCCATAAATGGTGTCGGATAGACCCGCAATGGCACCGCCAATGGCAAATAACAATAAGCCGAGCACCACCAAAGGCTTACGGCTGAAGCGATCGGCCAAGAGGCTAAATGGAATTTGTAAAATTGCTTGGGTTAAGCCATAGACTCCCACCGCGAGACCGATTAAGGCAGGTGTGGCATATTGATAGGATTGTCCTGCAACTGAAAATACAGGAATAATCATGAACAAGCCCAACATGCGTAAGGCAAAAATGCTACTTAAGGCAAAGGTTGAACGGCGTTCTAAAGCATTCATTATTGATAAGACACTATAACTGGCTCAGCGAATTATAAGCCATTCGCCTACAAAGGTTGTACGTAGATTATGAAAAACACAATCTTTCTGCAGAGAAAAAAATAAAGGAGCGATGTTCGCTCCTTTATTTACACTAACTGATCAAGCTGAAAACAAGCTTAAGAAGCTTGCTGTTCTCGCTTGCTATACTGAATCGAAGCCAACACCGCCCACACAATAAAGGCCACCCCGATCAAACCCGTGACTACTTCAGGTACATGCAAGCCCGTACCACTTGCGATCATGATGAATGCCAGTGCACCAATCGCATAATGTGCGCCATGCTCTAAGTAGATATACGCATCCAAAGTGCCCTTTTCGACCAGATAAATGGTCATTGAACGGACAAAGATCGCACCAATCGCTAGACCGAGCATAATGATCACCACATCACTGGTAATCGCAAAGGCACCAATCACTCCGTCAAAGCTGAAGGATGCATCTAGTACTTCAAGGTAGAGGAAACCACCAAAACCGGCTTTTACCACACCCGAAGCTGCACCACTTGAGTCATGGCCAATGGCATTGCCATTTTCATCAATCTCAGGCTCACCACCCAATAAATGACTCAAGACCTGCACCCCGATGTACACCACGATGCCCCAGATTCCTGCCATGGTTACAGCCAAGCGAGCAGACTCATCGACATTCGCCGCCATAATGATCATCGCGATCAAGGCCAAGAACACCGACATGGCCGGCACGTTGGCCAAATGGGCTAGTTTCGCTTCCAACCATTTAAACCAATGGGTTTCTTTACCATCGTCAAAGAAGAAGTTTAAGAACACCATCAATAAGAAGGTCCCACCAAAAGCTGAAATTTCAGCATGATGCGCCATCAAACGCTCTGAATAGGTCTTCGGATCATTCAGGGCCATTTTGGCGACTTCAACCATGCCCATATCAGCGGTTACCGCGACAATCACCACAGGGAAGATTAAACGCATCCCAAATACGGCAATCAGGATACCGACGGTTAAGAAGATCATTTTCCAGAAATGATCCCAACCCCGCAGTACTGAGGCATTCACCACCGCATTGTCGAAAGAAAGAGACACTTCCATCACCGCTAGAATGGCAGTAATGGTCAGTGCTTTTAGCATGGTGGCAACACCCGCTTCAGGGCCATGCGTATAGCCCCAGTAGGCCGAAAGTGCTAAACACACAATCGTAAAAAATATTGAGAAACGGAAATGCTTCATGAGCAGCCTTTTATCCAAATATAGAGTGATAAAAATGTGCTTATTGTAGGCGAGTTTTGACCCAAAAACAGAAAAGATTGTTGGACTTGTTTGGCAAAAAAAACCATCCCGACCAGACTCTGCTATAGTGCTGAAAAGATTTCTTTTATATGTACTTTCATAGGTTCATTCCATGACGTTTTCTCAAGATGTTTGGCAACGTAATCAAGATTTATATCAAAAAATATTAGCACTACCTTTTAATCAGGAGCTTGCAGCAGGCACACTCGATCGTTCAGCCTTTTGTCATTATGTGATTCAAGATGCGCATTACTTATTGGCCTATGGACGTGCCTTGGCTGTTGCTGCCGCTAAAGCCTATGAAGCTGATGATGTGATTCAATTTTCTGAAGCGGCTAAAATTGCCATTATTGTAGAACGAAGTTTACACAATGATTTTATGCAGGAATTTGATGTCAGCAAAACCGAGTTTGAAAACACACCACTAACACTGGCCTGCCATCATTACACATCTTTCCTGACAGCAACCGCATGGTCAGAAAGCTATCCTGTGATTTTGGCAGCCTTATTGCCATGCTTCTGGATTTATGCCGAAGTCGGTAAAGACATCGTCAGTCAATCGGTTGCCAACAATCCTTATCAAGCATGGATCGATACCTATGCAGGGGAAGAATTTAATACCGCGGTGCGTAATGTGATTGCGACGGTTGATAAAGTCGCTGCACGGTGTGATGAGGATACCTTAGCCAAGATGCATGCGGCTTATCGCATGGGTGCAAAACTGGAATGGTTATTCTGGGACAGTGCCTATCAACAACGTCAATGGTTAGGACTCGATCAAGCCTAAGTATCAGTTTAGTCGTATTTTCTCCAGACATAAAAAAGCCCCAATTAAGGGGCTTAGTCGTATATCGTATCGTCCGATATACTGTATGAGGCTCATCTCAAACTGAGCGCATTAAAACATAAATAGGCTCAAATGCCTACTTTTATTGCTGGGTTAAAAAACATTCACTACAATTAAAGCAATCAATGCAGGCACCGCCTGAATGTAGATAATCTTTTTACTCGCAGTCAGACCCCCATAAATCCCGGCAATCAACACACAGCCTAAAAAGAAGTTGGCAATCGCCGTTGCATAGTCGGCAGGTGCCAGTAATGACCAAAATAAACCTGCGGCAAGGAAACCATTATACAGCCCCTGATTTTGTGCCAATACTTTGGTCAGTTGTGCTTTTTCCAGACTATTGCCAAAGGCCTTTAAACCATAGGGCTTGTCCCACAAAAACATTTCCAGTACCAAGATATAAACGTGCAATACTGCAATTAACCCGATCAATACTTGTCCCAACATGCGATTTTTTCCTTTTTATTGTGTTTGAATTTAATTGGATCAGTCGCAAAACTGACCCAGTATTTTTACAAAGATGGTGCTAACAACACTTTACCCTGACGCGCGCCTTGAGTTGCTTTCAACGCGGCAGTATTAATCTGGTCAAAACTAAAGATACCCTCAACAGGTAGAACCAGTTTTTTCTGCGTCGCCAATGTAATCAGTTCTACAAACAAAGCCTTTTTACGTTCCACTGGCATTTCTTTATTGACTACACTGGCCCAGAACCCTTTAACCGTAGCTTGTTTAAAAATCAGATCACCCGATGAGATCTGCATGGTCTCGCCAGTCATACTGCCAAACGACACCAATAGGCTATTTTCACTGAGTAAACTCAACATTTCCCCGCTGGCGCTGCCACCAATTGAGTCCACCCCAGCAATTAAGGGCTGATCTGTATGTATGGCTTTGACTTGTTGCTTCCAATCTGGCTGATCCGTCGCCACCACATGCTGAATCCCCAAAGCCTGCATTTCTGCTATCGCATCAGTACGACGAACCAAATGAATGACGTGTAGTCCGCGCGCTTGAGCAATCATGGCAACGGTTTTACCCACCGCACCATTTGCCGTATTTTGAATCAACCATTGATCTGCTTGTACGTTGACAAAATCGAGGAGCATCAGCGCACTGATCGGCATCCCGATTAGTTGTGCGGCGGTTTGGTCATCAATCGCATCATTTAAAGCAATAATACTGGCTGCTGGCGCGATAAAATATTCCGCCCAACTGCCATGTACGCCAGCAACCGCAACGCGCTGTCCTAATTTGCTGCCATCTACACCGTCACCTACTGCATCGACGATCCCTACCGCTTCGCTGCCACCAATGGCAGGCAAGGTTGGCTTATAACCATAACTACCACGTACAGTCCAAACATCGTGATTATGCATAGGAGACATGATCATCTTGATACGAACTTCACCCGCTTTCGGCTCAGGTTGCGGCATCTCACCCAACTGCAATACATCGACGGGTTCACCAAAACTGTGATGGATAATACTTTGCATGTTTTATTCCTTAATCGGTTGGAGCAGCTGTTGAGTGGTTTCTAAGGCTAAATGTAGCGGTGCTTTGTCTTGGGCCAGTTTGGTCATCAAGGCGGCACCCAGCCACAATTGATACATCACCTGAGCGGTTTTAAGTGGGTCAAGATGGGCAGGAATCGAGCCTTGTTGTTGCCCTTCTTGTAATAACAAGGCCACACGTTGCGTCAATCGATGCACGCCGAGATTGAGAATTTGACGCATGTCGTCGGACAAATCAGCAACCTCTGCTGCTAATTTCACAATCAGACAATTCTCTGCCCAGCTGCCATAAACAGGATCATCGATCCATGCCTGCCATAACGCTATCAAACGTGCATGCGCACTTTGTTCGGTATGTTGCCAGAGCTGTTCGACACGGACTTTATAATCCGCCATATATTGTTCGAGCAAAGCACAGCCAAATGCTTCTTTAGAAGCAAAATAATGGTAGAACGACCCTTTCGGGACATCACAAGCTTTGAGAATCTCTTGCAAGCCAACACCCACAAAACCTTTACGTAATACCAATTCAAAGCTGGTATCGAGAATATGTTGTCGCGTGGCTTCACTTTTATTTGATCGTTTCATGCACACACTATAAATCAATATTAGACCAGTCGTCTAGTTAAATATCTATTTTAATAAGTGATCAATTTTTACATGGTAATCTGCGGCATTGAATGCTAAAAATACGAGGCGCATCGCGTGAGATAAATGTGAACCAGTTCATTAACCGTCACAATTTGTCGTTTTAATTATTTTTATACCACTTGAACGATTTTAAATCGCTATCATATACCTGTTTTCATATTCAGCTTATTGAGATGTATTTATGAGTCAAAGTCATATCCGTATTCGAGGCGCACGTACCCATAATTTAAAAAATGTGTCACTCGATATTCCACGTGACAAGTTTGTGGTGATTACGGGACTTTCTGGCTCAGGTAAATCATCCTTGGCCTTTGATACCTTGTATGCCGAAGGTCAACGTCGTTATGTCGAATCACTTTCGGCTTATGCGCGTCAATTCCTTTCGCAAATGGAAAAACCAGAAGTCGACTCGATTGAAGGTTTATCCCCTGCAATTGCGATTGAGCAAAAGTCGACCAGCCATAACCCACGTTCAACCGTGGGTACCATTACCGAAATTTATGACTATTTACGTTTGCTCTATGCGCGCGTAGGTACACCCTACTGCCCTGAACATGATTTGCCGATGGTGGCACAAACCATTTCAGAAATGGTCGATGCAGTCAAAAGCCTTGAAGAAGGCACTGCCTTGATGTTGCTTGCGCCTGTGGTGCGCGAACGTAAAGGCGAATACACCCAACTGTTTGAACAGTTGCAAGGCCAAGGCTTTGTGCGTGCCCGTGTCGATGGTGAAATCATTGATATTGATACCCCGCCTGAACTGGACAAAAAGAAAAAACATACCATTGAAGTGGTAGTCGATCGCTTTAAAGTGCGCGACGACCTCGGTAACCGTATTGCAGAGTCGTTTGAAACGGCACTGCGTCTAGGCGGCGATATTGCAGTTTTATCGTGGATGAATGGCGAACATCCTGAACGTGTGTTTTCAGCCAAACACTCCTGTCCTGAATGTGACCGTGCTGTAGCAGAGCTTGAACCACGTCTATTCTCATTCAACAACCCCTTCGGTGCCTGCCCCGTTTGTGATGGCTTGGGAACACGCAGCCATTTTAGTGCTGATAAACTGATTCCGAATCCAGAAGTATCCATTAGCCAAGGGGCGATTCGCGGCTGGGACAGACAGCGTCCGTATTACTACACCATGCTGCAAAAAGTGGCTGATCATTTCAATATTGACCTCGACCAACCGTGGAACGCACTGGATAAAGACACGCAAAAGAAATTCTTACAGGGCTCAGGCAAAGAGAAAATCGATCTGAGTTATATTGATGAACGTGGTCGTAAACACAGTCGTGTGCAAGCCTTTGAAGGGATTTTGCCGCATTTAGAACGTCGCTACCGCGAAACTGAATCGAATTATGTGCGTGATGATCTGGCGCAATATCTGTCGAATGCGGCTTGTGATGCTTGCGGCGGTTCACGTCTGAATGAAATCTCTCGCCATGTGCGGGTCAAAGACAAGACCATTGCCCAAATCACCAAAATGTCGATTGGCGATGCTGAACACTATTATCAAGACCTGAACCTTGAAGGGGCCAAGGGTGAAATCGCCGATAAAATCTTTAAAGAGATTCGTGAACGCTTACACTTCTTAGTTAGTGTTGGCCTGAATTACCTCAGCTTGGCACGTTCAGCTGAAACCCTTTCAGGCGGTGAAGCGCAACGTATCCGTTTAGCCTCACAGATCGGTGCAGGTTTAATGGGCGTGATGTATGTACTGGATGAACCGTCAATTGGTCTACATCAACGTGATAATGATCGTCTACTGCAAACCCTGATTCGTTTACGTGATCTCGGCAATACCGTGTTGGTGGTTGAGCATGATGAAGATGCAATTCGTGCCGCTGACCATATTATTGATATCGGTCCAGGTGCGGGGATTCATGGCGGTGCGGTGATTGCTGAAGGCACTTATGATGAATTGGCCAATCATGCGGACTCGCTCACAGGCCAATACCTGTCAGGCAAGCTCAAAATTGAAGTACCGAAACAACGTACCATCTCACCGCGTCCAGATGAAGTGATCAAATTGTCTGGCGCTAGCGGGCATAACTTACAGAATGTGGATTTGACCATCCCATTGGGCATCATGACCTGTGTCACAGGAGTTTCAGGTTCAGGGAAATCAACGCTGATTAACCGTACCTTATTGCCTTTAGCTGCGACGCAACTGAATGGTGCGACTACCCTGACTGCGGAAAAATTTGATTCGATTGATGGCTTACAGCATTTAGATAAAGTGGTCGATATTGACCAAAGTCCAATTGGTCGTACCCCTCGTTCAAATCCAGCAACTTATACGGGTTTATTCACACCGATTCGTGAGTTATTTGCACAAACGCCTGAAGCCAAAGCGCGTGGTTATAGCGCAGGTCGTTTCTCGTTTAACGTGAAAGGTGGCCGTTGTGAAGCCTGTGAAGGCGATGGCATGATCAAGGTCGCGATGCACTTCTTGCCTGATATGTATGTGCCATGTGATGCTTGCCATGGCAAGCGTTATAACCGTGAAACTTTAGAAGTCGGTTATAAAGGCAAAAACATTTCTGATGTACTGGAAATGACCGTTGAAGATGCCGCGGAATTTTTTAGTGCAATTCCGGTGATTCATCGCCGTTTAGATACCTTAACCCAAGTCGGGCTCGGCTATATTCGTTTAGGACAAGCCGCAACCACGCTTTCTGGTGGTGAAGCACAACGGGTCAAACTGGCACGTGAGTTGGCAAAACGCGATACAGGTCGAACCTTATATATTCTGGATGAACCGACCACAGGTCTGCATTTCCATGATATTGCCAAGTTACTCGATATCCTGTACGAGCTCCGCAATAAGGGTAATACCATCGTGGTGATTGAGCATAATCTGGATGTGATCAAAACTGCCGATTGGGTAATTGATCTTGGCCCTGAAGGTGGTTCGGGTGGTGGTCAGATTATTGCTGAAGGGACACCAGAACACGTAGCACAAGTTGAAATTTCACATACTGGTCGTTTCTTAAAACCGATGTTGAAGTGATCCTTCTTATACAAGATTAGAGTTCTCTAACAGGATTAAGTACACAAACTTAATCCTATTTTTGATTCTATACTCAAAAATACTTGAAGAAAAATAAGCATCACACCTTCCGTACAAGCTTTAGGTCTCTACAATATTCTTCCCTTTGGCCTTTGCCTTGAGCAAGGACTGATCCGCTTTTTCTAACAACTCTAACCAGCTATTTGCCCCAATTGCGACGCCGATACTGACCGAAACATGAATCGACGCCGCTACATTCGGCACGACAATCGTTTCTTTTAAAATAGCCGCGCGGATACTTTCTGCAACCACTTTGGCAGCGCCCATCTGGATATTTTCAATCACCACCAAGAACTCATCACCGCCATAACGCACAATTAAATCGGACGCTCGCACATTATGTTTCAGTTGATCGGCAATCATGCTAATCACCTGATCCCCGACAATATGTCCATACTGGTCATTCACAAACTTAAAATTATCAATATCAATTGCAATCACGCAGGTCTGTGACAAAGACGCTGGTTTGGATTCCAACATTTGAATATATTCATCCAAAGCCAAGCGATTGGCGACTCCTGTTAACACATCGGTATTCGCAATTTGTTTAAGTTGCAGTTCCATTTGATCACGCTGTGTCAACATGACTTTGAGTTTATCAATCGCCTCAAACAAGGAGAAAAACTCGCCTTTCCGCTTGTTTTCCGCAGGCAACTCATCAGACGTTCCCGAAAGGCGTAAAATCATATTACGCGCATGAATTAATGGGCTAAATACCCTTCGCTTGGCGTAGATCATGGTAAAAATGGCGATCAGCAAAGACAGACTTGAAATACACAAGGTGAATATGAATTGCCGCTTAGCCAACTTATTCTGTTCATCAGCCACCCGAATACTGTAATCCAGAATATAGTTTTGCAAATCCATCACCGTGGTGAATTTCCCCACCATTCGTTCTGTCAGTTCTGTACCCGACAGGAAATAGGCCTGATTATTCTTGCTTTCATCAAGCAACTTGGCCACGATCGGCAAGCCTTTATCTAAAAATTCGGTTTTTACACGGCGATATAAACGCACATATTCAAGCGTCTTTGACTGTTCAGGCTGAATCGTGTCAATTAGTTCCCAAAGATAAATCGCTTGATGCTGGGTTTGTAAAGAACGTGCGCGGTTTTCATCTGAGATTTTCTCATCAAAAGTCACAGGTGCCATAATATTAGATGCCACCCGTCCTGCCTGATCACGCATATCCGTGAGCACCAGAATCGAGGTAAAGTAATTCGACATCTTGCTATTTTTACTATTAGAACGTACCAATAACCAAGTTAAAAACTCACGGCTTTCATCCCAAACACTAAACATCGATAAAATCGCATGATCGTATTGCTTCGAGGTTCGCTCTGCATGCGGTGTATTGGCATAGGCATCGACAATACCGCGTGCTTTGGATAATTTTACTTTTAGACCTGTTTCCAGTTCATAAGCAATTAACCTAAAGCCATGTTGTGTTAATACCTCAATGGTCTCATCAATCTGCGCATCGACAATTTTACGATATTCGAATAATTCCTTTTGATTTTCTAACAGCACCTCAGGCTGGCTCGACATCACTTTATTGGAAGGTGCCCGTTCTCTGGAAATTTTATTGGATGTTTTGACTAAGGCGCGCAGACAGGTAATTTCTGTCAAGGTCTGATCAGATTTGATATATTCTTGGTAACTATTGATAATTAAAGGAATGGAAAGATAAAAAATCGAAAAGATAATGACAATCATGCAGAAAAAGAGGCGACGGCTAATTTGCTCAGATCGTAATTTCGAGCTTTTTAATTTACGCCCCATTCACACACCTTGCACTTTTCAAAAACGATCTCAATTGATTTTTAAATAGAACTTAATTTTACCTGAATTCTAAATCGTACTACCACGCTTAAACCAAGGTTTTTGGTTACATTAATCGCGGCAGCTTGAATTCAATCGTGGTTGTCATATTGAGATTATTTTCAAAAAATCAAATTTGAGAATGATTTTTATTTAATTAAAATAGGCTAAGTGTTTTATATTATTAAAATAAAGTATTATAAATTTAGACCAAGCTTCAATAGCGCATAGACAATCAAAGCAGTTTTTTCTGAATCACCTTATCCAAAATGATCTTAGAATTAATACTCATAATGCCCTTAATCTTATTCAATTTATTAATAATGAATTGTGAAAACGCATTCAGGTCTTTGGTCGCCACATGCAGCACATAATTCGAATCACCTGTAATCACATAGGCGTTCACAACTTCTTCAAAGTCCTCAATCTGCTTTAAGAAAAAATTATGATCACTTTCAGTGAGTTGAATTAATTTTATTTCAACTATTGCCTCAATTTTAATGCCTAATTTTTCATAATTGAGCCGAGCTTGGTATTTCTCAATAATGCCATTGCTTTCCAAAAGCTTGACCCGTCGATGACAGGCAGAGGGGGAAAGATTCACCAGATCGGCCAATTCCTGATTACTCAGGCGTGCATCGTTCTGCAAGAAATTTAGGATTTTAAGATCAATCGCATCAATATTCATATTCGGAAATTATTCTAATAATTTAAATATTATTGAAATCATATCCTAATTTTCAACTTTATCTACCGATTTTATCGGATAAAAAACAAAAAATGCAGTGATAAAATTTAACAGTGGAATTCAATAAATATAGGGATGCAATTCAATATGGTGACACAAGAACAATGCCTTTATTGGGATAAACAAGACGAGCTCAGCACATTTAAAAATGAATTTGCCTTGCCTAATAATGTGATTTATCTAGACGGTAACTCTTTAGGTGCCAGACCAAAGCAATCTTTAAATTATGCGCAGCATATTATCCAACAAGAATGGGGTGAAGATCTCATTAACAGTTGGAATAAAGCAGATTGGTGGGGCTTACCCACCCGTCTAGGTGATAAAGTCGGACAACTGATCGGCGCCAATGCTGGCGAAACCGTAATTTCTGATTCAACCACCTTAAATTTATTTAAAGTGCTATCCGCTGCAGTCAAAATTCAAGCCGAGAAGCATCCGCAACGTAAAATCATTGTCGCGGAAAAAGACGCTTTCCCCACCGATATTTATATTATCGAAGGCTTCATTGACTTGATCAATCAAGGCTATCAGGTCGAATTGATTGAGGGTCCTGCAGGTTTAAGCAAGATTTTAACGACTGATGTGGCCGTTGTGGTGTTGTCGCATGTTAATTATCGCACTGGTTATTTCTATGATATGACCGTAATTAACCAGCAAATCCATGCCAGTAATGCCTTAATCATCTGGGATTTATGCCACTCTGTTGGCGCTGTACCGATGGATCTCAATCAAACGAACAGCGATTTTGCCATTGGTTGTACCTATAAATATCTCAATGGTGGTCCTGGCTCGCCTGCGCTGCTCTGGGTCAATCCCAAACATCGAGATCAGTTCTGGCAACCACTTTCTGGCTGGTGGGGACATCAAAAACCCTTTGCCATGGCTCAGCATTATCAACCAGCCAACAATATTCGCCGTTATCTGTGTGGTACTCAGCCAATTATTTCCATGAGTCTGATCGAATGTGGGGTGGATATTTTCCTGAAAGCCAACATGCAGAAAATTCGTGAAAAATCGCTTAAATTAACCGATCTATTTATTGCACTGGTTGATCAGGAATGTGCCGAATATGGTTTCGAGCTAATCACACCAAAAGAGCATCAATATCGCGGCAGCCATGTCAGCTATCAACATCCGCATGGCTATGAAATTATTCAGGCACTGATCGCTCGTGGGGTGATCGGAGACTATCGTGAACCTGAGGTCTTACGCTTTGGCATTACCCCGTTGTATCTTGGATTTGAAGATATCTGGAATGCGGTGCAACATCTCAAAGCCATCATGCAGCATCAAGAATGGAACAATCAAAGCTATCTGGTACGGGGTGAAGTGACCTAAGTTGTCACGTTCAGATTGAGCTTATGGCTAGGAGAGGCCGATGAATAATTTTGACAAGATTCAAGCACGTGAAGCAGGGCTACATAAGAAATTATCCGCCAAACAAATGGCAATGATTGCGATTGGTGGCGCAATTGGAACAGGGCTGTTTATGGGGAGCAAATTTGCGATGAGCTTTGCTGGCCCTGCGGTCATTTTGAGTTATGCCATTGGCGGGCTAATTGCCTTTGCGCTGATGGCATGTCTCGCCGAAATGACCGTACAACACCCGACTTCAGGCTCATTTGGCGCCTATGCTGAACATTATATCAGCCCCTTGGCGGGTTTCTTGGTACGCTACAGTTATTGGGCCTGTATCGTGCTGGCGGTTGGAACCGAAATCACTGCCGTCGCAGACTATATGAAAATGTGGTTTCCCGATCTGCCCGCATGGATCTGGATCGTGTTTTTTTCAGGTACTTTGCTTGCAGTGAATGCCTATAGTGTCAAGGCATTTGGACTGGTGGAATATTGGTTCTCCACCATTAAAATCTTTGCGATTATCGTGTTTATTCTGTTGGCAATCGGCATTCTGACTCAAAACAATCAGCAAAGTCATCATGTGCTGACTAATCTAACTGGACATGGCGGTTTCTTTCCCAATGGATTCAGTGGCGTCTGGATTGGGGTGATTATTTCGATTTTCAGTTATTTAAGTATTGAAATGATTGCCGTTGCTGCAGGTGAAGCATCGAATCCAGAAAAAGCGGTCAAATACGCCTTTAAGAGTACCGCAATACGTCTGATTTTATTCTATTTACTGTCTTTGTCTTTAATTGTAGCACTGGTTCCATGGACAGAACTGATTGGTAAAGATGCCAGCAGCCCCTTTGTGACCGTGATGAAAATTGTCGGTATTCCATATGCAGATAGTATTCTCAATTTCATCGTGATTGTCGCGGCCCTCTCTGCCATGAATAGCATGTTGTATATTTCAACCCGAATGCTATTTAGCTTGTCACGGGCAGGTGATGCTCCTCAGATCTTCGGTAAAATCCGCCCCAATGGCGTGCCCATCAATGCGCTGTTTTTATCCGCGATGGGGATTGCTGTTGCAAGCGTGGTCTATACCATCAATCCTGAATCGGCCTTTCCCATCATGATTGCCTTATCCATGTTCGGAGCACTATTTACTTGGGGCAGCATCTTTGTGACCCATATCTGTTTTAGACGGCATATTGCGAAAAATGGTATTGGATTAAAATACAAAATTCCAGCAAGTCAGTTCATTTCACTGTTTGGCTTATTCAGTATTCTGAGCATTACCCTCACCACCTGGTTCACTGCCGAATTTAAATCCACCCTACAGTTTGGCATTCCCTTTATTGTGCTGTTAATCGTTTTTTATATGCTAAAACGCAGCTCGGCAAAGCTCGATTTAAGCACAAACACAGAAGCTTCTGAGTAAATACGCCATGAAGCTTTATGATAATTCTCGAACAGTTGCAAATGAGCAGGATATTCTAATGGAGTTTCAACAGCGTAGCCTGTTGAGTTATCAGCAACATTCCTGTATTCAGAATATTACCTATGCGGCGACAGCTCGATCGTGCTTAGATCTCTTTCCTTTAGCACAGGCGCGCAAAACTGTCGTGTTTGTGCATGGTGGCTATTGGCAATGGTGTAATAAATCCGATTTTGCCTTTATCGCCACGGATGTTGTTGCCAACAATATGCAATGTGTCTTACTTGAATATGACTTGGCCCCGCAACGCAGCATGGGTGAAATCGTCCAGCAAATCCAAAAAGCACTTGATTTTATCCAACAACAAGCATGGAGCACTCAAGAGATTATGTTGGTTGGGCATTCTGCGGGGGCTCATTTATCTGCACTAATGCTCAAGCATCCTGCTGTAAGTGAAGCCGTTTTATTGAGTGGTATTTATGATCTCGCGCCCATTCAGCAGACCCATTTAAATACAGCCTTGAATCTCTCGGAACACGAGATTCGACAATATAGTCCCCTCCTGATCGAGGCCACTGTCCAAAAGCCCTATGCCATTTTCTGTGGCGCACAAGAGCTCGATGAGTTGATCGGGCAAAGTCAGTCGTACTTTCATCGAAGGAAAGCCATCGACCCAGACTTTGTCTCCTTCCAGCTAATGGATAACACGCATCATTACAATATCTTAGATGAATATTTTCATCGGAGATTAACCCCTCACACTTAAATTTATACATGGACGTATTTAAAAATGGTTAAGTTCAAACTTCAAAACCATCGGGTTTTTATTGCCCTGAGTTTTGCAATCAGCTCTTCGGCATTTGCACAAATTGAATTGATCAATCAGGATCAGATTTTCACTGCGCAGGACAACTTTAAACTGACCAGTGCTGGCAGTCTCAGACTACAAGCCCTAAATTTTGATCAATATCAGCCATCCAATGCAGACCAGAAATATCGTCGCAATGGCTATAGCTCAACCAGCAGGATCTATCTCAATACCGACTATAAAATCAATGATGATCTGCATTTGATTACGGGTTATCAGAATTTTATTAATCCAGCCAAAATTTTAGATTGGGATGGACATTATCAAAACAATGATGAGCGTCTGACCACAGAGCAAGCCTATGCGGGAATCTCGAGCCATCGCTATGGCACTTTAAAATATGGAAAAATTTATAGTCTGTATTACGATGTGGTCGGGAGTAAAACCGATCTTTGGGACTACAGTACACTGGCACAACCTCAAACATGGAGCCCTTTTGCTTATTTCGATGGGACTCAAGCAGCCAGTAATACTTTAAGATATGAGAAGAAAACGAAAAATATTGATTTTTATGCAGCTTATTTATTTGAGGATCGCATCAGCCTGAATCAGCTCCGTTATCAACGTAAAGCGGGGCAAGAAGCCGCTGTCGATATTCACTTAAATAAAAACTTAAACTGGGCAATTTCATGGAAACACAACAAAGCTCAGCTGCAATCTGATCATGCAACATCTAAGCTCTCACAAGACATGCTTGCGACAGCCCTATTCTATTTTGATGGGACATGGATGCTCAGTACAGGTGCAGGCTGGTATAAAAATCTATTGCCTAATTTTGATGCATTCAATCAAGCCTCCACCCAATCAGTTGAAAACCTGTTAGACACTGAAGCGTATGGGCTTGAATATTATGCAGGCTATCATGTCGAGCTTGACCATCATGGTATGAAATACCTCCAACCGTATCTGATGGGGAATTATTTAACATATCGGAGCGGCTACGATTTCTCTCGACGCGACCATGGCATTGGCGTGGCAATCCGTTTCAATCGCGGTTTTGGCTTTGATTATGAACGCCTGTATACCCAAGACAGCAACCATACCCCTGACATGCATTTATTTCGCTTACGCTACGAGTGGTAATCCCGAAATTTAATGCACTCATATGGGCAAAACGTTTTGAGTCTCAAGTACACGCGCCAAGGGATCTAAACGTTTTGCCACTAAACTTCTAGTTTAAATAATATCAATCATATTTCACTTGGGTTCAGCGCTTGCTTTTCCATGCTTGAATGCATTTAAAAATCGAAAAAAACTATTCAAAGTATAAAAATAATCAATTTTACAAATTAATTTTCAAAGGAGATAATTTAAGCATACAGAGATTTGCAGAATTTAAACCGCTAACCCTCTAGGATGTTTTCTCCCCCAAGTTAAACATCCTTTCTCAGCCCAGCTTTCCCCAAAAGCTGGGTCTTTTTTTGAGTATTTAAGTGGCTAACAATCCCAACTGTTGCAAGGCTTGATACACAATCGCTTTACGTGCATCTGCATGTTCAGGCTGGCTCATTTGCATATTCAATGAGAATGCAATGACCTTACCATTTGGCTGTTCAATCCACCCCGTCCACCAACCCACTTGCGGGCTGACATCCATTCCCCAACCGCTTTTGGCATAGATTTTGGTATCCTGGATCTGATCCACCAATAACATCGCTTTGACTTGTTGCTGTGTCGGCTGATCAAAGGGTAATTTCTGTTTTGCTAATGCATAGGCAAAGCGAACTTCCTCTACGGGAGTGATTTTTAAGGGACCAACTAACCAGAAATTATCCACTTGCGTCCCAATATTTTTATTACCATAACCTACACGCTTCACTTCACGGGTCATCAGTTCTAAACCAATCCGTCTTGCCAACTCTTGATAAACGGGTACCGCCGATGCCTGCATCGCTTCAGCTAAGGTTAAATCTTTTTCCCAGCTACTAAATGCTCGCTTTTTTCCATCCCATTTAAACACTTCATTTGGTGCAGTCTTATGATGTTGTATCCCGATCAAAGCATTCAACATTTTAAAGGTTGAGGCGGGAATATAACGCTGCTCTGCACGATCAAGCGCATTGCCATAGCTTTGAATTTTCTTGCCGTCATAAATCACCAAAACACCACTGGTTTGAGCGCTCTGGAATAAACTTGAGATCTGCTGCTGATCATTTTTTTCTGTCGTGAGCTGTTGCTTTTGTTGGCTTAAACTTTGACAAGCAGCCATAGGAATTGCAAAAAAGATGGCTGTAAAAAGCGTCAGACATTTTAATTTTTTCGACATGATCATAAAGCTGGAAAAGTAGAATAATCTGTCACTATAAGTGTTTTATCGTCATTGTTCTGTAGTGTTATTTTCATCAATAATGTTTAAAAAACAAATAAAAAAAAGCTCAGCCTTGGGGAAAGCCGAGCTAGTAAAACGATGATGTAAAACATCAAAAAACTCAAAAGAAAATGTTATGAGATATTTAAATGCAAATTAGATATCTCTTGCTATGTATTATGTGAATTAGCTCTCAGAAAGTAAAGTTGATTAAATAGATCGGGTTTATCATTACAATCGATTTTGTTAATTGATCATTAAAAGTTCGATTTTTATGTGATTTTTAGTTTATATTAACTGAGAATGAATATCATGATTTTGCAAAGTTCATCGCAGAAAAACTCAAAAACCAGATTAAATCTCACACTTTTAGCTGCATGTTTATGACAATAATAAGAATCTTTTGAGCGAAAAAAACGATTAATAAGATCGAATAAACCAATCAAAATAGTGATACATGACATTCTGATTACTTGCTTGATATTGTCAAAAAATAAACTTATCTATTTGTTTGATATGTATTTTATAAATGGTTGACACGATTTATTTTAATCGCTCATTTTTCACACACCAGCTGATCAGCATTTGTTCGTTTATCGGAAGCCCAAATTTATTACATTGACTTCATACTTTGTTACAATACAATGACTCCAACTTTACTCTTTAATTGTTTTAAAGCTGGAAATCATTATGAAAAAACTCGGTTTAGCCACTGCTTTAGTTTTAGCCATGACCGGTGCTCACGCATACCAATTCGAAGTTCAAGGTCAATCTGAATTCATCGAAGCTAAAGACTTAAATGACAAAGACTTTACAGGTGCTGCTCAAGGTACTTACTACTTTAAAAATGTAGATGCATCTAAAGGTCCTTTAGCTGAAGCTGCGTTCTTAAACCAAGCTTCTAATGTATCTGTAGCTTACAGCTTTGCAAAATTAAGCGGTGACGAAGTTGCAACTGTTAAGAACAACTCTTTCGGTGCAAAAGGTGAAGCTTACCTTCCAACACCTTACTTACCAGTATATACAAGCGCTTCTTATAGCCACTCTCAGACTAAGTCTGAAGGCGAAAAAGACAATGGCGACCGTTTTGCATTAGAAGTAGGTACAATGCTTACTCCTAACTTCTTAGTTGCTGTTGGTTATACAAACATCGCTGACCAATTTGCTTTAGATGCAAATAGCGTTCTTTCAAATGGTATTGCTAAATCAGTAGCTCAACCATTAGTTATTGGTGAAGACCAAGATGCGATTACTGCACGTACTAAATACGTAGGTAACATCGACGGTACAAACATGGCTGTAGGTTTTGAAGCTGGTCTTGTTTACGGTGACTTCCAAGCATACGAATTGAAAACTGACGTATATGTAACGCCTAAGTTAAGCGTTGGTGCATCATATGCAGAAGCTAACTTCAGCTCAAACCCATTAAATGAAGACAACTTCTCTCCAATCAAATCTGCTTGGGGCGCGAATGTCAACTACTTCATCACTCCAGCAATTGCTGTAGGTGCAACATATGTAAACGCGAATGCAGTACATGCAAACGTAGATACACAAACTGTTGGCTTAAACGCGAAGTTCCGTTTCTAATATTGGATTTAGGTTCTATACAGAACATCTAATTCATAGCAAAAAACCAGTTCATATGAACTGGTTTTTTGTTTTTCGATCTGATTAAGCGAAGACATCCAATCCCTCAGTTTTAAACCTTACATCTTCTTATCTTCAATATTTAAGGCACTAATCGCCAAGACGGCTTGAGTGCGATTTTGTACGCCTAGTTTACGGAAAATCGCAGTCACATGCGCTTTAATCGTCGCTTCTGATACCTCTAACTCATAGGCAATTTGTTTATTCAACAGGCCTTCTGCCACCATCATCAACACACGGAACTGCTGAGGGGTGAGCGATTGTAAACGTTCGGCTAAAGCCGTCTCATCTGCCGCACGCGGATCAAAGCCCGCATGGGTTGGTAAGTTCGGTGGTAACCAGATCTCGCCTTCTAACACCTGCTTAATCGCTTCACCGATATGGCTTGGATGTGAAGATTTTGGAATATAGCCCATTGCACCATGCGCAATCGCACGTTGAATAATTGAAACTTCTTCATGTGCTGAGACCACAATAATCGGAATTGCGGGATATTGTGCGCGCACATACACCAAGGCAGAAAAACCGGATGCACCTGGAAGATTTAAGTCCAGCAACACCAGATCAGGCTCTGAGCCATGCTCTAAACGTGCATAAAACTCATCAACATCAGCTGTTTCCTGAATCTGCGCCTGTGGCAAACTATAACGAACCGCTTGAATCAAAGCATGTCTAAATAAAGGATGGTCGTCTACAATTAAAATATTCATAAGCGCTTAAGCTATCTGCAAGTACGTCACTGTACGATGTTTATTTAAATTCAATCCGCTTAAGCCTATTTTCAATTCAAGGCTAGGTCAAGCACAAGACAGGATTTATTTCCTTTTCGCGCAAAATAAATCAAATATTGATATAACTTCATTAAAATGTTCTGTAAATAAAATAGATTCAAAAATCTTGAATAGAAACAGAAAATTAACTACCTAAAATTTGATATTTATTGTGATTTATCGACATATCTTTAAAAAAGATAAGCTTGCAGCATTTCCTTATTTTACAGCTTGGCCTGCGGTGTAGATAAATAAATAGCAATTCGAAATGATCTTTTAGGCCGTTATTATGTCCAATCGCAATACTCTCACAACTCCTCTCAATATTGTCGCTGTATCAGGTGGTTTAAACAGCCCGTCAAAAACTGAAAGTTTGGTTCAGGCGATTCTGGATGAACTTTCAGAAGCGATCGATATCAAAGTCCATTTCGTTAAACTCAGTGAAATCGGGCCATTATTGGGTGGAGCCATTTACCGCAATCAATTGCCACAACGCGTACAAGATGATCTCGCAGCGGTAGAAGCAGCAGATGCACTGATTGTCGGCACCCCAGTTTATCGTGCTTCGTTTACAGGTTTATTTAAACACTTCTTCGATTTTGTTGAACAGACGGCTTTGGTCGATGTACCCGTTTTACTGGCAGCCTCAGGTGGCAGTGACCGTCATGCGCTGGTATTAGAACATCAATTACGCCCTTTATTTAGCTTTTTCCAAGCACAAACCTTACCGATTGGGGTCTATGCCACTGACCGTGACTTTACGCCTGAATATACGGTCAAAAGCGAGCAATTATCAGATCGCGTGACCCTCGCCGTGGCACGTGCCTTACCGATTTTAGAGTGGGCGCCAGCCAAAGGCCAACGTGCAGCGGCAATCAAAACCAAAACTGAACAAGCCAATCAAAATCTCGGCATCAATAAACAGATTGAACAGGCAGAGGTACTCCCATCTGCTGCGGTACCGAATCTGGATGCAGCTGAATCTCGCTTACACCCCAAGTCAGCCAAGAATCTTACTCACGTGGCATAAGCATATTGAATGGAGGATACAACGATGACAACAACAGCATCCGCAATTAAATTTGCCTACTGGGTTCCAAATGTGAGTGGCGGTCTCGTTGTAAGCAACATTGAACAACGTACCGACTGGAGCTATGACTATAACGTGCGTCTCGCACAAGCAGCGGAACGAAGCGGCTTTGAATACGCCCTCACTCAAATCCGTTTTACCGCGGGTTATGGCGCAGACAACCAACATGAATCGGTCAGTTTCAGCCATGCCCTCTTGGCAAAAACTGAGAAGCTCCGAGTAATTGCAGCAATCCTACCTGGCCCTTGGAAGCCTGTACTCGCGGCTAAACAATTGGCCACGATTGACTATCTCACCCAAGGGCGTATCGCCATTAATGTCGTCAGTGGTTGGTTCCGCGGCGAATTTGATGCGATTGGTGAACCTTGGCCTGAACATGATGAACGTTATGTCCGTTCAGAAGAATTTATCCGCACCCTAAAAGGGGTATGGAGCACTGACAATTACAGCTTTGATGGCAAATACTACCAATTTCAGAATTACACGCTTAAACCAAAGCCGCTGCAAAAACCTTATATCGAAGTGTTTCAAGGCGGTAGTTCACGTGCCGCACGTGATATGGCTGCGCGTGTATCGGACTGGTATTTTACCAATGGCAATAGCGTTGAAGAAATCAAAAAGCAGGTTGATGATGTGCGCAGCAAAGCCAAGTTAGCCAATCGACAGGTCAAAATTGGCGTCAATGCTTTTATTATTGCTCGTGATACTGAGGCGGAAGCCAAAGCAGTCCTGAATGAAATCATTGCTCAAGCCAACGTCGAAGCAGTGAATGCCTTCGGTGATGCGACTCGTGAAGCAGGTGCAGCAGCGCCCGAGCGTGAGGGAAATTGGGCAAAATCGACCTTTGACGATCTGGTTCAATATAATGACGGTTTTAAAACCAATCTGATTGGCACACCGCAGCAAATTGCAGAACGGATTGTGGCTTTAAAAAATGTGGGGGTAGATCTTGTTCTTTCAGGCTTTCTGCATTTCATTGAGGAGGTGGAATATTTTGGAGAAAAAGTTTTACCGCTGGTCCGTCAACTTGAACAACAACAGGAGCATCATCTCGCAGCAAAATCAGCGTAGTTTTCAGCGTTAAATAAAAAGAATAACAAAACAAATGGCAGATACTCCCCCAAGGCTCGGCTTGGGGCTTTTTTATTTTAATGGGTCTCAATTTCACGCATGACCGTTTCAACCGAATAACGGCACCACTGCGACAGCTGTTCAATAAATTCATTTAATTGTGGCGGGTTAAAGTGGCTCACGATCATATAGCAGGCATTGCCAAGAATTTTAAAACACTCATCCACTTGCTCATATTGTTTAACCAAACGCTCAACCTCAATAAAAGCTTGCTGATCATTCATAAACAATTGGATGAATTGTTGATGTTCATACTTTATCGCGATGGTGTAATTTTTGATAATGCCTGCATCCATTAACTGTGCAATACGAGCACCCACTGCCTGCCCAGTACGATGCACGCGCTGTCCAATTTCTTTATGGCTTAAACGTGAGTCTTGCTTCAGCAATTCAATAATTTTTAAGTCGATGGGATCAAGTTCAATATTCATTTTTCATTACGAAAGAAAACCAGCAACAATGCTTTCACCTGAATATAGCCGATTTCTCTGTTTCACCCTATGCTTGTTTTATCTTAATCTTGGAACTAAACATAATGAAACAGGCCCTACTAATTATTGATGTGCAAAATGATTATTTTAAAAATGGCAAAATGGAATTGGTCAATCCAGAGCTTGCTCTGCAATATACCAACCAATTAGAAGATCATTTTATCCAAAACAATTTACCGATTATTTATATTCAACATATTAATCCAGCTTCAGCCAGTTTCTTTCAGGAAAATACCGTCGGTGTTGAATTACATCCACAACTGAAAGTGACCGAGAACTCAATCATTGTTGAAAAACATTTTCCCAATAGCTTTCTAGAAACCAATCTTCAAGCGTTGTTACAGCAGCATCAAGTTGAGCAGTTAGTGATAACTGGCATGATGACCCATGTCTGTATTGATTCGGGTACACGTGCAGCCAAAGAACTCGGCTATCAACCTATTGTGATTGCAGATGCCACGGCAACCCGTGATCTCGAACATGCGGGTAAAATCGTCAAAGCCGCAGATGTGCAAACGGCGTTCTTATCTGCACTGGGTTTCTTTGCCACTGTACAAAACACGGCAGATTTTTTGGCGCACAATTAAATAATACAGATAAAAAAAAAGAGCGTTCCATCGAACGCTCTTTTCACATTTGCATCGGGTTTATCGGTTTGGATAAACCGTGGCAATCAAATGTTCAACCACAGCAGGTTCAGCCAACGTTGAGGTATCCCCCAAAGTATCCAATTCATTTGCCGCGATCTTTCTTAGGATACGGCGCATGATTTTACCTGAACGGGTTTTGGGTAATGCAGGCGCCCAATGCAGTGCATCTGGGGTGGCCACAGGCCCAAGCACTTTACGCACCCAATTGACCAATTCCTTACGTAGCTCCTCAGACTCAGCCACATCAGCTTGTAAAGTGACAAAAGTACAAATGCCTTGACCCTTAATCTCATGCGGCATGCCGACCACCGCAGCCTCAGCCACGGCCTCATGTGCCACCAATGCACTCTCAATTTCAGCCGTCCCTAGACGATGACCAGATACATTGAGTACATCATCGACACGTCCAGTAATCCAGTAATAGCCATCTGCATCTCGGCGTGCGCCATCACCAGTGAAATAACTGCCTTTAAAGGTCGAGAAATAGGCTTCAATAAAGCGTTCTGGATCGCCCCAAATGGTTCGCATTTGACCTGGCCATGAATCTTTAATCACCAGATTACCTTCGGTTGCACCTTCAAGCTCATTGCCCTCGGCATCGACCAAGGCGGGTTGTACCCCGAAAAATGGACGTGTCGCGGAACCTGGTTTTAAGGCGGTTGCACCCGGCAATGGGGAAATTAAAATACCGCCAGTTTCAGTTTGCCACCATGTATCGACAATTGGACAGCGACCTTCACCCACCACTTCGTGATACCAGTTCCATGCCTCTGGGTTGATCGGTTCACCGACCGAGCCAAGTAGGCGTAAACTACTGCGATCACTTTCACGCACATAGGCATCGCCTTCACGCATCATGGCACGAATCGCAGTCGGCGCCGTATATAGAATGGTAATGTTGTGCTTATCAATTACATGACCGATACGTGCCCAAGTTGGGTATTGTGGAATCCCTTCAAACATCACGGTGGTGGTGGCATTACTCAGTGGCCCGTAAAGTAAATAACTATGCCCTGTAATCCAACCTACATCGGCGGTACACCAATACACATCATCTTCGCGTAGATCAAAGACTTCTCTAAAGGTGGTATTCACATAGACCAGATAACCACCTGTGGTATGCAATACACCTTTCGGTTTACCTGTTGAACCAGAAGTGTACAGAATGAAGAGCGGATCTTCTGCTTTCATTGGTTCTGGTGGACAGTGCTCATCCACTTCCATGATGGCAAGGTGATACCAAATATCACGCTCAGCATTGAACTGAATCGGATTACCTGTACGATGCACCACAATGACATTTTGGACACTATCCGTCCCATTAATTGCTAAAGCAGCATCTACATTTTCTTTTAATGGAAGCAGCTTGCCGCCACGCATGCCCGCATCCGCGGTAATGACCAATTTTGCTTGACTGTCTTCAATACGACTGGCCAATGAGTCTGGCGAGAAGCCACCAAACACCACACAATGCACTGCACCGATGCGTGCGCAGGCCAGCATCGCTATTGCGGCTTCAGGCACCATTGGCATATACAGCACCACTCGATCCCCTTTGCGAATACCCTGTTTTTTAAGTACGTTGGCAAAGCGGCATACTTCATCATGCAGTTCGACAAAAGAAATGATCTTATGTCGTGATGGATGATCACCTTCCCAGATAATCGCAGGCTTTAAAGGATTATCTTTAAGATGACGATCTAAGCAGTTGGCAGAAACATTCAGCTCACCATCTGCAAACCATTCAATTTTGAAATTATCTTGCTGGAAACTGGTATTCTTGACCTGTGTGAATGGTTTGATCCATTCAATCTTGCCGGCTTCCTCTGCCCAAAATGCTTCAGGTTGCTCAATCGAATGCTGGTAACGTTTGAAATAGTCTGCTTCAGAGATTCTGGCCGTTTCTTTGAATTTATCAGGCACTGGGTAGATTTCTTTCATAGCTCACTTCCTTGGTTTTTTATCTCATACCTTAGATGTTCTCATCTATTGCTCGGGTATGTTTTGTTCTCTCTCGCAGTATGGGCACCATTTACAAGCGCAAACAATGCGGCTTTGGTCGTAGAAATGTCAGGACGATGCTATTGCAACTTTTTAGCTGACATGCTCAACTAAAATAACAAAGCCTGTTGTTTTACCACGCACTTACTTTCAAAAATTTACTCAAAATAATTTAAATTTGAACTGCTTGTCTATGCTTTTTGTTCTTAAAATAAGTGATTATTTTGATCATTGCTAAAAGCTTAAAAGATTTAATAATCAAAAAAATAGGAATGCTCTATGTTTGATCCTGCAACAACTGTGCAAGTACAGCCCCGTAGTGACCATCCGCTCTCTCCAAGCGGTCGTTTCAATCGCCTCAGTTATTTAGGTTGGTATGGTTTACTCAGCTTGGCCTGTCTGGCTGCATTTATCTTGATCTTTGCCTTCGCGGGTATTTTTGCAAGCAGCAATATTGATGATGCCATATTCAGCGCCTTTTCAGGCATGTCAGTCTTTGCCATGATTGCAGTATGGTTGGGTGCCTTTTATTTACAAATCGTGTTTTTGATTCGTCGTCTACATGACTTAAATAAAACCGGCTGGCTCTGTTTGCTGTTATTGGTACCTGTGATTCAGTTGCTATTTACTCTATATGTTTTATTGGCACCAGGTACCCCTCATCGCAATGATTATGGCGATCTTCGCCCTTCACGGGCATGGGAAAAATTACTGGCGTGGCTGATGATTTTGATCACCTTACTGATGATGTCAGGGATCTTCATTTTTGCTTATTATTTTGCGAGCCCAGACCTTTGGGAAACCCCAACACAACTGATTGAAAATACCACCGGTTATTTCTAATCCAATCGCCTCTGTCGAATGATTTGATCATGAGCGGAAGCAAATATTGAATTTCACATGCGTATTAGGCATAAATTCATTATGATTGCTCCCCTCATTTACTCCTCCTTTGCGAAATAGAGATCTTGCTGTGGCAAACGAACAAACAACATTGACTGAAGTGGCGAAAGATACGGGTGCGCTGATTCATCAAGCAAGCGCCAAGACCACTGAAACAGTATTGGCGCATACCGAAAAATATCATGATGCCTATACCACCATTGATAAAATCATGGACAGCTTTTGGGAGCGCATTCCCTATATCGGGATTGCGATTACTGTTTTCATTATCTTTTGGCTGCTCACCAAGTTGTTTAAACTCTTTATTCGCAAGACGTTAGAAAATCGCAGCTATACCCGCCAAAATTTAGTCCTAGTACTCAATCGTGTCGGTAGTACTTTTATTATCTTCTTTGGCTTCTTGATTGCGTTGGTGATTGCCATTCCGGGCTTTACCCCAAGTCAATTGATTGGTGCTTTGGGAATTGGTTCGGTTGCAATTGGTTTTGCCTTCAAAGATATCTTCCAGAACTTATTGTCAGGGATTTTGATTCTGATCAGCGAACCGTTCCGCATCGGCGATGATATTGTGGTAAATGGTTTAGAAGGCAATGTGGAGGATATTCAAATCCGTGCGACTTTCCTACGTTCGCCTGATGGCCGTCGTATCGTAATTCCCAATGCCACGGTGTACACCAGTGCCGTCACCGTCAATAATGCCTATCAACGTCGTCGCTGTGAATTTGTAGTCGGTATTGGCTATGAAGATGACATGCAAAAAGCCAAGAAGATTATTCTAGATATCCTGGATCGTAATCTGAATGTGCTGAGTCAACCAGGCTTCTCGGTCAATGTCACTGCGCTGGCAGATTTCTCAATTAATTTAACGGTACGCTGGTGGGTCAATACCACAGAAACCAGTACCTCAGCCTCTATCAGTGAAATTCAAGAATTGGTGGTGACTGCTTTTGACGAGAAAGGCATTTCAATTCCTTATCCAGTACAAGAAGTCAAAGTCTACCGTGGTGATCAATCTGAGCAGGCGGATAATTCAGACAAACAAGCGCCCTAAAATATTCGATACGGCTGTTTCAGTTCGCAAAATTCGGTTGCCTAAGCTCATCGCTTGGCAGCCGTTTTTGATGAGTAGATCGACCTCATAGGGAATAAATCCTCCTTCTGGACCAATGATCACACTACAGCGATGTTGAATCGCATACGGCATTGGCTGCTCAGCATAGGGATGCGCCACATAAGCAGGCTGTTCCGCAACAATCAATGTCGGTAAAACATCTTCAACAAAAGGTTTAAAGCGTTTATACAGCTGGATTTCGGGTGCTAGGGTATCGCCCGCCTGCTCCAAGCCCAAAGTCACATAATCATTCAGTTGCTGTAAAAACGGTGTTTGCCAATAGCTCTTATCCACGCGATAACTATGAATCAGGCTAATCCGTTCCACGCCCAAAGTCACCGCATCCATAATGATACGACGTAATACTTTAGGACGTGGCAAGGCCAGAATTAGATGCACGGGAAGCTTTGCAGGAACAACTTCTGTTTGAATTGGGCGAACCGTAATACCATGTTCGCTGATACAAACAACCTCCGTAAGGTAGCGCTGACCTGCACGAACCCCAACTTTCAGGGTATCACCAACATTGAGCTGTAAGTGCTGAGCTAAATGCTGCAATTGTCTAGCTTGGTTAATCTGCCATGCATCGATTGAGTGACATTGTTCGGTTTCAAGTAAAACAATATTCATGATAATGCTGTTTGCTGTAAATAGTGATCAAGGCACTGAATGTGCTGCTGTAACGAGCCTTTATTTGCCTGTAACACCTGCTCAGCCTGTCGAACCAATTGCTGAGTCTGTGCATTATCCCCTAGGCAGGCTAATAACTGCTGCCCCACCTGTGCTGCATCCTCTCCAATCAAAATGCCTTGTTGCGCCACAAACTCATCCACAATCGTTTGAAAATTGAAATAACGTGGACCAATGACGGTTGGCACATTCAAGACCATCGGTTCTAAAATATTATGCCCGCCACCTGGCTCATTCAATGAACCACCAACAAAACAAGCTTGGCTCAAAGCATACCAGAGCCACATTTCCCCCATACTATCAGCCAGAAATACTTGAGTATCTGCTTGAATGGATTGTTGCAAACTACGCCGTTGGGTTTTTAAATTTAAACCCTGACAAACTTGGTACACCTCATCAAAACGTTCTGGATGACGCGGCACCACAATACACAGCAACGCTGGATTTGAATTTAAATGCGGCTGCAATTGTTTGAGTAAACTTTGTTCTTCGGGTGCATGCGTACTGGCTAAAGTGATGATCTGACGATTCGCCAATTGCCACTCTTGTTTGAGTTGCTGTGCTTGCATGACAAAATGCTCTGGTGCAGCAATATCAAATTTAATATTGCCAACCACCTGACTTTTGACTGGATCAAGACCTAGATCGACATAGCGTTGTTGCGTTGCCACATCTTGGGCCAGTAGCCAAGTCAACTGTTGCAGCATCGGTTGAGTTAAACGACGAACCTTGCCATAACCTTTGGCCGATTTTTCGGAAAGGCGTGCATTCAATAAAATACAGGGAATCTGTTGCTGCTGTGCTTCGGCAATTAAATTGGGCCAGATCTCCGTTTCAACCAATGCCAATAACCGAGGTTGATACAGATTAAAAAAACGTTTTAATAATGCTTTTTGATCAACAGGCAAATATACCGCCTGAAATAAATCGAGATAAGGGGCTTTTAAAAACAGGGATTTTGCCCGAGCTTGCCCCGTCTTGGTGGTATTGGTCACTAAAACGGGATGACCTAATTTTAAATAATGTTCAATCAGAGGCTGTGCCGCGTTGGTTTCGCCAACAGAAACAGCATGAAACCAAATTGCCCCTAAATTTTTAGCAGGCTGAAACGGCCCAAAACGCTCGATACATTCCTGCTGAAACAGCGCATCACTTTCTGCCCGTTGTTTGATTTTCCAACGGTATAAGGGCTTGATAACAGCCAATAGAACGTTATACCAAAACGGTGTTTGCTGTGCTGCTGTGTTCTGCGCCATCCGAGACCATAATTGACAATGTGATTCCCGCTCATTATGCGGAATTTAAAACAAAAACTCATGCAATTTTGGTAAATCACATGAGTCATTTTTTAAAGTTTTAAAGCAGATTAAGCTTCTAACTGTTCAAAGGCTGGATAATCAGTATAACCCTCAGCGCCGTCACCATATAGCGTTTGTGGCTGAAGTGGATTTAAAGGCAAATCGTGTTGTAAACGTTCAAATAAATCAGGGTTCGCGATATATTGTTTACCAAATGAGACTGCATCGGCTTGGCCTGTCGCCAGAATACGTTTCGCAGAATCCGCAGTTAAACCTTCATTGGCAATCCACACCCCTTTAAATTTAGGACGGAGTTTTGGCAATACACTATCTTCAGCTTCATACTCGCGTGTGAAAATAAAACCAATATTGCGTTGATTCAATTGCTCAACCACATAACCAAAAGTTGCCAATGGATTTTCATCACCCATATCATGGGAATCACCACGCGGTGCAAGATGCACACCGACTCGACCAGCACCCCACACCTCGATAAATGTATCTACAACTTGGAGCAATAAACGCGCACGGTTTTCAATTGCACCGCCATATTCATCATTTCGCTGGTTAGTTGTGCTTTGTAGAAATTGGTCAATCAGATAACCATTGGCTGCGTGCAATTCCACACCATCAAACCCAGCGGCTTTGGCCTGTTCAGCAGCATTTCTATATTGCGCGACAATTTCTTGAATTTCTTCATGGGATAAAGCACGTGGTGTCACAAAAGGACGCTTTGGACGAAGTAAGCTCACTTCACCGGCAGGTTGAATCGCACTCGGTGCCACAGGTGTATCACCATCCAATAAGTCTGGATGTGAAATACGACCGACATGCCACAGCTGAACCACAATTTTTGAGCCTTGTGCGTGCACGGCTTCAACAATTTTATGCCATGCCTGTGCTTGTTCTTGCGACCACAAACCTGGTGTATTGGCATAACCCGCTGCTTTTGGGCTAATCACGGTTGCTTCAGTAATAATTAAGCCCGCATTGGCACGTTGTTGATAATATTCCACCATCAAATCGTTTGGAATACGCTGTGCACCACTACGTGCTCTCGTTAAAGGAGCTAAAACCAAGCGGTTTTTAATCGTGAAATCACCTACTTGCAAAGTAGAATTTAGTTCAGCCATGATCGCCTCAACTTACACTTCTTCGATTTAAAGTGCTTGTTTTAAATGTTCGATATATTGCTGAATCAAAGCTTCATTGCGCGTGAAATAAGACCACTGTCCATATTTCTCAACCTTAATCAAACCTGCCTGTTGCAATACAGACAAATGATTCGACATGGTCGATTGTGCAACTTTTCCTAAACGTTCGATGTGCCCTGCACATACACCCCGTTCAAAACTACCACCACATTGCTCAACGGGTAGAAATTGCTCAGGCTCTTTTAGCCATTGCAAAATCTGTCGACGTAATGGATTGGCTAAGGCTTTGCTTATAACATCAATATCCATAGACTCACCACGTTTCTCAAGCGGCAACGCTTTGTTCAGCACCTGAAACCAGTATATCGAAGTTTTTAAATATTAATATCCATTTTTTTCGATATTAATATCATATTTTTTCGATTAACCAGCCGATGCTGAACGAGATTGCCGTTTTAATTGGATTAAAACTTATAAACCTTGTTTCAAACTTGCTTCGATGAACTTATCTAAATCACCATCTAACACCGCTTTGGTATTGGAATTTTCCACACCAGTACGCAAGTCTTTAATGCGTGAGTCATCGAGAACATATGAACGAATTTGACTGCCCCAACCGATATCGGACTTCGAGTCTTCTAAGGCTTGAGCAGCTTCATTACGTTTGCTCATCTCTAATTCATAGAGTTTGGCACGTAATTGCTTCCACGCATGGTCACGGTTAGCATGTTGTGAGCGTTGGTTCTGACAAGCCACTACAATCCCTGTCGGTGCGTGAGTTAAACGTACTGCAGAATCGGTTTTGTTAATGTGCTGACCACCCGCACCCGAAGCACGGTAAGTATCGGTACGAACATCGGATGGATTGATATCAATCTCGATATTGTCATCAATCTCAGGGGAGATAAATACCGCAGAGAATGAAGTATGACGGTTGTTATTACTGTCAAATGGTGACTTACGGACTAAACGATGTACGCCACTTTCAGTACGCAACCAACCATAAGCAAACTCACCATCAACACGGATGGTTGCTGATTTAATTCCAGCCACATCACCGTCTGACACTTCCATCAATTCAGCTTTAAAGCCATGACGTTCGATCCAGCGCAAATACATACGCAATAACATCGATGCCCAATCCTGTGCTTCTGTACCACCTGAACCTGATTGAATTTCAAGGAAGCATGGATTTGGATCCATTGGATTACTAAACATACGGCGGAATTCAAGATTACCTAGCGCCTCTTCAGCACTATCCAACTCGGCCTGAACATCCAATAATAAACTTTCATCATCTGCTTCAACCGCAAGGTCAAGCATGGCTTTGGCATCATCTAACTGTTCAGCAAGACGATCAAACACACCAATCGTATTTTCTAAGCTGCCCTTTTCTTTGGCGATGGTTTGAGCACGGTTTTGATCATTCCAAATCGCTGGGTCTTCTAATTCTCTTAAAACTTCTTCTAAACGCTCAACCTTTAGATCGTAGTCAAAGATACCCCCGTAGTGTTTGGCTACGATCAGATAAATCTTTCAATTGAATTAAATACGGATTAATTTCCACGCGTCTGTTCTCACACTATTTTTTCACTTAATCCGTTATTTTAACATAACTGTTTTAGTCGACACAGCCATGTCATTTTTAATACTTTTATTTATTAAAATAAAAAATTATAAATAAATTTATTTTATCTTTGAAATATTTCTAAGCCCTGATTTTGCTCGGCCCATTGTGTGAAAATTCGACTAAATATACTAAAACACACAATTCCTCCTAAATTTTAATAAATCAAAACAATGAATTTTTAATGATAAATATCAATAATTTAAAATATAATTATTACAAGTTAATTACATTTGTACAGTTCGATTACCTTATCAAGATTGACGCTCGCGAAAATTGCTCTAGACTCAAGTTGTAACAAAACATGTATCAATGTTTAACACTTGGTTTAAATCTTAATGAGGAAACAACCATGAAAAAATTAGCAATTGCATCAGCACTTTTATCTGCAATCGCAGTAACAGGAACTGCTCATGCTTATCAAGCTGAGGTAGGTGGTTCTTATACCTATAAAGACCAAGATCGTTTTGGTGACAGTGATCGTTTCAGCGTAGATGGGAAATATTACTTCAACCCAGTGCAAACACGTAATGCACCGCTTGCTGAAGCAGCTTTCCTTGACCGTGCGAGCAACGTAAAAGCACAGTACGCTTATGAAAAAGATGATGCATTCAAAAACAATCAATATGGTGCAGGTATTGAGTACTTTGTTCCTAACAGCGACTTCTATTTAAGCGGTAATATTGGCCGTGAAGAAATCAAACCAAATTCTAAATATGCAACTGATGAAGACAAATTAAAAATCAACCATTATTCAGCTGAAGTGGGTTACTTACCAGCACCAGGTTTATTGGTTGCTGCGGGTGCAAAAACGGTTGACGTGAAAGACGGCGACCGTGAAACCAGCCCGACGCTTCGTGCCAAATATGTCACTCAAGTTGGTCAAAATGACGTGAACTTAGAAGCTTATACTGCTTTTGGTGACAACAAAGAAGTGAAATTAAAAGGTGATTACTTCATCGACAAAACTTTAAGTGTTGGTGTTGATTATCAAAAACTTAAGTATGACGACACAATCGTTAACTCAAATGAATGGGGTATTTCTGCGAAGAAATTCTTCAATCAACAAGTGAGCTTGGAAGGTCGTGTAGGTTTCGGTAACGATAAATCATATATCGATAATGACTACACCTCTTTCGGTCTTCGTGGTGCATACCGCTTCTAAGACCTGAACAGAAGCATATAAGCTAAAAAACGCCCTGAATCATTCAGGGCGTTTTTTATTGCTTTAAATAGTGCTCTTATCCACTTTTAATCCCTACTCTCCCTTTCTTCCCTTATAAGTTTTTCAACTGCTGTCTGCATTTAGCAATTGACGCTTATCCATTTTTGAATACACTACTCAATGCAACAAAATATGTATTATTTTTAATCGGGGGAAATTCTAATGAAAAAATTAAATCTTCTTGCAACACTTGTGAGTGCTTGCTTTGCAGTCAATGCCCATGCTTATCAAACCGAAGTTAACGGTGCATATGAACATATCAATATGGATGATGGTAAAGGTAACAGTGCTGTCATCACGGGTAAATATTATTTTAACCCTGTGCAAACCCGTAATGCGCCTTTGGCAGAAGCTGCTTTCTTAGATAAAGCATCGAATATCGGTGGTGGCTATGCCTATAGCAAACTCAAAGATGACCAAGATTTTGGTGACTTACAATTCAACATTATCGGATTTCAAGGTGAATTTTATGTTCCTAATTCACAATTCTATCTTTCTGGGGCCTTGCACCGTACCAATATCAAAGCAACAATTAATGGTCTAGGTTCTGATTCTGAAAATGGCGATGGCTATAGTCTTGAAGCTGGTTTCTTGCCCATCAATGGATTGCTCCTTGCAGTCGGTGTTGCCGATTTATCTGATAGCCTAAATCCAGTGCAAATTGCTCAATATGGCTTTACCAATACCCTTTCAAATGCTGCAATCGTGTCTGGTGAGAATGACGATACTGCTGTTTCTTTACGCGCGAAGTATGTTTCACAAATTGGGGGTTACTATACCAACTTTGAAGCACTCAGTTATATTGGTGATGAAACAACTTATCGTTTAGGTGCCGATCTTTATCTTGATCCAACCCTCAGTGTTGGTATCTCATTTGCAGATTCTACTGCGGATGATTCAGACAGTGTTTTCAGTCTTCGCGCACAAAAATTCTTTACCCCACAATTTGCTTTAGGTGTCGGTTATACCACAACAGATGGCGCTGACTCTTACGGCCTTAACGGTACTGTCCGCTTCTAATCAATCGCATATTAACAGTAAAAAAATCCGCTCATCAGAGCGGATTTTTTTATTGTTTTAAATAGGCAATTTGCAGTTGTAGACTAGTGCTGCCATTAAAGATATTGCGCTCCAAGGTATACACTAAATCCACATAACCCAGCATTGGATTAAATTCAAAACGATCCATGGCATTAAATGCAATCGCATCAATGGCATGTGACCCAACCGCCAACTTGAGTTTTAAATGTTGCTCCTTGAGCCAACGATAATCAATGACTTTAAAGCGTCCTTCAAATTGAGGTAAAGGAAACTTTTGTCCCCAAGGTCCAAGCTGCTCAATCCAATCCAAGGTTCCTAAATGCAAATCTGACTCATGTAATTCCCCATCAGTCCATAAAGTCGCCGTAAATAAATCATCATCCATCTCAGCAATAGCGTGGGTGAAAGCAGCTTTGAATGCATCAAAATGTTCTTTCTTCAACGTCAGGCCCGCTGCTGCTGCATGGCCGCCAAAATGACTAACCAAATGCGGATTTTGCTCAGCAACTTGCTCAATGGTATCGCGAATATGAATACCATCGATTGAGCGTGCTGAACCTTTAATATGGATACCATCTTCATCGGGTGCAAATACCAGACTTGGACGATGGAATTGCTCTTTTAAGCGCCCAGCCACAATACCAATCACACCTTGATGCCATTGTTCATCAAACATCACCAGTGCAGCAGGTAAATGCTCTGTTTCTAACTGAATATGTTGCAGTGCACTCAGTGCTTGTTGCTTCATTTCAGTTTCAACTTGACGGCGTTCAATATTGAGCTGATTCAATTGCTGCGCAATTGGATAAGCTGTTTGCATATCGGCAGCGAGTAGACACTCAATCCCAATCCGCATACTTTCCATACGACCTGCGGCATTAATACGAGGACCGACGACAAAACCTAAATCCTGCGCGCGCAAGCTCGCAGCATCACGACCCGCGATATCCAATAACGCCAAAATGCCTGCACGACATTGATGTTGCTGAATCCGCTTTAACCCAGCATCAATCAAAATCCGATTGTTATAGTCTAGACTTGCGACATCGGCATAGGTTCCCAAAGCCACTAGATCTAGATACTGGGTGACTTTGCTACTGCTTTTAGCTTGCTGGCTGCGGTAACTCGCCAATTTTGCCAGTACATAAAAGGCAACGCCTACCCCCGCCAGTGCTTTACTGGGAAAGTCACAATCTAGCTGATTCGGATTAACCACAGCCTCAGCACTCGGTGTCGGCTTAGTGGTTAAGTGGTGATCGGTAATAATCACCTGCATCCCCAGTGCCTGTGCCGTTTCCACACCGGCATGGCTGGAAATCCCGTTATCGACTGTGATCAAAAGATCAGGCTGATAACTGTGCTTGGCTAATTCAGCAATTGCCGGCGTGAGTCCATACCCATACTTAAAACGATCAGGCACCAGATACTCAACGCTAGCCCCCATATCTTGCAGGACAAGAACCATTAAAGCGGTACTGGTCGCCCCATCGGCATCATAGTCCCCGACAATCACGATCTGTTTTTGCTGATCAATGGCTTGATCGATCAACGCAACTGCCTCTGCTAAGCCTTTAAGCTCAGGGGAAAGCAAATGCTTGAGTTTGAGTTCCAGCTCTTGCTCAGACTGCACACCACGTCTTGCTAAAATTTCGGCAATAAACGCAGGCACGCCCTGAAACTGTTCAGGGCGCGTCAGTAAAGGTCTTTGTTGAATTTGAATCTGGGTCATTTATGGCATCAAGCGTTGTATAGTCCAAAGACCATTTTGTTTTTCATAACTTAAACGGTCGTGTAAGCGATTTGGTCGCCCTTGCCAAAACTCATAGTAATCGGCTTCTAAGCGATATCCACCCCAAAATTCAGGCTTATCCAACACATCTTGAACTTGGCTTTGCAGCGCTTGAAAACGTTGTTGCAATAACTCACGGCTTTCAATCACCCCACTTTGCGGGGTACTGATATGTGCAGCAATCTGACTATCACGTGGACGTTTATGGTAGTAATCCGTCGATTCTTGTTCAGAAATCTTAACAACTTTGCCACCAATACGGATCTGACGCTCTAGACTTGGCCAGTAAAATAGCAGTTCAGCATAAGGGTTTTCTGCCAAGTCCAACCCTTTTTGACTGTCATAATTGGTATAGAAATCATAACCCGCTGCTGTCGCGCCACGTAATAATACGGTACGCACATGCGGGCGACCTTGCTGATTTGCTGTCGCCAACGACATGGCATAAGGCTCATGCAAATGTGCTGCAAGGGCATGATTGAACCAATTCAGAAATTGCGCATGCGGTTCAGCACTGATCTGAGCTTCATGTAATTCACCTTGCTCATAGCTCAAACGTAATTCGCTGAGGTCTTTAATGACATCACTCATGATGGCCCTCCCTTAAGCAGCTTGAGCTTGAGCGCGTACTGCATCGGCCAAATGATTGGCCAAAGCCTCAACTTCTTGCTGCTGATCACCTTCCACCATGACACGAATCACAGGTTCCGTACCTGATTTACGAATCAATAAACGGCCTCGACCTTTTAGTTGCTGTTCCGCTTTCTCAAATTCTGCAACCAAGGCAGGAATCGAATAAGGGTCAATCATGTGTTGCAGGCGAACATTGACCAACACTTGCGGGAATAACACAAAACCGTCCACTAACTCATGTAAGGCTTTGCCTTGTTCAACCATCACCGTTAACACTTGCAGAGCTGCGATAATGGCATCTCCTGTCGTACTCTTATCCAAAGTCAAAATATGGCCTGAAGGCTCACCACCTGTCACCCAATTCTTTTCTTCCAGGGCTTGTAATACATAGCGGTCACCCACTTTGGCACGGACAAAGCCAACCTCAGCTTTTTGCAAAGCCAACTCAAGCGCCATATTACTCATGACCGTACCTACAACGCCCTCTGGCTTATGTTTTGCCTGAGTTGCAAGGATATACAAGATATGGTCACCATCAATCAATTGACCATTTTTATCCACCATCACCACACGGTCAGCATCACCATCGAAGGCAATACCCACATCGGCTTGATGTTCCAATACCGCTTTCTGTAATTGTTCTGGATGAGTTGAACCGCAGTTTTCGTTGATATTTAAACCATCTGGCTCGTTAAACAGTGGAATAACTTTAGCACCGAGCTCACGGAACACTGACGGACCTACGCTATAGGCTGCTCCATTGGCACAATCCACTACGATTTTTAAATTACGTAAGTCAAAATGGTACGGGAAAGTTGATTTACAAAATTCGATATAACGACCATTGGCATCCTTAACACGCACACTCTTTCCTAGATTTGCGGTGTCCTCAATCAGTAACTCTTTTTCCAGTTCCTGATTGATTTGGTCTTGTAGAGAGTCTGGTAATTTTTTACCTTCGCTGGAAAAGAACTTAATGCCATTATCAAAATATGGGTTATGCGATGCAGAAATCACAATCCCAGCATGCGCATGTAGCGCGCGGGTAAGGTGCGCAATCGCAGGAGTGGGTAGTGGCCCCAATAAATGCACATATACACCTGCCGCATTCAAGCCTGCTTGTAACGCAGCTTCTAAAATATAGCCCGATAAGCGCGTGTCTTTCCCCAGCACCACAATCGGTTTATTTTTAGGGCTATTTCTTTTTAATACTTTTCCTGCGGCAAAGCCTAATTTTAGTGCGAACTCAGGAGTAATTGGCAGTTGTCCAAATTTACCGCGAATTCCATCAGTACCAAAATAACTCATCTTCTACTCACTTTCTTATCTTTTATATGGTCTGTAACCATATCTTTCTTCATCTACTTCACTTTACACCAAAACAAAAAAAACCGTCAGTGGCCTGACGGTTTTTCAATCAGCAAAATTACCAAAAATCAACCAACTCGATAGTTTGGTGCTTCCTTAGTAATAGTGACGTCATGAACATGTGATTCCGACATACCTGCTGAAGTAATTTTCACAAATTTTGCATTTTGACGAAGATCTTCAATCACCGATGAACCGGTATAACCCATTGATGAGCGTAGACCACCCATCATTTGGTGAACGATATTCCCCATTGGTCCTTTATATGGAACTCGACCTTCGATGCCTTCTGGGACTAACTTTTCAGCACCCGCTTTAGCATCTTGGAAATAACGGTCTGCAGAACCAGATACACCCGCCATTGCACCCAATGAACCCATGCCACGGTATGCTTTGTAGTAACGACCTTGGAAGAATTCAACTTCGCCTGGTGCTTCTTCAGTTCCAGCAAGAAGTGAACCCACCATAATCGTGCTCGCACCTGCGCCAATCGCTTTCGCCATATCGCCAGAGAAACGAATACCACCATCTGCAATCAAAGGAATTTGATCTTTTAGTGCATTGGCAACACTATCAATTGCCGAAATTTGCGGCATACCAATACCAGCCACGATACGTGTGGTACAAATCGAACCAGGGCCGATACCGACTTTCACGGCATCTGCACCCGCATCAAGCAATGCCAATGCTGCATCACCAGTCGCAATGTTGCCACCAATCACTTGCACTTGTGGGTAGTTGGCTTTGACCCAACGTACACGTTCGATTACGCCAGCAGAATGACCATGTGCGGTATCGACCACAATCGCATCAACACCAGCATCGACCAAAGCTTCCACGCGACTTGGTGTTTCAGCACCAGTACCCACTGCAGCACCAACACGTAAACGACCAAGGTCATCTTTACAGCTGTTTGGATAACTTTCAGCTTTACGGAAATCAGTCACCGTAATTAAGCCTTTCAGTTCATGGTTTTCACCAACAACCAATACTTTTTCAATACGGTGTTTTTGCAATAATGCTTGGATATTTTCTTTAGACTCGCCTTCACGTACAGTCACAAGACGATCTTGACCTGTCATGATGTTACTTACAGGCTGTTCAAGATTGGTTTCAAAGCGTGTATCACGACCTGTCACGATTCCAACCACTTTGCCGTCTTTCACAACAGGTACGCCACTAATATTATTGGCCTGAGTGATTGCAATCAATTCACGAACTGTTGTTTCAGGGGTGACCGTAATTGGATCTTTCACCATACCTGCTTCAAATTTTTTCACACGACGGACTTCAGCGGCTTGCGCTGCGATATCCATATTTTTGTGCAAAATACCAATACCACCGTTTTGCGCCATCGCAATTGCCATACGTGACTCAGTCACCGTATCCATTGCAGCAGAAACGAGAGGGATATTAAGTTGAATTCCGCGAGTTAAACGTGTCTTTAAGGAGACATCTTTTGGGAGAACAGTTGAGTAGGCAGGAAGTAATAAGACATCATCGAAGGTTAACGCTTCTTGAACGATGGTCAGCATAACAATCTCACTGGTAATTTCCGTGAGCTATTATAAACAAATTTCGATGTGATTTTCATTTTCTATGATGAAAATAATTTGAATCGACACTTGAATGACTTTTCACCTAATCGGTTTTCGTCTTGAACCTTAAAACCACAGTCCGTATCTTGGCGCTTCAATATTAGAATTTTCAACAACCTACATTGCAAATTCTAAAACTGACTAGTGGGATAACGACTTTGCTATTCCACCAGCCATAAAACATTATATTTCACTGATCATTGCTTAACTCATTTCAGCTGGCAAACTAAAGACATATTCATTCATTAAGTCCACACCACATTCTAAGGTTTCAATCCAATCTAAGAATTGATTGATCATCTCCTTACCAATAAAAGCGGTCCCATGTTGCGGTACAATCATTTCCAAATCCATTTGCCGCACCATATTCACCCATAAACAAATCACTTTATTGGAACACATATAGCGCTGGTGAAAGCCTTTCATCTTTTTAATATGGGCGTCAAAATCAGTAATCGGCTGGCTAGCATCCTCAACAATGGAAGCCCCCATATCTCCTGAAAACAGAATTTTGGCAGTTGGATCATAAAACTGGAAATTCCCCACCGAATGTAGGAAATGTGCAGGGACAGCCACAATCGCAGACTCGCCCAAAGGAATAATCTGTCCCGTATCCGATAACTCGATCAAGCGCTCTTCCCAATTCCCTTTCATGCGATCACTCATAAAGGCTGAATTTAAATGAGGTAAAAAGCGCGCCCATAGCTTAGAGGCTACCACTTTGGCATCGGTATACACCAACCAACGCGGCATTGAGGTAATAATGTCAGGGTCTTGATGTGAAGCCATCACATAGTCCAAATTTTTTAATTTGGTATAGCGATTGAGCTCCATGGTTAAAGGCACATAGGTGAGGTCGCCACCTGGATCTAGAACCGCTGCACGCTCATGATCAATAATTAAAAATTGATTGGCCTGAATGCCTTCCCCTTTAACCAAACTGGTAAAACTAATGCATTTATGTGTGCCATTATCAAACAGTATTTGCGATGTTGTCCGCTCAAAACTCATAACTACCCCAGAAAAATTCTTTAAATATGAAATATTTTTAATTCCATAATAAAATAATGGGATTTAGTTCATGTTTCAATCAGATATTGGATTTTTATCCTAATTTATCAGAAAAAACCCATCTCTATTGGATGGGTCTGGATGATCTTAAATTCAAACCATTTAGAAGAAATAATGCTGCGCTAGAGTTGAAACACCGACAATCAAGAAAATCGCAGCACCAATTTTGTGAATCAATGAAATCGGTAATTTATCTGCCAACTTATTACCAATAAATACCGCGGGGGCATTGGCAAGCATCATCCCGAATGTGGTGCCCAGCATCACCCAGAACACACTGTCGAAGCGCGCTGCTAAGGCCACTGTTGCAATCTGGGTTTTATCGCCAATTTCAGCCAAGAAAAACAGGATGAAGGTTGCACCAAATACCCCAAACTTCTGCCATTTATTGATATTTTCAGTTTCATCACCTAGTTCATCTGGTATCAGCATCCAGATTGCCATGCCAATAAAACCAAGTGCCAGAATCCATAATAAAATTTCAGGACTGAGTACAGTGGTAATCCATTGTCCCAATACAGCAGAAATACCATGGTTAATTGTGGTGGCCAGTAAGATGGCTATTAAAATCGGAATCGGTTTACGGAATCGTGCAGCCAGTAACAGGGCAAGCAATTGCGTTTTATCACCCATTTCAGCAATGGCAACAATTGAAGTGGAGATGAGGAATTCATACATAGTGAATGCTCTGGCTAGCAAAATATACCGATGACCTACCGCTCCTGCTAGCCAAAATCAAATAGATTGATGCAGAGTGGTAAATCAAAGGTCTTGCCAACAAAAGCACAGCTGAGAAGCTGTTCTTGGTTCTTTGCTATGATGACCATGTTCGGTTGAACAATTATGTTGATCATCACCTCTTTACTTTGCGTAAAGAGCGGCTACTCCCCAATGAAGTGAATCCATTCTAGCAAACAATAAAATGCTTTTGAATGCTTATGCCCAAAATTTTTGGTAACTCCACAGCAACACCCGTAAAAGACCAAGCAAAAAAGCCAAATAGGCACTTAGCCCCAAAAAACCAAAGCTGCCCCAACCACTCGCTCCGCCCACATCTTGTGCTTGAAACTCCATTGCCATCACAACGGTCGCAAGCAACACTTCAAGCCCCATGACCACATACATCACCCAATCCCATGGAAAATGTAAGAAGCTGACCCACAAGCCCATCGCTACAAAAACAATCAGCAACAAAGGCAGCATCACCCGATAAATCACCAACATCCCCGCTCCCTCTAGCAATGAAAATGTATTCTCAGCTCAACATAACATACATCTATTCATATTTTATTCAGCCTAAAAACAGAAAACCCCGCTTCTGCGAGGTTTTCCAAGTTCAAAACAATTAGAGCAATAAGCTACGGATGTCTTTTAACAATTTTGTCAGCTTATTGGTAAAACGTGCTGCGTCAGCACCATTAATCACACGGTGGTCATACGATAATGACAATGGCAGCATTAAGCGTGGATCAAAGTCTTTACCATTCCATACCGGTTGCATGGTCGCCGGTGAGATACCCAAAATCGCAACTTGCGGCCAATTGACCAACGGCGTAAATGCGGTACCACCAATACTACCCAAACTGGTAATGGTGAAGTTGGCACCTTGTAGATCTTTCGGTGACAATTTACGATCACGGGCTTTTTGACTGAGTTCCGCCAATTCAGCTGCAATTTGCTTAATTGATTTCTGGTCCGGATTACGCAGTACTGGAACTGTTAAACCATCTGGTGTTGCAACCGCAATCCCCATATGAATTTCGTTACGCAACAAGACTGACTTCTGATCATCAGCCAAATGGCCAGCAAAGTACGGCTCTTCTTTCAGCAAATGCGCAACCGCCTTGGCAATAAAGGCCAAGATGGTTAAGCTGAGACCCTGCTTTTTAAAGCCATCTTTCAGTTCGCCACGCCATGCTTCGAGTTCAGTAATATTCGCCAAGTCAAACTGCGTCACTTGAGGAATGAAATTGTTCAATGACAATTGCGGTACAGACACTTGCTGTAAACGCGTCATCGCTTTCACTTCACCGCCACCAAATGCATTAAAGTCTGGCAACTTCGGTAAGCCTGAAGCCACTGGAGCAGCTTGAGAGGTCGATGCAGCCTGTGGTGCAGTCAAACGCGTTTTCACATAGGCAAAAACATCGTCCTTCATCACGCGACCATGCTCACCAGAGGCTTTGACCTGTCCAAGAACCACACCTAACTCACGTGCCAGTTTACGTACCGCTGGCCCAGCATAGACTTTGGCATTGTCTGCTTCTTGCTGTTTGGTCAGCTTCTCAGCTTGCGCTGGAGCACTTGGTGCTGCTGTCGCTGCCGTCTGTGGTTTTGCTGGTTCAGCTTGAGTAGGAGGCGTAGTGGTTGGTTGAGCTTTTGGCACTGTTGCTGGTGCAGCAGCCTGACCACTCACCTCAATCGTTGCCAAAGCCACGCCTTGACGCACTTCTTGATTGGCAGAGACATGAATTGCTTTCACAATCCCTGCAACTGAGCTTGGCACTTCAACCGAAGCCTTATCTGACTCAACCACGCATAAGCTTTGTTGGGCTTCGACGCGATCACCAACATTGACCAGAATTTCTGAAACAAGTGCTTTTTCTACACCCAGATCAGGCACTTCAATTTCAACATTACCTGTTGAGGTATTCGTTGCAGCTGGTGCTTCTGTTGTTGCGACTGGCGCTTCTGTTTGAGCAGGTGCTGCTTGCGATTCTGGTGCAGCAGCCGAACTTGCGGTCTTGACCTGAATCAAGACCACGCCTTCCTTAATGCTATCGCCTTCTTTGATTTGGATGGCTTCAACAACACCAGCAACAGAGCTTGGGACTTCTACCGTCGCTTTGTCTGATTCAACCACGACAATACTTTGTTCTGGCTCAATCTGATCACCGACTTTGACCAACACTTCTGCAACCAGCGCTTTTTCCACACCAATATCTGGAACTTTTACATCCACAACCTGGCTTGCTGTCGCTACTGGAGCGGCAGCGGGTTGTGCTTTTGTTACAGCTTCGACAGGTTTCGCTTCTGCTTTTGGCGCTTCTGCTTTCGGTGCTTCGTTCGCAGGTGCTTCAGCAGCAGACTCAGACTCTAATTCAATCAATGCGACGCCTTCAGTGACTTCATCGCCCTGTTGAACCAGAATACTTTTTACGATACCTGCCGCAGTGCTTGGTACTTCGACCGTTGCCTTATCTGACTCTAAAACCAAAAGGCTATCGTCTACTGCAACATGGTCGCCTACTTTGACCAAGATTTCTGCAACCAGTGCTTTATCTACGCCAATATCAGGTGCTTGGATTTGCATGATTATTTCCCCTCACCTGTTTGCGTTTCATGGTATTCAGCAACTGCCTGAACTTCTGGGTGCGCTTGTGGCGCCCATGCTACTGGACGGTCAGTATCTAACTCAAAATTAGAAATCGCATCTTTCACTAAACGTGCATCCACTTCGCCTTCATCTGCTAATTTTTTCAACGTCGCAACCACGATATGCGCAGCATCAACACCAAAGAAACTACGTAAGTTGGCACGTGTATCTGAACGACCGTAACCATCAGTACCTAAGGCAACAAATGGACGACCATCTGGGAGATATGCACGGATTTGTTCGCTATACGCACGCATATGATCTGTCGCAGAAACAACGATACCTTCTGTACCACGTAACTGTTTAGATACCCAAGATTCTTTCACTTCTTCAGTCAGTGGGTGTAGGCGGTTGTATTCTTCACATGCCATGCCATCACGCGACAACTCATTGAAGCTGGTTACACTCCAAACGTTTGAATGGATTTGGTATTCATCACGTAAGATTTTCGCAGCTTTGATCACTTCGCGAAGAATGACACCTGAACCCAATAATTGCACAGTGGCTTTTTCGTCTTTTTCGAACAAGTACATACCACGTTTAATGCCTTCCTCAGCCCCTTCTGGCATTGCAGGATGCTCGTAGTTTTCGTTCATTACGGTTAAGTAATAGAACACTCGCTCTTGGTTCACATACATACGTTGTAAACCATCATGTACGATCACTGCCAATTCATAACCAAAACATGGATCATAAGATACACAGTTTGGAATGGTGTTCGCCAAGATATGTGAATGACCATCTTGGTGCTGTAAACCTTCACCATTCAATGTGGTACGACCAGCAGTTGCACCGAGCAAGAAACCTTGTGCCTGTGCATCACCAGCAGCCCATGCAATGTCACCAATACGTTGGAAACCAAACATTGAGTAGTACATGTACATTGGAATCATCGGCAAGTTATTGGTTGAATAACTGGTTGCCAACGCAGCCCATGCACTCATCGCACCCGCTTCGTTAATGCCTTCTTGCAACATGTGACCATCACTTGCTTCACGGTAATGCATTAACTGTTCTTGGTCTTCTGGGGTATATTTTTGACCGTGAGCGGCATAAATACCCAGCTGACGGAACATCCCTTCTAAACCAAAGGTACGTGCTTCGTCTGGAACGATTGGAACAACGCGGTCTTTAATGGCTTTTTCTTTCAGTAAAGCCGCAATTAAACGCACCATCAGCATCGTGGTCGATTGTTCTTTACCACCGGAACCATTTAATACCGCATCAAATACAGAGAGTTCAGGAATCGCTAAAGTTTCACTCTCACGACGACGTGCAGGTAGGTAACCCCCTAATGCTTCACGACGCGCCTTCATATACTTCATTTCTGGAGAGTTTTCACTTGGACGATAGAATGGCAACTCTTCTAACTTATCATCTGTAAATGGCAGATTAAAACGGTCACGTACATACTTCAAAGAGTCGATCTGCATTTTTTTGATTTGGTGGGTTTTGTTCACCGCTTCAATTTCTTCAGATAAACCGTAACCTTTAACTGTTTTCGCAAGAATAACGGTAGGTTGACCTTTGGCTTTCATTGCTTCTGCATAGGCAGCAAAAACTTTGTACGGGTCATGACCACCACGGTTAAGATTATCAATGTCTTCATCGCTCAAATCTTTGACCAGTTCCGCAGCTTCAGGGTACTTGCCAAAGAATTTCTCACGGGTATATGCACCACCTTTCACTTGATAGCGTTGGTACTCACCATCAACTGTTTCTTCCATGACCGCTTTTAAAGCGCCAGAAGCGTCTTGTGCAAGCAATGGGTCCCAATGACGACCCCAAACCACCTTAATCACACGCCAGCCTGCACCGCGGAACAATGATTCAAGCTCTTGGATGATCTTACCATTACCACGTACTGGGCCATCCAGACGCTGTAAGTTACAGTTCACCACCCAAACCAAGTTATCTAATTTTTCACGACCTGCCAGTGAAATTGCACCCGTACTTTCAGGCTCATCCATCTCACCATCGCCTAGATATGCCCAGACTTTACGATCTTCTTCTTTGATCAAGCCACGATTCATCAAATACTTTTGAATGTGCGCTTGGTAAATCGACATAATCGGGCCTAAACCCATTGATACAGTCGGGAACTGCCAGTAATCAGGCATTAAATAGGGATGCGGATAACTTGGAAGACCATTTCCACCCACTTCACGGCGGAAATTATTCAATTGATCTTCAGTTAAACGACCTTCAAGGAATGAGCGCGCATAGATACCAGGCGCACAATGTCCTTGGTAATAAATCATATCACCGCCAAAGTTATCTGAGGCAGCACGGAAGAAATGGTTAAAACCAACATCATAAAGCGTTGCAGACGATGCAAAACTGGCAAGGTGACCACCCAAATCATCACCCGTTTTATTGGCACGCAACACCATTGCCAATGCATTCCAGCGAATCAAGGCACGGATACGACGTTCCATATCCTGATCACCAGGCATCGCTGGTTGTTCTTCAACTGAAATGGTATTGAGGTAAGGGGTATTTAGGCGTTGGATTGGAACATGTTTTGCAATAGCCCGTTGATAAAGTTTTTCTAGTAAGAAAGCAGCACGCTCCGTGCCCATATGTTGTAATACTGAATCAAATGCTTCTTGCCATTCCTGGGTTTCTTGCGCGTCAGAGTCGCCATAAAACGCCATACAATTCACCTTTTCCCTTAAGTTATTTGTCAACCCTATTTTTATCATGTTTTGCGGTGATAGAGGTATTGCCCTAAATGAATGCAAAACGCCTTATTATTTTCTGACAAAATAGTCATTGACCGAAATGAAACAAAAAACATAAAAAATCGCCAATAAAGGCGATTTTTTTGGATATTTATATACAACTGTTAACAAATTACATTAAGGCAACATTGCTAAATAAGTTGATGGATTTTTCCGTTGACCATCTTTCACAACTTCAAAATGTAAATGTGGTCCAGTACAACGACCTGTACAACCGACATTGGCAATATGCTCGCCCGCCCCAACACGGTCACCCGCATTGACCATTAAGCGCGATGCATGTGCATAACGGGTGATATAACCATTGCCATGATCAATTTCAACATACTGACCATAACCTGTACCCCAACCCGACTTAGTCACCACACCAGGGCCTGTCGCATAGATTGGCGTACCTGATGGTGCAGCAAGATCAACACCTGAATGGTGACGGGTTGAACCGAGTAAAGTACGAGTTCCCCAAGATGAGCTAACTCGCCCTTCCTGTAATGGGTGGCTGACCAACCAAGAATAACCTGTATTTGCAGAGAACGAAGAAGGTGCATTGTCTTGAGATGAAATCGCTGAACGACCATATTTCTTCTCGATCGTTGCATTGTTCAATTCAATGGTTTTTTCACGTAATTTAACTGACACATTCGATACGGCTGGCAGATCCATATCAGCAGAATGAGTATAAGAACCTTGAGCTAAGGTTTTTGATAATTGCTCTAAACGGTCATCACCTGTGGCTTGACCAATGTTCTGATAATCTGCAAAAGCAACCGAAGCAGCTGAAGCAGCCAACGAAAATGCGAGTAAAATACGACGCGTATGATGCATAAAAAACCTCTTGAAACCGTCCTTCAAACGTTCCTTTATCATCTGTTCCTTGATAACAGTTGGAGCAAACGCTTAAGATGGACACATTACCTCCGAGGAAGTTCTATGTCTGAGCCTAACAACGTTTTCCAACAGAAAGGACAACACATAAAAACTGGAAACTTAACGTTTCTGACGACGCAAGTCACACAATGGAAACAACTTACGAAAATTATTCAACCCTTACTGCCCCAACCAGAGCAATGGCAGGTTGTTTGTTATCAACATGGCGTTTTGATCATCACTGGTGAAAATCAAGCAATGATTAGTCAACTCAGCTATTTACAAAGCCACTATGTTGCGCAGTTAGCTCAGCTCGAAGGACTCAAGGAATTACGAAAAATTCAAGTTCGGTTAAGAAACAAAACAGTTGTCTCTCGTGAACCCTCTCCCCCAACAAAAACACTAACATCAGAGACCCAAGAGCAATTGCGCAGCGCCGCTGAATATGTGAGCGACCCTAAGCTTAGCCAAGCTTTACTACGTTTGGCAAGCAATAAAAAGTAAACTGCATAGATTAAGTGTTGGAATACACTCTAATTTTGTGTGATGAAAATCTCAGATTCAATTGTTATAATATAACATAGGCAATAAAAGACAATGACTTATGTCACACTCACATAAGGAATTGGACAATCACTCTCGTTATTAAATGTTACAATTTCATAGCTGCTTGGATCGTTTTGAACATTGCGTAATAGCTGGTTGTTCAACGCATGCCCTGATTTGTACCCATCAAACTTGGCAATAATCTGATGTCCAAGTAAATATAAGTCACCGACGGCATCTAAAATTTTATGTCGTACAAACTCATCAGCAAAGCGCAAGCCTTCCTCATTGACCACACCGGTATCATCCACGCCAATCGCATTTTCAAGACTCGCACCCAACGCCAGATTATTGGCTTTTAAATAGTCTAAATCTTTCATGAAGCCAAAGGTTCGTGCTTCACTGACTTCATAGACAAAGGTTTCTGTTGAAAAATCGATCGTCGCTGATTGGTATTCTTTGGCAAAGGCAGGATGATCAAAGTCGATGGTAAAGTTCAGCTGGAAGCCTGAATGGGGTGAAAAAATGGCTTTTTTGTCTTCGATTAAAGCCTCTACAGGCTTTAAAATGCGAATGAACTTCTTTGGCGCATCTTGCTCCGCCAGTTCACCTTGCATCAATAAATAAATAAACGGTCCCGCGCTACCATCCATAATCGGTACTTCGGATGCAGACACTTCTACAATCAGGTTATCAATCCCCAAGCCAGCAATCGCACTCATCACATGTTCAATGGTACCGACTTTAATGTCATCACGCACCAGATTCGAACACATAAAAGCTTCTTGGATTAACAGCGCATTGGCCGTAATATCCACCGGAGGATTTAAGTCGATACGGCGAAAGACAATACCCCCATCAATATGATGCGGAACAAAATTAATCAGCACCTTTTGACCACTGTGCAGACCAATACCGCTCGCTTTCACCACACGCTTGAGAGTACGTTGTTTCAACATGCCATACCAACTTCATTTGCAAAAACCGATATAACTTAGCATATTTTGCCATTTTAAAAAAATAAAAAAGGGGGCAATTAATTGCCCCCTTTCTCTAAATATATGATTTTATTATTTACGCTGTTGATTTTTCAGATAGTCTTGAATGCTCATTGGCGATGATCGTGGCGTAGAACTTGCCGCAGCGCTCACTGGCGCATCGGTATTTGTACGTTTGCTGATCGCAGGAACATCATCCTCATCAACCGACTGCTGTACAGATTGAGAAGCTGGTGCATGTGAAGTCACCGCACGGCGCTTCTGATCAACTTCACTCGCATTACGGGTTAAACCTGTTGCAATGACCGTAACGCGTAATTCATCACGTGCATCCGGATCAAATACTGTGCCGTAGAAGATTTCACCCTCATCCAAATCAACGATTTGATTGACCACATCAGTAATGATTTCAGTTTCACGCAGAGTAATATCATCTCCACCCGTGATGTTAATCAACACACCTTTGGCATTGATAATATTCACATTATCAAGCAATGGGCTACGAATTGCCTGCTCAGCTGCTTGGCGAGCACGGTCTTCACCACGGCCTAAACCAGCACCCATCATGGCATAACCACGGGTACTCATCGCTGTTTTCAAGTCAGCAAAGTCAAGGTTAATATGACCACGATTTACCACAAGATCAAAGATACTGCGTACCGCATTCAGCAACACATCATCTGCCTTTTTATAGGCATCTTTCATTGAAATATCGCCATATACGCTGAGTAAGCGTTGGTTTGGAATGATGATCAATGAATCCACATGTGCTTCTAAAGCATCAATGCCTTTTTCAGCAGACTTTTGACGACGACGGCCTTCAAAGTTGAATGGCGTAGTCACCACACCTACAGTCAAGATGCCCATTTCTTTGGCAACTTCGGCAACCACTGGCGCAGCACCGGTACCTGTACCACCGCCCATACCGGCAGTGACAAACACCATGTCAGTCCCTTCAAGATGCTGACGAATCACTTCACGGCTTTCTTCTGCCGCAATTTGACCCACCTCAGGATTCGCACCAGCACCTAAACCACGTGTACTTTGTTCACCCAATTGAATTTTGAACGGGGCATTCATGCTATCCAAGGCTTGTTTGTCGGTATTTGCACAAACGAACTTTACACCTTGAATGTCAGATTGCGCCATATGCTGCACGGCATTACCACCGCCACCACCAACGCCAAATACTGTGAAACGGGCTTGACCGTTGCCATTGTCTAGTTCATCTTCTATAAATTCAAATGAGGCCATGACCTTTAGATTTCCTAATATTAATGGCAGTTACTTCAGCCCGTTACTGCCCTGATTTTTAAACAACTGATGTTTAGGATGCTGTTCAATAATCGCTAGCTTGTCAAGTACAGTGGCGGATTTAGAACAACTTCCTAACAAATTTTCCCAAAAATAACTACAACTTAAAAGATGGCCTTTAATTTGCTATTTAATGCATTCCAACCATTGGCAACGCGATCAACAAAACTACGATCACTTGCCTCTTCTGGTTCTTCCACCGTATCTTGCAAATCACTTTGGCTAAACATCAACAAACCCGCTGCGGTTGCGTACATAGAACGACGCAAGGCTGCTAAGTGCTGATCATCCGCATAGACCTGTAACGGCGGATTGCCCAAGTGCGCAGAGACACCCAACATACGACGTGCCAGATTCACCATGCCTTCAATTTGACAGGCATCCCCAGTGAGTACCACGCCATGATAGAGACCATGAATTGCACCACTATGCTCTAACTCTTCACGAATGAGGCTAAAGATTTCTTCATAACGTGCAATGATGATTTCTGCAAGCTCAATACGACTGATGGTTTGTGTACCATCAATGCCTTGTACTTGAATCATGTGATCAGGTTTGACTACGCTCATATCCACGCAGCCATGCAAAATCTTGATGCGTTCCGCTTCTTCCGTGGTGGTCTGCAAAACAGCAGCAATATCACGGGTGACATTCTCACCACCACGTGGCAAGGTCCGTGCAAGTGCCAAACGACCATCCAGATACACCGCAATATTGGTAATACCCGCACCAATATCCACCAAGCAAACACCATATTCTTTTTCGTCTTTGAGCAGACTGGCTTCAGCGGTTGCCAAGCAAGACACCACCATTTTCTCCACCCCGATATTGGCCCCTTTCATGGCACGATCAAGGTTTTGCATGGTGCTGATCGGCATCATCATCAACTGATAATGCCCGGTCATGCTATGCGCCGACATATTGACTGGGTTTTGTACCCATTCGGCCGAATCACCCAGCTCAAAGCCCAATGGCACTGCGCTAGCAAGATAATAATCTGGTGACACATGACTGGCTTTGGCCAATTCTAACGCGCGTACCACTTCATTTGTCGTAATAATATGATCGTGGTTGGCAACTGGCGTACGGCCTGAGGCATAAAAACTTTGTAATTCAGTACTTGGAATCGATACCCATGCACTATGAATACGGCATTCAGCCATATCCTCTGCTTCGGATACCGCATTTTTAATCGCCGCAATCACCTTGTCTAAGCTAACAATCTTGCCTTTAACCATACCTCGGTTGCGAGCAGTTGCCATGCCAATGACCTGGATCTTATCCGGCGCATGGATCTTACCAATCAAAACTGTGACTTTATGAGTCCCAATATCAATCGCAACAACTGAGGGAACAGCTTCACTCATTACTTCAATACCATATCTTTAGTGTTGTTTAGGACCACTGCCCTTTATTTTAAGCCACGTATTATGGCTTTGCCTGAATTGCCCCTGCAAGGCTTGTGTCATCAATCGTTACAACTAACTGACCGTTGACAATCTTTGGCGGAGCTGCGTTTTTCCACTGAATAGCCAAGCCATTCCGATAACGCAGATCAATTGCCGTGATTTTTGACCATACAGGTTTTAAATCCGTTTGTGCCAAATGGCTTAAACGCTGAAGCTTATTCATGGTCTGATCCTGATCTACAATAATCCGTAGGCCTGAATCAAATTGCATGAACCACGTCATACGCTCGGTTAAATACAATTCTTTTAATCTCAAATTCGCTGGATGAAACAGTTGATTAATTTCATTATAGCGACGCATCATCATTTTGGATTGGCTGGCTGGCCCATGCAGTAGCGGCAAGTTTGGATGTGCTGTTGGCACTGCCTCGCTAAATACATCACCATTGTCACTGAGCAAACGCCCTGTTCCCCAACGTGCAATCGCATGACGCGGCATCACCCGCACCCGAATTGCATTTGGCCAAGCCCGTGACACCACCACACGATCAACCCATGACACTTTTAATGCTTGATCGCGAATTTGCTCTAAATCTGAAGTGAAGTAGTTATCTTTAATAATCGGATTCAGATATTGAACTAACTGCTGGTTCTCAACATCAGAATTGGTCCCGACCACCTGCAACTGCGCCACTCGAGCATCTGTCATGACTTTATATAAAGCAAACAAACCCAGTGCCAACACCGCAAATGCAATCACCAGCAATATCCAACCACCCGCATTCACCATCTTTTGTCGAGGCGAAGGCGGTTTCTCGTGAATCGAGCTAATGGCTGGCCGTGTTTTACGGCGCATCGAAGCAGGTAGTTGAGCCATAAATCGTTAAGCCGACTTTGTTAAGGTTTGCTCTAAAATCGCAACGCAGAGCTGATCAAAGTTATAGCCCACTGCTTGCGCCGCTTTTGGCACCAACGAGTGACTGGTCATACCTGGCACTGTATTTACCTCTAATAACCAGAAGTTACCCTGTTCATCCTGCATCGCATCAATACGACCCCAGCCTTCTGCACCGACCGCTTGGAAAGCGCGTAAGCAAAGCGCCTGTAAGCTTTTTTCTTCTGCTTCACTCAGACCGCAAGGAATGCCATATTCCACATCATTGCGTTGATATTTGGCTTCATAGTCGTAGAACGCCACATCTGCGGGTGGCTGTAAACGAATCACTGGTAAAGGCTGACCATTTAAGAATGAAATGGTGAATTCACGACCCGTGATCCATTTTTCTGCCATCACCACAGCATCGTGCTGAGTGGCTTTTTCAATCGCAGCAGCAAAATCTTCAGCTTTTTCAACTTTACTCATGCCAACGCTTGAACCTTCATGCACTGGCTTGATAATCACAGGTAAGCCCAATTCTGCAATTACAGGCTCAAGATCCGTGTCTTTGGTAATGATACGGTAGGGTGCAGTTGGCAGATCACTGCCCTGCCAGATTTGCTTGGTTTTGACTTTGTCCATGCCAATCGCAGAACCTTGTACACCCGTACCCGTATATGGCAGGTTTAACCATTCCAATACGCCTTGGATCTGACCGTCTTCACCGCCACGACCATGTAATACGATAAAAGCACGATCATAACCCACCAGTTCAGTCACGCTTCGATCTTGTGGGTCAAATGCTTCTGCCTGTACGCCCGAACGCAATAACGCCTCTAGAACAGCTTGACCGCTGTCCAATGACACAGCGCGCTCAGCCGACTTCCCACCAAACAACACAGCAACTTTGCCGAATTTTGCAGCATTTGACACGTTTATATCCTTAAAACTTTTAATATTCACAAAACAAAATTATTTGGCATACAAGCGATGCTGAGCCAATTCTACCGAAATTGCACCGACGTTACCCGCGCCTTGTGTTAATAACAGGTCATTTGCTTGTAACACTTTTTGTAAAACGTTCGGTAAATTACCATCCACTGGATCAACCAAGATCGGTTCAACTTCGCCACGTAACCGAATACTGCGTGCTAAAGCACGACTATCAGCACCCACAATCGGCTTTTCACCCGCTGGATAGACTTCCAGTAATAACAATTGATCGACTTGTGATAACACATCGACAAAGTCATCAAAACAATCACGGGTACGGCTAAAACGGTGTGGTTGGAACAACATCACCAAACGACGGTCTGGATGGCTGGCACGCGCGGCTTTAATGGTCGCTTCAACTTCTTTCGGATGGTGACCATAGTCATCCACTAACTTCACCAAGCCTTCGCCCACTTCATATTCACCTTGAACTTGGAAGCGACGACCGACACCACTAAAGCCTTCTAAAGCACGACAAATCGCACCATCAGAAACACCTTCATCGGTTGCCACACCAATCGCAGCCAACGCATTCAAGACATTATGCAAGCCCGGTTGATTGATGGTGACACGCAATGGCTCACGGTCTTTACGCAATACGGTAAAGTGCGACTGCATGCCTTCTTGTTCAACATCAACCGCACGAATATCGTTGTCTTCATCAAAACCATAGGTCAAGACTGGGCGGCCCACACGCGGTAAAATTTCACGAATATTGGCGTCATCACCACAGACCACAGCCAAGCCGTAGAATGGCAGGTTATGTAGGAACTGAATAAAGGTATCTTTTAACTTATCAAAGCTGCCTTCATAAGTGTCCATATGATCTGCATCAATATTGGTCACGATCGCAGCCATCGGTTGCAAATACAAGAAAGAGGCATCTGACTCATCTGCTTCCGCCACGATGAAACGACTTTCACCGAGTGCAGCATTCACACCTGTACTATTCAGCAAACCACCAATCACATACGTCGGATCAAGGTTTTCTTCTGCCAACATGGTGGTCAACAAACTGGTGGTGGTGGTTTTACCATGCGTACCCGCAACCGCAATCCCGTGGCGGTAACGCATCAATTCACCCAACATTTCCGCACGGCGGACAATCGGAGTCCGCTGTTCAATCGCTGCTTTAATCTCTGGATTTTCAGGATCAATTGCAGTCGACACCACCAATACATTGGCATTTTTAATATTGTCAGCCGAGTGACCAATAAATACTTTAATGCCATTGGCTTCAAGTTGAGCCGTGGTTTTCGACGCTTTAATGTCTGAGCCTGAAATTTTATAACCTTGGTTACTCAATACTTCGGCAATACCGCACATCCCCGCACCACCAATACCAACAAAGTGGATATTTTTAATACGGCGCATTTCTGGCACTTTAATCAGCTTTTTGGCTTGGCTTGGATTTGTAGGAGACATAGATAAACTCGAATTACAATTTTTTAATTAGATCAACCACATGCTGTGTTGCATTCGGTTGTGCTTGTTGACGTGCTTTAACTGCCATTTCAGACAGGAGTTGGCGATTTAATAAGGTTGCTAACAACTCATCCAAAACAGCAGGTGTCATGTCTGCTTGCTGGCAAATCTTAGCAGCACCTGCATTGGCCAAGAATTTCGCATTTGCAGTTTGGTGGTCATCCACCGCAATCGGTAACGGCACAAAGATTGCAGCCAAACCTGCAGTTGCCACTTCGGTTACCGTTAAAGCACCGGCACGACAAATAATCAAATCAGCTTCACTATAAGCCTTGGCCATATCCTGAATAAAAGGTTCAACCTGAATATTCAAACTGGCAGGGGCATCTTGATACAGTGCACGCGTGGCATCTTGCTTGTTTTGACCACATTGATGAAATACCTGCAGCGGCACAGTGACCTTTTTCAAGGCCTCAGGCAAACGCTCATTCAGCGCTTGCGCACCGAGCGACCCCCCTACAATCAAAACATTCAATGGCAGTTGTTCTTGTTCGCGGGTTTGATAGCGCCAAGAAGGATTTAAAATCGCAGTGATTTCCGCACGCACAGGATTACCTGTGGTCACGACTTTATCACTGTTTGCAAATGTATTTGGAAAAGCCTGACACACGGTCTTGGCAATACGTGCCAATTGAGTGTTGGTAAAACCTGCAATCGCATTTTGCTCATGGATCAATACAGGAATACCGAGTAAACGTGCAGCCAAGCCGCCTGGGCCTGCCACATAACCACCAAAACCCGCCACAGCATCAATCTCGAGCTGTTTCATATAGCGCATAGCACTGAGCGTGGCTTTTAAAATTTTAAACGGTGCACTGAGTTTACGGACCAGACCATTGCCGCGCACACCTTGAATATCAATTTGATAAATCGGAATATTTTGATCTTTCAACAACCGATTTTCCATTCCTGTCGGGGTCGCCAACCATGAGACCTGACAGCCTTCTTGTTGCAGTTGTCTAGCAACAGCAAGTGCAGGAAAAACGTGTCCACCTGTACCAGCGGCCATCATCATGACATGTTTAGGTTTGTTTTGTGGGGAATTGGTCACAGTCTAATTCTTCAACTCAAAAAAGAAGGTTATCGTCTATTGTTTTCGGCAGTTATTTTAATCCTAAAGCTTCATTCACGAAAAGCGAATTTCACCTGTTTACAACAGAAAGCTGGGCTTTTTTCGATTCTTTGTTAAAAACAAGGTTCTGCCGATATACAAAAGCCCGTTTGCCTGCCAATTATGCTGACATTCAAACGGGCAATTCGGTCAAAAAACAACTTTTTAGTTTTGACGACCAGCTTCTAAAACATCAAAAAGATCATCGGCAATTGACGTCCCAAACTGTGCATCAATCTCACGGATACAGGTTGGACTAGTGACGTTAATTTCAGTCACATAGTTGCCAATCACATCCAAACCCACAAAGACCAGCCCTTTTTCACGTAGGAATGGACCGACTTTCGCCGCAATCAATTTATCATTTTCAGTCAGTGGACGGGCCTGGCCTAAACCACCTGCAGCCAAGTTACCTCGCACTTCACCATTTTGTGGAATACGCGCCAAGCAATATGGAATCGGTTCACCATTGACCATCAAAATGCGTTTGTCACCTTCCACAATTTCAGGGATATAACGCTGCGCCATAATCGGACGGGTGCCCATTTCCGTGAGCATTTCCAAAGTCGAACCAATGTTCACCCCATCTTGGTATAAGCGGAAAATTCCCATGCCGCCCATGCCATCCAAAGGCTTCACAATGACATCGCCATGTTCTTTGATAAATTCACGAATCAGACTTTGTTGTGAGGTCACCAAAGTGGGTACTTGTAGTTCTGGGAACTGCGTGGCAAACAATTTTTCATTACAGTCACGTAGCGATTGTGGTTTATTGATAATCCACACCCCTTCACGCTCGGCCTGTTCCAAAATATAGGTGGTATAGACAAAGTTCATGTCGAATGGCGGGTCTTTACGCATCAACACCACATCGTAATCCGCCAACGATTCTTTGCGCTGCTCACCCAACTCATAATAATGGTTATAATCTTCAAAGACTTTTAAAGGTGAGATCAGGCCAAAGGCTTTGCCTTGGTCGATATATAAATCGTGTTGTAATGCATAACCCAATTCATGTCCGCGACGGCTGGCCGCCCATAACATCGCCATAGTTGAATCTTTTTTAAGATTCACAGTTTCAATCGGGTCCATCACCACCAGTACACGCATAATCTGACGCTCGTATTTTTAATCTTGGCAAAAAGTATAGCGAAGTTTGCGGTCAATCGTGAAACAAGTTGTATAAATCTTAAAGATTAAAAAATCTATTTTGTTCAATTAATTACAACATATTAAAAATATTCAGCTTTATGATTTAATTTGTTTCGGAAGAGGAAATCACCAGTAGATGTATCGTAGACCAGTCATTTCCATTTTCCTCATTTTCTAGCCTATTTATCGCAAAAGCTTTTGAATATCTTTGGCAATTTTTTCAGGTTTGGTGATTGGGGCATAGCGTTTAACCACTTCACCTTTTTGATTGATCAGAAATTTAGTGAAGTTCCATTTAATACTGCTGCCTAATAAACCTTTGGCTTCAGAGGTGAGGTATTGATATAAGGGATGTGCCGTTGGGCCATTCACATCCACCTTGGCAAACATCGGGAAAGATACACCATAGTTGCGCTGACAGAAGCTGCCGATTTCTTCATTGCTGGATGGATCTTGATTGGCAAATTGGTTACATGGAAAACCCAGAATCACCAGACCTTGTTGTTGGTAGTCCTGATATAACTTTTCCAAGCCTTCAAATTGTGGCGTTAGACCACACTGACTTGCAGTGTTCACCACCAATAAAACTTTGCCTTGGTAATCCGCGAGGTTCTTTTGTTCGCCTTCTAACAGTTCAGCCTGAAAATCATAAATCTTGCTCATAGGTGTTCTCTCATCTATCCAATGGTGGAATTGCTCAAAATAATTTGCTGAATCTTTCAGCTCGCTTATTTAATATTGCACACAATTATCTTGCGAACAAGCTTATTATGCGCAATGTACTTTTAAAGCAATCCAATTTATACTGAATGTTCAACAACCGAGTCGAGGACAGATCATCATGGCTGACGTTTCATTTTTGGATAACCAAGTGTGTTTTGCCATGTATTCCGCGACCAATGCGATGATTCGTCAGTATCGCCCTTTGCTGCAGGAATATGATCTGACCTATCCGCAATTTATTGTATTGCTGGCTTTGTATGAACAGGACAATGTGATGTTGTCTGAGATTGGGCAAAAGACTTTTTTTGATTCTGGAACGCTGACACCGATTATTAAAAAACTCGAAGAGAAGCAGTTTTTAAAGCGTGTTGCGGTCAAAGAAGATGAGCGGATGAAGAAAGTGATCTTGCTGGAAAAGGCACTGGTATCAAAAGATGAAATTACTCTGATTCCGTTTAAGCTCGCCTGCTCTTTGGGTATGGACCCGAATGATCTGCTGGCGATTCATAACTTATGCCATCGCTTTTTAAAGGGTTTGGAACAATCTAAACTCGAAAGTCTGGAAAATTAAATGCAGCAAGCGATTGTGGGTTTTCATCTCGATGAAGAAGCTCATTGGATAGCTGATCTTGCCTGTGGTCATGGGCAGCATGTGCGCCATGATCCACCGTGGCAAAATCGCCCTTGGGTGTTAACCGAACAAGGGCGGAATGAAAAATTAGGGGTTATGTTGGAATGTAAGAAGTGTGAGGAAGAACTATTTGAATAACAGATTGGTATTAAAAAATCTAAAAGAAAATAACTTTCAAAACTATTTTTATATTAAATTACTTATAAATATTTAGCTTAATTGAGGGTCATCAATGCATGAAAAAAATTTATATTTGGCTGATTTTCACCGTATTGATTGGACTTTTACCAATAATTTCTCGCATTACAACGGTAAATGTTTTTCTTTTACAAGATGTTGTAATAATAAGTCCTGTTGATGTTATTGTATTTGGTATCGTCTTACATGTATCAATTTTAAATGAATTAAATAATCTCCAAAAAGACAATGAATGGAGACTAATAGCTATTGGTATTTCCACATTGTTTATTATTGGATATGTCTTGCTACTTAGCGCTGCTATTTGTAGTGAAAGTAAGAATCTAACCTTAAATATAGATCTTCTCTTAAATGCATCAATAGGTTTAGCAACTATTTCTTTTATTCAGTGTTTTGTAATTTTATATTATTATAGACAAATAGAATTGGAGTATTAAAACATGAATACATTAATACTTTATACTGCTATAATATTGTTTTTAATAGGTTTGTTTTTCTGCATTTGGTCTATATTCCATATCAGGAAAAAAAGCTATGATGATTACATTAAGAGAAAAAGATGATGTTAAAAAATTTTATTTATCTTGATAAAGATAAGATGTACTCAATTTCCTCTCAAATGTTTGAAGGAATTGCACAAGAGCTCTTAAAGGAGGAGACTTTTGAAAATGAAGAAAGTGAATCCCAAGATGGTCCAAGATTCAGTGGAAAAGTATTAGCAGATGTTGTAAAAAATACCACAAAATCAATAGAAAAGAAATTTCTACATGATTATTCGTTTACTCTTTTCGAAAAAGAGTTGAATAACAAGCAAATCATATTAGATATTAGTGACCTATCTGACAGGGAAATTAATGAAAAAATTAATAAATACTCTTTTATAAAAGTAACTAAAGAAGTAACTTTTAACGATCATGCCGAACTACAGGCTCTTTTTTCTAAATTCAACCAAATCGGTACTGCCATCAGTCGTATGCAATTAGCAGGAGAAATAGATTACTTAGAAACACTAGGGCAACAAAAAAGAAATCAGTATATTAAAGATAAAGAAAATAGTTTACATCAAGATCCAAAGTTCTTAGAAAGCTTTCTTCTTCTGTCAAAGCACGGTTATCAAGATAATTTTGAAGTTGTTCAAAAAATTAATAATATATTAGTAACATCTTATTGGAATAGAGACTATCTAAGAGAAGATGAACAGTTAATCATTAGAAAGTATTCAAGAAAAACTAATGTGAAAATAAGTATTATTGGAACAGTATCGCAGTATTTAGAAGTTAATAAGGCTCAACCACAAGATAATTTCCAGTCTGAAGAACTCAGTTCCCATATGAGAAATATGTTCGAGCACCTGACAAGTGTGGAATACTCAATTTCTGGAAAAAGTGATAATGAGATTGTCATAGATCCAATTGCTGCATATATAGAATTATAGTAAGCATTATACAATTTTATTAAAATTTAAATTTTATATCAAAATATTAAAGCAGCCCGCTCTATACTTTAGTGTAGTAGAGCAGCTCTTTCATATTTTAATGGCTTGCCCTTCTTTTTCAATACCTCTATAGACAAACTAGAAAATAAGGATTTCTTCTTAATTTATCGTATACCTAAAATGCAATTCTTGACCTCAAGCCAGCTTGAGCTTTTATAGTTGCATTTTGATCTAAAAAATACGGATAGATGGATGGATAACTCGAATAAAACATTTCTCATATACGGCGTCAGTAAAGGTCTAGGCAAAGCCATTGTTCTAGCTATACCAAAGCCAACAGATACGATCTATGGCGTATCTCGCAGCCAACCACAAGAAACTCCAAAATTAAACTGGATTTGTGCTGATCTATCCAAACCAGAGCAGGCTGTAAGCGATGTAAAAACAGCAATGGGACAGCAAAAACTTGATGTACTGATTTACAATGTGGGCATTTGGGAGCAACAAGCTTTTAGCGACAACTATAATTTTGAAGAGGTTTCTGCTGCTGAAATCAACCAAATCATCAATACCAATATCAGCACCTGTATCCTGTCGATTCAATCTCTCATTGAAAATCTCAAACTCTCCGACAACGCCAAAATTATTCTGATTGGCTCAACGTGGGGGGTTGATAATCATAATGGTAAAGAGCTTGTTTTCTCCGCAACTAAATTTGCTCTAAGAGGTATTGCACAATCCCTTCGAGAAATCTTGCGTGAGCACTTGATTGGGGTCAGTGTACTGAACTTGGGCTACCTTGCCAGTGAATATGAGATTAATCAACCTACTCAAGACGTTTTAGAACAAACCGAATATTCTCTCATCCCTTTAGCCGATGTGATTCAGGCGATTCATTTTATTCTTTCAACCACTAAGGCAAGCTGTGTTAAAGAAATCCTGATGCCGGCGATGTTGGATCAGAATGTTTAAATTCTGGTCCGCATGACCACAGGCCTCATCATCGTTTTATTTCCTATTTTTTATAAAGACACCCCTGTATACTATGCTCTTGAAATAACCGCTTATAAGCTCAACTTTCCAAAACGATTAGATCAACGCAGATGTACAAAATAATTCTAATTCTCTTTTTATGTGGGCTATCTACCGCCTGTATGAATGCAAAATATATTGATGATCCAGATCAATATTTTGATCTTTTGGGTGAAACAACAGAAAGTAAAAAATTTGAGCGATTTGTTCATCAACTCGAACCCAAAGAAATGCCCCAGCTCAGCAATCAATTCTGGAATGACGAATTTCCTAAGCTTGATTTCTATGATCAAAGCTTAATGTTTCCTCAAAATGGCATCGAAATGCTGTTAAAGAATAAAAAAATTGTCTCGATCAAGTTATATCTACCTGATCAAGAGGTTTCATTTGCAAACTATAAAGGGCGAAAATTACCCCTCGGTCTTTTCAGTGATGACACCGAAAAAGAAGTGACGAAAAAACTAAAGACCCACAAAGACACCAATACCAATCCTCATCGGAACGTCAAAGAATTTGAAACTGAAAAAGCCAGTGTTGCGATTGATCAAGCCACTGGAAAAATCATTTACATCGAACTACATGAGCACCCCCTACAAGACTAAAACATTAAGCAATTAATTAAATTGGATAATTTTGAATGAAAAGCACACTTAAATATGTATTTGCCAGTATCGTTTTACTGCAATCGAGTCACAGTTTTGCAGATAAAAAGATCAGTACAGAAGAAAAGGCCGTTTATCAAGATATCGGTGCATTACTATTCGGTCAGTCAAAAGATACTCAAGTTACATCCACCCCCGATGGTGTTTATATTGAATCACTATTTTGTCGAAAACAGACGCCCCCTTTTACAACGTTATTAAAAGGGCAACTGGCTATCAAACAGGATCAGGCCTTAATTTCTCTTTTTCAAAATATGTTCTGCGCACCTGCAGATGCCGATTCGCAAGTGAGCTTAGGTGCTTTTTCAAACCAGATTCAGGATTCACTTCCCTTTAGTTTGGCCTCTTATATGGGGATGCAAGAGTTAGGACACTGGTCCCTCAAGGATTCTATTGTCCTTTCCAATACCCCAGCCAAACAAGTTGAAGTCAATATGTTTGGATTAAACCCTAGACAGGTTTCAAGCTCAGTGGTTTTTTGGCAGGTTATTTCACCCACACATGTCCGGGTGTGGTTTGGTATGTTTAAAATGGCCCCTTCAGATGCCATTATCTATGAATTTAAATTTAAAGATCAGCGCTGGAAACTTACCCATCTATGGATGAGTACTCGTTTGTAAAATATAGACGAGACAAAAAATTGCTCAGCGGAATACTTTTCCAAGCTAAAAAAGAAATCCTTATCCTTTCTCTAGCTTTTCCACTATGCTTTTGAAGTTTACTTTGAGCAATGATATTGCTCAAAGTAAGTATTTAGAAAATTGTTTTTTAACATTGATAGTTAAAATTTTAAAAACAGTCTTATGCCGAGTCTAAACTCATTGAATGAATCTTTAGCAGCCTCAAAAAAACCTCTATTTTCAAAAGATTTTATGTAAGCAGCTCTATAAACAAGCCATAATTCCAGCATAAAAACTAAAAAAAACAAACATAAACAAATATTAGTCACTAATTGGGTATCACCCATAAATAGAACTAAAAATATTTGGAAAATAAAAATTATAATTGCCGATGGGATAAGAAATACCAAATTAAAAAATAAATAATAAGGCAACGTCCAAAATAAAAGTGATACAAAAGGCATGGCAATTCTCGTTTTTTTTCAATTATAAACAACAATTTGTATTAAAAAAACACTTTTGATCACGATATATTTAAAATCATCTATTTTTCTAGAATTAGAGTAATCAAGCGAACAAAAAAGGAAGCCTCAGCTTCCTTTTCGTTTACATCTAAAACTTAGATGCCATATTTTTCACGATAGGCCTGCATATTGGCTAAAGCGTCTTTTTCGCCTTTCGCATCTAGATAATCCATCAAATCTTTCATGGTGATCAATGCATGTACAGGAATTTCGAGTTCTTTTTGCACTTCCTGAATCGCAGAAAGCTGACCTTGACCACGCTCTTGACGATCTAATGCTACCAACACACCTGCAATTTCAGCGCCCGCATTTTTTAAGATCGTAACAACTTCACGAATTGCCGTTCCCGCAGTGATCACATCATCAATGATCCAAACTTTTTGACCTGCAACCGATGCACCCACCAACACACCACCTTCACCGTGATCTTTGGCTTCTTTACGGTTAAAACCCCAAGGTACGCTCTTACCATGCACTTGAGACAATGCCACCGCTGTTGCTGCGACAAAAGGAATCCCTTTATACGCTGGACCAAAAATCACACCGACATTGTCGCATTGTACTAGTTTGTCGGCATAGCCTTGCGCTAACAAAGACAGTGCTTCACCATCGTTTAGCAAACCTGCGTTAAAGAAATAAGGACTGACACGGCCTGATTTTAAGGTAAACTCACCAAATTTAAGCACTCCACGTGATAATGCGAGTTCGATAAAAGCTTGCGGATGAAATGACACAGGCGTTGTCATATAAAGTGCTCCAAATTCTTCAATTGAGGTTAAACAGACGTATGATACCAAAGGATAGCTATCCAAGTGATGTAAAAATTCTTCGAGTCGTTTCAATTAACGTAAATGGCTTGCGCTCATCAGTCACCAAAGGCCTGCTCGAATGGTTAGAACAGTCAGGTGCCGATGTGGTATGTATGCAGGAAAGCCGCATCACCCATGAACAATGGACCGATAAATTTAAACCAGAAGGCTGGTATACCCACCTATTCCCTGCTGAACGCGCAGGCTATGCAGGTACGGCGATTTATAGCCGTCTGCCATTTGTATCGGTAAAAGATGGTTTAGGCTTTGAACTCGCCGATTCCCAAGGCCGTTTTACCACGGCTGAATTTGATTTAGGCTTGTCACAAACTGTTCATATTGCCTCGTTATACTTGCCATCAGGATCAAGCGGTGACGAAGCGCAAGCACGCAAAGACGTGTTTTTACAAGAATACGCCAAAATACTCAAACAGTGGCGAGATGAAAATAAATCAATCATTGTCTGTGGGGATTACAATATCGTGCATAAACGCATCGATATTAAAAACTGGTCAGGTAACCAGAAGTCTTCTGGGGTTCTGCCACATGAACGTGCTTGGCTCGATCATATGTATGATGAGTTAGGTTATGTGGATAGCTTCCGCGAAGTTCGCCCTGAAGCAGAATTGTATTCATGGTGGTCAAATCGCGGTCAAGCACGTGCGAAAAATGTTGGGTGGCGTATCGACTACCATGCCTGCTCTCCAGACTGGAAAGCACGCACAACAAATGCATGGGTGTATAAAGAACAATGGTTTAGCGACCATGCACCGGTGATTATCGACTATAAAATACACGAATAAGTGAACACTTGTTCACTTTGACCGCTTCTTTAGCTTACATAACTTGTCGCTTTTGTGTATTTTTATTTCACTTCTAGAACGGCATTATAGCTTCACGGCACAGGGAAGCGGTCAGGATGACCAAAAAGGGATAGGACGCCGTAGGAAGATAAAATAAACTTAGATTAAGTTTATTTGCATGGATGAGACATTGGACGTTGAAATGAGACCCGCATAATCAGGAAGATTATATGCGGGTTTTCTCTTTTCTAAATCTTGGATTTTATTTCTTTAATTTATCTTTATCACTTCTGCTCAAACTACATAATTATTTCTGTTTCATATACATGACCGATCAACATAATAAAAAATTTCAACTGGTACATTCCCCTACTTTTACGTTAGGCTTTGACTCATCTCTTTTATTGTTTTTATGGTTTTTCACATGTTTAAAATTTACGGGATTAAAAATTGTAATTCGATGAAAAAAGCCTTTGATGCATTACAAGCCAACGGTATCAATTACGAATTTCATGATTATAAAAAACAAGGCATTGATGCAGAGACTTTAGCACTCTGGCTAAAAGAGATCGGTGCGGACAAAGTACTGAATAAAAAAGGCACCACATGGCGCAAACTCACTGCCGATGAGCAAACACATGCCACCAGCAATGAACAGAACCTGATTGAAGCCCTAATTGCGCAGCCAAGCCTGATTAAGCGTCCTGTACTGCAAACCCCTCAAGGTTTTGTGATTGGCTTTGATGAAGCCACCTATCAAGCTTTATCCGCTTAAATACGATCAATAAAGCAATAAAAAACCGAGTCTCATGACTCGGTTTTTGGTTATTTAAATTTAGCTTAGTTGGCACGAATCCAAGTTTGGTTACGACCTAAAGCAGCGACACCAATATAGCCACGTAATTTCAGCTTCTTACCACCTTCAATGATTTCAGCTTTCAATTTATAGGTTTTACCATTTTTAGGGTCGATAATTGAACCGCCATCGTAATTCACACCACCGACATTTTTCAGACCATTCACAATGGTCACGCCTTTCAGTGGTTTGTTATGATACGTTCCTTCACACTTAGAGCAGGCATTTTCCTGACCTGCCACTAAATACTTTTGAATTGATGCAGTGAGCGTTCCATCCTTTTGCTCCGTGAACTTCACGATCGCCTTTGGCTGTTTTGTTTCATCATCAATGGTCTGCCAAACACTGCCATTCAGCGCATCCGCTGCATTGGCAAAAGTTGTCAAACCGAGCAATCCAAATGCTAAAGCAATTTTCTTCATTTTTGTAATATCCTTAAGGGGTCTTTCAAACTGAAAGTATTGAGAACTTCAATCAATATTGCAATTCTTGATTATGACTATTTGGTATAACCTGAGTAAGGGTGTCATAGCGCACATTTTTTCAGAGATTATCGTCGTGCGTAGCCATCACTTATTTTCAAGAACTTTCTTATTGGTATACTGATCTAACAATATGGAAAAATTATGAAATTTGCTACTGTTTGGAAATATTATTTTACTGAATCTTTACTTAAAGCGACGATTCGGACACCGAGTCAATTTAATTTGGCCCCAAATGCATTACGCCCTTTACTCGATCAATTGTGTCGCCTATTTCCACAAGATCCAACAGTACAAGTTCGCCCGATCCGCTTAGCAGGTGTGCGCGGAGAAGAAATTAAAGCGCAAGCTACCGCAACACAGCTGATCTTCCACATTCATGGTGGTGCCTTTTTCCTCGGCAGTTTAAACACGCATCGCGCCTTAATGACCGATCTTGCTGCACGCACCCAAATGCAAGTGATACATGTTGATTATCCACTTGCACCAGAACACCCTTATCCTGAAGCGATTGATGCGATTTTCGATGTTTATCAAGCGTTATTGGTACAAGGGATTAAACCCAAAGATATTATTATCTCCGGCGACTCTTGCGGTGCTAATCTTGCTTTGGCACTGTGTTTACGTCTCAAACAGCAACCTGAGTTGATGCCAAGTGGCTTGATTCTGATGTCGCCTTATCTCGATCTGACCTTAACCAGTGAGTCGCTACGCTTTAACCAAAAACATGATGCACTCTTGTCTATCGAGGCCTTACAAGCAGGTATCAATCATTATCTCACAGATAACATTCAGGCCGATGACCCACGTGTTTCCCCCTTGTTTGATGACTTAAAAGGGCTTCCACCCACCTTGGTACAAGTCGGCTCTAAAGAAATTCTATTGGATGATTCAAAACGCTTTAGAGAAAAAGCGGAAAAAGCCGATGTCAAAGTCCAGTTCAAGCTGTATACCGGCATGTGGCATAATTTCCAAATGTTTAATGCTTGGTTCCCTGAAGCCAAACAGGCATTGGCCGATATTGCCGATTTTGCCCATGCACTTGATCGTGACTGAACCAAATAAAATCGTGTAAAAAATGGTCAGCTATGGCTGGCCATTGTCACTCTTAATTCCCTTTTGTCATCATAAAATAAAAGTCATTGGATATTTAGATTACAGCTGATTTATCAAAGAATTTTTCCCGTCCTAATTTGCACTAAAAGCCTAGAGTTCGTCTTTTTTCTCATTCTAAAGATGTTATTGTTATTTCAATAATCGTTCTTCAATATTTTGACGACAGATCTACAGTTGCTGGGAATCTCATTGCATAAAAGGATGCATGCCAATGGTGAAGATTCGTTTTAATCGGACAACTGACACAAAAGGATGGGGCTTTAAGCTTTCTTGGGAACATCATATTGTAGTCAATTGGACCATACTTAAAAAAAGTATTTTATTGCTGATACTGGCTGCATTTATGAGCCTATTTTGGATCAGCTGGGACATTTTTGTGCTGACCCACCCCCAATATGCCGAATGGGTGAATCTCGGGATTGTGCGTTCACACTTAATCACCAGTCTGATTACCTTAACGGTGATGCTGCTGCTGATTATTCCTTGTGCGATATTTAAAGATCGGACTTGGGCACAGAATGTGCTCCCGATTCTCAGTGTGCAAATTTTCACAGCGATGCTGTGCCACAAAGGCTATCTCGCAGGCAGTTTTAGCCCAGCCACCATGGTCGGCTATGTCAGTGTTGTCGGTGTGGGTTTGGTTCTATTTGACCGCAGGATGGTCTATTGTGCGCTTATTCCTGCAACATTGGCTTTGCTGCTTTGCAACTATCTAAGCATGATTGGGGTGTTGACCTATGCGCCCCTGTTCAACATGCAACGCTTAAATGAAGTACCAATGCATCCTTTTTGGGTGGGCAGTATGGTGTTTTTCTTATTGCCGATTTTGTTAGCCTGCTTATTTTTATTTGAAATCTTATTAACGCAATGGCGGACTCGGGAGATGACCATTCAAATTCTCAGTCGTCTTGATCCACTGACCAATGTGCTCAATCGGCGCAGCATTGGGGGCTATTTGAATAAGTTACACCAACATCCGAACCCGCTGTACTCGATTATCCTGCTCGATCTGGATCATTTTAAAAGCATTAATGATCAGTATGGACACAGCATGGGGGATCAAGTCTTGGTCCAAGTTGCAAAATGCTTGACCAACAATCTACGCGATCAAGACATTATTGGTCGTTTTGGTGGAGAAGAGTTTATTTTATTACTGCCCAGTACCACGACCATACAAGCTCAAAGCATCGCAGAACGCTGCCGTATTGCTATCTCACAACTGCGTTTTATCACCGACTATAAGCAAGAATTTAGCATCAGCGCCAGCTTTGGGATAAGCAGTTCACTCAGTGCCGATGAGCCACATTTGATCATCAGTCAGGCTGATCAAGCCCTGTATGCAGTCAAAGCAGAGGGCCGTAATCAAGTTAAAATCTTTACTGAACTGGCAATAACCTAGACTGATTAGGGCTTTGCCAATCCTCACTGAACCCTTATGCTTTCAAAAATTCTTCACGGTGTTGCCGATAAGGCTCGTCAAAAGGTACAAACATCTGCTCTTGTCTGGCCTCGGCTATCCATTGCTGTACCGATGCCAAAGACAAGATTTTTTGCACATAGGCTTGGCTGGATGCAGACAATGGCAGTTGATAACATTCAAAACGCATTACCACAGGCGCATAGAATGCATCGGCAATACTAAACTCGCCACATAAAAAGCCGTCTTCGCTCGGACGTTCAGACCAGATCTGATCAATTCGAGCCACATCGGCACGTAACTGCGCATGTTCGGCCCAGAGTTGTTTGCCAATATGACCTAGATCCGCTTCTACATTCATGGGGCAGAGATTGCGTAGGCTTTGAAAGCTGCTGTGCATTTCTGCACTCACACAACGTGCTCTAGCCCGTAATGTTTTCTGTTGTGGCCACAACTCTAGCTCAGGATGCTGTTCCGCAATATATTCACAAATCGCCAAGCTATCCCAGACCACCAGTTCGCCATTCACAAGCGCAGGGACTTTCCCCGTTGGGTTGAGCTTTAGAATCTCTGTTTTAAATTGGCTATCTGCTTCAAAGCTATCAAACTGAATCATATGCTCCTGAAAGGAAATTCCCGCTTGTGTAAGTAAAATCCATGGGCGCATCGACCAAGTAGAGTAGTTTTTATTGCCGATAAAGAGCTGATACATGATTATGGTTTCCCTTTAAATAAAGCCAGTTGTTGTAATAGTTCTGATTTCTGGAATGCACCCGTTAAGCGCAGCGAGCGAATTTCTTGTTGTTGCTGATCTAAGAATAAGTAAGTCGGTGGCCCTAAAATATCCCACTGTGCCAATAGCGCTTGATGGGAGGCATCATAATGGCTTAGATCCATTTTAATCAGATAATAGCCCGACAATGCCTGCTGTACCTCTGCATCTTTTAAAATACGATGCTCAATCGGCTGACAGGCCACACACCAGTCCGCATAGACATCAATCACAATGCCACGATCTTTTGGTGCATTGGCGAGTATCTGCTGAAATTCATCTGCAGTCTGAGCCACATGCCATTCGGCCAATTGATCTGCCTGAACCGAACTGAGACTCTGAAAATGCTGATATTGATTAAAAGCCAGTGCTGGAATGGCTAAAATCAGTAACAATGCATAGAGCCATTGCAACTTAGATTTCTGTACAAACAGACGATATGCCGCATAAACAATAAAGGCCAAACCGAGAATCAGGCTGAGAATTTGAATCGCGAGTTCTGGCAATAAAGGGCGAATAAAATAAATGCTCAAGGCCAGCATTAAAAAAGCAAAAATGACTTTGATTTGATTCATCCAATCACCAGCTTTGGGTAAGGCTTTCGCCCCCAACACACTGGCGAGTAGCAATGGGATCCCCATGCCAAAACCGAGCGTAAACAGCAACAATCCACCTTGCCATTGACTTTGTGTTTGCGAGATAAACAGTAACACCCCAGCCAAAGGTGCGGTCATACATGGCCCGACCAACAGGGCAGAGATCATACCCATAACACTAGCGCCAACCAAGGTACCGCCTTTTTGATTGGACTGCAGCTGATCCAGCCGATTGACCCAGTTCTGAGGCAGTTTCAACTCGAACAAGCCAAATAAATTGAGGGCAAACACCACAAACAAAAAGCTAAATGCAATCAGTGTCGCGGGTTGTTGTAACCAGCGTTGGAAATTCAATCCTGCTGCTGAAGCAATTAAACCCAATACCGCATAGACCAAAGCCATGCTCACGACAAAAGTCAGTGCAATCGACCAAGCCTTGACACCTTTATTGTCACGTACAATCAAGGAAGTCAAAATCGGCAGCATTGGTAAGGAACACGGCGTAAAGGCCAATAAAATCCCTAAGCCCAGGAACAGTAAAAGACTATAAGCCAAGGAATGCTGTTCCAGCGCACTGGACCATTTTTGGTCTTGCGCCATCACGCCTGAGTTATTTGAATCTGAGGTTTGTGCAGTTGGCTCAGCTTGCGCTTCATTATTGCTTGCTGTTTGGGTATTTAAAGCTTGAGATGAACGTGCGACATCTAAAAAGCTTTTTTGGGTATTTGTGCTGACATTCTGAGCACTGACCAAGCCATCCGCATCAGTTTGGAATTCAATATTCTGTGGCGGATAACAAATGCGATCTTTGGCGCAACCTTGCCAAGTGACCCGATAATGTTGCGAGGCTTGAGTTGGAATACTAAATTCGGCTTGTTGATAATAAACTTGGCTATGACCATAGTTCTCATCATACTGCTCGACTGCTTTCGGTAAAGTCAGTGCAACGGGCTGATTACCCTGCTGCACTTCAAACTTATGCTGATAGAGATAATAATTCGGCTGAATTGACCAATGTAAACGTGCCTGATTGGACTGGGTAGATTCAACCGTAAATGCAAAAGCCTGTTCAGGACTCAGCAACGGTGCGGATGAATTTTCTTGGGCGTAAGTCAGAGACCCACATAACAGCAATAAAGTCCCGAGAAAGTAACGCATCAGCGAGAAAGACGTCCCCACCTGAACAGACATTTTCATGATTCTCTCACTACGACCTACCTGAAGCTCTCCCATTCATATAGAAGTGAGTTTAAGCACATTCAGGCGGATTGTTCTTAGAATAAAACCGATACGCCGAAGCCACCGTTATAACTTTTTTGATCGCCATTGAGGTCAACACCGATGCTGGCATCCAATTGCGTGCGATTATTCAAAGCATAAATCAGACCTGTACCAAGACCATATTCATAATCTTGACTCTCGGCTTTACGGTAAACAAACTCTGAATAACCCGATAATTTACCGGCAATTTTATAGTCAATCGTTGGAATTGCAGTCACTGCCCAATCACTGTTTTGCGCTTCATAACGCATGGTGATCGAAGTTCCAATCAAGTCGCTAAATTCATACGCAACAGCTGAGGTGAGACTATAGATATCATCATGGTTGGTGAATTCATCATTGCCCGTTGCAATAATGGCTTCAGCCAACAATGCCATGGATAAACGATCATCTTTTAAATCAATGGCTTTTTTCAAACCAATGCTGACATCGCCTAGACCATTGGTCTCTTTTTTTGTGCCCGCACGTTTGTATTGCTGCCACACTGGACCTTGCCAACCCAATTGCAATTCGAGGCCATCAGCTAAACCTGTACGCAATAACATGTCACCATTCAAGGTCAAGGTCTTGTCTTTGACACCATCAACCTTGCCTTCTTGATAGCTGACACTCGGTAAACTTTGTTCCCATGCCAACTGCCCTACAGGGGTAATACCTGTCCCTATCCCCGCACCAGGGCGGTCAAACGAAAAGTCAGCCGCAAAAGCCGTACTTGTGAGCATTGATGCAGCCACTAAGCTCAATGTTTGCAATGTTTTCATTCTATTCCTCATTCTATTTCTAATGGCTTCGCTTATGCGCTGAGCTCTTTTGACATTTTTGCACCATGTTGGCGTAGCAACTCCAGTGTTGCACGCTCTTCTGGCAATGATTCTGACCAATCAATCTCATCAAATTCACAATCAAAGAATAACTGGCTGATCGAAGATAAAATGGTGAGACCTTCTTCGTCACGGGTATTTGGATCTACTTTTTCATCAAGTAAACGTTGAACCACAGGTACACAAGCAGAACTTGCTGCATCCCAAAGTGGACCGTAGAATTCTTCTGCATCCCACAAATGTAAATTGGCTTTGGCTTGAATAAGCGCATCTAAAATATCAAGATAGACTTTAAGTTCTTGTTGCTTTTGTTCTTCGCTCAACGGTTTACCTGCTTCGTAAGCTTCACAGATTTTTTCCCACCACGCGAATAAGCCATCACAAATCAAAGAAACAGGTGGGCCTTGTTCAGGATCAATAAAATTTGGGTCGAGTCCTTCAGCAAGTAAAGTTTGCACTTGGTCTAAATCGAGTTGTTGTATGGCTTGCACCAAGGCCTGCTGTTGCTTATTTAACATGACCAATTCTCACAATATTTTTTAATGGGTCTATTATGCCGAATATCCTGACAGGATTTTATAAAAGCATCTAAAAAATCATGTATAAATTTGATACACGCATAAAAAAAGCCCTAAACAGGGCTTTTTTTATGCGTCTGTCCCGTCCTAGATAAGGTTGACACTTTCTAAACTTAAATTTGGAGAGTGTAATGAAAACAATAGTTAAAAGAACGCAACGAGATTACAGC
>NZ_ATGG01000003.1 GCF_000413855.1 Acinetobacter gyllenbergii CIP 110306 = MTCC 11365 | reverse complement strand
AAACGTGCACCATAGCCTTCACCTGCCCAAGGCGTCAGTACATCAACCCAAGCAGAGTCCGTGTCATTGTCATTGGCACCCGCACCACCATCGTGGCTATGGTCGTCATTCCGAGTGAAGAGAAAACGGACTTTAATCCGCCCCCATTCATCCACATGAATTTCTTCGCCGCTTGGCCCAACCACTTTGGCACGTTGCGGTGAGGCTGTTGGACGGTGTTGTAAGGGATTAAATTCGGGTACGGTTTTAATGCTGCGGCGTTGTAGTGTCAGTTGATTGGCTTGGCGTTCTTCTGTGTTATTAGATTGAGTTGGCTGCCAATTGCTTTGCACTAATAATTGATTGATCTGTTGATGTAGATCTTTGGGCAAATTGTTTTGGTTATAAAAATTTTTGCCTGTAATCAGGAATTCTTTATCGCTGCCAGCATGTTGATCAATTTCAGGATGTTCAGCCAATTCAAACCAGTAACCCACATGCGTGTCGCGCACGGTGGTATCGGCGATAAATTGTTTGGATTGTAAGTCGTAATATTGACCGAGATTTTGATTCAGTTTTTCGATCTGTGCATTGCCCGATGCGGTTGCCCCATCTTCACCATTCAGATCTTGCATCCATGCCGGTGAAAAGTGCCATGCCTGTTCCAGCCCTAAACTGGCATTGTCATATTGAGCACTGTGTTTATGGGTGCTTTGGACGCTGCCTGCGCCATCTTCTTGTTCCAATACATCCGCTTGCCAACGTTGTACATGCACGCTGCTCGGTTGTAAGCTGCGTTGCCCGACCAAACTGGTCATGCTGTCGTATTGTTCGGTGGCACTGCTACGGTGGTAACGAATCATTCTTCTGTCTAGCGCTTGGTATTGGCTATTGTCATCAATCAAGCGTAGTTTTTGCGGCTGAATCGCGGCACTGCTTTGCGGAACGATTCGCTCAGCTTCATCAATTAGCCAGTTAATCGATTCACTACGTAGCAAACGCGTCAGGAAGTCGTAGTCACTTTCCAAAGATTGCATGATAAAGGGACGAATATCGTAATCTTGGCTCAGTCCGCTTAAATCAAGCGTTAAGCTTGATGCAAATAAGGAACTCTTTTGCTGCCACTCCTTGAAGATAAGTTGCACGACATCAGGCACGCTCTTGTTCATAAACACACGGCTGTTACGGCGTTGTTTCCACAGTGCGGTTGGATCTTCTAAAGTCAGCTTATAGACAGTTAGGCTACCATCCGATTGCCCTTGTAAGGCTTGAGTAATGATCCCTGTGACACGGGTCAATTGTCCATTATCGGTCACCGTATCAATTGCCGCATGGCTACCAATAAATTGTTTGAGTTGAATGGTCGCATTGGTCGACAGACAGATCAGTTCTGCCTTAAATCCATTATTCAGTTGATGCTGACCATCAATACGCTGTAGGAAGACTTGAGTCTTTAAATTTTGATTAGAAAATTGAATATGGATTGCACGTTTTTGTGCAGTAAGGCCGAGACTCTCTAAAGCTTGAAATATATTAGCCAACATCTTTTTATATAGAATTAAATCAAATTTTAGTCATGGTATACAAAACAGACTGATTTGTCTATTTTGTATACTTATTGTTAAATTAATTTAATGATGGCGTTTTAAAATAGATTCACTGAGAAGACCATAGATATTCTGCAAGTCTGGACGATTAGAATCTGCTAATAACTGGCTATGCATACTTAATATATTTTGGTCACCACGCATCGCAGGGCCTGTCTGCATATCCTTGGGATTATTGGCTGTGGCTTTATTTGCGGTCTCTAAAATCAGTGGATAGAGCAAACTAAAATCAACCTGCTCTGCATCAACGATCTGCTTCGCCATGTCATAACAATAATTACTAAAATTGCAAGCAAATACCGCTGCTAAATGCAAGGTCAAACGTTGTGTAGAACTATATTGATAGACACGTTGGCTTAGACTGTTGGCTAATTCGGTTAATAAGGTTAAGTCCTGTTGCTGTACTGCCTCCACAAACAAAGGGGTATCTGCCCAATTCACATCCCTTTCCATACTAAAGGTTTGCAAAGGATAGAACACACCCGCGCGTGGATGTCTTTGTTCCAGTACTGATAAAGCAGTGCTCCCCGAAGTATGTACAATCAGATTTTCAGGGAGATATGGCGCAATCGAATCAATCACGCTACGAATCGCCTGATCACTGACTGCAATAATCACTAAATCGGTTTGCTCATCTAGCTGCTGCTCATCATCAATTGCTTGGGCACTGACTTGGTCTGCAAGGGTCTGAGCATGTTGTAGATTCCGACTACAGATTTGCACAATCTGATGCCGCAATTGCAATACTTTGGCCAAATGGGTTGCAACACGACCTGCCCCAATCAATGTAATTCGCATAATATTTATCTTAAAACCATCGCTGTGCTAAGCATGCCAATAAAAAAAGGACGAATCAATTCGTCCTTCTAGTTGTTGCTTATTTAATTGACATTATTGAGATAAACAATGCGCTCAATGGTACGTTGGGTGAAACACTTGGTGTACTGCATATCTTGGTCTTGTTGACGCATCGCATCATTCCAATAGCGTGATTGCTTTTGATAGGTTTCCAAATCTTTTTCTGGAATGTCAGATACATGCTTCTGAGCAAGTACTTTACAATCAACATCACGTTTTTCAAACCAATCAGACTGGTCTTGCTGTAACTGCGCTTTCTGCTCTGGACTAAACTTGTCCCACGTTTGGTTTAAACGCTCAACCTGCTGCGCTTTTTCAGCATCCAACTCTTTTTTGCGAATATCCATTGCTTTTTGAGCCAAGCCCATTTGAGCCGATTCTTCTGCATCATATTGCTGCTGAGCTTGTTCATTGCTTTGTTCAATCAGGCGGTTTTCTTTTAAATAGGCTACATATTGCACAGCTTTGGTCGCCATAAAGACCACACCATCAATCACTGCATTTTGATCAGGGATATTGAATACTAAACCATCTTTATCAGTCTTGGTAATGTCATAGAAGAAACTACCTTTGAGCTTGTCATCTTCTAAAGTCAATGAATATTCATTATCTGCAAAATAATCACCTAAAGTACTGGCACTATAATCGCCTTCACACTCTTCACAATTTTTCTGCTGCTCAGCATAGGCATTTTCCGCACGCTTTTGTAAGCCTTTTGGAAATTGAACAATTAACTGACTTTCACAGCTTAATTGTGTTTTTGATGTTTGTTCGCCTTCTGCTGTATCCAATGTACGAACATTTTTAATTTCGAATTTCAGACCTTTATTGATTTTATCCAAAACATCATAATCTGCCTGATACTGACTTTCTCTTAAGCTACGCTCGATTTGCTTTAAATAGTCTTTTTTGAGTGCCGCTTGAATATTATTCAAGTTATCTTGATTGGTACAGCTCCACTCTGCGACTGCCGCATCGGTATTTTCAACTTTATCTTTCGGTTTGAACTTATCACATCCTGTTAATAACACAGCTGCGGTTAATGTTGTGAATATCAAAAACTTATTCATATTAATACTCTATTATCTTGTTTTTCGAGCGTATTCTACTCAATTTAAATCTATACTTTCGAGTCTTTTATTTGATTTTATTTAAACAACGTCATTTAAAATGATATTTACTCAAATAAACAATTAAAATAAAAGGAGTTATTTTCACAATAACTCCTTTAAAACTTCAACAAAGCATCAATTAAGGACTAATTGAAAACTCAATTCGACGATTTTTAAAGCGCCCTTCCTCAGTTGTATTATCTGCAACAGGGTTATCAGCACCATGTCCCACCGCTGTGAGTTGAGCAGCATCTACACCTTGACCAACTAAATAATCGACCACAGCCTGTGCACGTTTTTGTGACAGCGTTTTATTGCTATTGGCATTACCTGTTGAATCGGTATAACCCGCAACGGTCAGTTTTGCATCTTTGGTATTTTTCATTAAGCCAGCGGCTTTATCCAAGATTGCTTTGTTTTCATCTGGAATCTGGTTGGATCCCGTAGAGAAATTAATAATCTGTAGATTAAGAGCTTTAATCACGGCATTAATATCAACCTGATTGGCATCAATACTCGCCAATGCATCTTGTGCTGCATTTAGACTATTACTGACAGAATCAGCAGCACTCACAGGTGCTTCGACAACCACCTCGGTATTTGGTACTAATCCTTTGATCTTGCCAAGCAACTCATTGAGTTTAGCTGCATCTGTACCTTTTAAGGTGATCTTATCACCGACCCATTCCAAGGAAACATTTGGAACCCCTTTAAGCAATCCCAACACACCTGCAAGTCCTGCTTGATCAGTAAACTTGCCTGCATGTGTTGCAGCCGTACCGGCAGTATCTACCATACAATCCTGAGTAGAAGAAAAAATTTCTTTGACCTTGGCCTGAATGCTGGCCAAAAATCCTTGATCACCCACCATAACCTGACACTGTGCAACATGACCATTGGCATCGGTGGTTAATGCTAAACTCGCTGGTGCAATGACTGTACCAACCTGTGATGCTGGAGAATCCGCATTATTTACAGGCACTTCCATTTGTTTATGTTGACATGACTTCCACAGCCATGCGACCAGAAGAGCCAAAATAATCAGCGCCACAATCGGTAACCATGCACGTGATTTAGTTGCTGCACCTGCTGCTGTATTATTTGCCAAATTTGATACAGAGGCTGAAGCACTTGAAACCAGCCCTAAAGGCGCAAGTAAACCGACCGCCCATGCTGGTAACAGAGCACGAATTGAATCGGCATGCTGTTTTAAATAATTGACAATACTTTGGGTATCGTTGCCGGCTTCACTGGTTAAAGCAGCAAGGCTGATCGGAATCGACTGATTTAAAGTTTGTTCTGCTTCAGCTGTGGAAAGCTGACCGCTAGCAAGATTGGATAATAAAGTATTTTTAACTTGATCATTATGACCAAATAAATCGAATAATGAAGGTGAAATCGACTCTTTTAGTTTCTGAATCAGTTCAGGTTTTGCGGCTAAAATCGAAAGAAAAATCGGGTAAAACTTAGATAACAGCGCACTTTTTTCGTTCGCCAATCCGTCTTGACCATTCACAAGCACAGAAGTCACTTTCTGCTTTAACAGTTCTATTGGGTTTATTGACATTGTTATTCTCTCCAACACATTAAATTTATAATATTCAGATCGCTTAAGAAAAATGCGAAGTACAAGCAAACTGATGCATTTTCATTCTAAACATTTGTGTATTTTTTATTCGTTTTTATATCATTTAAATACAATACTTACATCACAGTTTACAAAACATCTGTTTGCCATGACGCTAGCTAGCACGAAATCAATTACAGCGTGATCCAGCGTAATACCATCTAAACGACAGATTTTACTTACTTAAATGATAAAGAAAGAGCAAAGAAAAGCTGGCAAAAATCAAAGTTAAAAAAGGAAACAATTTATAGGATTTCTTTTCTATTGGCTCTTCTGCAGGTACTATGACTTCTTCCAATACGGGCTCAGGTTCAGGAACCTCATTTAAATGTAGCAATACCTCATCTGACCAGTTTGGCAATAAGGCATGAATAGACTGTTTATGTTCACGGAGATAATGAATAATGCTGATCGCATCATTTCCGACCTCATTTGAAAGCACAGCTAAGCTTTTAGGAATGGCCCGATTTAATGTAATTTCAACTTCAGCCACAGCAACTTTGCCTGCTGCTAATCTCAACAACAATTCATTTTTTACACGATCATTTTGCTCTAATAAATCAAAAATAGAGGGCGTAAGTTTTTCTTTTAATTGATCAACCAATTCAGGTTTTTCTAAAAAACGATGTAAAAAAATAGGGTAAAATCTTGATAAAACATCATTTTTTTCATTTACCAAACAAGTTTGATCATTGACAATAATAGAGGATACCTTTTGCTTAAGTAGCTCCATTGGATTAATAGCCATATGATTTAGCTCCAATTATTTAAACTGTTTAATTCTCATTTTTTATAATTTTATGTAAAGCACATCTCATTTATATTGTTACTTTAATCTAGTTTTTTAATTTTTATCGGCTTTGTAAAATTTAAATACAATATCTACATCACAGTTTACAAAGCAGAATAAGACTTGATCGCCTTATTCTGCTGTTTTCATCTCATTTATGCGAAGGTGCTTACCACCTTACCAGTCAGTTGTTGACCCAGTAATGGCGTATTTTTACCTTGGGATAAGATACTGTCTTTAGACACAGTCCACTGTAATTCTGGATCAATTAAAACCCAACCAGCTTCTTGCAACCAACGATCAGTCATATTGGCGACTTGTGCTGGTATAGAGGTCACTTTCGCCACCCATTCCAAAGGTTCAAACACACCTTCTTGAATCAATTGCACACCTAAACCCACATAGGTATCAAAAGCAGTAATCCCTGGCTGTGTTTCAGCAAATGGAGCCATTTTTGCCGAGCTACTAAGTGGTTCATGATGCGTACAAATTGCATCAATCACCCCTTCTTTCACCCCTTGACGCAATAAGGCTTTATCTTGCTCAGAACGTAGCGGTGGGCGTACATGTGCAAGCGAGTTAAAGCCATCCGTCAGTTGCTCAGTTAGATGTAACTGATGCATGGCAACATCGGCAGTTACAGGTAAACCTTTGGCTTTTGCAGCGCGAATCAAATCAACAGAAGCACCACTAGACAGTAAACCAAAGTGTGCTTTCACGCCTGTTGCTTCAATCATGATCAAGTATTTGGCAATTGCAACAGTTTCAGCAATCGCAGGGATCATCGGTAAACCTTGACGAGATGCAATAAAACCTTCGTGTGCACAGCCATCTTTGGCAATTTGAGGCTCTTCGGCATAGAACACCACGGTCAAACCCAAACCTGCCGCATATTCTAGAGTACGAATCACCACATCATCATTTTCAAAGCTTGCATTGGCATTTGAAACCGCCGTACATCCACCTTTCTTCAACCCCGCCATATTGGCAGGTTGTTTGCCATTGAGGCCTTGGGTTTGCGCACCAATAATTTGCAGGTAAATTCCGCCATCCAATTGTGCTTTTTCGATCAAGCCATGAATTAAAGCACCATTATCTTGAACAATTGGTTTTGAATCAGGGGGTGTCATTACATGCAAAATACCATTGGCACGTGCTGCTTTACCTTCGGATTTTAAGGTTCCATGCTGTTGTTGCCCTGGTTCACGTAAACGTGCACAAAGATCAACCATGGTTGGCATTAACCATTTGCCTTGGCCATCAATGGTTTCGTTGACTTGATCAACCGCATCAACCAACTTACCATTTTCGATATACACCGTTTTTACTTGATCAGTTTTTTGAATTGGATCGAGCACACGGACATTTTCAATTTTTACAATACTCATGTGATCTATCCCTTACAGCGCAATCGCTTCAATTAAACCTTGTTCTTGTAACTGCCCTTGCATCGCGAGTGCCAACACTGCCATACGAACCGCAATCCCATTGGTAACTTGCTTCAAAATGACAGATTGATCACCATCGGCAACACTTGAGTCAATTTCAACTCCACGGTTCATTGGGCCTGGATGCATCACGATACAATCAGGCTTTGCCAAAGCTAAACGCTCTTTGTTTAAGCCGTACATTTTGTAGAATTCGGCTTGTGAAGATAAAGCTGGTGAATCAATACGTTCATTTTGAATCCGTAAGGCAATAATCACATCGCAATCTGTTACCCCTTCATCCATTTTGTTAAACAGACGCACATGTTCGCCATATTCATTAAAGCCGACTGGCAACAGGGTATTAGGTGCAATCACGCGAATGTCTTTGCAGCCCAATGTTTGCAATGCTGCCACATTCGAACGCGCAACACGCGAATGTTTGATATCTCCAATGATCGCCACTGTTAAGTCTTCAAATGGCTTCTTGGTTTCACGGCGAATAGTCAACATATCCAGCATTGCTTGGGTAGGATGTGCATGACGACCATCACCCGCATTAATAATCGCAACTTTAGGACAGACATCTTTGGCAATAAAATGCGCTGCACCTGACGATGAATGACGTACCACAAAGATATCCGCTGCCATGGCTTCCAAATTCCAAAGCGTATCACGTAAGGTTTCACCCTTAGAGGTACTTGAACGTGCAATATCAATATTCAAGACATTGGCAGACAAACGCTTTGCTGCAGCCTCAAAAGTAGTACGGGTACGAGTGGAGTTTTCGAAGAAAAGATTCATCACCGTCAGTCCTTCAAGCAACGGACGATTGATCAAATTATTATTTTCATCTAAGAAGCTTTGCGCTGTATCTAGAATCTTGGTTAAGGTTTCTTTGGAAAGACCTTCAATAGTTAAAAAGTGCTTGAGATTTCCTTGTTGATTGAGCTGGATCTGACTCAAAGTATGCAATGCCGCCAAGTGCATAAGAGATTCCTAACACGTTAAGTTAACGCATTATACAGACTTTGGATTTCATTCGCAGTTGAACTTTTCAGCACTTAAGTAAAAATCTTTTAGATTTTTTTCATCATCTTATTTTTTTTAATGGGTATAGCGAAGATTACAGCTATGCTTTAAATATTGCGTTCGAATCTCATGCCTAAGCAATACTAATAAGGATGTAAACAGCTTGGCTACATCCTTTACTCCTTCTCTATTTTTGAATGGCTTATAATCTATCTCAATGCACCAATGTAGTGATGGTGCACTTGGGCTTGATAGATCTCTTCTTCGGTCACTTCCATTGAATAGCTTTCTAAAACTTCAACAGCTTGCTTTTTCTCCTCAACTTTTGTTTCGTTCACCAATGTCGCAGGTTCTGGATATAAATCAATCAATGGACTTAAACGAAGCACAAAACGCTCCAATTCTGGGTCTTGTGTTGCCAAGGCAAGTTCAAGTATATGCTTGGCATAGTCTTTATTATTGACCAAATACATCACATCGATCACACGACCACAGACACGTCTTAAACGGACATACATTTGAGTTGCAATCGTAAAAGCTTCGGCGTTGACCACGACTTCATTCTTCATGCTTTCTTTCATAACATCCCCACAGCCATCAAATTAAAATTCTTAAATTTCATCAGCTTTAAGTCAAATAGTTCACTGATGTGCTGCTAATTTAGAAGCAAAAGATGTACCAACTATTCAATAAATTTGGCATCAATAATGAATCTCATCACATTAAAAACAGATCAGGCCAAGAATAATTCATCAAAAAATGCGATGAATCGCTGATAAAGCTAACAATCACACAAATATGCACCGACAGAACAAACAAAAATCAGTTAAAATAGCCAATTGCTAAAAATGTTTTGGAAATTTGAATGAACGCTAAACCACGTCTAACAGACTATTGGGTCACCTGTGCGGACGGGCTTGAAACCTTATTACAACAAGAGCTTGAAGATTTAGGCATTCAAAATATCCAACGTTTTGCAGGGCGTTTGGTTTTTAAAGGCACGCTCGAAAATGCATATCGGGTTTGTATGTGGTCTCGTTTAGCCTCTCGGGTATTATTACCAATTCATACGCATGAACTTGAACATACCCATGACGCACGTGACGTAGCAGAAGAGCTCTATGAAGGCGCGATTAGCTTTGACTGGTCACTGATTTTTGCACCACAAAGTACCTTTGCAGTCCGCTTACATGTGGAACGTGAAATTAAGGTTAATACGCAATTTGCAACCTTACGCGTAAAAGATGGCGTGGTCGATTCCTTTATGGAAGCCGTTGGCAAACGCCCAAGCATTGATATTAAACAACCTGAGATCACGCTTTATGTGTTAGCAGGTAAAATAGAACATACTTATTGCTTAGACTTATCAGGTGATTCTTTGCATAAACGCGGTTACCGTCGTTTTATGACCGATGCACCGATTAAAGAAAACTTGGCAGCGGCGATTCTACAAAAAGCACAACTGGCGCAATATCAGCCCGATATTATTCTTGACCCAATGTGTGGTTCAGGCACATTCATTATCGAATCTTTATTGATTTTAACTGATCGTGCACCCGGTTTAGTGCGCCGCTTTGGCTTCAATGGCTGGCATGGTCATGATCGTGAACTGTGGTTGTCCCTCAAAGCCGAAGCCGCAGAACGTCATGAAAAAGCATTAGAACAACCCCTGCCTAAGTTTTATGCTTACGATGCTGACTGGGAAGCAGTCAAAGCAACGCGCCAAAACATTATTGCTGCGGGTTTTGAAAAGTTACTCGATCAAATTCAAATTGAAGAACGTACGCTGGCAGATTGGGATGATTTTCATGCTGAAGGTAAAAAGGCCTTTATCGTGACCAACCCACCGTATGGCGAACGCTTGGGCGATAAAGCATCGAACCGTTCTTTATATCTTGGCCTATCTGCTTTATTGCAAAAACATTTCCCAAATCAACGTGCTGCGATTATTGCCGCGCAAATTGAGCAAGCAGACGTACTGGCATTTAATGATCCGCAAACCTTACGTTTGATGAATGGCAAACTGCCAATTTACACCCGCTTTGGAACAGTCAAGCCTGCGACAGTGACACAACCTTTCCTTGCGACTTGGCAACCACAACAATTTGAGAAAATTGAAGGTGCCGAAGACTTTACCAATCGTTTGCAAAAAAATATGCAAACATTGAAAAAATGGGCGGTGAAAGAGAATGTATTCTGCCTACGTTTATATGATGCAGACTTACCAGACTTTAACGTTGCAGTCGATTTATATGGAGATCGTTTGCATGTTCAAGAATACGCACCACCAAAAACCATTGATCCAGAAAAAGCAAAAAAACGCTTTAACTTAGCACTTGCAGCGATTCGTGCTGTGACCGGTTTAGGTCGTGATGCCATCTTTATTAAAACGCGTGCAAAACAAGCGGGTGCAAACCAGTACACCAAACAAAGTACAGCGTCTAAACGTTTTATCGTTCAGGAAGGCAAAGCACGTATCTTGGTGAATTTAACTGATTATTTAGATACCGGTTTATTCTTGGATCACCGTCAGATGCGCTTAAGAATTGCCAAAGAAGCGCGCGGCAAACACTTCCTTAATCTTTACAGCTATACTTCAACTGCAAGTCTACATGCCGCGCTTGGTGGTGCAGCAAGTACCACCAGTGTAGATCTATCCAATACCTATTTGAGTTGGTCTAAAGAGAACTTTGTCCTCAATGGTTTGACTGTAGACCATGCTGATGAACAACATATGTTCTTTGCCAGCGATTGTTTTGAATGGCTAAAAGAAGGTCATGAACAATATGACTTGATCTTCATTGATCCACCGACTTTCTCGAATTCGAAAAAGTTCTATGGAACTTTTGATGTACAACGCGACCATGTTTCCCTACTCAAACGTGCAATGAATCGTTTAACCAGTGATGGGACCTTGTACTTCTCAAATAACTATCGAGGCTTTGAATTAGACGAAGAAATCGAGGCGATGTATCAAGTCGAAGAAATCACCTCTGAAACTATTGGTCTAGATTTTAAACGTAATCAAAAAATTCACCGTGCTTGGAAAATTCAGCACCCTGCTATTTAACCACCAATTCGGCTTTAACATCATTGTTATAAGTCACATGAACATCACCTGATTGGAACTCATAAATCATATAGCGATCAGGTGGTTGTTCGTGCGGCTTGATCGTGGCCGACCTCTTATCTCTGGGGTCAACAGCCATCACTTTCTTTTGCTCTTCATGAGATGACAATACACCACCTAAGATGGTGCTGACACGAATCTCACCTAAGTACTTATCACTCAAGAGTCGTTGTGAGCGCCAGCGCTCTTCTTCAGGCTTTAGGGCATCTTGTTGCGCTTTAATAAGAATACTGGGAAGTGCGTTGTTTAACATAGCAGTTTGTAAGGCGAGCGTCCCCTCACTCAATGGTTGTGCAGCATGCACCATTGAAGATAAGGCAGTCATCAACAAAATTACACACATATTTGTGCAATGATGTCTGTTCTTTTCCATTGCAATTCATCCTGAATTTTTTTCTTATTTGTTCCGAAACTATCAAGTTTTTCTCAAAGTCGCAATGTCATTGGTAATATTCCTGCAAAAATCTGACCAGTTGCACTGATACAAAAAAAGATGGTGATTTACATCACCATCTTTTTCGCCAAACATTCAAATTGCGTTTAACTTAGTTTCATTTTATCAAAGACCAAATGACCACTTTCACCTTTGATCAAAATGTTATCCCCTGGCTGAAACTCACCAGATAAGATTTTCTGAGCCAAGTTATTTTCAACTTGCTGCTGAATCGCACGTTTCAATGGTCGTGCACCATATACAGGATCAAAACCGGCATCGATCAATAGATCGAAAGCGGTATCATCCACTGTTAAGCCCATATCACGATCACTCAAGCGTGAACGTAAACGATCTAACTGAATATCCGCAATACCACGAATCTGCGCCTTTTGCAGTGAGTGGAAAACCACCAACTCATCAATACGGTTAATAAACTCAGGACGGAAATGCTGTGTCACAGCATTCATGACCACAGTACGCACTTCGTCATCGGTTGCCCCCTCACCCAGTTCACGCACATCTTGTGAACCTAAGTTAGAAGTCATCACAATAACAGTATTCTTAAAGTCAATCACACGACCTTGTGAATCCGTTAAGCGCCCATCATCTAACACTTGTAGCAGGATGTTAAACACATCTGGATGGGCTTTTTCCACCTCATCAAATAACACCACACTGTAAGGTTTACGACGTACTGCCTCAGTTAAAACACCACCTTCTTCATAACCTACATAGCCCGGAGGTGCACCCACCAAACGACTGACAGAGTGCTTTTCCATAAATTCGGACATATCAATACGAATCATGGCATCGTCACTGTCAAACAAGAAGTTTGCCAATGCTTTGGTCAACTCAGTTTTACCCACACCTGTTGGCCCAAGGAACAAGAATGAGCCACTTGGACGATTCGGGTCAGATAAACCTGCACGTGAACGACGGACTGCATTGGAAACAGCAACCACAGCTTCATCTTGTCCAACCACACGATTATGTAAGAACTCTTCCATATTCAGCAGTTTTTCACGCTCACCCTGTAGCATTTTCGCCACAGGAATGCCTGTTGCAGCACTGACCACTTCTGCAATTTCGTTTTCGGTGACTTTGGTACGAATCAGCTTCGGTTCTTCATTTTCCTCAGCAACTTCGGCTTGTTCCAAGCGTTTCTGCAACTCTGGAATCACACCATATTGCAAACGTGCCGCTTCTGCCAAATCACCTTCGCGTTTGGCTTTTTCCAAAGCAACACGCGCTTGATCGAGTTCAACTTGTGCTTTCTTATCCCCTTCAACCAAGGTTTTTTCAGCCTTCCAGATTTCTTCTAGATCGTTGTACTCTTTTTGCTTTTCAGCAATTTGCTGCTCAAGATGATTGACTTCGGCTTTACTGCCTGCATCTTGATCTTTTTTCACCGCTTCCAATTGCATTTTCAACTGGATTAAACGGCGATCAAGTTTATCCAAAGCCTCAGGCTTGGAATCGATTTCCATTTTGATACGAGATGCTGCCTCATCAATCAAATCAATCGCTTTATCAGGCAACTGACGATCGGTAATATAACGATGTGACATCTTCGCCGCTGCAATAATGGCTGAGTCTAAAATTTGCACCCCATGGTGAGTCGCATATTTTTCTTTTAGACCACGTAAAATCGCAATGGTGTCTTCTACACTCGGCTCATCAACCAATACTTTTTGGAAACGACGTTCAAGCGCCGCATCTTTCTCGATGTATTGACGGTATTCATCTAAGGTCGTCGCACCGACACAGCGTAATTCACCACGCGCTAAGGCAGGTTTTAACATATTACCTGCATCCATTGCGCCATCGCCCTTACCTGCACCTACAAGCGTATGTAACTCATCAATAAATAAGATGATCTCGCCTTCGTGTTTCGCAAGGTCTTTGAGAACTGCTTTTAGTCGCTCTTCAAACTCACCGCGATATTTCGCACCTGCAAGTAATGAACCTAAGTCTAATGATAAGACGCGCTTATTTTTCAAGCCTTCAGGTACTTCGCCATTGACAATACGTTGCGCCAAACCTTCAACAATTGCAGTTTTACCCACCCCAGGTTCACCAATTAAAACTGGGTTATTTTTGGTTCGACGTGAGAGAACCTGAATGGTACGGCGAATTTCATCATCACGACCAATCACAGGATCAAGCTTGCCCGCTAAAGCACGCTCAGTTAGGTCAATGGTATATTTATTGAGTGAGTCACGTTGATCTTCGTGATTATTGCTCATGACTTTGTCGTTTCCTCGAATATTTTCAATTACTTTACGTAAGCTTTCTGGTGTCACACCCACGCTATTCAATATTGTTTTGGTTTCACCTGTTTCCGCCAAACCTAACAGCACCCAATCAGTCGACAGAAACTCATCTCCTGCCTTTTGCGCATAGCGGTCAGCTAAATTCAATGCCTTTACCGCTTCAGGATTGAGATTGATATCACCTGTAGGATTTGCCAAAGTCGGTGCATTTTGCACGGCTTGTTCAAGTTTCTGTTTTAACTCAGGTAAACGTGCACCCGCTTGTTGCAATAAACTCAGATTGGCCGGTTCTTCAAGTAAAGTGGATAAGATATGCACACCTGCAATCGAAGTGTGATCCTTACCCATAGCCAATGATTGTGCATCTGAGAGTGCTTGCTGTAAGCGGTTTGTAAATTTTTCAAATCGCATTCTTGTTATTCCTCACAACAAATTTTTAACTTATCACTTAGATGGGAACGCTTTTTAAAATTTCAAATAAAATTTATATATTTTTCAATATTTTATAAAAATATCAATGTATAAAACTCAGTATTAATATGGGTGTATAAACAATCTATTTCAAGTATATTTTGTATAATTTTTCTGTCTATTCTGTTTTGCACAAAATCCTTATTGTGATTTTAAGGTGAACGTTTTAGCTTAAGGCTTTGCTTCAATTAGAAATGCTCATCATGTCTTTAAAAACAATTTTGCTCAGCGTTGCGTCCCTCCTTCCTCTTCATACTGCTTTTGCACAACTCCCCCAAGACTCAAGACGAGCTGGCGGTATTGCCGTGATTCCCCTTTCGACTGAAACCACCCAAGTCTTGTATGAACAAAAGCCTGTTTTGATTACACAGCAAGGCAAGCAACGCTATGCCGTGTTTGGTATTCCACTTTCGGCCCCATTAGGTACATTGAGCTTAGCCACCAATCATAAGCCGATTCAAGTCGAAGTGACACCCTATCGCTATGCTGAGCAACGTTTAACCGTTAAAAATCAGGATTATGTCAACCCGAACCAAGAGCAACTCGACCGTTATGCACGAGAAGCGAAAGAGCAAAATGATATTTATAGTTCCTTTACATCTAGTACATGGACAGAATTTCCCAATTTTATCCGCCCAACCGCAGGCAAATTCAGTAATTCATTTGGCAGAAAACGTTTCTTTAATGGCGAAGAACGAGCACCACATTCTGGTTTAGATATCCCAGCACCTGTGGGACAGAATGTTATCGCACCTGCTGGCGGTGTCGTGGTCCAAACAGGCAACTATTTCTTCAATGGCAATACTGTACTGATTGATCATGGTCAAGGTCTGATCAGCATGTTCTGTCATTTGAGTAAAATTAATGTGGTCAAGGGACAACAGATTCGTCAGGGTGAAACACTGGGATTGGTTGGTAAAACTGGTCGTGTCACTGGGCCGCACTTGCACTGGGGAATGAGTTTGAATAATGCGCGGGTAGACCCACAATTATTTCTAAAATAAAAAGAAAACTTAAAAAAAAGTGACCTGTAAAAACAGGTCACTTTTTAGTAAAACTTAATAATTTTAACTTTTAAGCAGCTTCAACAATTTCAAAATCATGGGTAATTTCAACACCACCATCGGCAAGCATTTTACTTGCTGAACAATATTTCTCAGCAGAAAGCTCAACTGCTTTCTCAACTTGCTTGGTTTTTACCGCTTTACCCGTGACAATGAAGTGCAAATGGATTTTAGTGAATACCGCAGGAATTGAATCCGCTCTTTCTGCTTTCAGCTGACATACAACATTCGTCACATCTTGGCGGGATTTCTTTAAAATGGTCACAATATCAAACGAAGCACACCCACCAAGTCCCATTAAAATCAATTCCATAGGACGTGGACCACGGTTTTCACCACCATATTCGGCAGAACCATCCATCACCACAGTATGGCCACTTTCTGATTTTGCCTCAAAAGCAACATTCTCTAACCAATGTACACTTGTTTGCATTGCAACTACCCGAAAAACGTTATAAATTTACTCTGTTCTTGTACACTAACATAAAATGAGTTGATAAGGAATTTCATCTCTTCTGTGTAGAAAAGGCTCTTACAAGAGTCTGTGCGATCGGTTTTATCCAAATTCGGAAATTTTAAGCATGACTTCAAATTTTTCACAACTTAGCACTGATGCTTTGTCTCCAGGTCAACTACCTGAATCAGTTAAAGCTTTGCTAAAACGTGCTCATATTAACAGATACCCTAAACGCACCACGATTGTTGACGCTGGAACGGAATCAAAATCACTGTATTTAATATTAAAAGGTTCAGTGTCAATTATCTTACGTGAAGATGACGAACGAGAAATCGTTGTCGCTTACCTCAATCCTGGCGATTTCTTTGGTGAAATGGGTCTTTTTGAAAAGAACCCTCAACGTACCGCAGAAGTACGTACGCGAGATGTCTGTGAAATTGCAGAAATTTCGTATGACAATTTTCATGAGTTAAGCAAGCAATACCCAGATTTAAGTTACGCTGTGTTTGCTCAATTGGTCCGTCGCCTAAAAAATACAACACGTAAAGTGACTGATCTAGCCTTCATTGATGTGTCTGGTCGTATTGCACGTTGTCTAATTGACTTATCTGCTCAGCCAGAAGCAATGATTTTACCGAATGGCCGTCAGATTCGTATTACTCGCCAAGAAATTGGTCGTATCGTCGGTTGTTCTCGTGAAATGGTTGGTCGTGTCCTCAAGACACTTGAAGATCAAGGTATGATTCAGACTGACGGTAAAGCAATCTTGATTTTTGATGCATCTTTAGAAGAAAACACTTTCACTGAAGACGAGTACGATGACGAGGATTAATTTGATCTGAGATCGGATTGACTCGAACAAAGCCAGTGCTCAGCACTGGCTTTGATTTTTTACATGGAATACACGTTGCTGATTACATAATTACAATGATTATAGAGGCATTCAGAATATTAACTGCTGTCAACATTTTCTATAATCCACCCTGATCACGACTATATTCATAAGATACTGATTTGGAGAGAATAAGTATGAAGAAATTAGCTTTGAGCCTGTGTGCTGTGACCGTAATGACAATTTCTGGCTGCGCATCTTTCGCAGACATGGCTGGCGCAGACAGCGCAACTTTAAATGCTCAATCAGCACAAAGCTTCTCAAAAATGACACAAGAAGCGCGTGCCAAAAATCAGCTGGATAGCAGCTCAAGTACTTATCAACGTATTAATACCGTATTCAACCGCTTAAAACCTTATGCGGATCAAATGAACCAGACTGGTCAACGCTTTCAATGGCAACTTGCAGTACTCAAATCAGATACCGTTAACGCCTATGTAGCCCCTGGTGGTAAGGTTGTTTTCTATACGGGTATCGTGAACAAGCTCAATTTAACCAATGATGAAATTGCTGCTGTTATGGGACATGAAATGACCCATGCACTTGAAGAGCATGCAAAAAGTAAAATCGGTGCTCAGGCTTTAACTAATCTTGCAATTGGTATTGGTAAATCATACGCAGGCAACAGCATCGGCGATCTAGGCAGTGCTGCAATTGATTTAGGTAGCCAAGTGGGTATCGGCTTACCGTACTCACGTAACTTGGAAAGTCGTGCGGATTACGGCGGTTTAATGCTCATGGCAAAAGCTGGCTATAACCCAAATGCGGCAATCAGCCTGTGGGAAAAAATGAATCGTTTAGATGGCGCTGGTGCTGGTGGCTCGTTCCTGTCGACTCACCCATCGAATACTCAACGTATTAGCGACATGCGTAAAAACTTGCCAGCAGCTTTAGCAGTTTATAACCAACGCCGTTAATTCATACTGCCCTTAAATGCTCAAGTGTATTTAAGGGCTTTTTCTTTTTGCACCTCGAATCAATGCTTCTGCAAACGCAGATGCAACATATGTGTTGCAATGGTATGACGGAGATGATCGGGTCGAGCTTGAAAATAACGCTCACTCAAACCATCTCCTGATAAATCCTCAGTGACTTGATAACCCATTTGCTCCACCGCTTGGTGCAATACCTTGGGTCTGAATTGCCCTTTTAATGGCTCTTTTAAAAAACGGGTAAATTGCGACACAAACAAACTTCCTAAGCGCTCTACACCCTCTAGTTCTCGATAATCAATCGAATAGTCCAATGCCACTTCACTTCCTTGCGCAGCAATCTGTGCAATGCTTGCCAAAGTCTTTAACGTCGTTTCAGGCTCAAGATAATGCGTGGTTCCCAACCATGAGAAAAAAGCAGCTTGATCCTGCTTAAACGTACTGCGCGCCAGAGCATCTGCAATCGACTCTTTTTCAAAATCAATCGCGACAAACTCAACATTAGCAGGAAGCTCACCAAATTGACGTAGTTTCCTTTGTTTTGCTGCTTGGGTATCTGGATGGTCCACTTCAAAGATTTTTAACTGTGGATACTGCTGAGCATGTCGTAGCGTAAATGAATCTAAGCCTGCCCCTACCAGTACATACTGTTGAATCCCCTTCGCGATTGCTTGCTCAAGTAAATCTTCTGCATATCTTGAACGCCCTACTACTTGCCCTGTTAATAAGCCCAAAGTGCGATTAAACACAGAGGAGTTCATGACTTTTACAGTCAACGCACTGGTTAACAGTTTCTTCCAGCCCTTACTGGTTAACTCAAATGCAAAAGGATCTACAAAAACTGGATTTTCTGCATTTTGAAAATGATTGGCGCGCAATGCTGCCGCTGCCTCAGCTGTTCGGCTCGATTGTCCTTGTTTCATTTTTATTCCCCATTTTTATTCCTATCTTGCAAAAAATAAGCAGCAAATTCTATCCTAAGATAAAATTTGCTGCTTTGAATGATTCAACTCAAAATCAGTTGGTTTTTTCAGTCTGATAAGTCACTTGGTAATCATTCAAATCCATACGTTTCAAACGTTGTTTTAACTTTTTCAATGACCAAGGCCAAGCAGCAAAGTTACGACCATTGGCATCTAAATAATAACTCTTACAGCCACCTGCATTAAACACGGTAGTTTTTAGATGTTTTTGCACCAGCTCATTATGATGCTTGATGACTTCTGGTTTAATGTTCAACTTGGCAATGCCTTTGTCTCTGATTTTGAGTAGACCATCCACAATATAATCGAGCTGTGCTTCTGCCAAACCAATAAAAGAATCATATACCAATACGTTTGGTCCTAAGACCAAGAATGCATTCGGTACATTTTCAATGCTGGTCCCCAAATAAGCTTCAGGTGAACTGCTCTTCCAAAGATCATTGAGAATCTGACCTTTTTCATTGGTTACACGCTTACCAATAGGCGGATGAGAGACTTCAAAACCAGTTCCCCAAATAATCACATCGACTTCATGACGTTCACCATTCGCCGATACTACAGTATTGCCTTCTACTTTCACCAATCCATGTGGAATCAACTGTGTATTCGGCTGTTGTAAGGCTGGATAATAGTTGTTAGCGAATAAAAGACGTTTACAGCCAATGGTAAAGTTTGGAGTAACGTTTTTACGTAATTCAGGATCTTCGATTTGGAAGCGTAAAATCAGTTTGGCTAATTCACCCACAGGTTTTAACACTGCTGGATTACGTAAACCAAAGTTAATCGCATTTAAAGACTGAGCAACTGTTTTGCGCCATGTTTTTTGGATTAGTGGGAATTTTTCAATCAGGGCTTTGCTCACATCACCTAAGTCGGTATCAGGTTTCGGAACCACCCAAGGTGCAGTACGTTGATAGACATAAAGCTCTTTGGCTAGAGGTTGGATTTGTGGCACAAATTGAATTGCTGATGCACCTGTCCCAATCACCGCAATCCGCTTACCGGTCAAATCATAATCATGATTCCATTTCGCAGAATGGAACATTTCCCCTTTAAAGGTCTCTAAACCATCAAGTTTAGGAATTTGAGCTTCAGTAATTGGCCCTGTGGCAAAAATGGTGGTCCGTGCCAAAAATTGCCCTTTATTGGTGTCCATCACCCATAAATTACGTTCATTGTCCCATGCCGCATTGAGCAGCTCTGTACCAAACTCAATTTTTGAACTCACCCCAAAATCTTGGCTCACTTCTTCTAAGTAATTCAGGATCTCAGGTTGACGAGCAAATAAATGGCTCCATTTTGCACTTGGCGCAAAAGAATATGAATAAAGCGCTGATGGCACATCACAACCACACCCTGGGTAGGTATTTTCACGCCAAGTCCCCCCCACACGTGTTGCTTTTTCAATAATCTTGTAGTTGCTATAACCCACTTGATCAAGACGAATTGCAGTCGCAATCCCTGAAATACCCGCACCCACAATAAAGGTGTCATAGATATGTTGTGGGAGTGCTTTTCCTTCAGCTGAATTTAATTTTTTTGCTTGAGCTGTCATTTAAAATATCCTTTCACTTATTCACCAAGATCTGCAATTCAATTCTGGAATTGTGGTTGATCTCAGTTATTAAAATCGTTCCCTATTCAGGAGTTACTTCATTAATCGATACGATGTGCCTAAGAACTTGGCATATAAGTTCGGAGCAGTACGTTTTAAGAACCAAAACAACTTGGCATCAATTTGTGGAATGGTATAAAGCTCACCTTTATCCAAACGATCTAGCGTTAATTTGGCGACCTTGTCACTGGTGGTAAATGCCAAATGGGTGAGCGCATAATCCAACAGCCCTTTATGTGGAACCTTGCCGTTTTTAATAATGTTGGTCGGCACTAAGGTTGGGCAAAGCACATTGACCTTAATATTCGATTTTTTCAATTCAGCTGACAGTGTTTCCGATAAGGCTCGGACACCCGCTTTAGAAACGTTATAGACGGTCATTTCTGGTGCTGCCGTATACGATGCAGCTGATGCAACATTAATAATTGCGCCATGACCAAGCTGTTTAAACTTCGGTACAAAAGCACGACAACCGTAGATTACGCCCCATAAATTAATATTCATGCACCAATGCCAATCCTCAGAAGACATTTCATCAAACTTGCCGCCAAGACCAATCCCTGCATTATTAATCACCAATGTGACTGGGCTCTGCATCAATTGCTGAGCCTGCTCAGCCAACTGATTGACTTGCTCTTCCTTAGCGACATCACATTGCACAGCAAAGGCTTTTGCACCAAGCGCTTCAACCAAGCTGACCGTTTCTTTTGCTGCGTCAAGGTTAATGTCCGAACACACAACTGTGCCGCCACGTTTTGCCAATTCAAGCGCAAAACTACGACCAATACCACTTCCTGCACCAGTCACCACAGCGAATGCTTTTTGGCTTGGCTTGTTTTTTTTCCCAAATAATTTCATCTTTATTTTCCAGCAATCTTGTATTTATAAACACCCAGTTATGCAGTCGCTGCACGTACAGGTGGCACAAATTCTTTAAGGAAATACGGACTTAATAAACCGGTTTCAGGGTTTAATAAACGCTCTTTGTAATAGACCATATATGCAGTGGTATCATGATCATTGGGATGGAAGCTTGGACGCAGATATTCAAGAATATGCATAAAACTGCTGCCAAATACCCCACGCTCGCTACCGAACAGTAAAGCTGTGCTTTCTACAATATCTTTCATATAGCGTGGATTGACCAAGTTGCTTGGTTTACGCACAAACGGCATCAGATAACCACCCAATGACACCCCACCAAGAATCGTTAAGCTCGCCAACAAAAAGCCTGTAATTCTGAGCCAGTAATTGCCTGAAAGTTCAAGGAAGACATCATAGGCAATGTCTTTATGTTCAGATTCTTCCAGCATATGCCACATCCACATGGCGCGCTGACGCTCATCTTGTGAACCCAACAAGTAGTCTTCGTGTTGCATCATAAATTCAGCCAACACTGCTGTGTAATGCTCAATCCCTGCCATCAATGAAAGCTGTAACGATTGCGGCAGCTTGTAAATACCATAATCAAAGACCTTACCCGCAATGGCGCGCAACAATTCAACGGGATAACCATTTTCCTTCAGCACTTCATCATTAAATTGATTGTGGATTTTTGAATGAATCGCCTCTTGCCCAATCAGTGAGGTCAATCTTTGTTTCAAAATCGGATCTGCAATAAAGTCACGATGATGACGTGCTGTTTCAATCACCACATCTTCACCAAAGGTTAGGAAGATGGATAAAGCATGAAAATATGAGGTTGCGAGTTCTTTATTTAAAAAAAACTTTTCATCCAATTCTGCTGGATTAAACTTGAAATCAAAATGGCGAATTGGAATCGGTGACTTGCTCGCAAGGTTCTGAACGAGCCCTTGATATTTGGTACTGAGTTTTTCTGAAAAAACATGACGAAGAACGTGAGCGACCATAGCTTGATCCCCTAAAACGGCATTACAACTTAAAAGGCTTAGCCAATGTGTATAGCTCTACCTACAGCCACTGGATAAGATTGCTTCGCTTGCATAGTGCATGACTGCAATATAGGCAACAAGAACTAAACTGCTCATCACACGCTGAGCTTTTTTGCCAATTCAGCGCGCAATGACATGCATACTGTACATACTTAATTCAGCATTAAGCCGCTTGTACCTTTGGCGTAAATTCCTTCACGAAGAATGGATATAAAGCCCCACCCTCTGATAAAAGTTTCTTTTCGTAATACTCGAAATACGCAGATGCATCATGATCATTTGGATGGAAATCGGTACGCAAATAATCAAAAATACGTCCTTGGGTACTTCCAAACACACCATCCTTCGGACTAAAAATTAGCTTGACGCCACGACGTGCATCTTTCCAAAATTTCGAAGTCAGCATTTCTTGTGGCTTACGTAAAATCGGGACCATGGTTGCCGAGAAAGGAATCAGACCAAGAATAGTGAAATAAGCCAAAAAGAAACCTGAAATACGTAAGGCATAATTACCATTCAATGTTTGATAAACATCATAGGCCACATCTTTATGCTCTGACTCTTCAAGCATATGCCACATCCATAATGCACGAGTTTTGGCGTCATCAGAGAAATAGAAATTCTGCTCATGCGCCATCATGTACTCTGCCAATACAGCAGTAAAATGCTCAATCCCAGCCATCAATGACAACTTCAAAGGTTGCGGGAATTTCAAGAAAATATGATCAAAAAATTGTTCACCCAAAAAACGATAGAGTCTTACTGGATAATCTAATTCAACAATTGCATCGTTAAACTCATTATGTAATTTTGAATGAATCGCTTCCTGACCAATCAATGAAGTCACACGTTGTTTTAAAATCGGATCTTTCAGTTGATCACGATGATGACGAGCAGTTTCAATCACTAAATCTTCGCCATAGGTTAAGAATACTGAAAGTGTCGCAAAGAAAATCGTGGCAAACTGATTATTCATATAGAAAGATAAGTCAACTTGTTTGCCTTCAAATCCAATAGCCAAATGACGAATAGGAATGGTTTTTTTACTCGCAAAATCAATTTGCTCAGTTATTGGGTTAGATTTAAATAGACTTAAACCTTTCTTTAATGTGCTGCTAATCATGGCTACACCTACCTACTTCACTTGAGCGTCTTTTGCCCTTTTACATGCGTTGCACTTGGTTCATCTCTTTTTCGTAATATCAATCGCATCTGATCTACGAAAAAACATTCGGGAGATTTTTATGAACCAGTTCCTCTTCTAGACCCACTGTAAACCGATCTTATGTTCGGATTCAATTCGGGTAATTTATTCAAATGTTTTGAACTTTCAGAGATCAATCTAAGGTCAATTTTCTTATTTTTAAATTTGTACAAATATCGCCTTTTAATAAAATTTAAATATACAAATCAAATATATAAATAAATTAATTTCTAAATGAACGCTTTATTTTCATATAAAAGATTGGCCTTATAGATAAAATCATGACCGCTAAAAAATTTAAATGACCAACTAAGTAATTTTATTTGTTCGGATTAATTTACAGCTACTTTCATCACTTTCAGGGGCATGTTAATCTGACGTTATGTTCGGATTTTAATAATAAAGCATTATGACTACTCGCAAACCACGTCAATCACGTTCTAAAGTGACTGTAGATACGATTATTGAAGCAGGCTTTATTGCCGTTGCCACCAACGGTACTAGCGGCACCACCACACGGCATATTGCAGATATTGCAGGAGTGAGTGTTGGCTCTTTATATGAGTATTTTAAAAATAAAGAAGAAATTTATGACGCAATGGCCCGAACCTTCGTCAAAGAAGTTTTGGACATGGTGAAAGAGCTGACCCCCATCATTATCGAACAAGAGTTAGAACCACTATTTGAGATGATCTTCTATACCTTCCGTGATTTACTGACTCGCGATGATGACCGATATCTGATTTGCCTGCGTTATGCAACTGAACTCAAATACGAGAAATATATAGGTCAAATTGAAATGGCACTGATGGAAGTTTTGATGAAATATATGATTCGCCATCCTCGTTACCTAAAGGTCAATAATCTCAGCGTGACTGCTTATATCAGTATTAATAGTAGTATTTTCAATGTGGCTCGTCATTTAATCTTACCGAATCCGCAAATCAGCTTTGATGAAATGGTGAAAGGGTTAAGTACCATGATTATTAGTTATATCGAAGCAGAATTGGCAAAAGCAGAAAATTAAAAGCCAGCTTTCGCTGGCTGCTAAAATCTTAAAAAGGTCTTGCACCTGCTAGACTGACACGTTTCAGTAAGCGACGCTGTTCGGCAGGAAAAGCGGTACGTGAGTGTAGGGTTAACTGATTATCCCAATACACGATATCGCCAATTTCCCATTGATGCTCATAACGATACTGCGGTTGCACAATATGAGCTCTTAAACGCTCAATCAATGCCGCACCTTTCTGATCATCATAACCAACCACTTCAACCTCGGTCTGTGCATCTAAATAAATACCACGTCGGCCACTTTCTGAATGCGTCCGCACCAACGGATGTGGGAAAGCGGACCCTAAGGTCGGTTGATCCGCGAAGCGGTATTTGGGAATTGGGCTCTTGTCTTTGAGACGCAAGAAAGGGTTATAGGTGATGAGCTGTAAACCTTCAATTTCATCTTTGGTTGCTTGGTCAAGGTCTTCATAGGCCTGTACTGTATTGTACCAACTGGTTGCTCCACCATCTTTAGGAATTTCAATCGCATAAAGTAAAGAACCGCTGGAAGGTTGTGGCGTCCAGTGATGGTCGCTATGCGGGGTGAGTTCACCATGGCCAGTATAATCTCCTTCACCCACGGCATTGGATACTGGCACGATATCTGGTGGTACATGCGTATCATGATTAGTTGCCAATACGGGAACATCTGTAGGTGGACGGAAGATACCACCAAAATAGCTGGCAAAAGCAAGTAGATCATTATCTTCAAGGTCTTGTGACTTAAACACTAAAATTAAATGCTCATGTAAAGCCTTCTTAAGCTTCAAAATCACTTCCGAGCTTTGTGGCTGACTGGCATCTAGCCCTGTTACGATTGCGCCTAAAGCCCCATTGATTGGTGTGATTTGTACAGTGTCCAAACTATGTTTTTTATATTCATGCCAACGTGGTGCGCTTTCGATCGCAGCTGAGAGTTGTGTGAGTACGGTCATTGTCGTTCCTATTCATCATTCATTATTTTAAAAGCGCTATGCTTTATTCAATCTTCCCCAATCACTCTATGCAGTGATTAACTTAAATATATGCAAACTAATCATTTTAAGAAGCAATATTTTTATATTAATTTATTCATTTTTATGATTATAAAAATCAGTTTACTTGGGTTTACCAAGCAAACTGAAATTGATTAAATTCTTTCGCAGGTGGAATAACTAAATGATCATCATCCACATGACTAAAATCAGTCAAAATATCATTTCGAATTGCAGACAATCGCACATCCTCGCGTAGCCGTGGATGTGCCAGATGAACGGGAACAATCCGCTTGATTCGGCCTGGATTCGGTTGCATCACCACCACACGATCACCAAGAAATACCGCCTCCTCAACATCATGTGTCACGATAATCATGGTAATTTTTTCAGCCTGCCAAATCCGTTGTAATTCCTTTTGCAAGTTTGCTCGGGTTAGCGCATCTAAGGCGCCAAATGGCTCATCCAGCAATAAAATTTTAGGCCGATTAATCAAGCTTCGGGCAATAGCAACACGTTGGCTCATCCCTCCTGAAAGCTGTGCGGGATAAGCCTGTTTGAACTTGCTTAACCCAACTAGTTCAATATGCTCATCAATCAGTTGATCCTGCTCCTTTCGTGTGAGTTGACTGTTTAAGAGTGCAACCCGAATATTATCCTGTACATTCAACCAAGGAAATAAACGGTGATCTTGGAACACAATTCCTCGTTCCAAACTGGTACCACTAATCGGCTGACCATCAACCAGAATTTTTCCTTCAAATTGATCATCTAAGCCAACAAGCAAACGGAGCAAGGTTGATTTTCCACAACCACTACTGCCAACGATACTGACGAACTCTCCTGCTTGAATATCTAAAGAAACATCATCCAAAACCTTGAGTTCATGGTCTTGATATTGACCATAGGATTTATTGAGATGATTAATTTTTACAGATCCGACATTGAGTGATGCCATTTTAAGCCCCCTAAAATCTAGGAATTAAAATATAATAAAAATCAGATTTATTATATTTATCCATCATTTCCTACAATTTTGCCAAAGCAACTTCTGTCGACTTAATTAATACAATCACTTCACTACCCAGTTCTAAGTTTAGATTTTTAACAGAACGTGTGGTAATCACTGAAGTAAATACTCCAGCTGGTGTTTCCACATCTACCTCAGAAACAACACTTCCTTCAATGATTTCTTTTACTACACCACGAAACTGATTACGCACATTAATTTGAGGAATACTCATTTTTCACCACTTAATAACGATTTCAATAAATTGTGTTTGTTATATTAGGCAAAGCATCGATATTTAGAACTATTATTTTTTAATATTTTTTGATTAAAAAGTTATATTTATTTTACATCATTGATTATTATTTTTTCCGCAAAGCAATTTTTAAGCAATAAAAAGGTGAACACCTGCCACCTGATTATCTATTCTGATTAACCTAATAATTCCTCTAACATGATATTCACCACTTTATCGTTTCCCACCAATCCATATTTGACCAGTCTTGCACGCACAATATTACGGCTAATCCCCAATAACTTTGCCGTTTGCACCTGATTACGGTGACAATATTCATAGGCAATACGAATACTCGCCTCTTCAATCAGACGATCCAGATTTTCATTTTTCAATGCATGTGAGGATTCAAAAAGATTCAACAACGCATGCTGCAACATTTGCTTAGGCAGCAAATCTGTCCGTGGAATAGTTTGGGTACTTTTTTCCAAGTCGGAAATTTGTCTTAAATTCAAACTACTGGATAAGGACGCAAAGCAAAAATCGGTGGGCTGAATCTGATGGTTCTTGCAAACCAGTAAAGCATGATGAATCGCATTTTCCAATTCACGAATATTGCCCGGATAGTTATAACTCAACAATTTCTGTACCGCGCTTGGACTTAGGCTCGCAACTGGGTAACCCAAACGTTTGCAATACTGTGCAATAAAGAAGTTTGCTAGGGGTAGAATATCACCCGGACGTTCTGCCAAGGGTGATACTTTCAGCAATGCCACGTTCAAACGATAGAACAAATCTTCTCTAAATTTTCCGGCCTGTACCGCTTCATCCAGATGCACATTGGTAGCGGCAATCACACGAACGTTGAGCTTAATCGGCTTAAGTGACCCTACCCGAACAATCTCGCGTTCTTGCAATACCCTTAATAATTTGACCTGCATCGCAGGAGACAAATCACCCACCTCATCCAAGAACAAGGTACCGTGATTAGCTGCTTCAAACCACCCCGCCTTGCTATTGATTGCCCCAGTAAATGCGCCTTTTTCGTGTCCAAATAACTCACTTTCAGCCAGTGATTCGGTAAATGCACCACAATTTACTGCCACAAAAGGACCACGACTGCGCTGGCTCATCATATGCACTTGCCTTGCAACCAATTCCTTACCCGTTCCTGTATTTCCAATGATCAGGACACTGGCCTCGCTCGGTGCAATCTGTTCAATACGATCCAGCAAATCTCTTGATTTTTGATCTTCAAAAACCATGGCTGTCGCACGCTCAGTCCGCGTTAAAGTCTGATTTTGTGGATAAGTAATGAATGACATGCATTTACTTCCCTATTGTTCGAAAAGAGAAGTTATCTTGCATGACTATTGGTTTAAATAGAAATCAATAATTCACCTTTGTTATTTCTATTTATTAAAATAGAAAAAAACCATTATTAATTCAGCTAAAAATCATATTTAATTTCGGCCATATTCATTATATTGATTGCTATATATCTTTTTATAATCAATCTGGTTACTTTTTAATTGACCTTCTTCAATCAGATCATCCACCCATATTTTAAAATCATTATCTTGAAATTTACCAGCGCTGCTTGGAATACCCCACTGGGTCCAATATTTCAACATCGCACCGTTTTCAGGCCGTTTGCGTTTTTGCAAAATCTGCTCGAAGCGTGCAATGACCTGATCTCTCGGTTGTTGTCTAGACCATTCAATCGCTTGGGCAATCCCTGTAACCACTTTACGGGTGGTATTGGGATGTTCTGCAATATAACGATTCGCCATGACATAGCTGCCCGTGGTCAGATCACCAACCAAATCATAGTCCCGATAAAGACGGCGTACACCACCACGTTCTATCGCAGGGCCTGCCAATGGTGCCAAATAAACATGACCACTTCGCAAGGCTTGCTCGGCGGAACCAGGCGGCAAAACCACAAGCGTGACCTGATTAATTTGCTCAGGGCTGAGTCCTCCTTTTTTTAAATAGCTTTTGAGCATGTATTCCACTTGTGCACCCAGAATATTGGTGCCGACCTTTTTGCCAATTAAGTCTTTGGCAGAATGAATCGGACTATTTTCAAGTACATAATACCCTGCAAAAGGATCATCAAAAGTGCCGTATGCAGCAATCACCACGGTTCCCGGTACGCCACTGGCCACCATTTTGACGGCCGAACCTGCAAAACTTGGACTGCTGATATCACTATCTCCCGACAAAGCAGATTGAATACCTTGCGGACCACCTGTAGAAACACCCTGATAGCTCAATTTGATTGGTGTAAGATAGCCCAAGTCTTCAGCCAGTTCCAAAGGTGTCACCACGCCTGGTGAACCTAAATATTTAAATTCTAGAGATTCGAGTCCATCACTGCGTACCACTTTCGACTCTGGTTTGCTACATCCCCACAACAGCACCGATATCGCAATCACAGAACTCATTCTGCCTAGATATTTTTTCCAGTCTTGCTGCATCAGCTTCTCCTGACTATCGTTCCGTTTTCCAAGCAGTTAAACGCTTTTCGATCGCAAGCAGACTGTAGTTGAACAGCAAGCCAATGCTGGTAATACTGATGATGCCAAAGAACATTTCAGGAATCTGGAAGTTATATTGTGCATAGTTAATCAGATAGCCTAGACCAGCTTTCGCCCCGACCATTTCAGCAGCAATCAGCATCAGCACCGAGAATGAGCCAGCCAAGCGTACACCCACAAAAATCGTTGGAATCGCAGCGGGTAAAATCACTTTACGGAATAACTGCACTGGACTCAGTCCCATGGTCCGTGCTGACTTAATCAACAGTGGATCAACATTACGAACACCACTAATGGTATTCAATAGAATTGGCCATGTGCAGGCATAGGTGACTAAAGCAATTTTTGAGCTTTCACCGATACCTAGAAACAAGATAAATACGGGCAATAAGGCCAAAGCCGCCGTATTACGGAACACTTCAAGCAATGGATTCAGAAATTCGGAAAAGCGTGTGTACCAACCGATGGCTAAACCAAGCGGAATCGCAATCAGGATCGCGAAAATAAATCCGCTGAGCGAGCGAATCAGACTGGCTTGTACATGCGTGAGTAGCTGACCATTCTGAATCAATCCCCAACCACTCACCAAAACTGTAGAAAAAGTCGGTAAAAATGCTGAATCGACCAAACCAACTCTTGGCACAATTTCCCAAACAGCTAAAAATAATAAAATCGCGGCTGAACGCTTAAACGATTTAGACAGCCAAACCAAATTTAATTCCGCCCATAAAGAATGGGGCTTTTGAGTTGAGCGAATCGATCGCTGCTGAATTGTCTTTGGAAAGGTTAAGGTATCTTTTGAGCTCGACATAATCACCTCTAATTTTTTAATCATTGAATGGTTAGCTTAAGCCACCAGTTGCTTTTGTTTTTCTTGCGCTTGTGCTTTCAAGACCTCTTCTCGTAATAAGCTCCAGATTTGATGACGCAACTGGTTGAACTCAGGACTGGAACGAACATCCTCCTGATCAGTTCGCAATGCAGCTGGCACCTCAATCACCTGTTTAATACGCCCTGGTCGAGAGGTCATAATGGCAATGCGTTGCCCTAAATAGATTGCTTCATCAATGCTATGGGTAATAAAAATGATGGTCTTCTGAGTCTGTTGCCAGATTTTCACCAATTCAGCCTGCAAGGTTTCACGGGTCTGTGCATCCAGTGCGGCAAAAGGTTCATCCATCAATAAAATGTCAGGGTCATAAGCCAAACTTCTAGCAATTGCCACACGTTGCTTCATTCCTCCTGAAAGCTCATTTGGATAATGATGTTCAAATTCAGCCAGCCCGACCAAATTTAAAAAATACTTTGCAGTTTGATAACGCTGTTCTTTGCTGACACCCTTGGCATCTAGACCAAACTCAATATTTTGTAGCGCGGTCAACCATGGAAACAGTGCATATTGTTGGAAGACGATACCGCGATCCAACCCAGGCTTTTTTATAGCTTGCCCATCAATCAGAATTTGACCTGTGGTCGGAGTCGTCAAACCCGCGAGCAAATCCAAGAGCGTTGATTTACCACATCCACTTGGCCCTACAATGGCAACAAACTCACCTGCCTTAACATCCAAAGATAGATTTTCGACTGCGACAAAATCTTCTGCTTGGTCTTTTGCACCTTTGACTTTCTTGGCGGCGAATGACTTATAAACATTTTCAATTTTTAATTTAACTGTCATTGGGTATGCTCCTTACTGCGCTGATCGTCAGCTACATTTTTGTTTTCACTTGCGTAGGGATTAAATTGATTGCTAAATAAAGCATCTGCCTTGACCTGATTCGGTTTGAGCTCACCGCGTTTTTCAAATAGATCAATCCAACGTTGATATTGTGCTGCGTTTAACAAGCCACCTTGACTCACCACACCATAGCTGCGCCAGTACTGCATCAGCACATCGCTTTCATTGCGCTTTCTTTTTTCAATAATGCTGTTAAAACGGGCGAGCACTTGTTCACGCGGCGTTTGCTTAGTCCATTCCACGGCTTTCGCTACACCCGTTACATACTGCTTCACGACTTCTGGATGTTGCTGGATGAACTTTTCAGTAAAGACATAACTGCCCGCGGTAAAACTGCCATACAGATCCGTATCTGAGACCAGTTTTCTTAAACCACCACGTTCCAAGGCCTTATCTTGAAAAATAGACACCAGTGCGGCAGCATCAACTTGTCCTGCACGTAGAGCTTGTTCAGTATTGGTCGGCGGTAAAACAACAAACTCAACCTGATTGATTTCATCATTAGTTAAACCTTGACGCGCCAAATAGTCTTTTAAAACAAACTCATAATGTGCACCCAATGTATTTACGGCCACTTTTTTTCCAATCAAATCACGCGCTGAATGAATCGGACTATTATTGGGAACGTAATACCCCACCCAGCTTTTGTCATCACTGCCATAAGAAGCAACCACGGCTTTGATCTTAATTCCCGCAGCGGCTAATTTAATGATTGCGCCATCGAAAGCAGTGGCAACATCCACATCGCCTGTGGTTAAGGCCTGTAAATCTTGTGGACCACCTTGCACACTGCCTACATATTTCAGCTTTAAATCACCTAAATAGCCCAAGTCCTCCGCCAGTTCAGGTAATGAAACTACACTGGTTAAAGATTGGTAACGGAGTTCATGTACTTGATTAGCAGGTGCATCTGAGTTTTTACTACAAGCGACCAAAGCCAACACAGTTAAACTGAAGATGCTGAGCTGACGCAGCCATTTAAAGCGACGTTTGAAATACTGCTGAAAACGTTGTTGTTTCATTTTATTCTTCTCCTAACGTCGCCAAACCAAAATACGGCGCTCTGCCCAATTGGCGAAGTAATTCCACGCCACCCCAATAAAGCCAATGATGATCAAGCCAAATACAATCAAGCCGACATCTAAGGCAGCCCGCCCACGGATTACAATATTGCCTAGCCCAACCCCATAATTGGCAAGCAGAAATTCTGCCCCAATAGTGGCAACCCAAGCGAAGATCAATCCGAGTTGTAAACCTAAAAAGATTTGAGTTGCAGCTGCGGGTAAAATTAGCTTACTCAAGGTCTGCCAAGCATTGAATTGATAGACCTTGGCGACTTCGTATTGCTGCAGCGGGATTTGTCTGACCCCATCAATAGTGTGTAAGGCCACGGGATAAAAGACCGAAAGCACAATAAATAAGATTTTTGCACTATTGCCATAATCCAAGAAGGTCGTGATCAGAGGAAGCCATGCAAATAAGGAAATCTGACGCAGCACATTAAAACTGGGCAAAAATAAATAATTGGCCCAGCGTGAGATACCAATCACAATGCCAAAAATGATGGCCAAGATGCTTCCAATCACAAAACCAGCCAGATCACGAAATAAACTCGCACCTAAACCAGTCCAAAACTCTTGTTGCTGAAACTGATAAATTGCAATTTTGAGCACTTCAATAGGTGCTGGAATGAGTTTAGGGTTGACCCAATTTAATTGAGAGGCAATCGCCCAAAATAAGATGAATGCAATCGGTAGCACCAAGCCATAAAATTGCAGATGAGATAAATTGAAAGGTTGCTTGGATCGATTTAAATTCACAGTATTCGACATATTCAATCCCCCCTAAAATGCACGACGTTGCCAATGGCTAAAACCATGTTCAACCCAACCCAAAATGTGATCAAGGACAAAACCTACGATGCCAATCACAATGACAGCCATAAAAATAATGTCGGGTTGAATCAGTTGTCGTCCCCACACAATCAGGTAACCAATACCTTCACTGCTTGCTAATAGCTCGACGAACACCAGAGACAACCACGCCTGCATAATGCCCTGACGTAAACCGCTGACAATATTGGGCAAAGCAGAAGGCAAAATGACACGACGAAATCGCTGCCACGCACTAAAGCGATACACCTGCGAAACTTCTAATAAATGCGGAGGCACATTCAAAACACTGCGATAGGTCGCAACGAGCACAGGAACAAATACCGCAAGCGAAATTGCTGCAATTTTTAGGCTTTCATCGATGCCTAAGAAAATCATCAGTAATGGAATCCAGCCAATCACGGGAAATTGAGCAATTAAATTAAAAGTTGGATAAATAAATCGATGCGCAATACGCGATAATCCGATGAGAAAACCCAATAACAACCCGATACTGCCGCCCACCAAGACACTCCAAGCCACCCGTTTTAAACTAATCCATAAATTATCCTGCAACTCATGCGTATCGATCAGTTCCAAGGTGGTTTGCCAAACCAAGGCTGGACTTGGCAAAATCTGTTCAGGTAACCATTGTTTTTGTACCGCATACTGCCAAGCTGCTAATCCAATCGCAGGTACAATCAATGCCAATACAATACGGGCAATCCAGAACCCAAACTGTTTTAAATAAGGGCCTAAATTGATCCGCTGCCACGTCTGTTCATTTTCTAATTGAGTTTCGATGCTACTCATTTTATTGCCCCTCTATTTCTGAATACATTTCAATTTCTACAGGCGGCGCGATAAATACATGGGTGAGATGTTGAGCAAAGCCGATCAGCCCAGCAAATAAAACTGCGGCGATTAGGAATATCGACTGTAAGCCCCAGTAATGACCTAACCAGCCCCCAACAATACTGCCCAACAATGCCCCCGCAGGACCTGCCAGCGCGCTCAACCCAGAAACCTTTGCCATTCCGAGTCGTTCACCGACATTGGCAAACATGGTGAAATTGACGATATGCAACATCGCAAGCCCCAAACCCAAAATCACAGCACCCACCCACAACAGCGCTGGAACTTTGGGAATACCCAAGGCCACAGATGCCACTGCAACCGATGCAAAGCCCATTTGATAAAAGCGTTTTATCCCCCAACGAGCCAGCAACGTCCCTGTACTAAACAAAGCTGCAACAAAGACAGCGCCCTGTAGTGTCACCAAACTGGCAGCAATGGTTTCACTCAAGCCAAAGTCTTTAATCGCAATCACAATAATGAAAAAACCGTAGTACGCCATTACGGCGTTGCTTGCCATTTCAATCAGACTGGTACGCCGTAAAGCCTGATCTTGTTGTAATAAAACCAATTGCTTGGCAATTACAGCTAGGCTAAAGACTTCGTTCTGCTGCACTTGCCTGATCTGTATTGAATTAGATCCAAAGGCTAAGGGTGCAAACACTATCGGTAGCAGAAAAAGTACCGAAATCCACCAAAATGCGCCTGAGAATCCCGCTCCACTCACTAAGCTCACGGCCAATAGCGGACCAACCAGAAAGAAGCCCATCATATGCGTACCTCTAAACCATCCCGCCCGAGCAGCACCTATACTTTTTAAATGCTGCATATACACTGTATTGAGCGAAACAAACCGCATTGGCATACATAGTCCAACAAGGAAAGTACATAAGATCAGGTACCAAACCGCTGGATAAAACGGCACCGTGACATACACCACTGCTGCGAGAAAACTTCCTAACACAAACATTGTCTTAGGCCCGTGTCGCTGTACTAACAAACCAATTGGCAATCCGATCAATAAAATACCGAGACTCTGTACTGCAGCAATCACTCCCATTTCAAACTCATTTGCAGCTAACTGCACCGCATATAACGAGGTCACGATTTTCGCTATACCAATGCCCAAGCCGGCACACAATGCCAAGCCGATAAAGCCCAATACAAAGCGCCACTGCCCCAATTCAACCTGAGCAACCGATTCCTGACGCATAGGTCATTCCTAAAATGCTGAACAAATAAACGGACTTGCCAAAGGCATACATGCCCTTGGCCAAAACCAAATCACAATTACTTTTTACGGTTGCCATTCACATCAAATTTTGGCCAGAAATTTTCCAGTTTCAGTTCTTGAATCGCGGTATTGAGATACTTCGGTTCAATCCAAGAATCCACATCTACTGGACGGCGAATCAGTTTGTAATCAATCGACTGCTGAACTGATTTCTTTAAAGAGTTGACTGCATAATCATCAAAGTATGGTGAGTTACGATCTTTCAGCGAGTAATCATCCCAGTCTTTTTTATAGTCAAGATAAGGCACACCACTTTGCGCCCATAACTTGTACTGCGTATCACGGTTCTTTTCATCCGAGCTCCACACGTTATCCTTAATAAATGTGGTCACTACACGCTGTACAATTTGTGGATATTTCTTCTCGAAGTCTTCGCTGACCCACGCCACCAATGGACCATTCAGGTTTGGATCTTTACGCACTTCTAAAATACGCTTTGCCACACCGCGTGCTTCCAATGTCCACGGACTGGTAATCAGGCCATCAATATCACCTGTTGAGAGTGAGGTTTGAGCTGAATAAAAGTCCTGACTAATCACACGGAAATCTTTTTCAGTGAATCCGTATTTACGCAATAAACGTCCCAAAATCAGCTGTTGGTTAGTGCCTTTAAATACAGAAATGGTTTTGCCTTTTAAATCCGCCAGACTTTTCGCGCCTGAATCCGATGGCACTGCAAAGTAGACTGGTCCAAAACGTCCAGTCACAAATAACAGTTTGGATTTCAAACCCGTTGAACGTCCGACAATTGACGGTAAATCACCATGCCCGATACCAAAATCAACTTTTTTATTGGCTAAGGCCTCATTTAATGCGGGGCCTGCACCGGGGAAAAAGCTCCATTTCACCTTGATGCCGTCTTTGGCAAACTCTTTTTCCAAAATGCCGCGTAAGTTCGCACTTGCATACGCACTGCCACCAACCTTTGGTTTTCCACCTACACCAGCACCAGGTACACCCAGTCGAATTTCGGTGGGATTACTTTCAGCAAAAACCGAGAAGCTGGAGGCAACTAGCAAACCAGCCGCTGCACCAATAAATAAATGTTTCGTTAAAAATTTCATTGCGTCATTACTCATATTGGAAAATTAAAAGGTGTATTGGAATTGCGCTTGTACTTCCGAGAAGTCTTTTTGCGCAGCTGTCTCGTGGTCATAGCTCCAGCGATTCAGCCCTAATTGGAATTTTGTGGTTTGTGCAAAGAAGAAATTGAGGCCCAAAGTATGAATATCGACTTTGCCAAGTCCTTGCCCAGCAATGCCGATGACATCTGCACCTTTATTTGGGTTGTAGCTGTCATAGCGATAGAAGGTCTGGATTGATTTCGGCCAGAAGTCATCAAACTTGGCTACAGATTTCACACTGTTATAAAATTGATCGCCAAAGGTATAAAACAGGGTTGCGGTATGTCCTTCAGACTTTACTTCGGAGGTAGAACCTGTGACCGTTGCATAGTCACTAAGTCCTTTGACATATTCATAAGTCACGCCAAACGGTGCATGGTTGTAGTAAATATCGAAACCCAAACGATCATTGCGACCGTTACCATCGAGAACATTACTGCCTGCGATGACGTTTTTACTGCCTTTGAGATACGAAGCACCAAATTTCAGCTCACGGAACCAACTGGCATAATCAACAGGTAAAGTGAAAGCGACCCGTCCGATATAATCTTTCTTGTCATTGTCATCGACTTTATTGGTGCCATTGCCATTGACGACACCCAGCGCATATTCAAATAAGGGCGCACGGTAATTCGATGAATAATCGACAAATGGTTTGACGTCACCTCGTACAATCAAACCGGTTTGACGGTTGAATAAGCCCAATTGAGCAAGACCTGTGGCAACATTGATGGTCGGTCGTAAATCCTCAGGTGATTGTGGATCTAAACCAAATGGAATCAGTTGCTGACCAAAGGTCACATTCAAACGAGGAACTTCTGGCCCACCATTGGTCGAGGTGAAGTTATAGCGTAAGAAGGCATCTGCCAAATTCAGGTCACTGGCGCTACCTGCTGTGCCAACACGTTTGCCATAACTAAAAGAAAGTTGATAATCTAGGTTTTTGCCTTCTTTATAATCTCGATATAAATTTCCTCGCACACCAAATAAAGCGGTTGGAACATCAAAAGTATTACGACGTGGTGTAACTGGTGCTGGATTTCCAGATGCTGTGTCTCGGCTCTGCCCCTGTGCCCGAACTTGAACGGTTCCATATAAGGTGGCATCTCGTGTCGACTTCACTGACGTCCGCTCATATTGACGAGACTGATCATATTTGTAGTTTTCCAGATCACTACGGAAGCCTGCCAATTCACTTTGGGTGGCAAAGCTATGTTCGGTATTTTCTTCCTCCTGAATGCCTTCTGCTGTTTCCTGTTGGGCATTCAGTGCTTCTGTTTCAACAATCTCAGTTGAAGCTTGTTTCTTTTGCTTTAATGCATTGACTTGCTGTTGCAAAGCCGTCAGCTGCGCCTGTAACTGCACTAATGTAGTATCTATATCTTCTGCTGCCTGAACTGTGCCGCTTCCCAAAAGCGTTGCCATGCTTAATGCAACCGATAAAGAGAGATGATGCTTTTTCACCAATAAAACCCCTAAAACGAAAATACTAAAATTTGAGTCAAAAAATCCTGTGTGCGACTGAATCTGCAATCACACTTCAAAAAAATCCCAACCAAATAAATTAAAAAAAAAGAGAGAAATTAACTTTCCATACAACAACGCAACATCTTCATCCTGTGCTCCTCAGCCTGCATAAAACCAATCTTTGATTCATCTACCGAGATATTTGCAAGCAACATGCCAATTATTAAGCAATTGTTTTTTATTGTTATTTAAAAAAACACTTCCATTTCCCCTGTTGAAGCACTGTTGATTTTCCAACACCCTGCTTATACCAAAACAGCTTATTTTCAGGTGTTTATTTCTTATTTTTAGATATAGGAATAATGCAGCGATATGCTTCTCTCAAAATAAAAAAAGACAGCTGGATTAACTCAGCTGTCTTGAACAAAAAAAGACATTAAATTAAAGAATATGCTCTAGGCCTTAAGGTGCAGGATTAGGATGTGCTTGATGAATTTGCTCAATCCCCTGAATCACTTGATCTGAGAGTTGTAGATCAATACTCTCGATATTGGTTTTCAGTTGGGTTAAATTGGTTGCCCCAATAATATTACTGGTCACAAAACGGCGACTGTTCACATAGGCCAATGCCAATTGAGCAGGATCTAAATCATATTGTTTAGCCAGTGCCACATAACGACGGATTGCATCTTCAGAGGCTTGTCCTTTATAGCGAGCAAAACGTTCCCACCGCGTTAAGCGTGCGCCTGCTGGTTGTGCACCATCTAGGTATTTACCCGTCAATGCACCAAAAGCTAAAGGTGAATATGCCAGTAAGCCGACCTGTTCTCGGATTGCAATTTCTGCATTGCCAATTTCAAAACTACGGTTCAATAAGTTATATGGATTTTGGATTGACACGACCCGCGCTAAGCCCAATGTTTCGGAATACTTTAAAAACTGACTCACGCCCCATGGGGTTTCATTGGATAAGCCAATATGTCGGATCTTGCCTGCTCGAATCAGATCAGACAAAACTGTCAGCGTTTCCAAAATTGGAACGGTATCTTCATCTTCAACATGGTTATAGCCCAATTCACCGAAATGATTGGTACTACGATCAGGCCAGTGCAGTTGATAGAGATCAATATAGTCCGTCTGCAAACGTTGCAAACTATCATGCAACGCAGATTCAATATTAACGCGATCTAGCTTGGTTTGACCTGAACGAAAATGCGAGGCTTGAGTGAGTTTCCCTGAACGGCCAACCACTTTACTTGCAATCAGGACTTGATCTCGTTTCTGTGACTGCTTTAACCATGTACCAATATATTTTTCAGTTAACCCCTGCGTTTCAGGCTTAGGCGGAACAGGATACATTTCAGCGGTATCAATCAGATTAATCCCGCGTTCAACCGCATAATCCAATTGTGAATGTGCTTCAGATTCAGAATTCTGTTCGCCCCATGTCATGGTGCCTAAGGCAATCACACTGACATCAATATCAGTTTGACCTAATTTTCTATATTGCATTTTTCACTCAATTCAATTGTGATGACACAAGAGCGACTGTTAAAGATCACCCTTGTTTGTTTAATTTATGCTTCAGTTTTAACATGAATTTAACTGGCTTTGTTTTTTTCAGCTTGGCGCGCCAATACATATTGATTTTCTGGACGTACCAGACCTAAGTTTTCACGTAAGGTTGTGCCTTCATATTCAGTACGGAATAGGCCACGACGCTGTAGCTCTGGCACAATCAACTCAACAAAATCATTTAAGCCAGCAGGTGTACTTGGAGGCAAAATATTAAAGCCATCAGCTGCTTCATTCTCAAACCATTGCTGTAATTGATCGACAATCTGTTCTGGCGTACCAATCAATTGCCAATGACCACGAGCCCCCGCCACCCATTCATACAGTTGACGAATACTGAAATTGTTTTTCTTAGCAATATCAGCAATGAGTGCAGGACGACTCACCATACCCTGCCCCTCGCTCAACTCTGGGAATGGGCCATCCAGATCATAGCCCGAGAAATCAAAGCCGCCACTTAGACCACTGAGTAAAGCAAGTCCTGCTTCTGGATGAATCAAATCTGTGAGTTGCTGGTATTTAGCGCGTGCTTCTTCTTCGGTACGACCCACAAAGGCAGAAACGCCCGGTAAAATTAAAAGTTCGTCAGCTGCACGTCCATATTTCGCTAAACGGCTTTTTACATCACGATAGAACTCTTGTGCATCTTCCAATTTTTGATTAGCGGTGAAAATCACTTCAGCATAATGGGCTGCGAGATCACGCCCTGGCCCTGACTGCCCCGCCTGCACAATCACAGGATAGCCTTGTGGTGTACGAGGTACATTCAACGCACCTTTCACCGCATAGTATTTGCCTTTGTGGTTCGGGTTATGTACTTTTTCAGGATCATAAAACACCCCTGATGCCTTATCGTGAATAAAAGCATCATCTTCCCAGCTATCCCACAGTTTTTTAATCAACTCAACATATTCTTGGGCACGCTCATAACGTTCTGCATGCGGAATCTGTTGCTCATAGCCAAAATTGGCAGCGGCCGCTTCCGAAGCGGAAGTCACCACATTCCAGCCCGCTCGACCGTGACTGAGGTGATCTAAAGAAGCAAACTTCCGTGCCAATAGATACGGTTCTTCATACGTAGTCGAGGCCGTGGCAATAAAACCAATATGTTTGGTTACTGTCGATAAAGCGGCAAACAAAGTGACAGGTTCAAAGCCCGCCACTTTATCACTATAGCCAGTTTTTTCTGCTTGTCCGAAATTCACCGCTAAGCCATCAGCTAGGAAATAAGCATCAAATAAGCCTTTTTCAGCTAACTGTACCTGTTCTTTAATAAAATCAAAATCTACTGCTTTATTCGGTTGAGACTCAGGATGTCGCCATGCGGCAACATGCTGTCCAGTCGCTGGGATAAACGCACCTAATCGAATTTTTCTACTCATGTTCTGCTCCACATTTGTTATTCAACATAATTCATCTTTCACTATGCTTTAATACAAATTGGATGCCAGTTTTTTATTTATAAATATCAATAAATTAAAAAATATTCATTTTGTCCATGCTTCAACAACAGCATGATTCTGTTGAGGGGGTGCTGGAAATTCAACACCTTTACTCTCAGGATATTTATACGATAACCACCACATAGTGCTCGTTCTTAATTTACTATTATCAAAAATTTAAAAATTGTATCTTGTTAATAAATTAACTCTTGAAATAGTTCCTTCTTCTCCCTGAAAATTTTCCCTTTGACCATAAGTATATTCCATCCCCAAATTAATATTATTAACTGGTGTATATATAAAATTAGCAACAACATTATATAAAGATTCATTATATATAGGGTTGTTGATTGCATATGGAGTTTTATCTTTAAAATTTATACCAGCAATAGAAAATGTAGATTTTAATTTAGATGTCCATTTTTTTTGAAAACCCAATTGTAGAGTATCGTAAGTATTAGAGGTAATATCATAGCCTAAAAAGACTCCATTAGGGTCATATTTTTCAACAGAACTATAAGAAGCGTTATTTTGATTTGTATATAACATATAGCGACTATCACCAACAACATGATAATAGTTAGCCATAATTAAATCATTATCCGTAATTTGATATTTTCCACCTATTCCAATTCCCCATCCTATTGCTGTCTTGTAATTATTCTCATTTGTAGATATTCTGTTTTCATGAACCATACCATGTAATTGAATTAATCCGTTATCATTTGCCATTTTGCTATCATATCTAAAGGTGATTGCTGGCAATCTACTGCCACCAGTACTTTGAGATTTCCCACTAAAATTATCAATATCCCCTCCTTCTAATGCTACTAGAATTTTTTGGTTATTTTTAATAGGATGAGTGAATCTTAGCTGAACATTACGTTGAGTTCCTCCTCCCATAGGTCCAGTAAAGTCTATTAAGTCAGGAGAAGTATCAGTATTCACAAACGGTGATGTTGTCTGACCAATTAACCATTTACCAATAGATCCATAAGCATGCCTAATCCTGAGTTTTCCATCAGTATTTGAGGTGCCATCTCCCCAAAAATCAGCTTCAAGTTTAGCTGTCAAATTACCTAAATCTGTTAGTTTTGATATATCAAAACCTATTCGACTAGTAGCTACAGATACATTTAATGCACCTTTAGTTGGATTTTCCTTATCCAATGCTACTACTCCAGTACGATTTCCAATTGTATTAGTAGTGCCACTGAAGTCATATGAAGTATCCAATCGTAGATTACCATACACCTTTATCATAATATCATTATTAATCAATAGATTACTTTGATCACTTGATTTATCAACATCTTTCTTTACTACAATAAATTGGTCTTTAAAATCAGTTTGGTTAACTTTTGGTAGAGTATTTTTCGAGCTACTAGATGAAGCAATTTCTAGATTAAGTTTATTTACTAGTTGCTCTAATTCATACACCTTTCTAGATAGAACTTCGACCTCTGTATCAGTAGCTGCATTTACATTTAGTGCTATGCAAGTAGCGACACAGGCACTAGTAACTATCATAAGTTTTTTAAATTTATACATTGTTATTCCTTAACAATTTAGCCTGTATTGAAGAACCCCATAAAAGTATACCATTAAATAAAATAGTATACCATTACGGTTTTTCATTCATAACATTTAAATTTATAGAAAAATTTGGATTCTTAATAATTTTGTAGGGTCAAGTAAATATTTAAAATGGATTATCATTAAATATTTTTTATTTAAATGCGTAAATTACATCTAACTTTTAAAATTAGACTTTTGATAGCTCTATTGACCTATTTAATGCAGCCTGTAATGCTTTATTTGTTAAATCCCGCAGGAAGAAATTATCCTCAAACACTTGTATTGCAGCATGTGTGGTTCCATTAGGAGAAGTGACATTTTCTCTAAGTTTCACTAAATCAGTTTTTGATTGAATTTGTAATAAAGCTGCCCCTAATGCAGTTTGTTTTGCAAGCGACTCAGCAATTTCTTTTTTCAAACCTAATTTTTCACCTGCATTAGCTAAGGCTTCAGTAAATAAATGAAAGTATGCAGGTCCACTACCACTTAAGGCAGTAACGCCATGTAAATCCTCTTCATTATCTATCCAAATTGCATAACCTACTGCAAAAAATAATTTCTCAATATTATCTTTCGAATTAGTCTCTAAATTAAAATCTGTATATAGGACACAGCATCCTGCATTAGCTAAAACAGCTGTATTAGGCATAACTCTAATAATAGGTATTTCATCATTATTTATAATAGATTTTAATGTTTCAGTTGTGACCCCAGCCATTATTGAAATTATACAAGCATTCTTAAACAATTGAGGCTTTAATTCTTCAAGAATTTCCTTTGCTAGATTGGGCTTTACCGCTAAGATAACAATATCAAAATTTTGTAATGGTACATCTGATTGATGATTAAAAAATCGAACCCCATCAGCGGTTATGTTTGGATCAATAGCAACAATTTTGGATACTAGATTATTTTCTATCCAAGCATTGCCTAATGCCTGACCCATTTTTCCATAACCTAAAAATAGAATATTCATTTAATACTCTCCTTTATCTATTTAATAAAACAATTCACAACAATTAATTTATTCATCATGATAGAATCCCTACAATAATTGCCGTCACAATTAATTAGCTAGAGACATATATGCCTTCTGCAAATAAACCCATTTCTGGAAACCAAAAAGCTTATTTAGCTATCAAAAAACTCATCTCGGATGGAGATTTGCCAGAAGGGTCTCCAATTCGGCAAGAAGAAATTGCAACAAGTCTAGGCTTAAGTAAGATCCCTGTTCGTGAAGCACTAATCCGTCTTGAAAGTGAAGGTTTCATTAAATTCACTCCTAATATTGGGGCAACTGTTGCCGTCTTTACTGTAAATGACCATTTAGAAATGTTAGATATTCGTTTAGCTTTAGAATGCAAAGCTTTAGAACTAGCCATTCCCAATATAATTTCTAAAGATATTGAAAATGCTCAACAAATCCTTAATCAATATTCTCAGGCAAAAACAGAACAAGAGCGTAGTGACTTAAATATGCAATTCCATCACTGTATTTATGCTCCATCCATGCGCCCCCGTTTATTGCAAATGATTTCTTCAGCCCAAAATCAAATGGGGAAAGTTTTGAGGCAGAGAGTTTCTCAAGTTGCTGGCTATAAACGTTCTCATGAACAACATCAAGAAATTTTAGATGCTTGTGCAAATGCCGATACAAATAAAGCTGTTAAACTTTTGAAAAAGCATATAGAACAAACCCAAAAAGAAGTTCTCGCCTACTTCAGGCATATTGATCAGCTATCTAAACGATCTTGAAATCTTTTAAAAATAGTTGCTACTTTCACACCCACACTTCTAAATTCATGAAAAGCTATAGGTTTTATTTTACTTACGGGAATTGGTAACTCAGTCACTAGCTGCCCTAGTGCCCGTTTTGCAAGTTCAATTCCCAAGCATGTTGAAATAGCAATACCTCGACCATTACATCCAACAGAGATATACATGTTATGTTGAGGCTCATGAATATGAGGAAGATGATCAGTAGTAACAGCAAAATAGCCACTCCAAGCATAATCCCACTCTAATTTTATGTTTTTCCCGAAAAGTTCTTCGCCTGATTGGTGTAGATAACCAACTATTTTAGAATGATCTAAACCTGCAGTTGCTCCAGACCCTCCCATGACTAATCGACCATCAGGTGATAGCCGAAAAGATGTGAGTAATTCACGTGTATCACTTGAAACATGACCTTTGGGTAAAATGAATTCTCGTATCGATTCTGGAATTATCTTAGTCGCCACTTGAGCAGTACGAACAGGTACAATTGATTTATCTAAATTTTTAACCAAGTTCTCAGCATATGCACCTGTGGCAATAATTATCTTAGGAGCTTTCACAGACCCATTTTCGGTTTTAACAACCCATAATCCATTTCTATTAACTAACTCAAGAACTTTTGAGTCACAATATATCTTCACACCTAATGATTGTGCGACATTAGCTAAGCCTCTAGCATAACTAAAAGGTTGAATGCTCCCTCCACGCGGATCAACCCAACCAATATGATATTTAGAAGTTCCCAACAATTTATTTAAGTCATTGCCTTCTATAATTTCTGTGTTTACCCCACGCTCCTCCCAAACTTTAGCTCTGTGTAAAACAGCTTTTTCACCTTTTTTTGTAAAAGCTGGTTGAATCCATCCCTTATTAACAGCATTGCAATTAATTCCATATTTTTTTATAAGATTAAAAACTACAGTAGGAGCATTACTACTGAAATCAACCATTTTTCTACCCAACTTCCCTGGGTAAATAGACTCAATAATATCTGGATCTTGTTTCAATCCCGCTATGACTTGACCATTATTTCTGCCAGAAGCTCCCCATCCTGGTTCAGAAGCATCTAGTACTACAGAATTAATACCTTGTTCAGCTAAATGAATCGCAGCAGAAAGTCCTGTAAAGCCACTTCCAATTATCAGGACTTCTGTCTCTAAATTTTCGACTAGCTTTTTTTTGTCAATTAATTTAATTGCTGTTTCTGCCCATAAAGAATTCGGCAAAATTAGTGACTCTTTCAATAAATCTGTAGTACTAGTTATCATTTCTTTACATCTCTGCAAAATCTAAATAAAGACCACATGCATTTTCAGGCGTAACTCGGATCAAAGCCCCTACCTGTATAAAAGGCACATTATTCTGCTCTAAAATAGTTTTCAATATTTCTATCTTTTCCACAGAAATGCCACAACTACTTAAATACGGAGCGACTACATTTTGAATGACTAGACCTTCTTTTTCTGCGCGTGCTTGATTTAATACGCGGTGAACACCACCATCAGGTAAAGTTACTTTAATTTGATCCATTTCTTGGACAACACTATCTTCCGCAAAAAGTTTCTTTAATTGCTCCTCTACTCCTTCAAGTGAATCAACAACAGAAGTCATTTCAAAAATATCATGAGCAGTATTTGGATGAACTAGATATTCTGGTTTACGTAATAGTTCAGGTGTGAGATGTTCACAAACCAAAGAAGACATTAAGGCTGGAACATCATCTTTATTAAAGAACACTAATCGAAAAGAAACAGGGACTTTTCCAGTCTCAAGCTCGAAATTTCGAGTAAGTTCTCTTGGTTCAGAGGGACTTAAACTAGCATTTAATGCATTTCTGTAGAGATCACGATTATCTAAATCTGAACGAAAAGCTGTACCTAACAAGCCTTCTCGTTCTGCTAAGAAATTTTCTAATCCATGCGTGTAGCGATCAGCATCTAGAATTCCACGATGTTCAAGATAGTTTTTCTCAAACATAATGCACCAGTTACCTGTACCCCACTCGATATGACTTCCCCGAGGAGGAATGGTAAAACCTAAATTACTATATACAGTATGAGACTCTGGTAAGCTTTTGACAGCAATAACTGGATGATCAAAACCTTTAATACCAATATCCATGACAATTTTCTCTTTTGAAATTAATGGGAGTTGTTATAAAGAACAACTTTTTAAAATATGCTTTTACCAATAACACCTTACTTATCTGGTTCTGAATAGAACCTTCCTGCATGTGCCCAATGATTTCCAGACACTTCTTTAAACACAACATCAATCGTATCAACTGAACATTTAAGTACTTCCGAAGTAAGTTTTGTTACTTGCTCCATAAACTCTTTCTTTTGTTCATGCGTACGACCTGGTGAAAGTTCAATAGTAATGAGTGGCATATCTACTCCTTGTCAAAATCAAGTGGCTATTTAAAAAATGGATGATTAATTTGCTTTTTTACTTTCCGATTTATCTACAATGCAAACAGCAACAATATTTCCTATTAGATTTGTAAAGGTTCTCATTGAATCCATAAAGCGATCTATTCCTAGCAATAGAACAACTGCTGCAACAGGAACATAAGGAAAGATAGATAGTGTTGCGATTAAAGTCACAAATCCAGAACCAGCAACACCAGCAATTCCTTTTGAGGTAATCATAAAAATTAAAATTAAGGATATTTCTTGAATAAGCGTCAAATTAATATTGCATGCCTGAGCGAGAAAAATAATTGCCATTATAAAATACATGGAGGAACCATCTAGATTGAAGGAGAATCCAGCAGGTATTACAAAACCAACAACATGTTTTTTACAGCCATATTGCTCTAATTTTTTCATAACATTTGGCAAAGCTGCTTCAGAAGATGCCGTAGAAAATGCTAATATCAATTCTTCTTTAAAATAACGAATAAGCTTAAAAATATTAATTTGATAAAGATAACTTACACTCCCTAATACGATTAAAATAAATGCACTACAACATACATAAAATAGTAATAAAAATTTTATTAATGGAATAAAAGACTCAACTCCATATTTACCAATTGTATAAGAAATCGCACCAAATACAGCCAAAGGAGCCAATTTCATAATCATTCCTACAATAATGAAAATTGCTTCCGACAATTTTTCAATTAAATGCACTATTGGTTCAGCTGCATGTCCCATTTTAAGGAAGGCGACACCAAATAGAATTGCAATGAAAAGAATTGGTAAAATATTCCCATTTGTAAAAGCTGAAACAAATGTATCTGGAATAATAGTCATTAACCAACCGACAATCGTATGTGACTCAGCAGTATGGGAAAAATTTGTCAAACTAGATGAATCTAATTTCGTAGGATCAATATTCATTTTTTCACCAGGTTTAACCGTATTTACGATTACAAGCCCGACTATCATTGCGAGTGTTGTCATTATTTCAAAATATAAAATTGATTTTAAAGCAATTCTTCCAACACTTGCTTGGCTTCCAATTCTTGCAATCCCTACAGCAATAGTGCAAAAAATAATCAACCCCACAACAGCTTTAATCAATTTCATAAATGCAGCAGAAAGTGGACTCAACTCTGTAGCAAATAATGGGAAAAAATGTCCGACTAACAACCCTAAAAGTAGACCGAGGACCATCTGAAAAATTAAAGTTTTCCAAAATGGCTTTTTGGGGATGACTTTTTCTAATTCTATGGACGTAGACAAAGTCCTTTGGTCATATTCCATTTCTTGATTATTATTCAAAATACATATCCTTAGTTCTGATATAATCACAATAAAGTATACCATTTTTAAAAAATTGTATACTATTTTTTAATAATTAAAAAAACTCTCTCTTAAATAAGAGGCAAATCAATTAAATAAATAGAATAAGATGAGGAAAAACAATTAGTAAAATGCATGTTTTTAAATATGCATGTAAAAAACTAGTTCTAAAAAGACTTAACAGGCAAACGAATTATAAACACACTATTGTGATTCGGATTGCTATATTCAATTGAACCTTTGTGCGCAACGACGATGGCGTGAACAACGGCGAGACCTAAACCCGTTCCGCCAAATTCTTTATTTCTAGACTGTTCCAATCTGAAAAAAGGATCAAATAGATCCTGTTGATACTCAGGCGCAATACCTGGCCCCTGATCCTCAATCTTCAGTACCCAATCACCTGCCACCCACTGCGTAGAAATTTTAAGTGTTCCTGCATTTGCATAGCGAATTGCATTTTCGATCAGGGCAATCAGTACTTGTTCAAGACGACGACGATCACAGCTAATCAATGCGGCCCTGACATCCAGTACTGGGATAATTTGAGCTTTTACCAAGCGATCTTCAAACAGTTTTAAAACTTTTTCCGCATGCAATTTAAAATCAATCTTTTCATAATTTAATCTGAGTTGCTGATTTTCAACTAAACTCAAAGTACGTAGATCTTCGACCAAATGCGACAAACCCTCAACCTGATTAAGCAGGCTTTTAAATAAAGCTTCGTCGGGTTTAAACACGCCATCTAAAATACCTTGTAAGCGCCCTTGCAAAATAGTGATGGGTGTTCTGAGTTCGTGGGCAATCGCGGCATTCCAGACTTGAGCATTTTCGACCGAGCTTTCCAACTGCTGTGCCATGTCATTAAAATGATGCATCAACTCAGCAATTTCAGTGGAATGAATCTGGCTATCATCTGCCCTTGCAGAAAGGTCGCCTTGACTGATTTTTTTTGCAGCTTCAGCCAAAAAATTAATTGGCTTAATAAAGCGTTGTGCCAGAAACATCCCAATAATTAAAGAAATAACAGCACCACAAAAAACCACTGTAGAAAGCCAAATCCAATCGACAAAATGGAATTCAGTCCAATCTTCCTGCAAAGAGCTTAAGGTAATCCACCCTACATCAATGGCATAGTTATAAATAAAATAGCCCAGAAAAACTGAAAAAAGTGTCACGCTCAAGTTCACGATACTTAATGCAATAAAGAGCTGTTTACTAATGCCTGACTTATTTTTCATTTCAATTTCCAGATCAGTTCTTTTCCGTGTTGATTCATTCAAGCTTATATATCTTGCGGATGATCCAAGCGATACCCGACACCACGCACATTGATCAGCATCTGTTGTAAACCATGTTCTTCCAGTTTCTTTCTCAGCTTACTGACATGGCTGTCGACTGTGCGTTCTAAAGCATCGCTATCTGGCAGACAGTGATTTAAAAGCTCACCTCGCGTAAAAACTTTGTAAGGATGATCAATCATTTGCAGCAATATTTTATATTCGGTCAGGGTAAGATTCAGCATGACTTTTTTGTCTTGTTGATGAACATAGATACTATGTATATCGGTATTAATTTCGATGTTTTTATAGATGAGATTCTTGTTGACTGTTTGGCTGTTTTGCTGAGCCCGTCGTAGCACAGCCTGCACCCGTGCGACCACCTCATTGGGATTAAAAGGCTTAACCACAAAGTCATCAGCACCAATCCGTAATGCCATCACCTTATCAATATCTTGGTCAAGTGCAGTCAACATAATGACGGGGGTCTGCGCCTTTTGACGAATTTTATTTAGCACATCCCAACCATTCAGTTCAGGCAATTTAATATCTAGCAGAATTAAATCAATCGGTTGTGCAGTATGCATTTCAATCGCTTGCTTACCATTCATGGCACGAATGACACGCATGCCTTCACGTTTGAGATAGTGCTCAATAATATCACCAATCTCATATTCATCTTCTACGACGAGAATAAGTTTGTCATGACAATCGAAAGAAAAAGAATGCTCAAACATAACCATCTAGGCAAATAATACAATCTATTCATCATACGATGATTTATCTGTCAATCTCCACACTTTTTCCACACTTCCCCGATGTTGGTTACACAAAGCAGGAAAATAATGTCAGCATCAAAAACTCCCAAGGTTTGGACAGAATGCAAAAGCATCTATTACTTCCATTATTTTTATCCATCGGACTTGTATTACAAGGCTGTGGTTCTGATGAGGCAAAGCCAGCTGAAACGCCCCCTGCAAAAGTGAGTGTTTTAAATCTTCAACCGCAAGCGGTCAACTTTAGCGAAAACTTACCAGCGCGTGTACAGGCTTTCAGAACTGCTGAGATTCGCCCTCAAGTCGGCGGTATTATTGAAAAAGTGTTATTCCGACAAGGCAGTGAAGTTAAAGCAGGCCAAGCACTGTATAAAATTAATGCTGAAACCTTCCAAGCAGATGTGAACAGTAATCGTGCCTCACTGAATAAGGCTGAAGCAGAAGTAGTACGTTTAAAAGTTCAGTTAGAACGCTATGAACAATTATTACCAAGCAATGCGATCAGTAAGCAAGAAGTCAGTAATGCCCAAGCTGAATATCGTCAGGCCTTAGCTGATGTTGCCCAGATGAAAGCCTTACTTACACGTCAAAACCTAAATCTGCAATACGCCACTGTGCGTGCCCCGATTTCGGGTCGGATCGGACAATCGTTTGTCACTGAAGGTGCATTGGTCAGCCAAGGTGATGCCAATACCATGGCAACCGTACAACAAATTGATAAAGTCTATGTCGATGTAAAACAGTCGATTGGTGAATACGAACGTTTACAAGCCGCGCTACAAAGTGGTGAGTTGTCTGCCAATAATGAAAAAACGGTACGTATTTCAAATAGTCATGGTCAAGCCTATAACGTCACAGCCAAAATGCTCTTTGAAGACATCAATGTTGATCCAGAAACTGGCGATGTCACCATCCGTATTGAAGTGAATAATCCTGAAAGAAAATTACTTCCGGGTATGTATGTGCGTGTCAATATTGACCGTGCTTCGATCCCTCAAGCTTTATTGATTCCTGCTCAAGCAGTACAACGCAACATCAATGGCGAGCCGCAAGTCTATGTGATCAATGCGAAAGGTGCAGCAGAGATTCGCCCAATTGAGTTGGGCCAACAGTATGATCAATTCTATATTGCCAATAAAGGCCTGAAAACAGGCGATAAAGTGGTTGTAGAAGGTATTGACCGTATTCAGCCCAATCAAAAACTTGAAATCAGCAACTGGAAAGTCCCTGCAATACAAGGAGCTCAATGATGATGTCACAATTCTTCATTCGCCGCCCTGTGTTTGCATGGGTGATTGCGATTTTCATTATTTTATTTGGGGTGCTTAGTATTCCCAAATTACCGATTGCCCGCTTTCCAAGTGTGGCACCACCTCAAGTCAACATTACTGCGGTATATCCAGGTGCAACTCCCAAAACGATCAATGACAGCGTTGTGACTTTGATCGAACGAGAATTATCTGGGGTTAAAAACCTGCTTTACTATAGCGCGACCACGGATACCTCTGGTACAGCTCAGATTTCTGCGACCTTTAAACCGGGTACAGATGTTGAAATGGCGCAGGTCGATGTACAAAACAAGATCAAGGCTGTTGAAGCACGTCTACCTCAAGTGGTTCGCCAACAAGGCTTACAAGTTGAGGCCTCTTCATCAGGCTTCCTGATGCTGGTTGGAATCAACTCACCGAACGGGCAATATTCTGAAGTTGACGTGAGTGATTATCTGGTCCGTAACGTGGTCGAAGAACTGAAACGGGTTGAAGGCGTAGGTAAAGTTCAATCCTTCGGTGCTGAAAAAGCCATGCGTATCTGGGTTGACCCAAACAAACTGGTGTCTTACGGCCTGTCGATTAGTGATGTCAACAATGCCATCCGTGAAAACAACGTCGAGATTGCACCCGGTCGACTTGGTGATCTGCCTGCTGCCAAAGGGCAATTGATTACAATTCCTTTATCTGCCGAAGGTCAATTGGGCGATGTTGAACAATTTAAAAATATCAGTCTCAAAAGTAAGACCAGCGGTAGTGTTATTAAACTGTCTGACGTTGCTAATGTAGAAATGGGTTCACAAGCCTATAACTTTGCAATTTTAGAAAATGGTAAACCAGCAACGGCTGCTGCAATTCAGCTCAGCCCGGGTGCCAATGCAGTGAAAACGGCTGAAGGTGTCAGAGCCAAAATTGAAGAATTAAAACTCAATTTACCTGAAGGCATGCAATTTAGTATTCCTTATGACACTGCACCTTTCGTTAAAATTTCAATCGAAAAAGTAATTCATACCTTACTTGAAGCCATGGTTCTGGTGTTCATTGTGATGTATTTATTCTTGCATAATGTTCGCTATACCTTAATTCCAGCCATTGTTGCACCGATTGCGCTGTTGGGTACTTTTGCGGTGATGTTGCTTGCAGGCTTCTCGATTAACGTACTGACCATGTTTGGTATGGTGCTCGCGATCGGGATTATCGTCGATGATGCGATTGTGGTGGTGGAAAACGTCGAACGGATTATGGCAACTGAAGGTCTGCCACCGAAAGAAGCAACCTCCAAAGCGATGAAGGAAATCACTAGCCCAATTATTGGGATTACCTTAGTCCTAGCAGCGGTGTTCTTACCGATGGCCTTTGCCAGTGGTTCGGTTGGTATTATCTATCAACAATTCACCTTAACTATGTCAGTGTCAATTCTGTTCTCGGCATTATTGGCGTTGATTTTGACTCCTGCACTATGTGCCACCATTCTCAAACCGATTGATGGCCATCATCAAAAGAAAGGTTTCTTTGCATGGTTTGACCGTAGCTTCGATAAAGTCACCAAAAAGTATGAATTGATCCTGCTGAAAGTGATCAAACATAGCATTCCAATGATGGCGATCTTTGTGGTGATTACAGGTCTTACCTTCGCAGGTATGAAGTATTGGCCAACGGCATTTATGCCTGAAGAAGATCAAGGTTGGTTCCTGACTTCATTCCAGTTGCCTTCTGACGCCACTGCTGAAAGAACACGCAATGTGGTAAATGAATTTGAAAGTAGCTTAAAAGACAATCCGAATGTAAAAAGTAACACCACGATTATGGGCTGGGGCTTCAGTGGTGCAGGTCAAAACGTGGGGATTGCCTTTACCACGCTCAAAGATTTTAAAGAGCGTACTTCCAGTGCAAGCGAAATGACCAATGCTGTCAATGAAACGATGGCACATAGTCAAGAAGGCGCAACCATGGCTGTGCTTCCACCCGCCATTGATGAACTTGGGACTTTTTCAGGTTTCAGCTTGCGCTTACAAGACCGTGCCAACCTAGGGATGCCTGCACTTTTAGCTGCACAAGACCAGTTAATGGAAATGGCAGCCAAGAATAAAAAGTTCTATATGGTATGGAATGAAGGCTTACCACAAGGTGACAATATTTCTTTAAAAATTGACCGTGCAAAATTGAATGTTCTTGGTGTGAAGTTCGCAGATGTTTCGGACATCATTTCTACTTCAATGGGTTCAATGTACATCAATGACTTCCCGAATCAGGGACGTATGCAACAAGTGATTGTACAGGTCGACGCCAAATCGCGGATGCAATTAAAAGATATTCTGAATCTGAAAGTCATGGGTTCAAATGGGCAATTAGTCTCTTTATCTGAAGTGGTCACACCGCAATGGAATAAAGCACCACAGCAATATAACCGCTATAACGGACGTCCATCGTTGAGTATTGCAGGTATTCCGAACTTTGATACATCGTCAGGCGATGCCATGCGTGAAATGGAAAACCTGATTGCCAAACTACCGAAAGGGATTGGCTATGAATGGACAGGTATTTCTTTGCAAGAAAAGCAATCTGAATCGCAGATGGCATTCTTACTTGCCTTGTCTATGCTGGTCGTGTTTCTGGTTCTGGCTGCGCTTTATGAAAGTTGGGCCATTCCACTTTCAGTCATGCTGGTGGTGCCTTTGGGTATCTTTGGTGCGGTGGTTGCGATTATGTCACGTGGTTTAATGAATGATGTGTTCTTTAAAATCGGTCTGATTACCATTATTGGTTTATCGGCCAAGAACGCGATTCTGATTGTCGAATTTGCCAAGATGCTGAAAGAAGAAGGCATGAGTTTAGTTGAGGCCACTGTTGCTGCAGCCAAACTTCGTTTACGTCCGATTCTGATGACTTCACTCGCCTTTACCTGTGGTGTGATTCCATTGGTCATCGCTTCAGGTGCCAGTTCGGAAACACAGCATGCCTTAGGTACAGGTGTATTTGGTGGCATGATTTCAGCGACAATTCTAGCGATCTTCTTTGTCCCAGTCTTCTTCATTTTTATTCTGGGTGCAGTTGAAAAGCTGTTTTCTTCGAAGCAAAAAAATCCATCTTAAATGACATTGAGCAGAGGGAATCAATGGATTTCCTCTGACTCCTCCTCTGTATTTATCCTTATATTATTTGGAGAAGACCATGTCTAATGTGACTGTCTTATCTCGTGGCCTACTTGTCTCTACGCTTTCAATGGCCTTGACGGCGTGTATGAATATGCAGGCACCAAAACCTGTGATTCAATCCGATATTCCACAAAATTTTTCTCAAACCACGGCTGGAACTTCAATTGCCAATCAGGGTTATCAACAATTTTTTTCAGACTCTCGTTTATTAAAAGTGATCGACATCAGTTTAAATCACAATCGTGACTTACGTACTGCAACACTGAATATCCAACGTGCACAGCAACAATATCAAATCAGTAAAAATGACCAGTTGCCTACTATTGGAGCAACTGGCAGTGCTGTACGACAAGTCAACCCTACGGTAAATCCGAATAATCCTTATTCCACCTTTCAGGTCGGCCTTGGCGTAACTGCTTATGAGTTAGACTTTTGGGGTCGTGTACAAAGTTTAAAAGATGCTGCGCTAAACAATTACCTTGCCACCCAAAGTGCCAGAGATGCCACTCAAATTAGTCTAGTGAGTCAGGTCAGCCAAGCATGGTTGAATTATGCCTATGCAAAGGCCAATTTAAATCTGGCTGAGCAGACCTTAAAAGCACAACTCGATTCCTATAACCTCAACAAAAAACGCTTTGATGTCGGGATTGATAGTGAAGTTCCTTTACGTCAGGCTCAGATTTCGGTTGAAACAGCCCGAAATGATGTGGCGACCTATAAGACCCAAGTGTCACAAGCAAAAAACCTACTGGATCTATTGGCTGGCCAAGCTGTTCCTCAAAATCTCCTACCGAATCATGCCGTGAAAAGTATTAGTGCTGAAAGTACCTTTGCAACAGGCTTAAGCAGTGATTTACTCAATCATCGTCCAGACCTAAAAGCTGCTGAATATCAGCTACTTGCTTCTGGGGCAAATATTGGCGCAGCGAAAGCACGCATGTTCCCGACCATTAGTCTGACAGGTTCGGCGGGATATGCATCGACTGATCTCAAAGATTTATTTAAATCAGGAGGCTTCTCTTGGTCAGTTGGGCCAAGTATTGATGTTCCGATTTTTGATTGGGGAACGCGTAAAGCCAATATTAAAATTTCTGAAACAGAGCAAAAAATTGCTGTTGCCGACTATGAGAAAGCCATTCAATCTGCTTTTCGTGAAGTCAATGATGCGCTTGCTGCTCGTGCCCATATTGAAGATCGCTTGAGTGCTCAACGCCGTTTGGTTTCAGCAACTGATACCACCTATAAATTATCTACGGCTCGCTTTAGGGCCGGCATTGACAGTTATTTGACGGTACTAGATGCACAACGTTCTGCTTATGCAGCGCAACAAGGTCTATTGATGTTGGAACAAACCAAGTTAAATAACCAGATCGAACTCTATAAAGCTTTAGGTGGTGGATTATCTCAACCAGCAGTGTAGATTTCAACTTTTTTGCACTCGATCTCTAGTTAAGCTATCTCGCCTTTCTCTGTCTTAAATAAACAGTCTGATGTTAACTAGAGACCGACTCTCGTAAATTGCGATATTGCTTCGGGGTCTGATTGGCCCAGCGCTTGAATGCACGGGTAAAATGGGTCACATCGGAGTAGCCTAATTTTTCTGAAATAGAGGAAATACTATATTCATGATGATTCAGTAATTTTTTGGCATATCGCTCTCGGACTTGATCCAAGAGAAGCTGAAAAGTGGTTCCCTCTTTTGCCAATTGACGCTGTAATGTCCGCTCTGTCAAATGCAACTTATCTGCAACCTCGTTCATTTTGAAAAAACCTTCAACCTCATCAAAAAGCAATTCACGGACCAAAGCTGTTAGCGGGCGTTTCTCTCCTCGTTTTGCCACCAGCTTGTTCAAATCGTGTTTGCATTGTTCTCTAGCCAATCTGGCCGCGAGTGGATCAGCCATAATTAGTGGAAGTGCTAAATAACTTTCAGGAAAAATAAGGCGGTTATTCTGCTGATTAAAACTAATTTCGCAGGGTAATAATTCTTGGACTTGAGCTAAAAATGCAGGTTCGAAATAATTCAGTTCAGCCTTAATTTCTAATTTGTTTCCTGTGATGGCATTGGACATTTGGGCAAAGCCCACCATCAGAAATGTCATGCCCACAATCCCCATCTTAAAGTTGATCATGGGTTGATCTAAATAAAGTGAGGCAAATCCATTTTCAATTTCTAAACGTGGTTTTAATGCTGGGCAACGCAGGCCTATAAATTGTTCCATAACATTTAGTGCTTCACCCAGATTGTGTGAAACCATCGCGGCCAGACCAACTGAACCATGGCATGACACCGTCATTTGTAAGCCAAGATAGACGCCCAATGCAGGTTCGTTGGTCAGTTCAACCGCTCGATTCAGTAATTGATTAAAAATATCAAAATCTAAATACCAGAACGGCTGTGAAAGTTGTTCAACCTCAACGCCACTTCCTTCCAGTAATATCTCTGCGGGAATATTTAATTTTTGTACCACATCAGCCATCAGACTGACATAAGTTCCTGGTAAAGACGGATTCACTGTCGTTATCTCATCAATGCTTTATATAAAATGTCGTAAAATGGTCAAAACTGTCATTTCAAGAACTATGACACATTGCAGTGATTCGGCATAGTACCAACAACAAAATTGTCGCATTTTTATCCACCTCTCCTTTGGATAAAAATCTCATTAAGGTTGGTAAATGATGAAAGCTCTAGTTACAGGTGGTGCTGGTTTTATTGGTTCACATATCGTACGCATGCTACTGAATGAAAATTATGAAGTTCGGGTCTTACATTTGCCTCAGGAAAAACTCACCAATCTTGAAGGTTTAGATGTTGAACTGATTGCAGGCGATATTACCGACTCGATCAAAATGGATGAAGCTGTTGAAGGCTGTGATTTAGTCTTTCATACCGCTGCTATCTATGCCTTATGGCTGCCAAAACCTGAACTGATGCGCAAGGTCAATGTAGAAGGTACACGTATTGTTCTGAATGCCGCGAAAAAAGCTGGCATTAAACGGGTGGTTTACACCAGCACAGGTGCATGTTTTGCGGGACAAGCTAAAGGCATTCAGGCTACAGAACAGAGTCCTTTTGCTTTAGGTGCAACAGGCGACGCTTATGTGCTGACCAAATTTGAAGCACACCAAATTGCCTTACAGTTTGCAGCAGGCGGTCTAGATGTGGTGATCGTTTGTCCAACAGGCCCTATTGGACCCCAAGATATCGCGCCAACTCCAACAGGAAAATTACTGTTAACAATTGCCCAGATGCCAGCGCTCGCTGTGCCAGCTGCGATCAACAATATGATTGATGTCAGAGATGTTGCCAAAGGTCATGTACTGGCTGCAGAAAAAGGCATAACAGGTGAAACCTATATTCTGGGAAATAGAGATCTGGATGGTGTAAGCATGGCGAAAACTGTTCATCATTTATTGGGCATTTGGCGACCTGTGATCACCATTCCAAACCTGATTGAAGGTGTTTCCTCCCAACTAGCAGGACATGCCGCGTTATGGGTGACCCAGCATATTACCCATAAAGCACCTCTGGTTACTCCATCAGCCGCAAAAATTGGGCAATTAGGTACCTCTTTTAATTGTGCCAAAGCGGTACAGCAATTGGGTTTACCACAAACACCAGTCGAGATTGCCATTCGCGATTCACTGCTATGGTTTGCTGCCAACGGTTATATCCAGTCCCGCAGCTTGATCAAGAAAATTGAAGCGATTTCAATCTGAGCCAAACAGACAGGTGTCGAACGATGAATAAGTTTATTGATCATCAGATTATTGCCCGTAAAGTACATTTTGATTTTTCCCAAACACCTCGTCATTGGGTTCCCAATGATGTATTGGCGACGCATGTACTCAACAGCATGCATGTGTTGTTGCCTGCTGTTGAGCACTGGTTCTGCCGTCTTGCCAACAAAACCTTGCCTTATGTCGATGACAAAAATCTGAAAGCCGATATTCGCGGATTTATTGCTCAGGAAGCCGCCCATGCCAATGCACACAAGGGCGCTGAAATCTATTTCCAGACCCATGGTATAGACCCAACGCCTTTTAAACAATTTTTAGAGTGGATGTTTAAAGATGGTTTTATGGGCGATACCCCCTTTGGAATTTATGGACCTTTTAAACGATATTCAAAACAGTGGCTTGCCTTTCGTATGGGCATCATTGCAGGTTTAGAACATTATTTCTGCTTCTTCGGCACTTGGGTGCTAGATGCTGAAGGTCTGGAACATGCTGATCCTGCGATGCTGGATATTGTACGTTGGCATGGTGCAGAAGAAGTTGAACATCGTACTGTTGGGTATGATGCTTATCGTGCACTGGCCGGCGATCATCTCAAAGGCTATTTAGGCCGCCAGCTCAGTATGAGTGTGGCCTTTATTGCAATGGTCGGGTTCTGGTTAGGTGCATCTGTCTATTTATGTAAGTTGGACAATACAACAGAAGCAAAACGAATTGCCCGCAAGAATCCATTGGCTTTGATTTGGGAATTTCAGCAAACCGCAAAACAGAAAAAAAGTCTCCCTGATCTGGTGATGATTCTGACTGCACTGAAAGGCTGGAGCAAATTTAACTATCATCCAGAACATGATGGTGATGTGAAAAAGGCACTGGCTTATATCGCGAATTCTCCTGCTGCCCAACAAGTTGCTGAAGCCTATGCTCAAGCGCTTGCAGCCAAAATGAATCGCTGAGGCCATTATGAAAAGTGCTCAACTCATCCTGCAACGTGACGGATTAAGCTTACGTGCCAATCTGTATGGTCACCCTGATCATCCTTTAGTGGTGTTGCTACATGGCTTTCCAGATACACCACATTGCTGGGACAAGGTTTACCCTGTGCTTGTCGATGCAGGCTATCAAGTTCTGGTGCCTTGGTTACGGGGTTATACACTCGATTCGATAAGCAGCAATGCTCATTATGGTTTGGCATCTGCAACTGCTGACTTGAAAGCTTGGTTAGAAATGCACGGTGCTCAAAAATTTCATTTGGTTGGACACGATTGGGGGGCAGCCATTGCCATGAGCTATGCCAGTCGATATCTGGCCTCGCTCTGTAGTGTGAGCTTACTGGCTGTTCCTCCGATTCCTGCCATGCAGAATATTTTGACCAATTTAAAATACTTTCCGAAACAACTCTATTTATCTTCTTATATGTTGCTGATGCAATCGCATTTTGCCAAAACATTACTATCGCAAAATCAAGCTGAGTTTGTTGCGAAAATCTGGAAAAAATGGTCACCCACATGGCCATTTACGCAAGCAGATTTTGCAGCCACGCGTGAGCTATTTAGCCATCCGCAAATCGCATGGGCAGCTACACGCTACTACCGTAGCTTATTTGCTATTCATCATCTTATCAACTTGAAAGCTAACCGAGATTTACTCCATCCAATCCAGCTTCCAACATTAGCTTTGGCTGGACTGGATGATGGCTGCATGAGTATTCAATTACATCGAGCGTTGGCTCAATCCAAATATTTCCCTAAAGGCTTGAATCGCATTTATTTACCCAACTGTGGGCATTTCTTGCAGGCAGAGCAACCGCAGCGTGTTGCCGAATTGCTGCTTGAACATTTTCAACAGACTACCGTCTAAACACTGACTCGCCCCTTTTGTTGAGTTATCTCCATATTTCATTTCAGGATTTTTCTATGAATAAAGCAGTTAAATCATCCAAACCCACTCAACGAGTTGATGTCTTGATCATTGGTGCAGGTCCATCTGGACTAAGTACCTGTATCAAATTAAAGCAACAAGGTATTAACAATGTTGTGATTCTGGATATGGCCAACCGTATTGGGGGTACATGGGCACTGAATGATTATCCAGGCCTGTTTTGTGATGTTCCCAGCGAAATGTATTCTCTGGGCTTTGCACCCAATCCCAATTGGTCTCGAACTTACGCCCCTCAGGCTGAAATTCGTCAATATTTAGAAGATGTGGCGCATCAGTTTAATATTGTTCCCCAGATTCAGCTTGGCACAGAAGTGACCGAAGCACGATGGGACAAAGGACTGAATCGCTGGATGATCAGTACAGCGGATGGTCAAAGTTACAGTGCAAAATTTTTTGTTCCTGCGACAGGCTTCATTGGCGAAGCCAAAATGCCCAGCTTTCCTGGACAAGAACAATTCAAAGGCACCATGTTCCATTCAGGAAAATGGAACCACGAATACGATTTAACGGCTAAACGTGTTGCCGTGATCGGCAGCGGTGCTTCAGCAATTCAATTTTTACCTGCAATTCAGCCAAAAGTTGGGCATTTATACAGTTTCCAACGCACTCCATCTTGGGTACTGCCTAAACCTGATTTTGCTGTGCCAAATATTGTGAAAACGGTTTTCAAAAAAGCACCGTTGTTAGAGAGAATCATTCGTGAAAGTGCATTATGGAGTTTGGAGCCCTCACTCCCTGTCTTCATGAACATCAAGATGATGGAAAAATTACATGCGCTGGGTAAACTAAATATCAACCTCAGTATTAAAGATCCTGAAATGCGTCGGGCCGTTACACCGACACATACGCTGGGCTGTAAACGTCCGATGTTCTCCAACAACTGGTATGCTGCTTTGGTTAAACCCAATGTATCGGTGCTGTTTCAAGGTCTATCGCATATCACTGAACATGGTGTGGTGGGTGAAGATGGTAAAGAAATTGCAGTGGATACTATTATTTTTGGTACGGGCTATGCCGTCGCCGAACCAGCCATTTATAAAATGATTAAAGGAGCCGATGGTCGCAGTTTAAGTGACATATGGCAACGCCAACCACGGGCCTATATGGGCATGTCGATTTATGGTTTTCCCAACATGTTTATGATGCTAGGCCCAAACTCACAAAATACGGTTGGTTCGGTCATGTGGACGGCAGAACAACAGGCCGTCTATATTTCCAAAGCCATTAAACTCATGCAACAACGGCGTATCGACTACATTGAAGTGAAAGAAGCCGTGCAAAAACAATTTAATGCCCGCATTGATAAACGTTTGGCGAAAATGCCCGTTCGGCCTGATATCTGTAAGAGCTATTATTTAGATGACGCAGGTCGTAATCATATTATCTGGCCAGAGTTTGGCTTTGTGATAAAGCGCAAACTGCACCATGTCAATCTGAAGGATTACCGCATTGAAAGTAAAGTGCTTAAAGTAGTCGCCTAAGTCTATTATCAGGGCTGACGTATGTAAGCGTCAGCCTTTATAGTAGATGAGTTTAAATCAGAAAATAATTGCTTAGCTATGTTTACACTTTCGATTACACCAAGATTCTATGAAACTGATGCCTTTGGACATATCAACAATACCGTGATTACAGGCTGGTTTGAAACCGCACGCGAACCAGTTTTTCGTCTCTTTAATCCGAGTATGGAGATCAAAAATCTACCTTTGATTCTGGCTCGTGTCGAGGTCGATTTTGTGGCGCAAATTTATTACGGCGCGGATATTGAAATCAAAACGTGGATTGAGCATATCGGCAATTCTTCATTCATTGTTGCGCATGAAGCTTGGCAAAATGAGCACTGCGTAGCACGCGGAAAGGCTGTTCAGGTTTATTTTGATTTCAGCACACAGAAATCGGGGCGTATTCCAGATCAGTTCCGCACCTTGTTACAGCAATATCTAATTGCAGCATAATGATGTTCAGCTGAAATGAAATATGCCATTTCAGCTGATTCAATTTATTCACCCAAGTCTTCGAGAAAGTCAAAGGTGGGCACAAAGAATAAACTGCCTGAAACGGGTGTACTAAAATCCAATAAGCGATCAACATGTCCTGTTTCCTTACCCAAGAACATATTTTCAAGCATGGTTTTCGTAATATTAAAAGAACGAGAGTAGCCAATAAAGAAGGTACCATACTCTCCTTCAGTTGGATTGGAAAATGGCATATTGGCTCTTAAAATTTTGAGTTCATTGCCGTCAGCATCATGTGCCTTACTGGCCACATTATGCGCACTTTGCGGTTTTACATCATCACCAAGTTCCACGTCATCATATTTCTTACGACCTATGACTTTTTCCTGCTCTTCTGTGCTGAGGCCTTTCCACATTTCCATGTTATGCAAATATTTTTGAATAAACACATAACTACCGCCAAGGAACTCAGCATCTTCTTCACCGACATAGGCAATCTCTTTGGCAATTTCATGTTCAGGATTCTCTGTCCCGTCCACAAAACCAATAATGGCGCGACCATCGAAGTAACGGAAACCTTTGGTTTCACTAATCGAATAGGTATCGTCTTTGAGTTGCTCATGCAGAATTGCGGCCAATTCATAGCAAATGGCCATTTGATTAGCACGAATATGGAAGAACAAATCACCTGCCGTTGCGACTGCGGTATGTCTTGGTCCTTTGATTTCCTGAAATGGCGCAAGCTGTTTTGGTTTATTTAATTCAGGAAAGAGTAAATCCCACGCATTGGAACCAATCCCCACAGAAGCACTAAAATTACCGTTGGGAAAGCGATTGGTCAGACTACGTACCAATGCTGAAAAATTAGCAAGAAAATCAATAATCCCAGAATGATCCGGTTGGGTATTGATTCCAAGCACAATAAATAAGGCATTCTCACCCGAAAGATTATTGATGACTGGCTGTGGTCTTAAAGGTAGATTCATAATTTTTAGGAATAGAAGAACTTAGTGCTCATATCCTACACAAATCAAAGCATGAGTCAGCAACATAATCACAAATTTTTACTATTATTCAGTATATAAAACAAAGCTATCTCCCCGACAAAAACTTGCTAAAGTCAGATTCGATTGCTTTGCCATGGCGATGGCCATACTGGTCGGTGCAGAAATGGTTGCCAGTAAAGCAATATTGGATTGTGCGCACTTACGAATCAGTTCATAACTGGCACGACTGGTCATCACCACAAAACCATCACCCACATTGAACTTTTGCTCCGCCAGATAACCCAATAACTTATCTAAAGCGTTGTGCCGTCCAACATCTTCAAATAACGCTACGATTTGCCCTTTCACGACCCAAGCTGCCGCATGCGCCCCTCCCGTGAGCGCTGTGATTTTTTGTCTGACTTTCAGTTGGGTAATCGCATTCGGGATCTGATTTAACCATGTTGATGGCACCTGGGTACTGACCACAGGTAAATCAGCATAAAGTTGTTTTAAACTTTCAATCCCGCATAGACCGCAGCCTGTGCGTCCCACCATCATACGACGATGCTCTTTTAACGCGACAAAAGCACGGGTCGAAATGGTCATATCCACTTCAACCCCCAGTTCATTTTGACGAATATCCAGTGAATATAGCTCACTTAAGCTATGCAGAATCCCTTCAGACAGGCTAAAGCCTTTGGCAAAGACTTCAAGATCTGACGGCGTCGCCATCATCACCGCATGAGAGATCCCGTTATAGACCAAGGCAACAGGATATTCCTGCACGATATAGTCGATTTCATTTTCACAACGATCATGCTGAAAACGATGCACTTGCACCGTTTCATAGCCATGTGTTTTGGTGTCCACACCCAACCTCTTTATACGATTGCAGTCATACACTATGCGTTACTGACGCGTTCATTAGCATGCTCAGGATCAACTTCCACATTCAGATTGAAATGCGCTGGTGCATTCCCCGCATGTAGAATCACAGGAATGCTTTTTGATGCTGGGATTTTGGCATATTTATCATGGCTGCCCAAAGCCACCAATGGATTGGTTTCGGGATAATAGGCCGCCAGACTACCTTGCGGAATGTTATACGGCACAATACGGAAACTATGCACGATTCGTTTTACCCCATCCGAGAACACACTTTCGATATCAACCCATTGATCTGCTTCAAAACCTGCGGCATCAATATCCGCCTGATTCATAAACAAAACACGGCGCTGTCCGAATACACCGCGGTAGCGATCATCCAAACCATATAAAGTGGTGTTGTACTGGTCATGTGAACGTGTGGTCATCAAGGTATAAACTTGCTGCTCAGTATAAGCCGCAGCATATTGATTTTCTTTGTCTTCGTAGACTTCTGTCAAAGGTGTAATCAAAAACTGGGCTTTGCCGCTAGGCGTATGCCAAACATGCTGATTGGCTGGATGCTCTAAATGAAAACCGCTCGGTTGATAAACCCGTTGGTTGAAATCATGAAATTCATCAAAAACATCAGCAATGGAATCGCGAATACGATCATAGCTCTCAATATACCAACGCCATTTCACCGTACTGTCTGGTAGGGCTGCTGCTGCCATACGCGCGACAATATCTGGCTCGGATAAGATATTTTCTGAAATCGGCGGATTGCGGCCTGCAGAAAGATGCACATTACTCATCGAATCTTCAACTGAAATGGCCTGAGCACCATGAAGCTGCATGTCCACTTCTGTCCGCCCCAAACACGGTAACATTAAGGCCGTCTTGCCACAGACCAAATGGCTACGATTCAACTTGGTGGTAATGTTGACAGTTAAATCACAACGGCGTAACGCCTCTTGAGTATAGGGCGTATCAGGAGTAGCAACCGCAAAGTTTCCGCCTAGACCGATAAAGACTTTGACCTCGCCTTCATACATCGCCTTGATGGTATCGACTACCCCAAAACCATGTTTACGCGGCGACTTGATCCCAAAAACCCGATCAATACTATCCAGAAGTGCATCACTTGGATTTTCATTGATACCCATAGTTCGGTCACCCTGCACATTACTATGACCGCGTACTGGACAAAGACCTGCACCCGGACGACCGATATGCCCTCTTGCCAGCATCAGGTTTGCCAGCATATGAATATTGGCTGTCCCGTGACGGTGTTGGGTAATCCCCATCCCCCAACAGAAAATAGCGGTTTTCGCATCTAGATACATTTTGGCAATTGATTCTAAATGTTCAGGTGACAGTCCCGTATGTTTATGAATTTCTGCCCATGCTGTGCCATCAATTTCAGCCAGCATTTCATCAAAACCAATGGTATTCAATTCAATGAAGCTACGATCAAAAACACTTGCTTTTCCTTTCGCCAGTGCCTTTTTATCCCATTCCAACAAATGCTTCATCACCCCAAACATCAGTGCATAGTCACCCCCAATTTTAGGTTGGAAGTAATAGCGGCTGATTGGGGTACTGCCATTGGTCATCATTTCCAATGGCGCTTGCGGATCTTGGAAACGTTCCAGCCCACGTTCTTTGATTGGGTTAATAGCAACAATATTACCGCCTCTTCGAGAAACTTCTCTCAAGGTTGCCAACATACGTGGATGGTTGGTGCCTGGATTATGCCCAAAACTAAAAATCGCATCGGCCTGATCAAAATCATCCAGAATAACGGTGCCTTTACCCAAACCAATCGCATCTTTTAAACCGACACTGGTAGTTTCATGACACATATTAGAACAGTCAGGGAAATTATTGGTACCAAAGCTGCGAACAAAAAGTTGATACAGAAATGCCGCTTCATTACTGGCACGACCAGAGGTATAAAAAGCCGCTTGGTCAGGATGATCAAGTGCTTGTAAATGCTGAGCAATCAATTGAAAGGCTTCATCCCAAGAAATTGGGACATATTTATCAGAAACAGGGTCATATCGCATTGGATCCGTTAATCGCCCAAGATCCTCAAGATAGAAATCATTTTGCTCAGCCAGCCAACTGACGGTATGTTGCGCAAAGAATTCAGGCGTTACCGTTTTACTGGTTGCTTCAAAAGCCACGGCTTTGGCGCCGTTTTCACAGAAGTTAAAAGCATGTGCATCTTTTTTCTCAGGCCATGCACAACCTGGGCAATCAAAGCCTGTGGGTTGATTAATATTCAGTAAGGTAATTGAACCTTTTTTTAAGATATCTTGCCTTTTCAGATTGCGAGCAACACTGAGTAATGCTCCCCATCCTCCCGCAGGTTGGGTATAGGGTTCAATTCGTGCAAAACTGGTGTTCTCTTGCTTATGTATGGTTTGTTCTGAGTTATCCGTCATGTTGCCCTCATCTGAGCTATTTTTTAACATTTGCTATAGATAGGATTAACATGAATTGTGCTTATTTTCTATTCCTGATTTGTCTTATCCCTGTATTTAGAACGCAAAAATAAAGCCTAGAAGGATCTAGGCTTTATTGATCATTTGATAAAAAATATTCAATTACTCTCCTGCCAAAGCACACTCAAAATTGGCTTTATCAACTGAGCAACGCGCTTTTTTCAAGACGGACATCATGCCCGCATCGTAAATACCACGCTGAGTTAATTCAATCCGGCCATCCCGCATCATTTTCTGATACTTCAATTTATCTTCAGCCGTTAAATTCATTTTATATTTGGCGGGGATCTCTGCTTCCAAGCGCTTAATGGTTGCAAAGGTTTTCGGTAATTGCTTAACCGACCAATCTCGTGATTTTTGACCAAAACCTGCTGGGAATTTTTCAGGACGAATCACCAGATTTGCCGTTACCTGTAAAACAGGAAAATTATACATAACCCCATTGCTGCCTAAGCCTTTACTCAACTCTAATGGTTTATAAGCATAAGCAGGCGCACCGATCATATCCACCTGACCATTGTTAAATTTGGCGGCAAAATTGGAAATATCAGAAAGTACTGCTTGTGCACCCACCCGCTGAACAATCAGTTTTTGCGCATCGTCATAGCCCAATACCGCAAACTTTTTACCTGCGGCTTTTTCAATTGAGTTAATACTTTTATCACGCACAAAAATATAAGCAGAACCTAGGGGCGAAATGCCGACCACTTCATATTTATTGCCCCCAAGATTGGTGGTCATTTTCGCTGCATTACGTGGATCAGAAACAAAGGTAATGGCTCGTTTCGCGATCTCATCACTGGGTACACCACCAAGAGAGTCGATCGAACCTACAAATTTATTATAAGGACGAGCACGCATCGACGTCATTGCCACACCCGCACATTTCCCTGCTTTAAAGTTATTGTCTGCCACCTGTTCGTCCGTGATCGCAAGCAGGTTAACATCAGCACCCCAACCTTTGGCTGCCAATGCCCAATCTTGCATCATTTTATACGCTTCACCTGATTTCCCTAAGATATCAAAAACACAGACATCAATTGCCGCTTGGCTTGAGGTCGAGACACTCAAAATTGAAGCTGTGGTGATCGCAAGTGCAATTTTTTTCATATTTCCTTCCTTCAACAAACGCTACGTCTGTTTCCTTATAAAACGTCCAATAAAGTCATTATTTTTGCCACACCCATATGATTATTTCAGTGCCTGAACGGCGGCTGAACGTGCTAAATAATCTAAAGCCTGTTGTGTATTGCCTTCTGTTTCTGGATGAAAACGAGGGGAAATCCAGCGAATGGTTGCTTGAGTTAAAAACGTCAATGTGGGGCCATTGTCAGTTGCTTTCGCCTGTTTTTGATAAATCGGCAATAATCGCCAAAAATTTCGATTAAAAATTTTTCGAATGCTAATATCTGGATCTTGTTTACCTAAGTCACGTGCAATATCTGCCAACAAATAAATGAAGATAGGAAAAACCAGCAGCATTAAAAACTGACGATAGAGATAAAAAAATACCGGATTTGGCAGCAGTTGTTTAAATAAGTCAAATGCAACACAGCGATGCTCGACTTCTTCAGCCAAATGCCATCGGAACATATCCGCAATCACTGGGTCAGCCTTGTCCCATGATGTATTATCCATACACCATTGCCCCAGCACACCCGTAAAATGCTCAATGGCGGCAACTACCCCTACACGGGTCATCAACCAAAAATGCGCTAAAGATTGAATCTCCAATGCTTTGATTCCTAAAGGACTTTCTCCGAGTAACACACCAAAAATCCAATTAATTTTTTTAAGCGCAGGTTCCAAATCATAATCATGCTGTTTCAAGAACGCCTGAGCACTTTGATGCGCACGTGCATGAGTGGCTTCTTGACGAATAAAGCCTTTTACATCATCAGTTAGAACAGGATCTTTCACATAAACCAAGGCCTTGTTATAAACACGGCAAAACCAAAACTCACCAGCAGGTAAGATTAAATTAATCCCATTAATCAAATGCGAACAGATTGGATCATTCGGAATCCATTGCACAGGAGAGTTGGAAAAATCAAACTTTACAGATCGTGCAACCAGTTTGTGATGCTGCGTGTGTGCATTCATATTAACCTCAGCTTTTCTTTGTAGCATTTTCAATATTTAAAGCAACGTTTGAGCTATTCACCACTCAATGAACATTCAAAATTGGTGCGTTCAACTGTGCAGCGAGCACGTTTTAGCACCCCCATCATGACGGGGTCATACACCCCGAGTTTGGTCAGCTCCATTCGGCCATCACGTAACATTTGTTGGTAACGACGCTTATCTTCATTAGATAAGCTTTGTTTATACTTCGCTGGGATTTCAGCTTCTAAACGGGCAATCGTGGCAAAATTTTTCGGTAATTGTTTGGTCGCCCAAGCCCGCGATTTCATCCCAAAGCCTGCTGGAAATTTTTCTGGACGAATAATGATGTCACCCGTTAAATTAATCACTGGAAAATCAAACATGGCACCATTACTCCCCAAACCCTTAGCAATTTCTAGGGGACGATATGCATAGGCAGGTGCAGCAATCACATCGACCTGTTTGTTATTAAATTTCTTCGCAAAGTCGGAAATTTCTGAAGGGACTCCCACCAGCTCCAGTCGATCAACAATCATTTTTTGGGCTTGGTCATAATGTAAATAAGCAAACTTCTTGCCTTTGCCCTTCTCAATAGTGTTAATGGTTTTATCTCTGACAAAGACATAGGCCAAACCAATTTGAGCAATTGCAGCAACCTCATATTGCTCAGCCCCGATATTGGTGACTAAACGATGTCTATTACGTGGGTCTAACACATAGCGAATAGCTTTTTGTGCAATCGAAGGACTTGTAATCGCGCCTAAAGCATCAATCGAACCTGCAAATTTATTGTATTTACGTGCGCGCATGGAGGTCATCGATACCCCATCACATTTTCCAACTTCAAAATCACTTTGTGCTTTGGCTTCATCTTGATAGGCAATAAGATTAAGCTCCGCATTCCACGTTTTAGCAGCTAATGCCCATTCTTCTACAATTTTGTAAGACTCACCTGCCTTACCAAGTAAATCAAAGACACAAATATCAACTTTCGCTTGTGTAGCTGTTGAAAATACCGAGATAAAGGCGGTAATCAAAATTCCTTTTTTCATTCCCCATCCTAGTGTTATTTTTAACTCATCTGGACACTCTAAAGCAGCAAAACTCAAATATAAGCGGCCTACTACAGTGTTGATGCGGCTATTTTTAAATAAAAAAAAATGCTGTAATAGTTCCTAGTACGCCATTTTGGTATCATTTTCCGACATCATTATTATGGTCAGCAAAGATTTAGAAAAAACAGTTCCAGGCACTTATATCGCACTGATGGTCGATGTGGTTTCGCGTTGGGATATTTCAGCAGTTGAATTATTGAATGGCTCTGGTATCTCTCAACAACAATTGGTACAACCGTTATGGCGGGCTGATGCCAAAGTCGTGATGGCGATCCTACGGCGCGCATTGGAACTGACACGAGTGCCTGCTTTAGAGTTCGGTTTTTATCTGGGCATGCAAATGACCATTACCTGTCATGGTTTGATGGGCATGGCAGCGATGCTCGCCAAAGATGTAAAGCAAGCACTCAATATTGCACAAGAATTTATTTCACTCCAATCCAGCATTCACACCATTCAGCTTGATGTCGTCGATGAACGTGCGCTGATCTTATTTGAACAAACCGAGGCCTACTATCTGGATGAAGTGATTCAAATTGCACTCATTCTTGGCTTTGCACAGATGGGGAAAACTATTTCAGGGCAAACATTAACAGGTTATGCCGATGTGCAATTCAGCAAACCCGATTATTTTGATAAATTACTGCCCTTAATTCCAGGTGAAGTGAGATTTGATCAACCTGCAACTCGTTTGGAGTTTCAAAAAGAAATCTTAGATCTTCCCTTACTTCACTCAGATGCAATTGCGGAACGTTTAGCCCGTGAGGAATGTAAATCACAGTTGCGTAAACTATTGGAACAGAATAGTTTTAACCGCAGCATACAAGATTTAATCTATGACGAAGCAATGGGCATTAGTCCCTTAACGGAAGTTTTAAAAAAATTGCATATGACTGAACGTGCTTTGCAGAGAAAACTAGAAAGTGAAGGCACCAGTTTTAGAGAACTGGTCGAAAAAGTCAGATGTGAAAAAGCCATTCAACTGCTGAAAAATCCCCATTTATCCCTCGAAAATATTGCAGACCATCTCGGCTATAGCAATACTAAAAACTTCTCACGGGCTTTCAAACGCTGGACAGGTACTTCACCACGTCGTTATTCACTTTATCATGCGAGCTAGAATGATTCGGTACTTCAGCAATCAATAAAAAAACTTACTGGCAAGTGCTCGGATCACCAGTAAGAGAGAAAAAGTGAGAGGTTATTTTTTATCAGCATGCATTATTTACTTGTTACTAGGTGTGGCTGACTGTACTTGGGACGCATTTTGCTTCTGCTGTGATGGCATATAATCTGGCTGATTACTGACTGCAAGAAAGAAAAAGACCAAAAATAAACAACCCAATAAAATACTGATTCCAACCGCAAGGTAGGGAAACTTCGATTGCTCTTGAGACATCGCTCTGCTCCTATTCAAATATTAAAATTCAATTCGATACAATCACATTGTGGACAAGGTTTTAAAGCTGGCACCATTTTGAATACGAGTTTGCATGTATTCTGCATACACCGATAATTTTTCAAAAATATGTTCTGAATAAAACATATCTTCAATTAAATGCGCTGCTTGAGCTGGACTAAATTGACCAATTTGTGCGATCAGTTGAGCATTTAACTGTGCAAACAAAGTGCAGACTTTTTTGTGCCATTCATCTTTGTTTTTAAATAATAACTTTCGGGTATTGATCAATTCATCATTCAGCATGCTTTCAGTCTTATCCGCACGAATGACATCAATTTTCACATCAAAATAATCTTCTAAGACCCTTATCTGTTGATGATCAATCGGCAAATGTGTGATCAAGAAGATATGAAAGATATCCGTTCGACACAGCGCCTTGACCAGACAGCGAAACAGAAAATCTTCTTCAGTTTTGGCATGATTCACCAGATCAATATAGAGTTTGAGACTCTGAATCACATCTTCGATTTTGAGCGTGACGCTTTTCTCCGCCTGATAATATTGATTCAAAATCTGAAGTACAGGTGAAGAGATCGGTGTTGTGTAAATCACAGGCTGATTTAAATTGGCAATAATCAATGGTGCGAATAAGTAGGCTAGATTATTGTCATTCTTCACAATCTCAGCTTGAGCAATATAAGCGACTTTCTCTTTAGAAAAATCTCTCAGCACTTTGCCTCTCAATAGTGTTGCTTCAAGATTTACATATTCAAGACGTAGCTGTTCTTGTACTGATTGCGAAGGTAAACTGTCTTTAAACAGTCGAATCATCGCATTGAGTTCTTCGGTTACAAACATAGTCATACGCCATTCAGTCAGAAGTTTTGCTTAGACAACTTACAATGATTGATCAATATTCAAACACACTGCATCGTTGCTTATGCTATTTTGAATCAGGTCTGAATTGCTGAATAGCTACAGAGTTTGCTTAAAAAAATATAACAGATCATGGTTGAAATGCTCATCTGTTATAAAAAAACAAAAAGAAATTGTATCTACTCATATACAACAGAAGATTGGATGATGAATAAAACTTAAATTACTTTGAAATATTCCAATACCGTTTTTAGGTTCTGCTTATTTTTAAGGGTTTAAGTCCGTTCTTTCACATTTTCCTAGCGACTCGTTTAAGTCTGTTATAGGAGAGGATATATGGATCTCGGCCTCACTGCTTTAGAATTAGCCCGAATACAGTTTGCATTTACTGTTTCATTTCACATTATCTTTCCCGCCACCTCGATTGGTCTCGCCTGTTTTCTTGCCATGCTGGAATGGAAATGGCTACGCACCCAAAACCCGATTTATAAAGATCTATTCAAATACTGGATTAAAATCTTTGCGGTTGCCTTTGGGATGGGAGTCGTCTCTGGCGTAGTGATGAGCTACCAGTTTGGGACGAACTGGAGCGAATTTTCCCGTGTTGCAGGGAGTGTTACAGGCCCATTACTCACCTATGAAGTCCTGAGTGCCTTCTTCTTGGAAGCAGGCTTCTTGGGCATCATGCTCTTTGGTTGGGGACGCGTCAGCCCCAAAGCCCATTTCTTTGCCACCCTAATGGTTGCGATCGGCACCTGTATTTCCATGTTCTGGATTTTGTCCTCCAACAGTTGGATGCAAACACCTCAAGGTTTTGCCATTGAAAACGGGATTATTGTGCCAACCGACTGGTGGGCCATTGTGTTCAACCCCTCTTTCCCTTATCGCTTTGCCCATATGGCAGCCGCTGCATTTTTAGTGTCCTCCTTACTGGTGGTGGGTACTGCTGCATGGCACCTGATTAAAGGCCGACGCGATGAGTTAGTGAAAAAATCCTTTTCCATGGGGCTATGGATGGTACTCGTCACCTCGTGTTTGCAAGTGGTCATTGGTGATAATCATGGTTTGAATACATTGAAACATCAACCTGCCAAACTTGCCGCAATGGAGGGGCATTGGGAGACCAATTATGATGAAGGTATGCCGCTCTATCTGTTTGGTATTCCAGATATGCAAGAAGAACGGACTAAATACGCCGTTGCCATTCCCAATTTAGGTAGTCTGATCCTGACCCACTCCATGGATGGCACAGTGAAAGGCTTAAAAGAATTTGCCCCTGAAGACCGACCAAATTCGACCATTGTGTTCTGGAGTTTCCGTGTCATGGTTGGGCTTGGCATGTTAATGGTACTGCTCTCTTTCATTGCTTTGTGGTTACGTAAAAAAGGCAAATTGTATGGTTCCTCGTGGTTTCATAAATTCGCTTTTGTCATGGGACCAACAGGCTATATTGCGCTACTTGCAGGTTGGGTCACCACTGAAGTAGGCCGTCAACCTTGGGTGGTGTATGGGGTGATGCGTACCAAAGATGGTTTATCGCATACAGTCACTGCGGATCAAGTCGGTATCAGTCTGATTATCTTTGTGGTGGTCTATACCATCGTGTTTGGTAGCGGTATTTATTACATGCTGAAGTTACTGAAAAAAGGTCCTGAGTTTATTGAAGCCATTGATCTTGAACCTGCAGGACATGGGCATTTCAAAACCCCAATGCGTCCATTAAGTGCAGTTGATGAAAGCATTGATCAACAAGACCCAAACAAGGAGAAGCACCATGATTGATTTATCTCTGATTTGGGTTGGCATTATCGGTCTCGGTGTTCTGATCTATGTCATTCTGGATGGTTTTGATCTCGGCATTGGTATTCTATTTCCGTTCATTAAAAGCAGCGAAGAACGTGATGTGATGATGAATACCGTCGCACCTGTGTGGGATGGCAATGAAACGTGGATGGTACTTGGTGGTGCGGGTTTATTTGCAGCCTTCCCACTTGTCTATTCAACGGTGCTTTCAGCTTTGTATATGCCAATTACCCTGATGGTGATTGCACTGATTTTCCGCGGAGTTGCGTTTGAATTCCGCTTTAAAGCCAATCGCACCAAATATTTATGGGATCAAGCATTTATCTGGGGTTCAATTCTATCGAGCTTCCTGCAAGGTGTGATTTTAGGGGCTTATATTCAAGGCATCCAAACCACCAATGGTATTTTCTCAGGTTCAGGCTTGGATTGGCTGACCCCATTCGCTCTATTTACAGGGCTGGGTGTGGTTGCGATGTACGCCGCGCTTGGTTGTGGCTGGCTGATTATGAAAACCGACCATGAGCTACGAGATCAAATGTATGGATTGATGCCTAAACTGATCATCTTACTGTTTGTGGTCTTTGCAGGGGTGAGTCTATATACCCCTCTCACTCATCCTGAAATTGCAGCACGTTGGTTTGCCTTGCCAAATCTGCTGTACTTTAGCCCAGTGCCGATCTTGGTGTTGTTGTTTACCTTCCTGATTTTAAAAGCATGTAAGCAACGTCAGGATTTCAAGCCGTTTATCTATACCTTGGCACTCGTATTCTTGGCCTTTACTGGATTTGTCATCAGCCTCTGGCCGAATATTATTCCGCCATCCGTCACGATTTGGGAAGCAGCTGCACCGCATTCTAGTCAAAAGTTTGCCTTGGTTGGGGCTGTAATTTTAATCCCAATCATTATTGCCTACACCATCCTCTCTTACTGGGTGTTTAGGGATAAAGTACGGGTTGGAGATACAGGTTATCACTAAGGAGCAGCTTTGCATGAAAATAAAATCTCTGCATTTAAGCCAAACGCAATGGTTTATAATCTTATGGTTAGTCGGTTTTTTTGCACTTGCCATCATTGCAGGTTTATTTAGACTGTTATTGATGTTTGCTTATTAAAAAAGAGATGGAACAGCTAGTATAAAGCTGTTCCATCTCTACGGATTCACTTGAGTTTATGTATAAATCAGAACAGTTAGCACACCAGCTCAAACTTCTCATTGAGAATGGGTCATGGAAACCGCACACCAAACTGCCATCTTTGCGTGAACAAGTACAGCGCTCAGGCTTTAGCTTAATTACGGTGATGAATGCTTACCAAGAGCTGGAAGCACAAGGACTGATTTATTCCAAAGAAAAGTCAGGTTATTTTGTGGCTGAGCAAAATAATATTCAGATTCCACAAGCCTATTCAGTGGTGTCTTTAAATCCCAAAATTGAAATCAACTCCTTGGTGTTTAAATATCTTAAATCGATTCAGTCGAAACAGGTCAGTCCCCTAGGTTCGGCTTTTCCAGATAGCCAGTTACTCTATCCGCCCAAGCTGATCCAGATCATGGGACAACTTTCCCGTAATCGACATAGTTATGATCAGACCACCAACCTCCCACCTGGGAATTTAGCCCTCAGAAAATTGATTGCGCAACGCTATTGTATGCAAGGGATTCCAACTGATTCGGATGACATTGTCATTACATCGGGTGGCTTAGAAGCCTTAAACCTTTCCTTACAAGCGATTACTCAACCGGGTGATTATATCTTGTTACAGCAAACCATTTTCTATGGTGCATGGCAGGCGGCTGAGCGTTTGGGGCTGAAAGTAATTACGCTGCCAGAACATCCACAGCATGGCTTTGATATCGAAGCCTTTGAACAAGTCATTAAAAGCTATCCAATCAAGGTCTGTTGGTTTATGTTGAATGCGCATAACCCGATTGGCTTTACCGTCAGCGATGAGATTAAATATAAAATTGCCAAATTGTTGCATGAGCATCAAATTCATTTAATCGAAGATGATGTCTATGAAGAGCTGTTTTATGGCAATCAAAAACCGCTGCCAATGAAGTATTTTGATCAACAGAATCTGGTGTTGCACTGCTCTTCTTTTTCCAAAACCTTGGGTTCAGGTTTTCGTATGGGTTGGGTCTATGCAGGTAAATTTTCCGAGCATATTCAGCATCTGCAATTGATGAGTACCATTTCTGCCAATGCACTGATCCAGAATGCACTGGTGGAGTTCCTCTCTCATCATCATTATGAAAAACATTTAAGAACACTTCGACGGGCTTTGGAAAAGAATAAAAAGCAGTTCTTTCAATATCTGAAACAGCATCTGCCTAAAGACTGTAAGGTGTATAACTATCCAAGTGGCTATTTTCTGTGGATTCAACTGCCTGAAAAAGTCAGCAGCATGCAAGTCTATGAACAACTGATTCAGCAACAGGTGGGTGTTGCGCCAAGTCCGTTATTTAATGTACTGCCTTCACATCAACATTTTATTCGCATGAATTGTTCCTTTGAATGGACCGATCAAATTCAGCATGCGCTGGAATCCTTTATTCAAACCATTCAAAATGCGATGTTAGATGAATCAGCCTTGGACAAATAGCTTTTCCGATACTGACTCGGTGTTTCGCCAAACATCTTTTTAAAAGCACGGATAAAATTAGTGGCTTCTTCATAGCCCACAAGACTGGCAACATCTTGAATACTGTATTGTGGCTGTTGCAATAATTTCTTGGCTTGATTAAAACGAACCTCCGCTAAAATCTGCAAGAACGTTGTCCCTTGTGCTTGCAAATGCCGCTTGATGGTGCGCTCAGACATATTCAAACGCTGTGCAATCATGGGCAAGGTTGGATAGGCATTGCCTGCTTTATAGAGCAACTCGGAACGAATGCTTTTCTGAAGGTCACGCGTTGCTTCTTTAAGTAATTTAAGTTTGTCATTTTCACAATACAGCAGCGCTTGCTGAAAGGCCGTTTGATCTGCATTTGGATTTTTACACAGTAAATAGTGCTTGGGAAAACGCAGACCATTACGTTGCTGATTAAAATGAATGGTGATTTGAGCAAGATCAACACTTTTATAATTCTGTGCGTCCGCCCAGTCGACAAAGACTTCACAATTTTCTGCAATTTTTTTAGAAAATAAACTAAGAAAATGAATGGCACCAAACAGTAAGCTCTCAATTAAGAAGGATCTTAATTGATCAGATTGCTGTGCATTACCTAATTTAACAGGATGTACATCATCCAAATGTACATAGACAAAATCTTCTTGAATATTTAATTCAGGGATAAAATTTTGGATGCGGGTACAGAAATACTGCTGGCAAAGGCTTAAAGCAGTTTCGACATCGGTACAGCTGAGAAATGCAAAACCTAAAGCCCCATGCGACGTCGGTCGTAATTTAAAGCCATATTCAATGCCTAGACGTGGATTACCCGTCAGCTTTAAGGCATTGACCACCAGTTTTGACCACTGGTGTGCACTCATTTTGGCATCGGCTTGTTTCATTTCTGCGAGCCTTAATCCCGTACCAGACAAAACTGTTTCAGTATCAATGGCATAATCATGCACAATTTCTAATAATAGATGTGCATAAGAAACGGAAATGGTTTCCTGAAACAATCCAAACGGATCTCGCATCGAACACCCACTGTCCTAAAATGATCATCAATATGGCATAGTCCCACCTATTGTGCGAGTGTTTTATTGGGAATAATGACTGCAATCAAAAAACTAACGCACAATCAGGAAGCGCTTCAATGACCACCATGACGCTTGATCAGCAACAGTCTATTTATGTTCTCACCTTAACCAATGGCGATCAGGACAATGTCTTAAACCAAGATGTGCTGAATGAATATATCGAGATCTTTGATGAAATTGAGCGTGATTCGCATAACGCCTGTCTGGTGATTCGAAGCGACCATCCTAAAACATTTTGCAATGGCTTAGACCTCGCTTGGTTAATGCAGCAATCCATGCAAGATAAAAAAGCCTTCACCTTAGAACTGGAAAATATGCTGCTACGCTTGGCCTTGCTTAACCTCCCTGTCATTGCGGAAATTAATGGCAATGCTTATGCAGGTGGTGCAATCTTGGCATCTGCATGTGACTTCCGCTTAATGCGCGCAGACAAAGGACGTTTTTGCTTTCCTGAAGTCAAACTGACCATTCCCTTTACCGACTGTATTGCAGAAATTGTGCAACTTCTTCCAAATCAGCATGCGATTTGGGAGATGTCCTTAACAGGTAAATCTATGACTGGCCTCGAGTGTTTAGATGCACAAGTAGTGCATCAGATTCATCCCGCTGAAACTTTAAATACTGAAGTATTTAGGTTTGCCGAAGAGATGTCACAAAAGCATCGCCTAACCTATGCCGTGATCAAACGTCAGTTGCGCCATCGCATTGTAGAAATTGCCAAACAACGACAGCTATACAATCCAGAAAAATTCGCTCACCCATTTATGATTTAACGACATATTGATAAAAATTAAATATAGGACATCGACATGAGTAATATGCAAGGAAAAACCATTTTTATTACGGGCGGCAGCCGAGGAATTGGCCGAGCCATTGCACTAAAAGCTGCACAAGCTGGGGCAAATGTGGTCATTGCAGCAAAAACTGAAGTGGAAACAGCCAAATTAACAGGCACGATTTATAGCGTCGCCGAAGAGATTGAAGCTGCTGGTGGCAAAGCACTTCCCTTACTGTTAGATGTACGAGATGAACAGCAGATTCATGCTGCTATGCAACAAGCAGCCAAGAACTTTGGTGGTATTGATATCTTGATTAATAATGCGGGTGCGATTGCACTCACTGCTGTCGAAGCCACTTCATTAAAACAATATGACCTGATTCAAAGCATTAATCACCGTGCCACTTTTATTTGTGCGCAGGCTGCTTTACCTTATCTCAAACAAGCAGAGCATCCGCATATTTTGAGTCTATCACCACCTGTGAATATGTCACCGAAATGGTTAGGTATGCTCTCGCCTTATGCATTGTCTAAATATGGCATGACCATTTTGACTTTGGGTATGGCAGAAGAGTTCCGTCACTATGGTATTTCTTGTAATACCCTGTGGCCTGAAACCTACATCGCCACAGCAGCAGTTTCGAAAAACCTAGGTGAAGAAAATACGCGTCAATTGAGTCGTAAATCTGAGATCATGGCTGACGCGGCTTTTGCGATTTATAGTACGGTCAAAGGTGAACTGACGGGACAGAGCTTAACTGATGAACAAGCGTTGGCACGGATCGGGATCACTGATTTCACTCAATATGCCTGTGTTAGCGGCAATACCCAGCTACAAAAAGATTTCTTTCTGGATTGATTTAGCAATAAAAAAACGACCTTAAAGTTTACACCTTAAGGTCGCTGTGATGATATCCAGCCAGTATTAACCTGGGAAAATACCACGCTCTTTACGCGCTTTTAAGATACGCTCACAGCCTAAAATGAAGGCAGCGGTACGTAAGGTACATTCTTTCTCACTTGATTTATGCCATACATCATTGATGGCTTGAATCATCAATTTGTCCAGTCTTTCGTTAATTTCTTCTTCAGACCAGAAGTAGCTCGACATATCTTGAACCCATTCAAAGTAAGATACGGTTACACCACCTGCATTACAGATCACGTCAGGCACAACTGTAATACCACGTTGAACCAAAACATCGTCCGCTTCTGGGAATGTTGGGCCGTTCGCACCTTCAAGCACTAACTTCGCAGTTAGTTTTTGAGCACGTTCAACTGTGATTTGGCTTTCCAATGCAGCAGGGATCAAAATATCCATCTCTACATTCCAGAACTCTTCATCACTGATCGCTTGTGCACCCTCAAAGCCACCCACACCTTGGTGAGTTTGCATGTGAGTTTTTAACGCAGCAAGATCGATCCCTTCAGGGTTGAAAATCGTACCAGTGTGATCTTGAATCGTCACAATGATCGATTTCGAGTCAGCAAATAAGTAAGCTGCTTCGCTACCAACGTTACCAAAACCTTGAACCGCAATTTTCGCGCCGTCTAAAGGTAATTTGATTTTTTCAGCCACTTGTTGACCCGTGATAAATACACCACGACCTGTCGCTTTAATACGACCAAGAGAACCACCTAAGTGTACCGGTTTACCCGTTACAACACCCGTCACCGTATGACCTTGACCCGATGAATAAGTATCCATGATCCAACCCATGACGTTTGGATTAGTACCCACATCTGGAGCAGGGATATCTTTTTGAGGGCCAATGATATGGCTGATTTCACTGGTATAACGACGTGTTAAACGCTCTAATTCACGTGGTGAAAGTTGACGCGGGTCAACACGGATGCCACCTTTTGCACCGCCGAATGGTAAATTTACCACCGCAGTTTTAATTGTCATCCATGCTGAAAGAGCCATTACTTCATTTAAATCTACATCTGGGTGATAGCGAATACCGCCTTTACCCGGACCACGTGACAAGTTGTGTTGTACACGATAACCTTCAAAATGACGAATTGTGCCATCGTCCATAACAATTGGCACGTCGACAATCAAAGCACGTTTTGGGCGCTTCAATGTGTCCACATAGTCTTCTAAACCATCTAGATATGGAGCAACACGCTCGATCTGTTCAAGATAAGTTGCCCATGGACCGTCATTTTGAGAGACATAAGATAAATTAGACATGTTTTAACCTTTTGATGAATTCACATGATCCATCAATCAAATATGTAGTTAAAAATTATATAAGCGGCTAATTTGGCAGTTCTACTATCCAAATCAAACCGTGGATTACATTCCGCCACATCAAAAACTTTAATCTTTCCGGTTTCCTTAATGGCCTCTAGTAATGGGTCAAAGACGGATAAATCAATCCCTTTAACCGCAGGTGCGCTTACACCTGGCGCAATGCTAGCACTAAATACATCAAGATCAACTGTAATATACAAATAGTCAACTTTTCCGATAAAAGCTACCAACTTTTCGATTAAAGTTTCAACATTTTGTTGCTGTAACTCATGATCGTAAATATAAGTACAATTCAACCGATCTGCGGTTTCAAATAAAACCTTGGTATTTGAATGTTTCGCCACACCAATACACAAATAATGAAATTCTTGCTGATGCTGTTCAGACAGTTTGGCTGCATTCAGAAATGGTGTACCAGAGGTCACCTGTTCCGCTTCACGCAGGTCAAAATGTGCATCAAAATTGATGATGCCAATTTTTTTATTTGGTTCATTGTTCTGCAGATATTGAAACAAGCCAGAGAAGCTGCCAAAAGCCACTTCATGACCACCGCCTAACACAATCGGCTTCATACCCTGCTTTAAACTTCTTTCAACCTGCTCTGCCAATTCAGCCTGTGCTTGTTCCAGTTGTGAACCGTCACATACTACGGTTCCAATATCTGCAATCGTGACAGCTTGATGTACAGGTAAATTGGCTAACTGCGCACGAATACTATCAGGTGCATCTGCTGCACCCAACCGCCCTTTGTTGCGTTTAACGCCCTCATCCGAGCTAAAGCCAATCAAGGCATAATCAGCTCTTGGCGTGGTATTGACGAGTTGGTGAATCCTTAAGTGTTCAGCACCCTCACCATCTTTACGTCCTTGCCATGTAAATGAATGATTCATCCTGCAAACTCTTTTAAAATAAGCCTAAAACTAGATTGAGATTTCATTGCCATGCTGAATAATCCGCTTTGGTAAATCTCCCCCCAACCAGTAAACGATCTCGGATGGATGCTCAATATCCCACGCAATAAAGTCTGCAACTTTACCAGTCTCTAAAGTGCCGTGCGTCTCTTGTAAACCCAATGCATATGCCGCATGCGTGGTTACGCCCGCTAGAGTTTGCTCTGGGGTTAAACGGAACAAGGTACTGCCCATATTCATCATTAAGCGTAAAGATAAGGCTGGTGAGGTGCCTGGATTTAAGTCACTGGATAGCGCAATGCGTACGCCATGTTGATGCAAGCTTTCTAAAGGTGGATATTTGGTTTCTCTCAAGAAATAGAATGCGCCAGGTAATAACACTGCTACCGTTCCAGCCGCAGCCATTGCCTTCACATCATCCTCAGTCATAAACTCTAAATGATCTGCCGATAAAGCCTGATACCGTGCGGCCAAGCTAGAGCCACCGAGTGAAGAAAGCTGCTCCGCATGCAGTTTGATCGGTAAATTTAAAGACTGAGCCGTTTTAAATAGGCGTTCAACTTGTGCAGGAGAAAAGGCCAAATATTCACAGAATGCATCGACTGCATCGACGAGCCCTTCTTGATGGAGTTTAGGCAGCATCTCATTACAGATATGCTCAATATAGGCATCGCTTTGATCTTTATACTCAGGTGGCAAAGCGTGCGCTGCCAAACAAGTACTGCGAACCGTCATCGGTAAAGTTTCTGCAATCTGACGAATCACACGCAGCATTTTCCGCTCATTGACATAGTCCAGACCGTAACCTGACTTAATCTCAATGGTGGTTACACCATCTTTAAGCAGGCAGCGAACTCGTTTCAAAGCCGATGCAAGCAACTCTTGTTCACTCGCTTCACGGGTTGCACGAACGGTACTCGCAATACCACCGCCACTTGCTGCAATTTCAGCATAGCTAACACCTTGCAAGCGTTTTTCAAACTCAACACTACGGTTGCCACCAAATACACTATGGGTATGACAATCAATTAGCCCCGGTGTGACCCATGCGCCATTCAAATCGATGGTTTCGGAATAAGCATCGGCAGGAAGATCTTCAAATGTTCCAATCCAGTGGATATGCTGCCCTGAAGTGACCATTGCAGCATCTTCAATACTGGAATATTGTCCATTTTGCATGGTGGCGATATGACAGTTTTTCCAAAGCTTTTTCATTTAAAACTCCTCTCGCTGCTCAGGCATAATCAACACCTGAGCAGTTTGATCATTAGCTTTCCATTTCGATATTTTGTTGCAAGGTCTGATTTTCTTTGACTGTATTTTGCTTAGGTTTTACCCAAATGTTATAAGCAATCCAAAGTAAGATTAACCAGCCTGCCCCGACATAAATTGCAGGTCTGGTATTTGGGAAATATGCCATCATCCCCAAAATAAAGACTAAGAACGCAATTGCAAATGCTGGAGCATATGGCCAACCAATCACTGGGAAATCCAAAGCTTTAATTTCTTCTTTCGACAACTTGCGACGCATTGCAACTTGAGAAAGTAAAATCATCAACCACACCCAAACTGTTGCAAATGTTGCAATCGAAGCAATGATGATGAATACATTTTCAGGAATCAGGTAGTTCAGTAGTACGCCAACCAGCAATACACCAGCCATCACCACAACAGTCATCCAAGGCACCCCGTTTTTAGAGACCTTTTGGAATATCTGCGGTGCTTGTTTGCGATTCGACATACCATACAACATCCGTCCTGCACCAAATACATCACTGTTGATGGCAGACACTGCGGCGGTAATTACGACGATATTCAGAATTGTTGCAGCTGATCCAATTCCGAGATTTTCAAAAATTTGTACAAATGGACTACCTTGGCTACCAATTTGGTTCCACGGGAAAATCGACATCAATACGAAAATCGTCAAAACATAGAACAACAAGATACGTACAGGTACAGCATTAATCGCTTTAGGAATCGACGTTTTCGGGTCTTTTGACTCACCTGCCGTGATACCAATGATCTCAATTCCACCAAAGGCAAACACAACAACGGCTAAACTTGCAATTAATCCAGCAATCCCGTTTGGCATAAAGCCATCATGAATCCATAAATTTTGGACACCTGTGGTAAAGCCAGTATGATCAGCGTTAAAACCATAGAACATCAAACCTAAACCGCCGATAATCATGGCAACAATGGCAGTGACTTTGACAATCGAAAGCCAGAATTCAAGTTCACCAAAGACTTTGACATGAATCAGGTTAATTGCCCCGAGAAACATGATCAGTGACAAAATCCAGATCCAACGAGGGACATCGGGATACCAGAAGCCCATATAGATCCCGAAGGCAGTGACATCAGCCAAGGCTACGATAATCATTTCAAAAACGTAGGTCCATCCCGTGGTAAAACCCGCGAGTGGGCCAATATATTGAGAGGCATAATGGCTGAATGAACCCGAAACTGGATTGCGTACCGCCATTTCACCCAATGCACGCATGACGATATAGACTGCAATCCCTGCAACGATATAAGCAAGTAATACGGATGGACCAGCCATTTTGATGGCTGTTGCTGAACCGTAAAAGAGTCCTGTCCCAATGGCTGAACCCAATGCCAAAAAACGAATATGGCGGGTGTTTAAGCCCCGCTGTAATGTGGAGTGTTGTGACATTATAATCTCCAATCCTTGAGGAAATTTAGTTAGATTCGGCCACTCCATGTGACCGATTTATTGATCACACTTCTGACAAACTTGGTAATAGCTTTGGAATGAGTAGTTCGTTCAAACAACCACTTGCAAGCAATTCACTCGCCTGCTCGATATCGGGTGCAAAGAAACGATCTTCACTGTAATAAGGCACTTGATCACGTAACACTTTACGCGCACGCTCAAGTTTTGGAGAACTCTTCAATCCTTCACGGAAATCAAGTCCCTGACATGCACCTAACCACTCAACTGCAAGAATGCCGCGAACGTTATCAGCCATATACCACAAACGTTTGCCTGCATTCGGTGCCATGGAAACATGGTCTTCCTGATTTGCAGAAGTCGGTAAACTATCAACACTGGCAGGATGTGCAAGTGCTTTATTGTCACTTGCTAACGCAGCGGCTGTTACTTGAGCAATCATGAAGCCAGAGTTGACTCCACCATTGGCAACCAAGAATGGCGGCAATTGTGACATATGACGGTCCATCATCATCGAAATACGACGTTCAGACAGTGAACCAATTTCTGCAATTGCCAATGCAAGGTTATCGGCAGCCATTGCCACAGGCTCTGCATGGAAATTACCGCCTGAGATCACATCACCTTCAGCAGCAAAGACCAATGGGTTATCAGATACCGCATTTGATTCAATTTCCAATACTTCTGCAGCTTGACGAATTTGAGTCAAGCAAGCACCCATGACTTGAGGTTGGCAACGAAGTGAGTACGGGTCTTGAACCTTACTGCAATCTTCATGTGAATGAGAAATTTCACTCGATTCAGTCAATAAGTCACGATAGGCAGCAGCCACATCAATTTGACCACGTTGACCGCGCACTTCATGGATACGTGCATCGAATGGTGCACGTGAACCCAGCATTGCTTCAACGCTTAAACCACCACAGACAGTTGCTGCGGCAAATAAATCTTCAGCTTCGAATAAACCACGTAATGCATAAGCAGTGGATGCCTGTGTGCCATTCAGCAGTGCCAAGCCTTCTTTTGCCGCCAAAGAAATCGGCTCTAAACCTGCAATTTTGAGTGCTTCAACCGCAGGTAACCATTCACCCTTATAGCGTGCTTTACTTTCACCAATTAACACCAAAGACATGTGTGCAAGCGGCGCCAAGTCACCCGAAGCACCAACAGAGCCTTTCAATGGAATATGTGGATACACTTCTGCATTGATCAAAGCCAACAATGCATCAATCACTTTGCGGCGAATCCCCGAAAAGCCACGTGCCAAGCTATTTGCTTTTAGCAACATGATCAAACGCACCATGGCATCATCCAATGGCTCGCCTACACCAGCTGCATGTGAAAGTACTAAAGAACGTTGTAATTGTTCTAAGTCTTCTGGTGCAATTTTAGTCGAAGCGAGTAAGCCAAAACCGGTATTGATACCATATGCGGTACGACCTTCATTGACGATTTGTTCCACACAAGCAACGCTGGCATCGATTCCTGCTGAAGCACTGTCGTCCAACTTGACTTTAATTGGATTGAAATAGGCTTTACGGAGGTCTGCTAAGGTGAGTTTGCCGGCTTGAATTAAAAGTTCCATTATTGGCGTCCTGTTTTGCACTCTATTGTTCGCTTACGATGCTGGATGCACAATTGCAAAAAGCATCGTAATGTCCTTGTCTGTTTATTGTGTGATCATTGGCAAGTTCAAGCCTTGCTCTTTGGCACAATCAATCGCAATGTCATAACCTGCATCGGCATGACGCATCACCCCTGTTGCAGGGTCATTGGTCAGTACACGTGCAATACGTGCTGCTGCTTCATCGGTGCCATCACACACGATGACCACGCCTGAATGTTGCGAAAAGCCCATACCTACACCACCGCCGTGATGCAATGACACCCAAGTCGCACCGCCTGCCGTATTGAGCAAGGCATTTAATAACGGCCAGTCAGATACAGCATCTGAACCATCTTTCATTGATTCTGTTTCACGGTTTGGACTCGATACTGAACCTGAATCCAAATGGTCACGACCAATCACGATCGGTGCTGAAAGTTCACCGCTACGCACCATTTCATTGAATGCCAAGCCCAATTTTGCACGTAAGCCTAAGCCCACCCAGCAAATACGTGCTGGTAAACCTTGGAAGCTGATACGTTCACGCGCCATATCTAACCAGCGATGTAAATGTTCATCATCTGGAATGAGTTCTTTTACTTTGGCATCTGTCTTATAGATATCTTCTGGATCACCTGAAAGTGCCGCCCAACGGAATGGACCAATACCGCGGCAGAACAATGGACGGATATAAGCAGGAACGAAGCCTGGGAAATCAAAGGCATTTTTTACGCCTTCGTCTTGTGCCATTTGACGGATGTTGTTGCCATAATCAAAAGTTGGAACACCCATTTTCTGGAAATCCAACATCGCTTGAACGTGCTGCGCCATTGATTGTTTAGCCGCTTTGACCACCGCTTCTGGCTCAGTTTTAGCGCGCTGACGGTACTCTTCCCATGTCCAGCCAATTGGTAAATAACCATTTAACGGATCATGTGCGCTGGTTTGGTCGGTCACCATATCTGGGTGTACACCGCGACGAACTAACTCAGGTAAAATTTCAGCGGCATTGCCATGCAGTGCAATCGAAACTGCTTTGCCTTCTTTAGTGTATTTTTCAATTCGCGCCAAAGCATCATCTAAATCAGTTGCTTGCTCATCGACATAACGAGTACGTAAACGGAAATCAATACTGGTCTGTTGGCATTCGATATTAAGTGAACATGCACCTGCAAGTGTTGCAGCTAAAGGTTGTGCACCACCCATACCACCTAAACCAGCAGTCAACACCCAACGACCTGTTAAATCACCGTTATAATGTTGACGACCTGCTTCTACAAAAGTTTCATATGTGCCTTGTACAATGCCTTGGCTACCAATATAAATCCAAGAACCCGCTGTCATCTGACCATACATTGCAAGACCTTTGGCATCCAATTCATTGAAATGCTCCCAAGTTCCCCAATGTGGTACAAGATTCGAGTTCGCAATCAAAACACGCGGTGCATCTTTATGCGTTTTGAATACGCCAACAGGCTTACCTGATTGAACCAACAAGGTTTCATCTGTTTCTAAATTTTTAAGTGTTTCAACGATCTTGTCAAAACATTCCCAGTTACGTGCAGCACGACCGATACCACCGTAAACAACAAGCTCTTTTGGATTTTCTGCAACATCAGGGTCAAGATTGTTCATCAGCATGCGTAAAGGCGCTTCTGTTAACCAGCTTTTTGCATTGAGCTTTGTACCACGTGGTGCGCGAATTTCTACATCACGAAATTTTGTTGTCGTTGTTGTCACAATCGGACTCCTTCCATTGAGTTTGAATCAGCAAATTAACCTGCTTTACTGTATAGCAATGTATTAACTTGTATATACATCTATATACTACACAAAACTTTTATCTTGAAAAGATGCTTTTCAATGCTTTTATGAAAATAATTTACAAGCTTATGAAATAAATAGACTTATTTTTATTTTTGCAATAAAAAACACATACAACCTGAGGTTGTATGTGTTTTAAGAAAATGTAAAAAACTTAATTTTTTGTAAGTTCGATTAGACAAGCTTGCTGTAAACGTTGTGATTTTAAAACCAGTTTTTTCAATGATTTTGGCTGCTGAATTTGAAGACTTTCATGCTGGGCTAAACAGAAAATCTGTTGCTCTACTTCAATTTCTAATGGTTCTTGACTGTGATTAAAAATAAAAATCAGATCGGCTGTACTGAAAATTTCAGTAATAGTCGTCTCACACAGCCATTGATAGCGAGAATTCCATTTTTCAGGATTATAAATCAGATTAAAGTCCCGAATCGGCCCATTGCTGAGTTCACAACTGGTCGTGCTATCCCCGCTAAATTGTGCGGACTGTAAGGTTTTCAGATGTTCAGTATCATCGTCAATATTCAGTATGATGCCAGCACCTTCCAATACCGTGAGGATACGCTGCATGCCATTAAACTTGGAAAAATCACCCGAAGTTTTGACATCCGCCATGGAAATACGCCAATCAAACGCATCCAGACTATCACCGTCACTTCGGGCAAGCTCAATGGTATAACCTGCGCCATTCTTCCACAGCATCTGCTGATAATCAGCTGCGCCTAAGTGTTGAATCATTGAGTAAATTTACCTTCCAGATAATAACGGCTACCTGGATAGATCAATCGCGCACTAGAAATAAGTTGTTTATTCGACCAAGTGCGACGACGAATCAATAGACATGGTTCAGTCTTATTGATTTTCAGCCATTTGCATTCTTGTGCGGAAGCCAAAATTGCTGTCACCACATGTTCGCCTTCGGTCACAGGTGCTTTTGACATTAAATATGCATTGGGTGTAATACTTTTAAAATCTTGTGCCAAGTAATCTGGAATCAACATCGGATCGACCAGTCGATCTTCAATCTGTACGGGCACATCATTTTCATAATGCACAATGATCGAGTGAAAGAGCTTTTGTCCTTCTCTAATCTGCATCAACATGCTTTGTTCCGCATTGGCCTGAATCTGTTCCAGTACCAAGACTTCGGCATGGTGCTTATGATTTCGGGCAATGATTTCTTCGGCAATATTATTGACATGAAATAAAGCAGTACGCCCTTGTCCTTCGGCAACAAAAGAACCAACACCTTGGATACGTACCAACAGACCTTCACTGGTCAGCTCGCGCAAGGCACGATTCACGGTCATACGGCTACAGCCGAGTAAATTGACCAATTCACTTTCTGAAGGAATCTTTTTATTGACCGTCCATGTTCCTTCATAGATTTTTTGTGAAATCATTTGTTTCACACGCAAATACAAAGGAACAGGACTATCTTCTTCTAAGGACAAATCTAAATCGTTTTGCTTTGTCGCTCTTGACATTGGCTAAAACTCATACTAAATACTATAAGTCATAGTATATTGAATTTAGAATAATTGTATATACAAGCCTATACAAATAAACAATTTAGGCCAAATAACATACAAAGCATTCCGTTTTGTCCTTAAAAACATACAATCTATTTTAGCTTTTATGATTTTATGATTTTATGATTTTATGATGTGAGTCTGATCAGCATCGGCAATCTATTAACTTATCGGGATGATATTTAATGATGTTGCTTGCATCATGAACAATATTAATGACCTCAAGAAAAGTCTTATCTTTATTCAGCTTATTTCTGAAAATAGGCAAATTTTTGTATAACTTGAGATAAAGAACATTCTTCAGTCCTCCTACTATATACATAAAAAATCTTTCAAAATAATTATCTAATTTCAAAAACTTGATTGAATATATGCTCTTATAACAGACCACAAAAAAATAGCTGTGGACCCAACTAATATATTCAAAATTATTTTAACGATATTTGATAAATTAGAGTTATATAGTTTTAAGTTAAGTAGATAAGCGATTCCTCCTAAGCCACCTCCAACGGCTCCACCAATGAGGACCAAGATAAGCGGCCAACCACACATCACATACACTTTAAATTTTAATTTTTTCTTACTAGATGAAACATCGTCCATATCAAAGTTACCTAATCAAATTTTCTCATAGATTTTTTCTAAAAACACTCTACCTAATTTTTTCCAAAAATCTAAATCATGGAAAAAGAATACGTTTAGAAACTAAAAAACTGGTGTAGCCATCCAGCTATGCTCACAAGGGGGTTATGAAGCTTTAAAATTGGCTATAAATACACTCATAATCATTTCAACTAGAATGATTATAATTTTATTTCACCTTATTTCTTACTTTGTTCGTCTTTAGGGGCAGTTGCTGCTTTCACCGCACGTGAACTTGCTTGACCTATTACCTGTTCATTGGCAAATATAAGAAATCCAGATGCATTGTTTTTAATAAAACTTCCTGCTTTAGGAGCGTTTAATGCAATGCTACTCCAACCCACTTGACCAAAACCTGCTGCAGCTGATGTACTCGCCCCCATGCCCCTGTAACCGCACTGGTTGCAGCCACACCGCCCGTACGAACTAGATTGATATCGGTTATAATTTAATTATTTCTATAAAACTTATTTATTAAAAATTATAATTCTTTATTTTTTACCAAAATCTGTTCTCTCTAACCATCTGAAAAGTGAAAAAAATAGAAACATTATTAAACCTAATCCAAATGAAAGTAAAAAAAACAAAACTTGCTGAGGAAAACTCATTAGATTACCTTTGATTAAATCTAAAATATTGCCAATGACAAATGCAAAAAAGCCAATGACCATTCCTTTAACAAAACTAGTTAAATATGGATATTCTTCTGACTTATAATTAGAAACAAAAAATGCAACAATTACCTCTGCAAGAATTGTTAACATAATTTATTTCTCCTTACCCCATATATAATCACAGATAAATTCAATTAAAAACACTAAAATACTAATAACTAGCCCTCCTACAAAACCAACCATCAATGTGAATCCGACTGAAATTTCTCGCCCATTTACAAGGGAAGAAAACAATCCAAGAAAAAAATTGTTATCATAATTAAAATTCCTCTTACCACTATATTTATTATAGGGTGTTCAGAAGCCTTAAAATTAGCTATAAATACACTCATCATTATTTCAACTAAAATCGTTAACATTTTATTTTTTCTATCTATATAATTACCAAAAACCTCTATTAACAAAAGTGTAAAACTACAAGCTATCCCACAAAAAAAACTAACAATTAAACCCCAAAAAACTGGAACACTTTCTCCTTTTATTACAAAAGAGAAAGAACCTATAAAAAAATAGAAATCTTAATTAAAATGCCACGCGCAACCGCGCTAATAATTGGATGTTCAGAAGCCTGAAAATTGGCTATAAACACACTCATCATTATTTCAACTAAAATCGTTAACACAACAGAGTCTTTCTACTTACTTCTATCTAGTAGTTAAAGAAAATCTCAATTATGAGCGCTAAAATGCTAATTACTATACCACCTACAATACTTATACTAAGGGCTAATCCAATTGAACTTTCTTTATTATTCGAAAAATCTGAAAAGATCATTAAGGAAAACATCACAATAGCAATTATACCCCCCCTTACCACTACATTAATAATTGGATGTTCAGAAGCCTTAAAATTGGCTATAAATACACTCATAATTATTTCAACCAGTATGGCTAACATTTTATTTTTTTCCATCAATATAATTAAAAAATATTTCTATAAAATAAATTAAAAAGCTAACAATAAAACCAACTATAAAACTCATCTTAAGCCCCCAAATATAAGGAATTTCATTGCCCTCCAGTACACAAGAAAACACCCCTATACAAAATCCAACAACCATGATTATAAAACCCCGAGCAATAATATTTATATAGGGGTGCTCAGAGGCTTTAAAATTGGCTATAAAAACACTCATCATTATTTCAACTAGAATGGTTAACATATTTTCACCTTATTTCTTACTTTGTTCGTCTTTAGGGGCAGTTGCTGCTTTCACTGCACGTGAACTCGCTTGACCTATTACCTGTTCATTGGCAAATATAAAAAAACCTGATGCATTGTTTTTGATAAAACTTCCTGCTTTAGGAGCGTTTAATGCAATGCTACTCCAACCCACTTGACCAAAACCTGCTACAGCTGATGTACTCGCCCCCCATGCCCCTGTAACCGCACTGGTTGCCGCCACTTGTTTAGTTCAAATCAAGAATTTATAGCTTCAACAGATTATTGCAATTAGGCCAACAACCTTAATACTACTGAAAATTAATTTTATATTTTAAAATTAACTTTCTCACTAAAAACCATTATTTACTTCTTTTTATAGGGGTAATTAACAACAATAAAAAATATACCCAAAACAATTCCAACCCCTAAACAAAATAAGTATCCAAAGAAAATAATTGAGTACATATCTTGCTTTATTCCACCATTAAGCAGATATTTAATAGTGGATAAAACAGCAGCACTTAGACCTATAATTAAACCCTTTGTAAACTCTATAACCTTAGGATACTCACTAGAATCAGAAGAACTAATAGAAAACAAACCTACAAAAAATTTAACAAAAAACTCTGCAATCTCTGTTAGCATAATTTACTTATCTCTCCCCCATATTAATTCACAAAAAATCTCAACAAAAAACACTAACAGACTTATTACAAACCCGCCAATAAAGCTAATCATAAAACCTAATAAGAATGAACTTTTCTTACCTTCAATAAAATCGGAGAAAAAAATTATACATAAAACTGTTACTCCTATTACCACACCCCTTACCACTACATTAATAATTGGATGTTCAGAAGCCTTAAAATTGGCTATAAATACACTCATAATTATTTCAACTAGAATAGTTAGAATTTTATTTTCTCCTGTCGACATAGTTAAAAAATATCTATTAAAAACAAAATAATAGAACCCACCAGGCCTAAAACAAAACTAACTATTAAGGCAAATTTTAATGAAAATTCATTACCATTAAAAAAAGTAGAAAATAATCCCATAAAAAAATTGTTACCATAATTAAAATGCCACGCGCAACCGCGCTAATAATTGGATGTTCTGAAGCCTTAAAATTAGCTATAAATACACTCATCATCATTTCAGCTAAAATCATTAATATTTTATTTTTTTCTTTCTCCATATTTAAAGAAAAATTCGATTAAAAATATAAGAAAACTAACAATAAAACCTATGAGAAAACTGACCATGAGGCTAAAAACTATTGAAAATTCTTTTCCATCTTTAATTAAAGGGAATAATCCTACAACAAGAATCGCAAGCATAATTAAAAAACCACGGGCAACAACATTAATAATTGGATGCTCTGAAGCTTTAAAATTGGCTATAAATACACTCATCATTATTTCAACTAAAATCGTTAACATCATTTCACCTTATTTCTTACTTTGTTCGTCTTTAGGGGCAGTTGCTGCTTTCACTGCACGTGAACTCGCTTGACCTATTACCTGCTCATTGGCAAATATAAGAAAACCAGATGCATTGTTTTTAATAAAACTTCCTGCTTTAGGAGCGTTTAATGCAATGCTACTCCAACCCACTTGACCAAAACCTGCCGCCGCTGATGTACTTGCTCCCCAAGCTCCCGTAACTGCACTGGTTGCAGCTACACCGCCCGTACGGACTAGATTTATATCGGTTACACATTGGCAACTAAGACCTTGTATTCCAACATCCACTCCCCCTCCAACCAAAGCTGAAACTCCTGCGGCTTTACCTATGGTCCCTGCTGACAAACCTGCACTAGGCAATGTGGCACCATTACCAAAATAAGGTGCAGCTTTCCGCGCAATCGGTGCAGCAACCGCTCCTCCGCCTGTTGCCGCCCCAGCCACAACATAAGGTCCATATCCCGCAACGACAGCAGCACCTAAAACAGTATTATTAATCGCACCCTGATTTCTTAAATCTCTGCGTAATGCAGGGTCTTTCGCAAAAGCACTCATGGTATTCGGAAATAGATTCCCCAATAAACCAGGACTTGGCGTCGGTTTATTATTCATGACAGGGAAATCATTGCGCCCCATACCGCGTGCAACTTTGGCTTGCTCATTGGTATTGCGCTGGCGCTCTACAATCGGTGCATTCCTACGGTTAAAATCTTGAGAGTAACGCTCATATTTTGACTGATTCGCATTCTTATTTTTCTCTGCCATCAACCCCATTGGGTCAACCCATTGATTTGGATCACGGACATAAGCTGAGGTATGGATTCCACCTTCTAGACCCAACGGGTCTTTACTAATATAACGAGCACTGAATGGCTCATAATAGCGATGCCGGTTGTAATGTAAGCCTGTTTCCTGGTCAAAATACTGACCTTGGAATCTCAGATGAGTATGTTCAAATGGATTATCTGGATGAAACGCTTTTACATTGAGTGTCTTGCCCCAAGTATTCAGGGTAATTTCCCAAACAGCCTCTCCACGCTCATTTGTTAAACATTGCGGTGTGCCAACCTGATCACAATGATAAAAAACAACTCGTTCCAGTTCGGCTCTATTGATTCTCGTATCATTTTTCCAGAGTGGATCTTTTGCAATGGAATAAGCCTCGGTCTGATAACGCTTGTAATCAGGTGTTTCAACCAAACGGATAAAATTTGAGTAACCAGTTTGAAATAAGGGCGTAAAACTATTGGGTTCATAGACATAATGTTTGGTATAGCTTTTCCCTGTTTCGAAATTCTGCTCTGCCTCCCAAGTCATCATATCGCCCTCCCAACCAAATAAAGTCAGGCTGTTTTGGTTTTTCTTAAATAGACGACGACCAAAGACATCATAGCCATATTCAGTAATTTTCCCATTATGGTCACTCTGGATTAATCGATTCAAGTGATCCCATGTCAATTTGAGTGACTTCCCTTTTTGTTGTAGTTCGATCAAATTTCCTCTGGCGTCATATTGATAATATCTCCCTTGGTATTGTCTGATCAGATTATTATTGACTTGGGTTTGACCAGACTCGATCAAATTACCTGCTGGGTCAAAATTAAAGCGCTCACTATTAAAAGGACTTAAACTCGTTATTAAACGACCAACAGGATCATACTGATAGTTAAATTTTCCCAATCGGCTATCATCTATTTCTGTAATTAGATAATTTTTATCATATTGATAATGGCGCTCAGCGTGATATTTGGCTGTAGAAAGTGGATTGAAAGAGTCTGAGTCTTGCTCAGTATCAATACGCTGTGAACAAAGTAATCCAACCTGATTATATTGCTTGGTTTGAATTAACCCATTGGCGAGTAAACGCACACGTTCTCGATGAAGACCATCTCGCTGAAAAGCCACCATTTCCTGTTTATTAAAGGCGATCCCATAAACATGCCCAGCCCCATAATTTAAATGGGTTTGAATTTGCCCATCGGGTCGAATCGTTTTGATTAAATGTCCCAATTCATCATATTCATAACGCAAGACTGCTGTTAATGCTGGATGATCTGGTATTTTATAATGTTGATGTTCTCTGACCAATTGCCCTAAAGCATCATAATAAAGATCAATTTGGCTGAGACCATTACTTACTTTACTCAACTGCTGATTTAAATTGTATTCAAAAGTCTCTGTATAAGGTTGCCTTGTTTCCAGATCAATATAATCTTTAGATGCAATGTGTCCATCTGCATGATAATAAAACTGCGTCTGAATATTCGATTGCTGAATCTGGAAAAGTTGTCCATTTTCATTATAGATAAAATGTTTTTCTTCACCATCAAACGCTTGTTCACGAATAAGCTGACCATAATGATTATAGTCAAACTGGTACACCGCTTGATTTTGATTGAAAAGCCTGTGAATACGCCCTTTTTTATCCCATTGGTAACGTATCTGATGATGATTAGCATCAACCCGACGTTCAAGCAGCCCCACAGCATTATATTGATATCGTGTGATTAATCCCTTGGTATCAGTATGTTTAAGTAGGCGACCTTCTTCATCATGTTCAAAATGCTCGTTCAACCCATCAGGGTAAACGATCGTTTGCAACTGCCCCTTATCTTTACCCTGTGTACTATATTGATATTCAATACGTTGCTCTTCAGCTGACAGTTGTGATTTGAGCTGACTTGTTTCATCATAGTCCCAATGACTACTTTTCCCTGAGCAGTCTGTATAAGACAATATTTGTCCTAAATCGTTATATTTAAATTTTTTTGTTCCACCTATGGCATCGGTTAGTTCTATCAGTTGGTTATCGTTATTGTATTTATATTGAGTCACCAGCCCTTGTGGATTAATTTCTTTGCTCAAATTACCTTGCGTATCATATTCACGCTTCCAAATATTTCCTTCTGGGTCTTTAATTTCGCTTAGATGCCCTTGCACATCGTAAGCAAAACGAATCACACCACCATTTGGCTGTATAATCTTTGCCAGTTGACCAAGATCATTATATTCCTGCTGAGTTTCACGTCCTTCAAAATCGATCTGTCGGGTAATCCGTTTTTGCTTATCTCGGGAATACCACGATTCCCGCCCATCAGCTAAGCGGATACGATAGGTAAAACCATGAAGGTCAAAATAATAATACGTCGGTGTATCATAAGCATCAAAAACAGTGACTTGCCTTAAACGGGGATGCCATTTCAGTGTGGTATGAAAACTGCCATCATCTGCCCACTCTTCAATGGCTCTTGCAGTTGCAGCGGTTGAGTCATAACGAATATTGTGCCCACGTCCAGTACGATCCGTATAACGTGTTAGTTGATGAGCATGATTATATTCATACTGACGGAAATAGCCATTTTGATCATAAGCCTTGACTAAATTACCTTTTATATCATATTCATAACGAGCTAAAGGTTCAGGTTGTTCATCTACAAATATAGCTATAATTTTGACTTGATCATTAAAAGCAAACTTGAGTGTTTGCTTGGCTCTTTTAAATTGAAAATCTACAGCCTGTAAATATGCAAGTTGATTAATCAACAGATAATTGAACTGAATACGTTCTTCTGTTTTTTGATTCAACTGTTGAATCAATTGATAGCTTTTACCTTGATTAAAACTATGAAAATAAAGATCCCAGTCTGTACCAACGTTTAAAATTAAGTCTCCATCTTCCAACGGCTCTATGCTAAAGCGCTCAAAAGGCATGCTATAGCGACTCGTTATAATTGAAGATGGGAGTTGGTGTTTACGCCCCATTGCATCAATAAACAAATAACCTTGCGTATTTTGTGTAATCACATAAGAAAAGGGGGTTATCCATCGTGCCCCTATCATCTCGAGATCTAAGCCATCTCGTTGTGAATTATATTGACGACTAAAAGTAAAATCGATTTTAGTTAAATAGAAATCAATATCTTGGATTTGTTCCGTTCCAATCGAGTAACGAATACTATTTTCAGATTGCGAATCCGTACCTGAACATGGAGGTGCATTAATTGCATCTATCTGTAAACTTAAAAACTCTAAAATATCCCCATTGGTATGTTGTTCATGTTCTCCAGTTTGGTTGGCAGGTACACTCGCATTTGTTTTTTTGTTTTGAGTTTGGATTGTGTTTAAACATTCTTGTATTAACCAAGCCAAGGTATATTTTTGATCTACATTTGCTTGTTGTTGCAAAGCACGATCTAAAGTCGTAAGTGCTTGTGTTACGCCCTGAATGAGCGAGCTACCCTTTTGAGTTTCGATTTTTGTACTTATGTCCGTTTGAGTTGGGGCCTCTAATAAATGGATTAAAGGGACTGCCCAATTCGTAAATTTAAGCTTAGGGTCTCTTTTTTCCGCACTTACGCCAGTCGCTATAATCTTTTTTTCAAATGACGTTCCCGATGGGGCTGTGACAAAACTTTGTAAAATTGTGGTGGCTAAAATACTGGCTTGCTCTAACAACTCAGGAAGCTTCATTTGTGTTTCATGCAAGAATTTTTCTAAATCCCCCGCAATCATGGCATTCAAGTGCAAACTCAAACGTTTAATTTGTGCTGATGTAATTTTGCCATTCTCAGGATATAAACTATCCGCCATTAATCCAAGCATCGGACGTAAGGCCATACGCACATGCGCTTGATGATAAGGCTCCACAAATAAACCGATTAAGTTTGCGCCAAGTATTGCAACTTGCTGAACACCTACATCTCCACTCTCTGTTTCTCTTGTATAGTGCAATAAGCCTAAAATACTCTCAGTCAAAGCAAAAATATTTGCCACTGTTGGGATATTTGCACCACTTTTTAATTGTTGAAGACTGGTATTTCCATAAACATTTAAATAATGCTGGATTTGATTTGCAGTCATTTGCAAATCCGCCACATCTGTAATACTTTCTAAGTTAAAAATAGCCAGTTGAACTACAGATTGTCTTTGTTCTTTGATCTGTTCAATATTTTTTGTCGTCATAAAACTAAAACCTTTTATTTATGCGGACGCATCTTTGTCATAGAGCTTTTTTAATTTGATAATTCGTTTTTTATCCATCTTGTACGGAACTTTTGGGGTTTATTCCGATCTGTTTCATCATCATGATCTGATCAAGGGATAAATTGGCATTAAGCTGAGATGAAATGGCACTCAGAACATAATGACTCGTCTGATCTTTAAATTGCGCGATGGTCTGCTGACCTAAATCCTGTAATGCATGTTTACCCATTTCTTTGAGATTACTGATCTGGCCTGAGAATAATTGAGTTTTTAGTTGCGACATCATATTTTGTCCTATGCCATCAAGTGCATTCTGTACATGAGCCTTTATTCCACTAATGATTTCATCTGACCATGTATAGTCACGCTCACTAAAATGACTTTTCTCTTCCCAAGCACTTCGCAGATCTCGTTCAAACTCAACTTTTGCAGGGCCGGGTGCAATACCAGTTACAACTGCATATCCATTTTTAACCAGTCTTCCTAACACCTGTTTACCGAGTGAATCCAAAACTTTAAAGCTCGTATCTTGAAAGAAGTCTTGCCCACCATAACTTTTCAAAAGTTCAAGTGCACCTTTTAATGGTTTTGCCTGTGGGAGTTGGGCCATTTGATTTGCACTCTCACCCGCCATAAACATATGCTGCCCTGCCTTGCTCTCAAACTTCCCCCCAGTTTTCGGAAAAATACCCGAACCATTTAAAGCAATTTGTGAGGATGCTCCTGTAATTAACACCTCTTTAGGGCTGCTAATTTCAATCCGATCTTCAGTTGACGCAATGCAAACTCCAAGTTTTGCCAATACATCCAATGCGCTGGATTGGGCCTGAATACTAAACTTTCCCTGTGCAGCCACAAGATTAAAATTTCCCTGAATTGCAAATAAACTGACTTTGTTCAAGGCATGACCAATGAAGTTTTTTTGTGTGCTCAGGTTGATACTGTTACCTGCGAATTGATTGATTTGCCCATCTGCAGAGACATGAATGTCCTCATTACTGCTTAGGCCAATGCCTGCTGGTGAATTGAGTAATAAAAGTGATTTTTTAAAACTTGCTACATTTTTTTCTAAGTACTCAGCGAATGCCTTTAACTGTTCAACTGATTCAATTTCATCAGTCTGTTGGTTCTTAGCAACTTCACTTAGAGCTTGGGCATTATTCAAACTACTTGTTAGTTGTATCTGAGTTTCTTCGGTATCTAAATGTTCACCTTGACCTTGATCCTGTTTATAGGTGGAAACGAGAAGACCCTCGCCTGCACGTACTGCACCCCATTGGTCGGTACGTAGCTCAAAACCTTCACCTCGGTCTTCACTTTCAGCCTTGTCTTTGGGATGGCTGAGTTTACCTAGATTCAGTTGGCTGACAGCATGGCTACTTTGCAACTGGGCGCTGATCTGTCCTGTGGTGTCATCAAAGCGTAGTTGGTTAAAACCTTCGCCCTGATACTCTTTAGACTTAATTCCTGCCAGTTTCTTGGTGTCTGGCAGCTTACCTACTTGATCAAACTTGGTCGGGCTACGCTGGCCTTCATGAATTCTTCCCACCACAAATGGACGGTCAATATTGCCATCAAAGAAGTCGATGACTACGATTTCTCCAATACGCGGTAAGAAACGTGCACCATAGCCTTCACCTGCCCAAGGCGTCAGTACATCAACCCAAGCAGAGTCCGTGTCATTGTCATTGGCACCCGCACCACCATC
>NZ_ATGG01000002.1 GCF_000413855.1 Acinetobacter gyllenbergii CIP 110306 = MTCC 11365 | reverse complement strand
GTCGGGCTTTTTCGTATTCCTTTCACTAGATACAACTCCTGTCATATCTCACGTCCTGATGCACAAACTTATCATTCTTGTTTTATGTTTTGGAACTTCCTGTTCCTGATGAGTTGATATTAGGCAATTCCACTGAGGCTGAAAATGGGACATTGCCCTGAATTGATGTAAGCAAAAACGTACATGGTTTTTTAGTTCATCAATTAAATGAAAATTTCACCTTCTAGATATAAGCGACATTCGCCTGAAATTTCAATTCGGTCATTTTCAAGTAACTTGCAATACAGTACGCCCCCTCGTTTTGAAGCTTGATAAGCAACAATATTTTCTTTGTTGATGAATGGCTGCCAAAGCGGTATCAGTGACGTATGTAATGAACCCGTAACAGGATCTTCATCAATTCCCATTGAGGGCGTAAAGTAACGGGAGACAAGGTCAAACTGAGCAAAGCCTTCATCTATAGCATCATTTAATGTGGTAATCGCGACACGTCGCCCACCAAGTTTTTTTATCAGATCAAAATTCGGCTGTTCATTTAAAACGGTTTGGGTATTTGGATAGATCACGATATAGGCCTGTGGATTGATATACACTTCAGTGATTTCTTGAGACAGACTGTCTTTTAAGGCTGGGGGAATCACCTCTAATCGATGAGGAATCTGTACAGGAAAATTCATTTTGATTCGGCCCTTTTCACTGCGAGTAATAAAAAACTCGCCCAAGTTCGCCACATGAAAAACTAACGATTCAATTTCAGGTTGATTTTTAAAAATAATAAAACTGGTCGCTAGCGTGCCATAACCACAAAACTGCACTTCTTTGACGGGTGAAAACCACTTAATTTCATAATTTTGATCATCAATTTTTCTGGCAAAACTGGTCTCTGACAAATTGTTTTCTAATGCAATATTCTGCATTACATGCTGATCTAACCACTGTTCTAATAACACAACCGCAGCAGGGTTTCCTTTAAATACTTGATCACTAAATGCATCGACTTGGTAAATTTTCATGATTTCTAGCAGCAATAATTTTTAGATAAGATACTCAACTCATGCACCCAATAATGTTTGTTTTTGATGAATAAAATGCGTTACTGCTTCACTTTAAACCCTCAAAAAATCAAAATCTAATTTTGATAAAACCAGACTAATCTTATTTAAACCAAACGGTATCATCTCATTTTAAGCTTTAATTAAAAAAGATATCAGTAATGTCTCTTTCTATACTTATCAGTATGTTTCTTTTCTCATTCACCATGTCCATTTCACCTGGACCCATTAACATTACCATTCTTTCATCCAGCTTAATGTATGGATTTAGAAAAACACTGCCCTTTATCTCAGGTGCAAGCATTGGCTTTAGTTTACTGCTTATATTTTTAGGTTTTGGGATATCTAAAACCATCATGCATTACCCTACATTTTTTATGATCATTGAGGTTTTAGGTAGCTTATTTATTTTCTATCTCGGTCAAAAAATTATCTTTTCAAAAGCAGAAGTTGAAATATCAAACAATATCGTTACTGCTAAATTTATGGATGGATTTCTCTTACAATGGCTCAATCCCAAAGCATGGATTGCCTGCCTCTCTGGTATCTCATTATTTTCTTCACCAGTGAGTTATCATCCCTTGATTCTATTTATCCTCATCTATTTCTTTACTTGCTATATCTGTTTAATCCTTTGGGGCATTTCGGGGCATCATCTCGCCAAAATATTAACCAACTCACACCAGCTCAAAATCCTGAATATTTTAATGGGCGGGTCTTTAATCATTCTATCCATTTATATGCTGATCAAACTCTTTTGGCATTAAATGATTGATACAACCGCTCAAGCAAGGCATAGGCAATCCCATTCATTGGAATATTAGCAGGCCAAACTGCATAAACACGTAACGGCTCTAGTATCCAAGCGGGTAAAACTTTCACGACTTTTCCCTGTTCAAGATCGGCTTGGATTAAATCATCAGGAGGTGCTGCCAGCCCTGCATTTAATTTTACCAGTTCATATGAGGCTTCAACATTATTCACATAAATATAAGGCTGATATGAAATTTCTATTTCTTCTCCTGTATGTTGATGCCGCAATATTCTCTTATTTTTTCTCATACTCAAACCAATCCATTTCATCTGGATCAGATCTTTAGGATGAGTAATAACGTGCTGCTGATTTAAAAACTCAGGGGTTGCAACGATACTTCGGGCTAAAGGAAATAGATAGCGAGCTTTAAATGAACTATCTGGAAGCTCGCCAATTCGAACAGCAATATCCACATTCTCTGCGATCAAATCTGTCCGGCTATCATCACAAGTAATATGTACAGTTAAGTCCTGATACACCTCACAAAATGTTGTGATACATTGCATTAACTCACTATGGATAAAAACCGCAGGAATCGAAATATGCAATTGTGTCTTTCTCAGAATAGAACGTTGCTTAAAATCTGAAATACCTGATTCATAGGTTGCCAACATAACTTGGGCGGTATCTAAAAGTTTTTGCCCATCGTGAGTTAAGGTCATTTTCCGCGTATTTCGATAAAATAAGGCACACTCTAAATTCTTTTCCAATTTGGCCAAATGCAGACTAACCGTTGCGGTAGATAAGCCTAATGCTTTGGCCCCTTTTGAAATTGAACCAAACTCAGCAATTTTCGCAAAAATAATTAAATATCGGATATCTTCAATCATACGTTTCAATCTACAGCAGATAAATGCATAAACAGGAGCAAAATTAATCAGATATCGTCATGTTTCTTTTATAACGTATATAAAAATTGAAACTGGATAATGCTGCTGAAAAAATACAATACAGCATAAAAACAGTCATATTGATCAGTGGTCGATCCAGAAAGTAGTTACTGAATATGGTTGCGAAAGTTAAAATTCCTAAAAATTCAAAAAATGAAAATTGTGGTATTAAAAATTTCATCATTATTTGCCTTTATTTTAAATTATCTGAGATTATTTCAAGTACTACAAAATATATAAGATTTAAACTATAAATAAAAAGCCCCAATTTTGGAGCTTTTTAAAAATTACATCTAAATTAAACCGAATGACCTAAACGCTCACCCATCACCACCGTCGAATTGGCTTTAAACTGTTCTTCCCAAACCATTTTATCTTTTTCAAATAAAACCACAGCGGTTGAACCTAGGTAGAAACGACCTAACTCTGCACCTTTATCCAATTTCATTTGATGATGTTGCAATTCAACTTTGCCAGAGGGTTTCACTTTACCTGTCGCAACCGTTTCAATCCCTGCCACAATCATTGCACCAACTAAAACCACCGCCATACGACCCAGCTCGGTATCAAACAAACACACCATACGTTCATTACGTGCAAACAAACCCTGTACGTTTTCAGCCGTGGTTTGGTTGACCGAGAACAACTCACCTGGAATATATAAAGTTTCGGTCAATGTGCCCGCCAAAGGCATATGGACGCGATGATAATCTTTTGGCGATAAATACACGGTCGCAAATTGACCATCCTGAAAAGGTTTTGCCAGTTGTGGATCACCAATCAATTTCTCAACAGAAAAGCTTTGACCTTTGGCTTGAAAAATATCACCCGCTTCAATTTTACCCAGCTGTGAAATCGCACCATCGGCTGGACAAACAATGCTATCCGCTTGTTCATCAATACCACGAACACCCTCTTTTAACGCACGGGTAAAAAATTCATTAAATGACTTATATTGCAGTGCATTGCTTTGCGCTGCAATGCTCATATCAATGCCATATTTTGCTTTGAAGGCCTGAATCACAGCAGTTTTTACCAAGACATTTTCACTTGCGGCAACCTTACCAACCACACGACTCAGTTGATGTTGTGGCACAAGATTCTGTGCTTTGATAAAGAGTTGTTTTTTTAAATCTGCTGTAAAACTCAAGACGGTGACTCCCCTGAAATAATAGGACTATCGAGGCGATTGCCCCATTCACTCCACGCACCATCGTAGGCTCTCACTTGCCAATTGAGCAACCTTGCCAAAATATACGCCAAGCCAGAACGATGATGAGACTGACAATACACCACCACAGGTTGTTGTAAATTAAAGCCTAATTGTTCTAAACGTTGTTGTGTGCGTTCAAGCGGGTGTAATTTTAGATGATTTTCACGGTTTAGGGCAGTACTCCATTCAAAATGCAGTGCATTTGGGATGTGACCGCCGCGTCGCGCAGCGAGGCGTAAGCCTGTATATTCCTCGTTAGTACGGCAATCCCAGAGTTGAATATTGTCTTGTTCAACTTGTTGTAACAATTCATGATATTCGATTCGGTGCTGCTGTACCGTATCTAAATCAATCTGGAACAGATCAGCAACGGGTTGGACTGGATCAACTTCAGCTGTGGTCGGTAAACCTGCGCCCAACCAGCCGTGAATGCCGCCATTAATCAAACTGGTGCGGTTAAAACCCAAACAATGTAAATTCCAGATTAAACGTCCAGCCCATGCCCCGCCTTCATCGTCATAAACCACGACATGATGCTGAGGTGAAATATTTAACTTCTCAATTAAGGCCTGTAAACCTGCTAACTCAGGCAATACCCCATTGGCTTGTTCTTGTTGTGCAACCAAGTATTTAGGTTGTAAATGAATTGCATGGGGAATATGCAATTGTTCATATACCGAAGCTCGGCTTAAATCGACAATACGAATCAACTCGCTGCCCAAATACGGCACCAGTTGTTCAGGCTCAATCAGTAAACCCAGTTTAAAATCTACGTCAGTCATGGTTATGCTGTTTTATCATCCGCATTAGGGGTGATATTAACATAGCCGACTTTTTATCTTTGTCTGATTTTTTGCATTCATTTAGCAGAAAAGTAGATATACCGACTGATGAATATCCATAATGCTTTTGAGGTTTGATATGACCTATCCTATGAAATAGGATACTCGAAAACGTCATCCACAACCTGCGTAATATCTACAAGATATTGTTTCTGCGAAATATAAAATAGTCGAAGGAAATGAACAGGTTTTGTGGATGACAATGGTTTTGCCTACTTTTCCCGAAAGAAAAGTAGGTCGAACCGAAGGTTGAACCTAATATTTAAAAAATGCCCAGTAAGATACCGCCATCACCATCCTCTAAATTTGTTTGCTTAGACACTAACTTCGCTCTCTTCAATATCAAACACCTGACGCAAATACGCCAAGAAGGTATCATTATCCGTCATGGTCTTCCCTGGACTATCCGAAATCTTCGCTACCGACTGACGATTACACTCCACCAGTTTCAACACAATATTCAACGGCTTCTGTCCCATATCATTGGTCAAATTAGTACCAATCCCGAAGCTTACCTGAAAACGGTCTTTAAAATACTGATGCAATAACCATGCTTTTTCCAAATTCAACCCATCACTAAAGGTCAACATCTTGGTCTTGGTATCAATCTTGAGTTTGCGATAATGTGCATACGCCTTATCACCCCACTCATACGGGTCACCACTGTCGTGGCGTAAACCATCAAACAGCTTCGCAAAATACAAATCAAAATCACGCAGGAAAGCATCCATTCCCACCACATCGGTCAAGGCAATACCCAAATCACCACGATATTCTTGTACCCATGCTTCCAATGCGGCTTTTTGGAAATTACGTAATCGCACATCAAGCGCCTGAAACGCCTGCAAGAACTCATGTGCCATGGTACCAATCGGGCTAATCCCTAATTGCTTGGCCAATAATACATTACTGGTGCCTCGGAATACTTTGGGTGCCGCAGCCTGAAAGGCTTGCACCACATGTTTCTGCCATTCAAAACTATAACGACGACGCGTACCAAAATCAGACACTAAGAACGGTGGCTCTTTATCTTGTTGTTCTTGGGCATAATGCTGTAATTGCAGCAATTTCTGTTGCAGGCGGCGCTCACCCTCAAGCAATACCTCATCGCTACGGATACGACGGAAATACAATTCATTGACGATAGCTAAGACAAAAATCTCAAACATCATCGCCTGAACCATAGGCCCTTCAATTCGGATATCTAAACGCCCAGCCTCATCAATACTGGCTTGGATAAAACGACGTTTCAGTTGGAACAGTTCCAGATAATCAACAAAATCACTTTTAATAAAACGCAATGAACGCAGGTACTGTAATTCATCTTCTGCAAAACGCAGTTCACACAGCAAATCCAGCTGCTGATTCAAGTCATCCAAAATATCTACTAAAGGATAAACCGTATCTTCTAAATTGCGGCAACGAAATAAATACACACTATGCGTTTGCGGAAACTGATGCAACACCACCTGTAACATGGTGAATTTATATAAGTCGGTATCCAGTAAAGATTGAATAATTGGTGTAGACATGACTGAATTAGGATCTATTCTATTTCAAGCATTAAAGCATACTTTTATCCAGAAATGAGACTGTCTACGACGATGGATATTTTTCTCAAAATCATCTGATTGAACGTCTTTTAAAATTCAATAGCTTAGGGAAATAGCAAAGTTTAGTTCGAGAGTTCAGCCTGAATCTGTTTTAAGCGTTGCTGTTGTCCGAATTGAATTGCAAACTGTTCAGCGCTGAGTTGACCCATTTTTGCGGCATTAACATCACAATCGACCTGACGCAATTGTTTGGCAATGCTCCATTCCGCTTTGACAATCGCCCCCATTAAGGCCGTATGTCCACGTTTGTCTCGGAGACAACGATTGGCGCCTTGTTTAATCAAAACATCAACCGCTTCTTTTTGCCCATAATAGCTCGCCATCATCAGTGCGCTATAACCAGAGTGATCCTGCACATCGATCGGAAAACCATGCTTTAAAAACTCTTGTAAAACCTCAGTATTGCCAACTTTTGCTGCTGAAAAGAACAGCTCAATCACTTCATCTGAACCATTCACTGCGGTCGAAACTGTGTTCGCATAACTTGAGACGGATAAACTACTGCAGAATAGGCCGATTGCACATAATGTAGCTCGTAAATGAATCATCACAATATCCTAAAATTAAATCAGGAATGCCTGTAACACTCGCCCTAGGTGCAGGAAAGGCTATTGAGGTTACAGGACTTTCTGGGGGTAACATTCAGGCACCTGTTACCACATGCTAAAACGACTTATTCGTCTTTCAATTGCGCTGCTTTCGCTTGAGCATTTTTAAGATTGACACCCACAGCCTTGGCAAGACGTGTTCCATAATCTGCATCGGCTTTATAGAAATAAGACACCATGATGGTCTTGGTCTCGATATCTTTGACTTGTCCAAGGTCTGCAGCAAGATTACGAATCAAGTCATTCTTTTCGATTGCAGAATAACTGCGATATAACTCACCTGCCTGTTTAAATGGCTGCTCTTTTTGAATCGCATGCTGCATCACTGTTCCTTGTAAAGGTGTAGCAACTGCACGTGCAATCTCAGTTGAAGGCTTCGGTTCAATCGTACTTGGCTCATAATTGACATGTGACTCAGTTTGTCCCATGTTCATAAAACCTTCTTGGTTGTTGTTATTCACCGCAACCCGAGGACGATTCACTGGAATCTGTTGATGATTGGCACCTAAACGATATAACTGGGTATCCGAATAAGAGAAGATACGACCTTGTAATAAACGGTCTTCTGACGGTTCAATACCTGGAATCAAGTTGCCTGGTGCAAAAGCCGATTGTTCCGTTTCCTGAAAGAAATTCTTCGGCATACGATTCAACGTCAAGGTTCCGACTTTGACTTCAGGCACCGCATCACTTGGCCAAATTTTAGTTGCATCTAATGGATTGAAATCAAATTTATCTAAGTCTTTTGGATCAAGTACCTGAATGTACAAATCCCATTTTGGATAATTACCTGCATTCACATTTTTATACATATCATTGGTTAAATGATTCCAGTCCTGACCTTGAACTTCACGTACCTGATCAAGATTCAAACCTTTCACACCTTGTTTAGAACGCCAGTTGAACTTAACGTACTTATATTCACCCTTGTCGTTATAGAGCTTGAAAGCATGTACGCCAAAGCCATCTAGCGTGCGATAGCTTTCTGGTGTGCCTAAATTTGAATAGACATAGGTCAACATATTGATTGACCAAGGCTGACTTTTTAAGAAGTCAAAAATACGGTTCGGATCTTGAACATTGCTGACTGGATCAGGCTTCATGGCATGGACAAAATCAGGGAACTTGATCGCATCACGAATAAAGAATACCGGCAGATTATTGCCGACCAAATCCCAATTGCCTTGCTGCGTATAGAATTTCACGGCAAAACCATGCGGATCACGTGCGGTTTCAGGCGAACCCTTCGGATGGATGACGGTTGAGAAGCGGACAAAAACAGGGGTGGTTGTACCTGCCTTAAACATCGATGCGACAGTTAAATCAGACAAATCTTTTGTTGCGACAAAATCACCATAGACGCCTGTACCACGTGCATGCACCACGCGTTCAGGGATACGTTCACGGCCAAAACGTTGTAATTTTTGAATCAGCTGGACATCTTGCAACAAGGTTGCGCCATTGGCACCCGCGGTCATGGAGTTTTGATTGTCACCTACAGGTGCACCATTGTCTTTGGTTAAAGGGGCTGCATACGCAGTGCTCAGCGTTGCTGCCATTATTGTGAATAAAAATGTTCGCTTAAACATACTGTTAAATCCAAAATCTAAATACCTTTCCTGCACGGGGACTATACAAAGATTTAGAAAATAGATAAAAAAGATAATTTTAATAAAATAAATCGAAAAATAAGATCATAGTGAATCCCCCATGTTGCAAGCTCGATGTAAAGCCGCCAAATCTGCTAGACTGCGGCATCTCTATACCCAACAGATCTTTAGTTTTTATGCGTGCATTAATTCAACGTGTCCTCGAAGCCAAAGTTGTGGTTGACGGGCAAACCACGGGCGAGATTCAACACGGCTTATTGGTGTTTCTAGGCCTAGGTAAAGAAGATACTTTAGAAAAAGGCCAAAAGCTGATTGATAAAATATTGAAATATCGTATTTTTGATGATGAACAAGGTAAAATGGGCTGGAATGTCAGCCAAGCCAATGGTGGACTGCTACTCGTCTCTCAATTTACGCTGATGGCGCAAACACAAAAAGGCTTAAGACCAGATTTTGGCCCTGCCATGCCACCTGCAGCAGCCAAAGACCTGTATGAGCAATTGGTCAAGTACGCACAACAACAATTTAACCATGTCCAAACTGGGGTTTTTGCCGCAGATATGAAAGTGCATCTGATCAATGACGGTCCAGTGACTTTTAACCTAGAAGTCGAATAAATCGTGGCAATAAAAAACTCCCCAGTGGGGAGTTTTTTATGTCAGCGCATTTATTTGCCTGTTTTTTCTTTAATAAAGGCACGTGCTTGACGAATTTTTTCTTTGACTGGTTTTGGCACTTTTGGTGGAATCAATTTCGCTGCTTGGTTAAACCACACCAATAAGCTAAAGTCACCTTCCATTTTGATGCTACCATCTTGCATACCCGTCATAAATGCGGTTGGGTCACCTTTCAACAAAGTTTTAACACCTTGCTCGCTTGATGCAAATTGTAAAATAAAGTCTGCTTTTTCTGGGCTACCTGCAACCGTATCAATCTTGCCACGATTCACAAGAATCTGACGAGCAAAGCCTAAATCTGTACCAATCTGAATACGGAATTCACGGTCATGTACCAATTCAATAAACTTTGGGCTGGTACGTGCCAATTGCTTCATACGCAACGCCAAACCTGCCACTAATAAATCCAGCGGATCAGTGCTTACATCAACGATAGGTAACTTAACCACAGGTAAAGAAGAAAGCTTCATGACAATTATGCCTACAGTATTATGATGAAAATTAAGACAACCGTATCCTAGCACAGTTGTAGAGCGGTCTGTAAAAGCTTTGTTGCAAAAAATTAGTACAAAAAAGGCATGCTGAGCATGCCTTTGATGTTGTTCGAATTATTATAATTTATCTGCTAGAACATTGTTGCTGGTCATCCTTATAAACAGGTGTATGTTCAATATACTGGCGATTTGCCAGCTGTTTTTGTGCTTGTTTGTCTTCACGTAAAAGAATAAATGTAACCGTCATCATCGCGAGGCTCAAGGCGGTTAGGTAGCTATAAGCAACGGACATCTCGAACATGGTTTGCACACCAAAGCGCACCACTTCTAATAGTCCCCAGCACAGCATACCTGCCAACATAAAACCTAACCAACGACGATAAGGAGAAAAGAAAACAGCAATAACTGCGACAGCGATTAAGCCAAATCCAACCAACATGGTGAAATTCGCTGCTTCCATAGAAACCTCCGTCTTAAAAAGGGTGATCTGTATCGTGTTCAGACCTCTATCTTGTTCTGTAATCTCTAACAGTACTTCGTGTTGCATTAACGTCTTTATGCATTATGGAGCGTTTTTTTTAGAAAAAAAGAGCCTGAAATTAACCTTACGACACAAGCTGTCGCAATATGCTTTTGTCATTACATTTTTAAAACAGAGAAAAGTCCTGAATGTCCATATAGCATCAATTGCCGCGTGTCATTACAAAAAACTATGCCTCTTTTTTACTGCAAAAAAACTTTTTTCGGAATTTTTTTATCGTTGTTTTTCTATACATTTAGACATAATTATGACGGATAAATGACGTACAAAAATTGAATAGGGCCGCTGAAAAAGCGACCCTATTTTGAAGCATTTTAGCGTCAGCTTAGGCACGATTTAAATCTTTGTCATGCATACCTAATAAGTACAATACGCCATCCAAACCAACACTCGATATGGCTTGATTGGCATTTTGACGAACCAAAGGTTTAGCACGGAATGCAACCCCTAGACCTGCAATTGAAAGCATCGGTAAGTCATTGGCACCATCACCCACGGCCATCGCCTGCTCTAGCGAGATCCCCATTTTTTCTGCCAGTTGACGTAGCAGTTCAGCTTTACGGGCACCATCCACAATTGCACCTTTGACCTCACCAGTAACCACACCATTTTCGACATCTAAAATGTTGGCATGTACTTCATCAATCCCAAGTTTTGCTTGTAAGTACTCAGCAAAGTACTGGAAACCACCTGATAAAATTGCGGTTTTATAACCCAACGCTTTCAATGTTGAAATGAGACGCTCCGCCCCTTCAGTTACAGTCAAGCGCTCCGCAATCTTTGGCAACACCGAAGCATCTAAACCTTTTAATAACGCCACACGGGCACGGAAGCTTTGTTGGAAATCAAGCTCTCCCAGCATCGCACGCTCAGTAATTTCAGCCACTTGTGCACCGACGCCTGCTTCTAATGCTAGTTCATCAATGACTTCTTGCTCGATCAAGGTGGAGTCCATATCAAAGCACACTAAGCGACGATTACGGCGATAGGCATTGTCTTCCTGCACCGCAACATCAATATTTAATTCACCAGATAAACTGAGGCAAGCTGCACGCATCGCCTGTGCATCCAGCATCTGTCCACTTAAACCAAACTGAACACAAGCACGGCGTGGGAATGGGCTTTCCGCATCAAGTTCTAAACGTCCTGATAATCGGGTAACCGTTTCAATATTAAAGCCCTGACTCGACACAATTTTTGTCACTGCTTGCAGGTGTGCAGCCGTCAGTTCTGGCGCAAGTGCGGTCACGATATAACGTGTTCGACCGCCTTCACTCACCCATTGATCATATTCTGCGTTGGAGATTGGTTTAAATCGCACAGTTAAGCCAATATCATGTGCTAAAATCAGAATCTCTTTCATTGCTAATGCTGTTGCGGTCTCATTATCCGATGCAACAACGATCCCAAGGGTCAGTTGATTATGGATAACCGCCTGACCGACATCGAGAATTTGCAAAGAATGTACGGATAGTACCTGCATTAATCGAGTAAACTGATTCGGTTGATCTGGTCCTAGAAAGGATATAAGAATGATTTCTCGCATGAATTGACTCGTGGTTGAGCGACAACTATTGTAAGAATCATAACATAACCCATGAATCTATTTGCCTTGGAAGTTTAACTTGAATGCGCCTCGCCAAGGGCTATTTGCTAGCCTACTGATCGTAAGTTTTGCATTGCATACCTTTTTATTGGTGATTGCAACGACACATCAACTCAATGAAAACCGCGCTAGCCAAGGACAACTGATGACCAGTCAGTTAGTGGCAGATAGTCTTGCAGAGTTGGAACCAGCCAATACCGTTTCACTCGCGTTGGTGGCAAATCGTTATGCCACCAATCCAAGTGTTGCCTCTATACGAATCTTGGACGCCAATAAACAAGTGCTTGCAACCAGCGGCATGGCCAAAACTCGCCAAGGCGAAGTTTTTGTTCGAGATGCGCTACAAAACGAAAAGAAAGTGGGTACCGTTGAAATTACCTTAATCCAGCCGAGTATCGGTGAGATTTTACGGACACAATGGTTAGCTATTTTAGTTTCTTTATTTATTCATGGATTAATCTGGCTGGCTTATCGCGCGATTGCGCGTCCAACCCGCAGTGAATACTTGGCACGCATCAATCAAGAAAATCATCTCAAGCATGAGATTCAGCGTTTAACCCAAGCATTGGCCTTGGAAAAGCAAAATACCGTGACCTTGGTCGCTCAAGCACAGCAACAAGCAAAAGCTCAACCAAGCAAAGCACGCGTAGAAAAAAGTCCAATCGAGTCAGCGCAATTGGATGATCAAGCTCTGGCACTCAATATTCAGTTTTATGATCCGAAGCAATTGCTCAGCAGTGTGAATCAGTCTGTTTCTGTCCCATATTTCAAGCTGTGCCAATTGTTCTTAGATAAAAGCATTGCACTCTGTGCCAAGCATTACCAAATTGATCCTACTCAAATTCAAGTGGTTCAGGAATTTAATGCGGAAGGCGCAACTTTGGCAACCAGCTCGGAAAAATCACATGCACTGGAATGCCTGATGATGGTGGGTGCTGTGTTCCAATTATTGGCCGATGTTCTGTATAAACGTTATCGTGAAGATAAACGCTTTGCGCTACAAACCCGTGGTGCGGTGGCAAGTGCAGTTGATGCCATGCAACTGGATGCCGTTGAAGCGGCAAAGCGCTTAGCGCAGCATTTACATGCCAAAGAAGCGGCATTGCATTTAAATCACGAGCAACTTAAAAATGTTCAAAACAGTTATGAATTGGTAGCGATGCCAAATCCAAGTAATATCATGACACGCCACGCCTTTATGATTAATGGCATGAATGAAGAATGTGCAACCTTAGCGCAAACGCTGCGCACCGAAATTCTAATGGGTAAAAAAGCCAAGGCATCAACAGAGTTTGAATAAATCGCGGTTCGCACAGGCGAACCAAGTGAGCTAACAGAAGGCTTTGTCTCAAGATAAAGCCTTCTTTTTTTATTGAGCCTGATCAATCTCAACAAGATAAAGCCGCTCGACTTTCTGATTAAATGGCAAATACGACGCCAAATAAAGTATGGCTTGACCAGTTTTTTAACTGGTCTTGTTATTGATAAAGAAGCACAGGCGAAAATTTTTAAAATGCGGTAAACTATGCCAGATTTATCGAATACTAGTGCCTGAAAAGGCAGCATCAAAGGTGAAAGCGAATGCCGCTGAGTCGTGTTGAAGAGCTTGTCGCAGATATTCGTGCAGGCAAAATGGTTATCCTTATGGATGACGAAGATCGTGAAAATGAAGGTGACTTAGTCATCGCTGCAACGCATGTTCGTCCTGAAGATATTAACTTCATGATTACCCATGCACGTGGCTTGGTCTGCCTGACGCTCAGTCGTGATCGTTGTAAGCAACTCAACCTCCCTTTAATGGTTGATCAAAATGGCGCACAGCACGCAACCAACTTCACGCTTTCGATTGAAGCGGCCGAAGGCATCAGTACGGGTATTTCAGCCGCTGAACGTGCACATACCATTCGTACTGCAGTGGCAGCACACGCTAAACCAAGTGATATCGTCCAACCAGGTCATATCTTCCCATTGATGGCACAACCAGGTGGTGTACTACACCGTGCAGGTCATACTGAAGCAGGTTGTGACTTGACCCGTTTAGCTGGTCTAGAGCCGGCTTCTGTGATCTGTGAAATTATCAATGATGACGGTACAATGGCACGTCGTCCTGATTTAGAAGTATTTGCAGAAAAACACGGTTTAAAAATTGGCACCATCGCGGACCTGATCCATTACCGCATGACCAATGAGCAAACGGTTGAACGTTTGTCTCAAGAAAGCATCGAAACCGAATACGGCGCATTTGAACTGTACAAATATCGTGAAATCGGTAATCCAGATATTCATGTGGCATTGGTCAAAGGTGATCCGAAACAGGGTGTGACTACGGTTCGTGTACATGGTTTCAGCCCGATTCGTGATTTATTGAAACTCAATAAAGCCGATGGCTCATCTGCTTGGAATTTAGATCTTGCAATGAAAACCATTGCTGCCAGTGATCGTGGTGTGTTGGTGTGGATTGGTCAGGATCACCTAGAAGATCTAGGCCCTGCACTCAATAGCTTAAACCAACCAAAACCATTGAAATCCAATGCAGCACTTTCTCATCAATATCAAACCATTGGTGTGGGTGCACAGATTTTACGTGATTTAGGTGTTGAGAAAATGAAGCTGTTGAGTTCTCCTCTTCGTTTCAATGCCTTATCTGGTTTTAATTTAGAGGTAGTGGAATACATCACTGCCGATCAAATCACAGCAAAATAATCGAGGTTGCTATGGCAATTCGCCGAATTGAAGGTTTATTACATCTCGCAAGCGAAGGTCGTTATGCGATCTTAGTGGGTCGTTTCAACAGCTTCGTGGTTGAACATTTACTCGAAGGTGCGATCGACACATTGAAACGCCACGGCGTTGCAGAAGAAGCGATCACTGTGATCCATGCACCAGGTGCGTGGGAACTACCGATCGTGGCAAAGAAATTAGCGGCTTCAAATCAATTTGATGCCATCATTGCATTAGGTGCAGTGATCCGTGGTAGCACACCACATTTTGATTTTGTTGCGGGCGAATGTGCAAAAGGTTTAGGTGTAGTTGCACTTGAAAGCACAATGCCTGTGATCAATGGTGTCTTAACCACAGATAGCATTGAACAAGCAATCGAACGTTCTGGTACGAAAGCAGGTAACAAAGGTAGCGAAGCTGCATTGACTGCAATCGAAATGGTTAACTTATTAAAGGCAATTTAAAGCATGTCGCAAACACTTCAGGCCGCTTATGCAGCGAAACGCAAAGCACGTCGTTTTGCTGTACAAGGGATTTATGAATGGCAAATGAGTCATAACCCAGTTCATGAAATTGAAGCACGCACGCGTGTTGAAAATGCCATGCACAAAGTTGACCTTAACTATTACCATGAATTGCTCACTCAAGTGGTTGCTCAACATGAAGCTTTAGATGAGTTACTCATCCCTGTACTTGACCGTGAGTTAAATGCCCTGGATGGCGTAGAACTTGCAACCTTACGACTAGGTGCATATGAACTTCGAGATCATCTCGAAGTTCCGTATCGCGTTGTACTTGATGAAGCGATTGAGCTAGCTAAACACTTTGGTGGTGCCGACAGTCATAAATACATCAATGGTGTATTAGACCGTCTTTCATCAAAGCTACGTGAAGCTGAAAAACAGCAAGCAAAATAATAGGCTTGTGTTAAATGGCTGAGTTTTCAATTATTGAGCATTACTTTAAACGCACATCCAATACCGATGTCAGTTTAGGTATCGGTGATGACTCAGCCATTATTACCCCACCATCTTCACAACAACTGGTGATCTGTGCAGATACATTAGTTGCTGGTCGCCATTTTCCCTTCGACACCGCTGCCCATGCCATCGGCTGGAAAAGCGTCGCAGTCAATTTATCTGACTTGGCGGCAATGGGGGCAAAACCCCACAGCATTTTACTCGCACTGAGTCTTCCTACGGTTGATCACGACTGGCTGGCTGCATTTAGTCAGGGCTTGTTTGATTGCTGCGATCAGTTTGGCGTGAGTCTGATTGGGGGCGATACCACCCAAAGTACCCAATTGACCATTAGTGTGACTGCGCTAGGCTGGATCGAACATGGTCAGGCCATTACCCGTGCAGGTGCACAAGTCGGTGACTATATCTGTGTCAGCGGCCAAATCGGTGATGCTGCGTTTGGATTACAACATCTTGGTCATGCCTTGCAACAACGTTTGGATTATCCAACCCCACGTTGCCAGCTGGGCCAACAGCTCAAAGGGCTGGCTTCCAGTATGATTGATATCTCGGATGGATTGGCGCAAGACTTAGGCCATATTTTAAAAGCATCCAATGTCGGTGCAAAATTACAGCTTGAGCAACTTCCATTAGATTCATCACTCAAACAACTGGATCTGCAACAGGCTTGGCATTATGCACTTGCAGGGGGCGATGATTACGAATTATGCTTTACAATATCACCGCAAAACTTTAAACAACTATCGCGACAACAATTAGATGTTCCGCTTACAATAATCGGCGAAATTACCCAACAAACTGGATTGTTATTTGAGTATATGGGCAAAACACACCCATTACATGTTCATGGATACCAACACTTTGCATAAGCCTCCCATTCACTTTAACCAAATGACTTGGTTCGACCGTTTCATCGTGTTCTGCGGTGTCGGTTTTGGTTCTGGTTTAGCACCCAAGGCTCCTGGAACCTTTGGTTCGGCCTTTGCTCTGTTATTTGTCCCACTGTGGCTCTATCTAGGTCTGTCGGCCAGTATTGTCGTGGTTGTTTTGATGTCTTTGATAGGCATCTATATCTGTGGGCATACTGCAAAAGTCATCAATGTGCATGACGATGGTCGCATTGTCTGGGATGAATTTGCAGGACAATCAATTACCCTCCTGCCTTTGCTCTATTTACAACAGATGAATTGGCTGTGGGTCATTGTCGGGTTTATCTTATTCCGTATATTTGATGTCTGGAAACCATTCCCCATTAGCTGGGCTGACCAAAAAGTATCTGGCGGCTTAGGGATTATGTTGGATGACATCATTGCTGGCCTTTGGGCAGCACTTTGTATTCTTATTTTTCATTTTTATCTTTTGACTTAAGCCACTATTAGAGTTAGTTATGTCAACAACTGTTATTATTCTTGCAGCAGGGAAAGGAACGCGGATGCGTTCACAATTACCAAAAGTATTACAACCACTTGCAGGCCGTCCTCTGCTCGGTCATGTCATTCAAACTGCAAAAAAACTCAATGCCCAAAACATTATTACCATATATGGGCATGGCGGTGAACTGGTTAAGCAAAGCTTTGCGGCAGAACAGATTGAATGGGTTGAGCAAGCAGAACAACTCGGCACAGGTCATGCAGTACAAATGACCCTCCCTGTTTTGCCTCAAGAAGGTGTTTCACTGATTTTATCAGGCGATGTACCTTGTATTCATGCAAATACGCTACAAAAATTATTGGATGCATCAACTCAAACAGGCATTGGCTTAGTGACGCTCACTGTCGATGATGCAACAGGTTATGGCCGTATTGTCCGCCAAGATGGTAAAATTCAAGCCATTGTTGAACATAAAGATGCCAGCGAAGAACAACGCCAAATTAAAGAATTTAATACCGGCATTTATTGTGTCAGCAATGCAAAACTTCACCAGTGGTTGCCGCAACTTTCCAATGAAAATGCGCAAGGTGAATATTACCTCACTGATATTATCGCGATGGCGATTGCGGATGGCTTAGAAGTTGCCTCAGTTGAACCCGAACTTGCGTTTGAGGTTGAAGGGGTCAATAACCGCTTACAACTTGCGACCTTAGAACGTCAGTTCCAACAACAACAAGCCAAAGAATTGATGCTACAAGGTGTTCACTTAATTGACCCAAATCGTTTTGATTTACGTGGTACCTTAAGCTGTGGACAAGACGTACAGATTGATGTCAATGTCATCATCGAAGGCGACTGTGAATTGGGCGATAATGTCCAACTCGGCGCAGGCTGTATTCTAAAGAATACACGCATTGCGGCAGGCACTAAAGTTCAGGCTTATAGCATTTTTGAGAATGCGATTGTCGGTGAAAACACCCAAATTGGTCCTTTCGCGCGTTTACGTCCAGGTGCCAACCTTGCCAATGATGTGCATATCGGTAACTTTGTAGAAGTGAAGAACTCGAATATGGGTCTAGGCTCAAAAGCCAATCACTTTACTTACTTAGGTGATGCCGATATTGGTGCGGATTGTAATATTGGTGCAGGTACCATTACCTGTAATTATGATGGCGCGAACAAACACCGTACTGTGATTGAAGACAATGTATTCATTGGAACCAATAACTCTTTGGTTGCACCAATCAAAATTGGTCGAGGTGCCACAACAGGTGCAGGATCAACCCTCACTCGAGATGTGGCTGAGCATAGTTTGGCTGTCGAACGATCAAAACAGTTTGAAAAAGCAAATTATCAACGTCCCCAAAAACTGAAAAAATAAGAGGATAAAATTATGTGTGGTATTGTTGGTGGCGTTGCTGAACGTTGTGTAACCGATATTCTGATTGAAGGACTGAAACGTCTGGAATATCGTGGTTATGACTCTGCTGGTTTAGCATTACTCAATAATCAGAAAATCTTGCGTGAACGTCGTGTTGGTAAAGTTGCCAACTTGGCCGAAGCCGTGTCAGAACAACATTTAACGGGTAATGTGGGTATTGCACACACCCGTTGGGCAACTCACGGTAAACCGACAGAAAACAATGCCCACCCGCATGTTTCGGGTGATGTTGCAGTGGTTCATAACGGGATCATTGAAAACTACCAAGAACTCAAAGATGAATTGCAAGCTTTAGGCTATGTGTTTACCTCGCAAACCGATACCGAAGTGGTTGCACATCTTGTTAACGATGCGCTAAAGCAAACAGATAGCCTGCTAGAAGCTGTACAAAAGATTACGCCACGCCTTAAAGGTGCTTATGCGCTTGGGATTGTGCATACGGCGCATCCTGACGAGCTGATTACAGTCCGTGAAGGTTCACCATTGGTGATTGGTGTCGGTATAGGCGAGAACTTTATTAGCTCAGACCAACTGGCTTTATTGCCTGTGACCAACCGCTTCGTTTATCTAGAAGAAGGTGATATTGCGCGCTTAACCCGTAGCAGCATTGAAGTTTTTGTTAATGGCGAGCCTGTACAACGTCCAGTCAAAGAGTTAGATGCCACAGTCAGCAATGCATCTAAAGGTGAATATAAGCACTTCATGCTGAAAGAAATCTATGAGCAACCTGAAGCGATTCAGCAAACCATTTCTCAAGCATTGAACGGCAATAGCTTACGTGATGATTTCCTCAATCATGCCAATGCCGATTTTGACAAGATTCAACAGATTCAAATTATTGCCTGTGGTACCAGCTATCATGCGGGGATGATTGCCAAATATTGGTTTGAACAACTGATTGGTGTGCCTTGCCAAGTTGAGATTGCCAGTGAGTTCCGTTATCGCACCCCAGTGATTGTGGCAAATACACTGTATATCTGTATTTCTCAATCAGGGGAAACTGCGGATACTTTAGCTGCATTACGTGAAACCCAGAAACGTGCCAAAGCCAATCATATTGACATCACCACCATGACGATTTGTAACGTTGCGACCTCATCAATGGTGCGCGAAACAGATCATCATTTACTGACACTTGCGGGTCCAGAAATTGGGGTGGCTTCAACCAAAGCCTTTACCACCCAGCTGGCAGCATTGATGTTATTGATCTTAAAAATTGGTCAAGTTAAACAAAAGCTGTCTGCCGCACAACTGACTGAAATTACTGAAGCATTGTGGCATTGTCCAAAAGTCATTTTAGATACCTTACAGGGTAATACTGAAATTCTGCGTTTATCAGCACTTTTTGTTGAGAAAAATCACTGCTTATTCTTGGGTCGTGGTACACACTTCCCAATCGCACTAGAAGGCGCATTGAAACTGAAAGAAATTTCATATATTCATGCGGAAGGTTATGCTGCAGGTGAATTGAAGCATGGTCCACTGGCTTTAGTCGATAATGAAATGCCCGTGGTCATCTTAGCACCACAGGATGACATGCTCGATAAACTCAAATCGAACATGGAAGAAGTTCAAGCCCGTGGTGGTGAATTATTCGTTTTTGCAGATGAGAACAGTGGTATTCACGGTAAAGATCGTCAACATGTCGTACATGTTCCAGCGGTAAATGAATGGCTAGCACCGATCGTTTATAGCGTGCCTGTACAACTGCTGTCTTATCATGTTGCAGTGTTACGTGGTACTGATGTCGATCAACCACGTAACCTCGCCAAGAGTGTGACGGTCGAATAATTCGATACGGATTTACAGCGTCGCTTGCACTACGCTGATACAGTAAAAAGCGCCATAAAGAGATTCTTTATGGCGCTTTTTTTGAATTTCATGATCTCAGTCATTTAATGGATTAGATCACATCTAGCGTCTCATGATCGATTGTGTTCTACGACAGTCAAACCCATCTCAGAGCGTACACTTGCATTAAGCCACATAACGCGTGCTTTTATGATTCAATAACACAATCGAATTAAGAATAATCACGCCCAAAATTGAAATCAGAATTAACTTCCAATCGACAAAGAACAATGATGCTAACAAGATTGCGAGATCAATACCTAACTGTACTTTGCCTGCAGGGATCTGAAAGCGCTCCTGCAAATACAACGCCAGTAGATTGATGCCACCTAAGCTCGAACGATGTCTAAACAGGATCAAAAAGCTCACCCCCATCAATACATTAGCAAAAACTGTAGCGTAAATAGGATTCACATCGGAGAGATGAAAAAATTGTGGAATGATTTCAGTAAATCCGGCCAACAATGCAACAGCGATAAAGGTTTTCACCACCAGCGCAATACCCATCTTTTTATAGGCAAAATAGTAGAACGGGATATTGATCAGGAAAAATAATACGCCGAACTTCAGATCAGTAATGTAATGAATCAGCAAAGATAAGCCTGCTGTCCCTCCGGTCATAATGCCTGCCTGCTGCAATAAAGTCATTGCGAAAGACAGGATGAATGTTCCGATCAACATCGCTAATGCATCTTCAATTTTAGAGTGCTGCTCAATCACAGGCATGACTGGACTTACCAGAGATACATTTTGCTCGGTATTCATAACGGTACAACTCAAATAGGAGAACAGCTAAAGGGAGAGAGATCTTTCAAAGAAAGACATGGCATATTTGATCATTTTTATTAGAATTTCGCAATTTATTCTTATATTTTTACCATAAATGCAATTTATATTCAAAATAATCCATTTCGAATAGTCTACGCACTTCGATCAGCTTTACTTTGGCTTTGCCTTAGATGATGTGACAACGAATTCCTTTTTTTATTTAATCGCAATCCCGTTTTCTTTTAATTTTTCCAACACAATTGAAGTATTGAGATTACTGACACCAAAGTTCTTAGAGGACAAAATTCCAATCAGTTTGACCATCTCATCGAGATTTTTAACTGCTACTTTAAGGGCAAAATCATAACTGCCCGTTAATTTATGAATATCTTTCACAGCAGGTTCGTGCATCAAGAATTCAACAAAACGATCATGGGTTGCATCACTATAGTTTTGCAATTTCACTTCAATAATGCCCATGATCGGCGCAGGATCAGCACTCAATGCGATTTGGGCATAATAACCCGTGATAATTTTCTTCTGTTCAAGCTGAACCCGACGACGTGAACATTGCGAGGTCGATAAACCAACCAATTCAGCCAATTCCTGATTGGCCAAGCGTCCATTCATTTGTAAATGATGGATAATTTTTTGATCAAAATCATCAAGTTCAATGGTCATAAAACGCTCAGCTTAGGTTTAAGGCATAATTTAACTGATGCTGTTGCATCAGCTTGAGAAGTTTAACGCCTTTAGATCAATCAGCTCAAGCTTATGCCAAAATTGCCGCAGACTGAATCCGCTGAACCCCCTGTTCTAACATACTTTGCCATGCGCTGTGCAATGAACCATTCAAATCAATCGCTTTGCACGCATCTTCAATCACAAAGGTTTTAAAACCCATCTGCGCGGCATCCAAGGCTGTCCATGCCACACAAAAATCAGTGGCAATCCCCACAATATAAACCGTATCAATTTGATGCTCTTGAAGATAGCCCTTTAACCCAGTCGGTGTTTTACGGTCCGCCTCCATAAAAGCAGAATAACTATCAATATTAACGTGAAAGCCTTTGCGGATAATCAATTGTGCCGTTGGAATATCTAAATCAGGGTGAAATTCGGCATCCTGCGTCCCCTGTACACAATGCTTTGGCCACAATACCTGCGTGCCATAAGGTAACTCAATGGTTTCAAAAGGCGCTTTATGTGCATGATTATCAGCGAAAGAAATATGTTGATCAGGATGCCAGTCTTGGGTCAGCACCACCGTTTCAAACTGATGTGCCAATTGATTAATCACTGGGATAATCTGATCGGCATCCGTGACTGCCAAGTTTCCACCTGGGGTAAAGCCATTTTGTACATCGACGACAATTAATGCGCTATGTTTCGAATCTATCTGCATCTCAATATTCAATCTAGATCGCTTCTTGCTACACCATACGCTGCCGATCGTCGTCTGACTAGCCATCGCCCAACTTTTCATAAGATGAAAATCATTCAGGACAAAGATGAATGAAAGTTTTCAGCTGTTTGACTAAAGCATATTGTTCTTATGCCGCCGATCAGTCATAATTTGCATAATTGTCATTCAATCGAATTCATTATTGAACGACGAATCAAAATACTGCAACCATCCAACATTTCGTTTCAACTAATTCAATCTCGGATGGGAAAATAGGATAGTTTTTTAAAATGACTCAGCTAGCACAGAATATTCAAGGCTCAATTGTCGCACTCGTCACCCCTATGTTTGAAGATGGTCGCGTAGATTGGAAGAGCCTTGAGAAGCTCGTTGAGTGGCACATCCAACAAGGTACACATAGTATTGTTGCTGTTGGCACAACGGGCGAAGCGTCTACATTAAGCATGGAAGAGCACACACAGGTCATCAAAGAAGTGATTCGTGTAGCCAATAAACGCATTCCGATTATTGCGGGTACAGGTGCAAATTCGACTCACGAAGCAATTGAACTGACCAAAGCAGCCAAAGAACTCGGTGCAGATGCTGCATTGCTCGTTACGCCATATTATAATAAACCCACACAAGAAGGCTTATATCAACACTATAAAGCAATTGCTGAAGCCGTTGATATTCCACAAATTCTTTATAATGTCCCAGGTCGCACTGGCGTTGACATGCAAAATGAAACCGTGATTCGTCTTGCTGATGTTAAAAACATTGTTGGGATTAAAGATGCAACAGGCGATGTACCTCGTGGTCAAGCCCTCATCGAAGGTTTAAAAGGTAAAATTGCAGTTTATTCAGGTGATGATGAAACCGCTTGGGAACTGATTTTACTTGGCGCGAAAGGTAATATTTCGGTTACCGCCAATGTTGCACCAAAACAAATGAGCGAAGTTTGTGAAGCAGCCTTAGCTGGCGATCAAGCCAAAGCACAAAGTTTGAATCAACAAATTGCAAATCTACACAATATTTTGTTTTGCGAATCAAACCCAATTCCTGTGAAATGGGCATTGCATGAGATGGGATACATTAGTACAGGTCTACGCCTGCCTTTAACCGCTCTCGCAGAACAATATCGTGAACCGCTCCGCACAGATTTAAAAACTGCGGGCATTATTTAATACGAGCAATTTATGATGCAATTACGTCTTGGTGTTGTCCTTGTCATTTCAGCTTTAAGTTTGGCTGGTTGTGGTCGTTTTGCCCTCAATAATCATTCTTTAGATTATAAAAAAGCGCAAGCGCTTGAACCACTCAAATTCCCTGAGAATGCAACGGTAAGACCATTCACGCCATTGTATCCAGCACCAACGGTTGATCCGCTTGCGATTCAACATGCGCCAACATTTGAAAACAAAACTGGCAACCGTTATGCATTACCTCGTCCAGAGTCAATGCAAACTGCAAGCACTACCACTGAAGCGACAGCAACCAGCTTGGGTCGTCCACAATTGGTGATGGATGGGAATAAAAACCCATTACTGAAAGTGGAAGGTCCAACAGCCACTGCTTGGCAATATGCCTTTGCAACTGTGAGCAGCCTCAACTACAAAGTCATCTCTCAAGCAGATCATGGCTATGAAGCAACAATTAAGGTCGGTGAGCAAAACTACCTGTTGAAGCTTTCTGCGGTTGGCTCAAGCAATACTATTGCCCTCTTCAAACTCGACACGACTTTTGCAGAACCAGCGGTTGCAACTGAAGTGTTAGCCCAGATTTACCAAAATTGGCCAGCCTAGTCGTTTACTAGGCATTTTTTTCAAAAGGTTCCCCCATGTTAAAACAAACCTTGCTCTATACTGGTAAAGCTAAATCTGTATACGAGACAGATAACGCTGATCACCTGATTTTAGTCTTTCGTGATGATGCTTCGGCATTCAATGGCGAAAAAATCGAGCAACTCGATCGTAAGGGCAAGGTCAACAACCGTTTTAACGCCTTCATCATGGACAAATTAGCTGCTGCGGGTATCGAAACGCATTTTGAAAAATTGCTTTCTCCAACTGAAGTGCTGGTTAAAAAACTTCAGATGATTCCAGTTGAATGCGTGATTCGTAACTATGCAGCGGGTTCATTATGCCGTCGTTTAGGTGTTGAAGAAGGTAAGGAATTAACTCCGCCAACATTTGAATTGTTCTTCAAAGATGATGCGCTTGGCGATCCTATGGTGAACGAATCTCAAGCAATTGCTTTAGGTTGGGCGACTGCTGAACAACTTGAAAAAATGAAAGAACTCACTTACCAAGTGAATGATGTGCTCAAAGCATTATTCGATGCAGGTAATATGATTCTGGTTGATTTCAAACTTGAATTCGGTGTGTTCCATGACCGTATCGTATTGGGTGATGAATTCTCTCCAGACGGTTGCCGTTTATGGGATAAAGACACCAAGAAAAAACTAGATAAAGACCGTTTCCGCCAAGGTTTAGGTGGTGTGGTTGAAGCATATGAAGAAGTGGCTGCACGTTTAGGCATTAACTTAGACGATATCTAAGCCTAGCTAAGCTGTTAGTTCTAAACAAAAAACCAGTCCAATCGGGCTGGTTTTTTATTCTTTATTCAAAAATAATTAGCTTCGCTTTAAATATCAATATCATATAAATCATTTACTTAAAAAGCATTCCATCAGCTTTGCAACTTTAATTCTAACCTTATGTTTTTATATTGTTTTTGAAAATATTTTGATGCTCCTACCATGTTCACAAATGTTTACAAAACTTGAGTTAGAAGATCAAAATGAATGCTCCCCTTGTAAAAACTTTCCCTTTAAGTCTGAGTAGTAGTCTGATTTTGCTTGCCCTGTATAGCAATGTACATGCCGCTGAGAACACGCCCATAGAGCCCGAACAAGTCAAAACGCTCGCGACCATTGTGGTCACAGGAACGCGGACCAACAATCGTTCACAAACAGAGTCCTTACAGCCAATTGATGTGATTAGTGCCAAAGAACTGACTGAACGCACGGGCTCCAATGAACTCGGGACAGCGCTGTCTCGAATTATTCCTTCAATTAACTTTCCACGCCCAACGGTGGTGGATGGAACCGAGCTGGTCCGTCCTGCCCAATTAAAAGGCCTTGCACCAGATCAGGTGCTGGTTTTAGTCAATGGCAAACGTCGTCACACAGGGGCTTTTATTAATCTCGGCGGTACCATTGGTCGTGGTTCTGCACCGACTGATTTAAATGCGATTCCCATCTCTGCCATTAGTCGTGTCGAAGTACTCCGCGAAGGTGCATCGGCTCGCTATGGCTCTGATGCGATTGCAGGTGTGATTAATATTATTTTGAAATCCAATCCAAAACATGGCGAAGCTGGGATTAAATACGGGATTTATAACAAAGGAGATGGTGAACAAAAACAATCCTTTGTTTCAGGTGGAACCCAACTGAATCATTATGGCTATGCGATTTTTTCAGGGGAATGGCAGGATAGCCAAGCTACCAATCGCGCAGGTGCTGACCTGCGTGATCCAAAATCAACCACCTATGGACAGCGTACATTCCGTTTTGGAGATCCAGACTCAGACGAAGTTAAAGCAGCAGTGAATCTGGGTTATGACCTCAGTGATCATGCCGAGCTGTATTCTTTTGCGACCTATAGCCATCGTAATGCCGAGACTGCTGGATTCTATCGTTTAAGTAATGCATCAAATAATATTCCTGCCCTCTATCCAAATGGCTACCTACCCATCATACAAGGACAACTGGATGATTTTGGCGCAGTGGCAGGGATTAAAGGCGATTGGTCAGCATGGCATTATGATGCATCCGTCAATTATGGTTTGAATCGTTATGATGTCGATACCAAAACGATTAATGTCGATCTTTATAAAGATACCGCCATGACACCATTCGGCTTCCAAAATGGCACACTGAAAAATGCTCAAACGGTGGTGAATTTTGATGTTTCTCGAGCGTTTAATCTCGCAGCACTCGCTAGCCCATTGAATGTTGCCTTTGGTACACAGTATTTGAATCAAAAATATCAAATCCAAGCAGGTGATCCAGCGTCCTATTATAAAAGTGGCTCTTCAGGGCTTGCAGGTTTTCGATCGGCCGATGCAGGTGAATGGTCAAGAGACAGTTATGCCGCCTATCTTGATTTAGAAGCCAATTTAACTGAAAAATTGTCTGCATCTACAGCCTATCGCCATGAATATTATAATGATTTTGGTCACACCGATAATGCTTCATTGTCTTTGCGTTATGCCGTCCATCCGGTGCTTGCGCTACGTGGCAGTGCCTCTACAGGTTTCCGTGCACCGAGCTTAGCGCAACAATATTTTGCTCAAACCTCATCACAACTGGTCAATGGTCAATTGGTTGAGGCTGGCACCTTTCCAACTAGCTCACAAGTGGCTCAATTACTTGGTGCTGAACAGCTAAAACCAGAAAAATCAAAAAACTATAGCGTGGGTATAGTACTGACACCTACAGACCAGTTGTATGTGACCTTGGATGCCTATCAAATCGACATTGATAATCGAATTAGTCTGTCTTCCAATATCAATGCGAGCAGTACTGCCGTTCGTCAATATCTAAATTCAAAAGGAATCACCGACACCAACTTCAGCACCATTCGTTATTTCAACAATGCCAGCGATACCCGCACACGCGGTGTTGACTTAGTGGCAACCTATAAATGGAATGCTTTGCCTTATGGCGAACTGAATACCTCACTGGCCTATAACTACAATAAAAATAAAGTGACGCATGTGGATGGAAATCCCGCCATCTTAGATGCATTGGGAATCAACCTGACCCGCCTAGACCGTCGAGAACAATACGGTTTATTGGCTGGCAGTACCCCTGAACATAAATTCAGTTTAGCGAATGACTATAAGCTTGGAAATTTCAGTGTGAATACCAATCTCACCCGCTATGGCAGTTTTAAAACCTTTAGTAATTCAGGCGAAGCCAAAGACCAAAAATTCTCAGCCAAATGGTTATTGGATTTAGCCCTGTCTTACCAATATCAAAACTGGAACTTTACTGTTGGTGGCGACAATATTACCGATGTTTATCCTGATAAAGATGTCTATGACATCAACCAACCGACAGGGGGCAGCTTACCCTATAGCCAGTTCTCACCTTTCGGCTTTAATGGCGCGTTTTATTACGGCAAAATCAATTATCGTTGGTAATAATCAAAAACCGAGCCAGATGGCTCGGTTTTTTTAAGTTATGATATTGGCACAATCAGCTCTAAAACCCATAAATAGGTATTCCAATATTAATGAAGCCGCTAAGCCAATCCTGAATATTTTGTAGAAGCATGGGAATTCGATCTATCTTTAGGCTTAAGTTTATAAAATGATGATGAGATATCTTTCAATTTTGTTCTTCTTGATGTCAGGCATAGCTGGATATACCATCGATAAACTTGGACAGGATCTTTGCCTGTCTGACTATATCGCGGTTGGTACGATCACCTACTTTAAAGAGCTACAGGGTGTTTCTGCAAATGATCCGTCCATGCTCAGCATCTGTGGAATATTCTCTATCATCTTTTCAGTCATTCTCATTTTAATAAAAAACAAATATTTATATTTAACAGTAATCTTTATCTTATTCATCCTAGAATTTATATTCATGAATATGATGGAAACAGCCTCCTATACAGAAATCATCTACGACTCAATTACGAAATGTTCAAATCTTTCTGTACTTGGGTGGGTGGCCGGCCAACTAATCGGTTTAATCGGAAGTATTTGCTATATCTTTAAAAACAACGAATAAGCTTTATTCGCTTTACAGAAAAAGAAAAACGAGCCATCGGGCTCGTTTTGCTTTTTAGTCACTTGCATTCTGATAAATCAGTTTGCCCTCTTTGTAAGTTGCCAACACTTTAATGTTTTTAATCTCACGACTGGGGACAGTCAACGGGTTCTGATTCAGAATGACCAAGTCAGCCAATTTACCTTGGCTCAAAGTGCCCTTGGTCTGGTCCTCAAAATACTGATACGCTGCCCAGTCCGTCATCGACTTTAATGCCAGATAAGGGCTTACTCGCTCTTCTGCCCCTAACACATAATTGCTCCGCGTTACTCGGTTCACGGTCGCATCCAGCATCATCATACTGCTCGGGGGTACCACAGGTGCATCATGATGCTCGGTAAAGATCAGATGCTTTTTCAAAGCCGTTGCGGTTGGTGAAATATGGGCAGCTCGGATTTCGCCTAGCGTTTGTTGACGATGCCAATCGCCCCAATAAAAGGTATGCAACGAGAAGAAGGAAGGAATAATATCTAAGGCTTTGAGCTGATCTAGCTGATCGTCACGGATGGTTTGCGAATGGATCAATACGCTGCGACGGTCGCCTTTACCTTGCTTCGCAGTCGCATCTTTTACCGCCCCAATAAATTGATCAATGGCGGCATCACCATTGGCATGTGCAAGTACCTGCCAACCTTGCTTAAATGCTAAGTTAATATAGTCCTTGACCTGTTGATCGTTACTCATCGCAGGATAGCCCTTGTAGGTCTTATCTTTACCTTCAGGTGGGATTAAATATGGTTGAGTCAGCCAAGCAGTTTTCCCTTGAGGTGAACCATCTAAGCTGATTTTGACCCCACCAATCCGAAAATGCTGATCATACTGATGGCTGCTACCTTGCTTGAGCATATAGTCTTGACTGGTGGTGATATCAGGGTAAGACACCACATCAATCGGCAGACGATTCTGCTGAGCCAAAGCATGCCACATTTCAGTGGTGCCCTGATCAGCCCGTCCTTCCTGAACCGTAGTGAAACCATTCTTCACATAGGCAGCAATGCCTTTTTCTGCAATCTGAAACATCACCGCAGGGGGAACATCTTTAAAAATTGAGCCAATCGCGCTAAATAAAGCGGATTCTTCCAACACACCATTTGGGATATTTGAATTGGTTTCACGGCGAATCACCCCACCCGCTGGATTCGGAGTATGTTGATTGATCTTCAGCAATTCCAGTGCTTTATGATTGACCGAGGCTAAATGCCCCGATTGATGCAAAATCATCACCGGTTGGTCTAGAGATACCCGATCTAAATCGGTTGCCGTCGGATGACGCTGCTCATTCAATTGCGCATCATCATAGCCATTACCCAAAATCCAGCCGCCCATGGTTTTAATTACAGCTGGATTCTGAGCTTTCCATTGGTTCAATACATTTACCAACGAGTTGATATCTGAGACCTGACCATCAGGCATGGGGTAGAGATTAGCCACCATTTGATGAAAACCAACCATATTCACATGACTATGCGCATCAATAAAGCTGGGCAATAAGGTTTTATTGTTTAGATCAATCGACTGAACTTTTTTATCCGCCAAGCGTTCAGCCTGCTGTTTTGAGCCCACAAAACGAATTTTTCCATCCTTCACCAATAGAGCTTCTGCATATTCAGGACTATTGCCCGACATGGTTAGAATCGGGCCACCATAAAACAGTTGTTCTGTTGCAGTAACAGGCACAGCCATCGTTGTACAACCCGCAATAGTCAATGAAATAGAAGTGAATAAGGTACAGTGTTTGAGATAAGTACGGTTCATGCATTAAAACCCATATTTTTATTATGTCTTTTTTGATTAAAACTGATTCTGCCTGCAATAGAAAGCATTCACTGATTATTTTTGTAATGTTTGATCAATTTTTTATAGTGCAGCAGCATTACCGAGATGCTGCACCACTCAGTGGTTAAAACATTTTTGCCAATTTATTCGAGATCTTAATCGCGGCATCATCGACATAACGGCTATAGGGTTGTGCCAAAATAATGCTCAGCAACACGATCAGTAAACTTGCTACTAATCCCGCATTGAGATAGGAAAAACCGCCTTGTACATGTAAAAGATTAAACAATGGAATGCCCAAAGCGTACAACACTGCCAAGTGGATCAGATAAATTGAAAATGAGATTTTGCCTAAAAACACGAACACACGTTGGTCAAACAACTGTGCCAGCCACCTGCTCTTGAGCACCGCATAAACAATGCAAAAACCACCGACAAAGTTGAGGTAGTCGTAAGTTTGTTCACCTAAAAACTGGGTAAACAACTGATAGCTGGCACTACTGTTGTGTGCACCACACAAATATAAGCCCAATATAAACAGCACAACCGAAACGACAGTACTCAGCTCTACAGCATACAGAAACAGTCCCATGCCCAAAATAAAACTGAGTAGGCCCAACAATACGGTTTGCGAGATCATATAAGCGGTCACAATGCTGATGATAAGAAATAGACCACATAGAATTGGCAGCTTGCCATAAAGATAGCAAGCCAGATAAATCACCAGTGACCCAAGCAACTCAATTTGCATGGTCCACAGTACCCAGTTATAACTGGAATCGCCGAATAAGAATGCACCCATACTGCCTTCATACAAAGCGGTACGCAGTTGCGGATGTGGATTGGCAAGCGCTGCTCCCCACTCGGAAACATGCGAGACGTCCACAGGCACAAAACACACCAGATAAGCGATAATACAAGAGACAAAGGCAGGAATAGCCAAGCGCGGGTAACGTTTAATCAAGGAATTTTTCAATTGTGTTGCGGTATTGTGCTTTTTAAAACTGGATAATGTCAGTACAAAGCCACTTAAAACAAAGAATACAAAAACTGCACCTGTACCTGAATAAAAAAAGGCCAACGGTGAGTGATGTAACTGCGCAAAAAAATCATATTGCGGTACCGCACTGATATCAAAATTATGCAGCTGCGGGAAAAAAGTCAGTGAGATATGTGACAACACAACGGCGAGACAAGCCAAGCCTCGGATACTTTCCGCAGCATTAATTTTGTTTGTGGTCATGGTGGAGCTTGATCATCCTTGATAAGCGGGATGATGCGACCTTTTATCTAGAGTGTCTAGAGGTCACTTACAAAAATACAGTGACTGTCCAGCGCATCAGCAAGACCAAACAAAACCAGACAATGTTTTAGTGTTTTTTCTGCGTTGCTACCCAGCATAGAATTGAACCTAAACACACCATAAATGCACCATACCAAAAAGAAAGGCCTAATGGCGTACTGAGGAGAATTGCCGAAAAAAAGGCAGATAGAACTGGAATAAAATAGGATGCACCGGCCAATAGTGTCACATTGCCATGCAAAATTCCTACATTCCAAGCGGCATAACCAAAGCCCATTGCTGCTGCCGCAAAAAACAATGAAATTGAAGAAGACCAATCAAAATCAAATGTACCACCGCCCATCAATGCATATTTAATCCAAAGCACCACCGAGACCAGAATAAAGAATAGGGTGATGCCATTGGTTCCCTGCGCAATTCTCGCTGTGAGCGTACAGTAGGCAGCCCAGAGTAATGTTCCAATAAAGGCAAGCCCATAACTGAATGGATTGTGCTGTATGTTTTGCAGCATACCAGCCAAATCAAAACCCTGCTCGCCACCGAGCACCCAACAGATCCCCAATATTGAAAGGATAAAGCCAGGAATAATCAAGAAATTGGCTTTTTGCTGATTAAAAACAATGGCAGCCACCATGGTAAAGGTCGGCCATAAATAATTGACCATTCCCACTTCAATCGCTTGTCGATTATTACTGCTATAGCCAATCGAAAGCGATAAACAAATTTCATAGGCAACAAATAGAATACTGCCCCAGATCAAATAGGTTTTAGGAAAGCTTTTTAGACTGGTCCAACCGACCGAGAAAAACAGAAAAATTGAGGCCAGTGTATAAATCAGTGCTGCACCACCCACTGCGCCAAAATGACTACTGACATCCTTAATCAAGGCAACGATCAAACTCCACAGTAAGATCGCAACCAATCCAATCAATGTTGCTTGTTTTGCGTTCATTTTTATACAAATAGAATATTGAGGCCAAAGCAGAATCTATCGATGCGATTCGGGTTCTTGCTTTGGACAATTTTAAAATGATCGGTGAATCAACCGAATTTTTGATTACTGCTGCTGTTGTTCCTGTTGCCAACGACGCTGCTGCAAGCGTTCGCCTTCGACTTCACGTTTATTTAAGGCTCGCTCGTACAGCTTGGTACCACGCAACTCGGGTGGCAAATAGTCCTGTAACACAAAATGTTCTGGATAGTTGTGCGGATACAGATAATCCACCCCATAACCTTGCTGCTTCATCAACTTGGTTGGCGCATTGCGTAAGTGCAAAGGTACTGGCAGGTTTGCGGTTTTTTCTGCCAACTCCAAGGCTTTGTTAATCGCGAGATAGGTGCTATTACTTTTCGGGCTAGTAGCCAAATACACGGCACATTGTCCTAGAATAATGCGCGCTTCAGGCATCCCCACGGCTTGGACTGAACGGAAACACTCTCCCGCCAGCAACAAGGCATTTGGATTGGAATTGCCAATATCTTCCGATGCAGCAATCAGCATACGGCGCGCAATAAAGACTGGATCTTCGCCACCTTTCAGCATGCGTGCCATCCAGTACAGGGTTGCATCTGGATCACTGCCGCGAATCGATTTAATAAAAGCCGAAACCAAATCATAATGCTGCTCACCTGATTTGTCATAGCGTGCAATATTTTGCTGTGCGACTTTAACGACGATGGCATTAGTTACGATATTTTCAACATCAGGTTCAAAAGTACTGGCAATCAGATCAATCAGATTAAGCGCCTTGCGTGCATCACCTGCCGCAAATTGAATCAGCGCATCATATTCTTCAATCTGGATAAAACGTTCTTTTAAGAACTTATCCGTTTGAATGGCTTTATTCAATAGGGTTTGAATCGCCTCAGCACTCAGGTTATTCAGGGTATACACCTGACAACGCGATAACAAGGCACTATTCACTTCAAAAGAAGGATTCTCTGTAGTTGCCCCAATCAAGGTGATTTTGCCTTTCTCAACCGCATTGAGTAAGGCATCTTGCTGCGATTTATTGAAACGATGAATCTCGTCAATAAATACCACAGGGGTCAACAAGTCCCCGCTTTCCGCAATCACCTCACGCAGTTCTTTCACGCCTGTATTGAGTGCAGACAGACTGATAAAAGGACGATCTACCGCCTGAGCCAATAACAATGCAATCGTGGTTTTCCCTACCCCAGGAGGCCCCCAAAAGATGATCGAAGGCAGGTGTCCTTGATCAATCATCTGACGTAAAGGGGCATTGTCACCCAGCAAATGATCTTGTCCGATAATTTCGGACAAGTCACGAGGACGTAAACGTTCAGGTAAAGGAATATGTGTATCTGACATCATCACTGGCTTTATGATCTTTTACCCTAGTCTATTGTGTCTGGCTCAAATCTACAATTTGAATCTGCACTCACGCGACATTCTATTGCGCGCTGTTGTTCTGAACCAACTGTTGCATCACCCGATAGCTGGCTTTGATCCGCTCTTCATTGGGGAAATTGGTATTGGCCAACATCACAATTCCAATTTTTTGCTGCGGAATAAAGGCCACATAGGCACCAAAACCATTGGTCGCTCCTGTTTTATTAAAGAAGGTCTCAGGTGGCGCAAGCTTCGGTTGTTTAATAGGTGTGATTGCATGACTCTCTAAAGCCATTTTGCTGGAGTTACCCTGTAACAGTGTCTCGAGCGATACGGGATAGGCATACTGCTCCCAACCCAAACCTTGGGTCATTGACCCCACTTTAAAATAACCCACATGGGTATTTTCAATCGCTTTGCGAAGCGGTTGTTTGAACTGCTGAGGATTGATTTGTGCATCGAGGAATTTCAACATATCCGCACTGCTACTTTTCAGCCCATACGCTTCTGCATCAAACATACCTGGTGAAACACGCATGGCTTGATCGGCTTTGTATCCCCATGCATATTGCGACATGTGCTGCTCAGGTACTCGAATAAAACTTTGTGTCATTCCCAATTGCGGCAGCAAAGTTTTTTCAATCAGTTCGCTATACGGTTTTTTCATCGCTAAGGCGGTGACATAGCCCATCAAACCAATACTCGGGTTGGAATATTGACGCGCAGCACCAACTTTGGTTTTTGCTTGCCAAGTCTGAAAATACTTGATCATATCCTGCTGCTGAACCACTTCATCGGGGAACTGCAACGGAAAACCGCCTGCGTTATAGGCCCCCAGATTCAATATCGTGGCACGATTGACCGCAGTATGTTTCAGTTCCGGAAAATATTTTGCAGGATGATCCGACAAAGACAGTTGTCCTTGTGCCTGTGCATAGCCCGTTAAAGTCGCATTAAAAGTCTTACTCACCGAACCAAGTTCAAACAAAGTATTGTTGCTGACCGCTTGTTGATTTTGCTTAGAAGCCAATCCATAATTCACGAAATAATGTTGACCATTCAGGGTCACAGCAACGGCCATACCAGGGATTTTATATTGTGCTAATAAAGGTTTAAATTGTTGATCAACAATGCTTTTAACCTGTTGCTCGGTCAAATTTCCAGCCCAAAGCGCTGAACTGCAGGACAACAGTCCTGCCAGTAAAGATAGTTTTTTTAAAGTCATAGAAAAGGCTTTCGGCTGATTCATTGTGTATATCACTTGGAGTTAGAATTTAATTGGCATGCAGTTTAAGTAGCTTGGCTTTCGGTCCATCTTCGATCACCCAGATTGAACCATCTTCCGCTTGGTGTAGCCCACGAATTCGTTGTTTCATCTCAAGTCGTTGAACTTCTTGCACAGGTCGAGATTGAATGTCCACCACCACAATGGCTTTAGAGGATAAACCACCAATCAAAGCCTTGTGTTGCCATAAAGGAAACTGCTGAGCGGAATAAATGATCATGCTAGACGGTGAGATCACAGGGGTCCAATCGATTTCAGGAGCTTTAAATTCTGGACGGGTATCATGATCAGGAATCGGCAACCCTGAATAATGGTCGCCATTCGAAACCGTTGGATAGCCATAGTTTTCCCCTTTCACAATACGGTTTAATTCATCACCACCTTTAGGGCCCATTTCAACCACCCACAATTGCCCTTGCTGGTCGAAAACCATGCCCAATGGATTACGATGACCCAGTGACCAAATTTCAGCCGTTACACCGCCTTTTTGGTGAAACGGATTGTCTTCCGCAGCAGTTCCATCTGCATTTAAACGCAAAACCTTGCCTAAATTACTGTTTAAATCTTGGGCAGGATCAAACTTTTGGCGTTCACCCGAACTGACCCAAAGTTTGCCATCGGGACCAAACTGCAGACGATGACCATAATGGCCTTGCCCTGACACTTTCGGCACTTGTTGCCAGATGGTTTTTAAATCCGTGAGCTTGGGTTGCTTGGGATCAGATAAATCCAGTGTTGCATGTGCAATCTCGGCACCATAACCACCCTGACCTTTGCTGGCATAACTTAAATATAATGCATGATTTTGCTGAAAATCAGGATGCAAAATGACATCACCTAAGCCTCCTTGCCCACCATAACTGACGGTTGGAACGCCACTCACATTGATACTGGATTTGGTTTGGGGATCAAATAATTTTAATTGCCCTTTACGCTCAGTAATCAGCAAACGCTGATCGGGCAAACTCGCAATCGCCCATGGCTCATCAAATTCAGCGACGCTCTCAATCTGATACTTTTGTGCAATGCGCTGGCTTGACGCCTGTTGTGCTGTATTCTGTTCTGGCGTTTTAGAATTGCTGTTATTGGCACCGCAAGCCAGTAAAAATAAAAAGCTACTACACAATACAGGCGTCATTAACCGTTTATTCATTGTATTTCTCCCTCTCTTATTCTCATCTTAGGGAACATCGCCAATAAAAATACTGCAAAAGTGTTGTTTTTATGATCATCATGTCTTATTGATTTGCTAGACGCAATTAACGTATCCAACGCACAACATAATCTTCAATCTGTTCTTCATTGATCTCACTTTCAGAGATACAACGTCCTGCAGCCGACTTTTTTGCCTTGATCACACTTTGCCGTGAACCTGTATTCAGGTAATGCCATGAGGGTAAATTTTTACCTTCATTCAAACGACGGTAGGCGCAACTCGGTGGCAACCACGAAATGGTGCTGAGTCGTTCAGGCGTCAGTTGGATACAATCAGGCACTTGCTGCTGACGGTTGGGATAATCTGAACAACGCGCGGTTTTACAGTCCAGTAATTTGCATGCCACTTTGGTATACGCAACCTCTGCTGTTTCCTCATCTTCCAACTTGATCAAACAACATAAACCACAGCCGTCACACAATGCCTCCCACTCCGCATTGCTGAGCTGATCAAGCGGATAGTGTTTCCAAAAGTTGGGGCGCAGTTCGACGGACATACAGAGCTTTCAATATTTAAAAATGAGCGTCCTATTATAGCATTCATCTTTGCTTTGCTGACTTCAATCTCTTTTAATTGGTTTAACACTTCTTTAAGTATTAAACATTTAAACCACATAAACACCACATTTTGTGCAAAAAACACACGTTATAGTGGATACATAACGAAAAATTAGGAGGACACGACATGTTCCGTTGGGCCATTATTTTTGCAGTCATCGCACTCATTGCCAGTTTATTAGGTTTTGGTGGCGTAGCAGGTTTATCCAAAGATTTCGCGGTCATCTTATTGGTTGTTGCCGTCATCTTAGCAATCGTCGGCTTCTTATCCAGAGGCAAAGTCTAGTTATTTCGACCTACGCAAAAAATAAAAAAAGAAGAATCTTAGTATTCTTCTTTTTTTATTTTGATCATCACTAAAACAAGCGTATTTATTATGTTTTTACGATGCCATCCATTTTCCTTTTTATGTTTTAATCAATGCATTCTAAAAATACAGATCAGGATTAAACCATGAGCTTCCCGATTAACACCCGTGAAATTGAATATACCGCGCCAGATGGTCAACGTTTAATTGGTTATTTCGCTGCACCTGCAATTGATATGCCTGTTGCTGGGGTGATTGTTGCACCTGAGTGGTGGGGCCGTAATGAATATACAGAACAACGCGCGCGCGAGTTGGCAGCGCATGGTTTTGCTGCGCTCGCGATTGATATGTATGGCGATAAAAAAGTGACCACAGCCGTGCCTCAAGCATCGGAATGGATGAACCAAACCTTTGAACAGCCAGATACCATTGTTGAGCGTGCCCAAGCGGGTCTCGCAACGTTAGCGGCTCAGTCAGAAGTGAATGCCGACAAGCTGGCAGCGATTGGTTTTTGTTATGGTGGCAAAGTGGTGCTAGATTTGGCTCGTGCTGGCGCAAATATCGAAGCAGTTGCTACGTTCCATGCTGTATTGAGTCCGAAAGCTCCTGCTGAGAAAGGCAAAGTTAAAGCCGAGATTTTGGTCCTGCATGGTGAACTGGACAGCATGGTGACCTTGGACAATGTGGCCAGCTTCCGTCAAGAAATGCATGATGCTGCTGTGGATCATGAGGTGATTATTTTTGAAGATGCCAAGCATGGTTTTAGTAATCCGCTCGCAGATGAGCGCGCTAAGGCCAACAATGTTGACTTAGGCTATAACGCCGAAGCAGAACGTCAAAGTCTTGACGCGATGTATGAGCTGTTAGATAAACATTTAAAGTGATTTGAAAAGCGATCTCTAAACACCCAATCCATATGGAATTGAGAGAAGATCTCGGTTGTTTAAATCCCAGATGATTGCTACACGTGCAAGGCGACATGGATGTCGCCTGTTTGGCTGCCTTGCTCTGCTTTCAATTGGGCAGTGCAAACTTAACGGAGTCTTGCCAAGTTCTCATCGAATTTCCCACTATGTCTTTGACGACCTACATCTCGTTGATGTTCCAATAGAATTTTAACGCCTAAAAAAACCTATTTCCGCTATACTATGCCTCTGCTTTTTACTGTTCTGATTCATGTCTGATTTCTCATTTTCTGATGCACTACTTACATGGTTCGACCAACACGGTCGTCACGACCTGCCATGGCAAGTGGCCGATGATCCCTACAAAGTTTGGGTTTCAGAAATCATGCTGCAACAGACGCAAGTCAAAACCGTACTGCAATATTTTGATCGTTTTATTGAACGTTTTCCAACGGTCGAAACATTAGGTCGAGCCAGTTGGGAAGATGTCGCACCTTATTGGGCAGGACTCGGCTATTACGCCCGCGCACGCAACCTGCATAAAGCGGCAGCTATCGTTAGCCAACAAGGAAAATTTCCTGAAACACTCGAACAATGGATTGACCTACCAGGCATTGGCCGCTCCACCGCAGGTGCGCTCATGTCCCTTGGCTTACGTCAGTACGGTGTGATTATGGATGGCAACGTGAAACGAGTATTGGCTCGTTTTCTTGCGATTGAAGATGACCTATCCAAGCCCCAACATGAACGAGCACTCTGGCAAATTGCTGAAAATCTTTGTCCAGCAGAGCGCAATCATGATTACACCCAAGCAATTATGGACTTGGGCGCAACCGTGTGTACCCCAAAAAAACCACTGTGTTTATACTGCCCGATGCAGCAACACTGCCAAGCCTATCAACAAGGCATGGAACAGGAACTTCCTTTCAAAAAAGCCAAAAAACCTGTTCCCGTCAGAACGGCAGATGTCCTGCTGATTCAGTCAGGTGATGAATGGCTATGGCAGCAACGTGAAGCACATGGCCTTTGGGGTGGACTGTATTGCCTACCCATTATTGAGCATGCAACCGAATTACAACAGATTGAGCAGCACTTTAAACTACAAGCTCAAGTATCATCTTTGCAGATTAGCCATAGCTTTACTCACTTTACTTGGTTGCTACATGAACAGCTGTTCCACGTGGAACACGATCAAAAAGAACAACTCAGTATCGAATTAAATGGCATATGGCTCAGTCCAGAAACCGCGATTGCCAAAGGCATTCCAACAGCCATGAAAAAATTGATCACAGCAAAACAAAAGGCCTAATGCTCGAAATGTTGTAGATCAAACGCAAGGAGTTTGTGTGCGTCATTCGATTTCCTATACGGTTCTAGGTGTGTTGATGATTTTATTATCAGCCTGTGCCACCACCCCAAAGAAACCTACCCCCTTACCCAATGCTCAGGTGAATAAGCTCAAGAGCATGCGTTTAGACAGCCGCCTTCCTGTTCCGGTCAAAGGGGTGAGTCGCAATCAATTACGGGATACTTGGGGCGCGGCACGAAGTCAGGGCCGTAGCCATGAGGGAATCGATATCATGGCAGAGCGTGGTACGAAAGTGTATAGTGCGACTGAAGGCTTAGTTGCTGATTTACGTAATAATAATTTAGGTGGCAAGGTGGTCTGGATCATGGGTCCAGCTGGCACTTGGCACTATTATGCGCATCTGGATGGACATAAACGCGGTCTCAATGTTGGCGACTATGTCCGTAAAGGTGATCTGATCGGTTATGTGGGCAATACGGGTAATGCCCGCTATACCGCTCCGCATTTACACTACGGCATTTATTTAAATGGCAAAGGGCGTGGTGCAGTCAACCCATACCCATATTTACGTTAGGAACACACAATGTCAGAAGCATTGATTGAACGTCTGGTTGAATTTGCAGAGTCTGGAAATCAGCAAAAAATCATCCTGAATGGCACCAGCTATCAGGGTTGGATCATGGAAATTACTGAAGAAGCCTTGCTGATCAGTACCGGTTTTGCCGATAAATCAGGTAAAGACTTTTGGCTTAAATTTGCTGATTTAACCGATGCAGAATTGTATTATTGGGATACTCGCCCAAATGAATGGGTGATATTCAAACTTTAATTCATTCTGTTCTAATAACAACAAGGAGCATCAAATATGACAATTCAACGCTGTGGCTGGTGCTCCGATGATCCGCTCTATATGGCTTACCATGATCAAGAATGGGGCAAGCCACAACACGATGAAACTCACCTATTTGAAATGCTCTGTCTGGAAGGACAGCAAGCAGGTTTATCATGGATCACGGTGCTGAAAAAGCGTGAGCATTATCGCTCACATTTCTTTCAGCATTCCATCGCAGACGTCGCAGCACTCACCGATGATCAACTCGAACTCAAACTCAGTGATGCAGGTTTAATCCGCCATATTGGTAAGCTCAAAGCCATCCGCGACAATGCCATTGCTTGGCTCAAACTCAAAGATGAAGTCGAAGATGTCCCTGCTTGGCTGTGGAATTTCGTCGACCATCAAACCGAAAATAATGATGTCGTGAATTACCGCGAAGCACCTGCACAAACTGAGCTGAGCCAAAAACTATCCAAAACCTTAAAAAAGCGTGGCTTTAAATTTGTGGGCCCAACCACCTGCTATGCTTTTATGCAGGCGGTGGGTATGGTCAATGACCATGAAAATGATTGCCAATTTAAATAACCAATCATCATCGATTTTCCTTGAATGGGAGTTCCAATGAGCAATAATCAAATTCGCGCTTATGCTGCAATGCAAGCAGGTGAGCAAGTGGTGCCTTACCAATTTGATGCGGGAGACTTAAAAGCTCATCAAGTTGAAGTTAAGGTTGAATATTGTGGTCTGTGCCACTCCGATCTTTCCGTCATCAATAATGAATGGCAATCGTCAGTTTATCCTGCAGTGGCTGGGCATGAGATCATTGGTACCATCATTGCACTGGGATCAGAAGCCAAAGGCCTCAAAGTCGGTCAACGCGTTGGCATTGGCTGGACTGCGGAAACCTGCCAAGCCTGTGATCCCTGTATTGGCGGCAATCAAGTCTTATGTACAGGTGAAAGAAGCGCCACCATCATCGGACATGCCGGTGGCTTTGCTGATAAAGTTCGTGCTGGTTGGCAATGGGTCATTCCCCTTCCAGACGATTTAGATCCCGAAAGTGCTGGCCCACTGCTGTGTGGTGGCATTACGGTCTTTGATCCTTTACTCAAACATAAAATTCAAGCGACCCATCATGTCGGCGTGATCGGTATTGGTGGTCTCGGTCATATTGCGATTAAATTGCTGAAAGCATGGGGCTGTGAAATTACCGCTTTCAGCTCGAACCCAGATAAAACCGAAGAACTCAAGGCCATGGGCGCTGATCATGTGGTCAATAGCCGAGATGCCCAAGCCATCAAGGCGCAACGTGGCAAGTTTGATTTATTACTCAGCACCGTCAATGTGACCTTGAACTGGCAAGCCTATCTGAATACCCTTGCACCACAAGGTCGTCTACATTTCCTTGGCGTGACTTTAGAACCGATCCCTGTCTCTGTCGGTGCAATCATGGGAGGTGCCAAATCTGTCACTTCTTCACCTACGGGTTCACCTCTGGCACTGCGTCAGCTTTTACAATTCGCTGCACGTAAAAACATTGCACCACAGATTGAGCTATTTCCAATGTCACAGCTGAATGAGGCGATTGAACGACTGCATTCAGGCCAAGCACGTTATCGCATCGTACTCAAAGCCGATTTCGATTAATTTAGGCCTTTGCACACCTCATCCGCCAACGGTTGAATCGCTTGGCGGATCTCATCGTAATCTTTTATTCAACTCCGCCCCAGAGAGATTCTCTGCAAAACAATGAAAACGGCCTGTTTCTGCAATCGAGCTGGCCGCTTGAATAAAACCGTTCCATGCCGTCCGTGCCAAAGCACTTCCAACACTGATTCGTCGAACACCTAAAGATGCCAGCGCTGGCACACTCAGTTCACTGTCCCAAGCGATCAGCACATTCACAGGTTTGGGTGCCACTGCTTGAACCACTGCAACAATCTGATCTGATGTTTTGATACCAGGCGCATAAAGACAATCAGCACCCGCAGCAGAATAGGCTTTCAGTCGAGTTATGGTATCCTCTAAATCTGGAACACCAATAAAGAAGTTTTCAGCACGTCCGATCAACATCACGTCTTCGCCACTTTCATCAATTGCTTTACGTGCCGCAGCGATCCTCATAGCAGCCTCTTTAATCTCTCGTAATGGCTTGTCCGCATTTCCAGTAGAATCTTCTATGGATATCCCTGCAACCCCTGTTGCAATCGCCATGGTTACGCTTTCAAACACGCCCTCAATGGTCTCTGCAAAACCACTTTCTAAATCGGCATTCACAGGGAGATCGGTTGATTGAACCATAGCTCGAAGATGCGCGAGTACCTCTGCACGTGACAACTGCCCATCTGTCTTGCCGCAAGACCATGCATAACCAGCACTAGTTGTTGCCAAAGCTTGATAACCAAGTTGTTGCAACATTTTGGCACTACCAGCATCCCACGGATTGGGCAACACAAAACAGCCTGCCTGATGCAGATCACGAAATATTTTTCTTTTTTCAGCAATCGTAGGTTGCATTTTTTCTCCCCTCTTTTTTAATTCTGATTGTCGATCAGTGCTTAACACTCTGATGAGCCCATACTAACCCGCGTCCACTGCGCCAATTGCTGAATCGCTTGGCGGATTTCTGCTGTTAACGCATGACCTGCATTTAATCGGATAAAATGTTGATAACGGCGATCTTCACCAAACACTTCACCAGGCACAATGTTGATCCCCTGCGCTTGCGCCAAATAATAGAGTTCCAAACCTGTGATACTGTCGGGAAGTTGCATCCATAAGGCATACCCTCCCTGAGATTGGCTCAGTGCAATCGGAATACCGTGGAAGCACTCTAAAATATACGCTCGATACTGCTCCACTTGCTGCATCAACTTGGGTCTGAGTCGATCTAAATGCTCCCGATAACCACGGCTATAAATAAAGTCTGCTAAACCCAACTGTAACGGCGTATTCACTCCCACGTTATTGGCCAACAACTGCGGACGTAAATGTTGTAATTGCCGCCCTAAACAAAACCATCCCACTCGATAAGCAGTGGATAATGATTTAGAAACCGAACCACACCAGATCACATAACCTTCCTGATCCCAATAACGAATTGGCAAAGGGCGTTCTTTTTGGAAACTGCATTCACCATAAATATCATCTTCCAAAATAAAGCATTGATATTTTTGTGCCAGTTGAGCAATCTGCTGTTTCTGTTCATTGCTCAGACAATAACCCAAAGGATTTTGAAAATTAGCAGTGAGTAAACACAGTTTGGCACTGCCCTGTTGCATGAAAAACTCTAAACGTTCCAGATCAACACCACGATGATCGGCAGGAATTTCGATAATATTACGCTTCAGGCTCGCCAGCATTTGCAACTGACCATTAAAGGTCGGGGTTGGGATCAAAATACTATCGCCTTCTTGGCTGATCTGTTGAATCAACAGAGATAAAGCAGGCATACAGCCATTACTAATAAAAATATCCTCAGTCGCAACATAGATGCCATCTTCACGCCAATGGTCTGACAACGCTTGGCGCAAATGCTGATGACCCTGCTTATTACAATATAAAAAATCTTCGGGCTGACAATGCTTGAGCGCGCGTTGTAGAGAGCGACGCAGCCCATCCACAGGAATCAAATGGGGTGACAATTGAATCGCCCCCAATGGCGTTAAATGATGTTGAATTGAGGCGGTCTGAATCTGGTTTTGCAGATCTAAATTTGAAACTTGCCTCGCCTTAGATTCAAAATGGGGACTGTCAGGTACAGCACTTTGATATTGTCTTGAATTGACAAAATAGCCCGATTTGGCTTTTACATAAATCAACCCTTTGGCTTCCAGTAGCTCGTAACACTGTTGCGCTGTACTCAGGCTGATACTTTGCTGGCGTGCAAATTCCCTTAAAGAACTTAACTTCTGTTGTGGCTGTAACTCATGCTGGTAGATTTTATGCGCCAGCTGTTCTGCTAAACGTTGATATTGGAAGCTCATCTCTGTACTGCTTTTTTATAAATTTCTGTATCTGTATTGGTTTATACAACACCGTTAAGCTATAAAAATCAACAGCCAAAGGATAAGACCATGAAAAATAATATCTTATTTATATTAAGCGTCATTTTATTGACAGGCTGCGATCTGACTGACCAAGCCACCTATCAGCAACAACAAGTGTGCAAATCACTCTCACAGGGCTATCTACAAATTCAAAACCAGCCGACCTATGAGTTATGGAAAATGGAAAAAAGTGAAGCCCCCGAGCAGACCCGCATCATCAAAATGACCTATAAGAAACCCAATGAAAATGGTTTGATACTCTCAAGCAACTTTCTGCCAACAGTCGAACTTGAATGCAAGCTACAGCAGCAACATATTGTGGTGTCTGTGATACAGAAAACAGGCCCATCAATTCCAGTGCTGAATGTACAGCTTCAAAATGAAGCTATAGGCAAACCGAGAAGCCCTGACTTAGTTGCTCAGTCAAAAACTCAATAAATAAACGGACCCGTTTCGGCAAGTGCTCTTGTTGATAATAAACAGCATGGATGCTTTGATAAGAATGTTCGATTTGATCTTCAAACAGCGCCTCAAGACGCCCTTCTCGAATGTCCTGCCAGATTTCAAATTCAGACAGTCGAGCAATCCCCTGCCCACGTAAACAGAGCTGTCGCACGGTTTCACCACTTGATGCCCTCACTTTAGGTTGTGCTTGAAAATACTCACCCTCAATTCTAATCGGCCAAGTATTGATATAGGTTGGACGGGTAAAACCAATCACATCATGTTCAGGCAATGCTTGAGGCTGTAAAGGCGTGCCCTTGCGTTTTAGATATTCTGGACTGGCAACAATATAGATACGACTTTTACACACCAATTTGGCGTGTAAGCTGGAATCATGTAATTCACCAAAACGAAACGCCACATCGGTTTTATGTTCCAGTAGATCAATCACCAAATCATTGCTATTCAACTCGATTTCAATATTGGGATAACACTGCCGAAACTTGTGTACCAATGGCGTAATCACATGCAGAATAAACGGTGTGGCTGAGTCAATCCGAATCACCCCCGAAGTATCCTGATCTGATTTTTGTAAGGCTTCTTCGGCGGCATTCAAATCACTGAGGATTTTACGGGCATGTTGCAGAAACTGCTGACCTTCTTGGGTAAGTTTTAATTTTCGCGTGGTCCGTTCCAGCAAAGTGACTTCGAGCTTGGATTCTAAACGGCTGAGTGAACGACTGAGCCCAGATGCGGTCTGCCCTAATCGTTCAGCTGCGGCAATAAATGAACCGGTATCGACAATGGTCATAAAAGCAAGCAGTTCTTCTACCGTAGACTTCATTGCCACCCTCTCAATTATTGATATTTAGTCAACTGTATTTTGCAAATTCCTCTATTTTTTAGCAACAATAATCATCGCAAAATAACAGCCATCCACAAAACAGCTCTTTAGAGCATGAAAAAAGATTAGGTGAAAAATATGCGTATCCCTCAATTCGGTTTAGGTACTTTCCGACTTAAAGATCAAGCGGTGATTGATTCAGTTAAAACCGCTCTGGAAGTAGGTTATCGTGCCATTGATACCGCACAGATTTATGAAAACGAAGCAGCAGTAGGTCAAGCCATTGCTGAAAGTGGTGTAGCCCGCCAAGATCTGTTCCTCACCACAAAAATCTGGGTCGACAATTTTACTGAAGACAAATTCATTCCCAGCTTAAAGGACAGTCTGCAAAAACTACGTACTGATGCTGTCGATCTCACCTTGATCCACTGGCCAGCTCCAGCACTGGGTGTATCCATTCCAAGCGTCATGCAATTGCTTTTAGAAGCGAAACAACAAGGTTTGACCCAGCAAATTGGTATCTCGAATTTCAATATTGCTTTGACCCAACAAGCAATTGACAGCATTGGTGTCGAACACATTGCCACCAACCAGATTGAACTTAGTCCTTATTTGCAGAACCGCACCTTGGTCAATTTTTTAGGTGAACAAAATATTGACGTGACTTCATACATGACCTTGGCTTATGGCAAAGTACTGCAAGATCCAACCTTAGTTGAGATCGCTGCACAGCATCAGGCAACCAGCGCACAAGTCGCTTTGGCTTGGGCCTTGCAAAATGGCTTTGCTGTGATTCCCTCATCAACCAAACGTGAAAACCTGATCAGCAACTTAAAAGCGCAAGACTTAACTTTAAGTGCAGAGGAAATGCAGTTGATCGCCCAACTTGAACGCAATGGTCGAGAAGTGAGTCCTGAACCCTTTGCGCCTGAATGGGACAAATAACATGAGCAGCCGCATCAACCTTCCTTTGCTGGCCTTGGCCATTGGTGCATTTGCCATTGGCACAACAGAGTTCTCTCCAATGGGGCTGTTGCCCAATATTGCCAATGATCTTGGGGTATCGATCCCAAGTGCGGGCATGTTGATTACGGGTTATGCACTGGGCGTGATGCTCGGTGCGCCGATCATGACTTTATGGTTTGGTGGTTTTGCCCGTCGTAATGCCCTGATTTTACTGATGGCAATCTTCACCCTTGGTAATCTGATCGCAGCCTTTGCACCCAACTATATGAGTTTAATGGGTGCTCGATTAATTACCAGCTTAAACCACGGTGCCTTCTTCGGGATTGGTTCTGTGGTGGCTGCCAGTGTTGTTCCAGCAAATAAACAGGCCAGTGCGGTGGCCACCATGTTTATGGGTCTCACCATCGCCAATATTGGTGGCGTACCACTGGCAACATGGGTAGGACAAAACATTGGCTGGCGCATGTCTTTCCTTGCGATTTCTGCACTCGGTGTCATCACCATGCTGGCGCTCTGGAAAGCACTGCCTGTCGGATCTGTCGGTCAAAAACCGAATGTCAAAATGGAACTGAAAGTTCTGACTCGCCTACCTGTGCTGTTGGCACTCTTAACCACAGTATTTGGTGCTTCCGCAATGTTTACCTTATACACCTACATCGCGCCAAGTCTGGTTGAATTTAGCCATGCTTCACCAACTTTTATCACCCTGATGTTGGTCTTGATCGGGATCGGCTTCTCCATCGGCAACCATTTCGGAGGAAAGTTTGCAGACCTGTCCATTGATAAGACCTTAATTGGTTTCTTGCTGTTACTGATTACATTGATGCTGATTTTCCCAATCCTTGCTCAATCACAACTGGGGGCAGCAATCGGTTTGGTGATCTGGGGTGCTGCTGCTTTTGCCATTGTTCCGCCTTTACAAATGCGCGTGATGTCGGTTGCTCATGAGGCGTCTGGTCTCGCCTCTTCAGTCAATATTGGTGCCTTTAATCTCGGTAATGCCATTGGTGCAGCTGCAGGCGGTGCAGTGTTAAGTCTCGGCTTAAACTATGCCGCTGTTTCCATAATTGGCGCTGTGTTGGCGGGTATCGGTCTGATTTTGGTTCTGATTCAAATCAAACTGGCAACCAAATCCAGTTCGCAATTACAACAATGCCCGCAAGCCTAATGTTTAATAAAAAAGCCTGATTTAATCAGGCTTTTTTATTATTTCAAGACATCGGGCAATTTCGGTTGTGCGTATAAAGGATTATTCACTTCCTTTTTCATTTTCATCAGCATTTGATAAGGTTGCTGTTGCACAAACATATTCACAAAGCTCAATGGAATCGAACCCGCAGGATCTGCATAACCATTGGTCGTGACTTTCACTTTATTATTGGCGAGTTTCTGGAAAGTCCAATCACCTGCGTACTTGGTTAAACGCACCACATCAGGTTGTTCAGGGTAATTATTCTGAATGGCGTTATTTTTAATACTAATGCTGCCATCCGCATTTTTGCTCATTTTACCTTTAATCACCACATCACGGTCTTTTAAAGGAAAAGGAAAATCCAGCACCATATACAGGGTAAATTCACCTTTTTTATCATCCCGAGATAACATTTGCACCTTACCCACATAAGGTACCCATTGTGGAGTACGCTCTACATCAAGGACCACTGCTACGGCGCGTTCTAAAGGCACATCAAAGGTGGTTTCCGCTTTATATTGGATAATCGGATTATTTTCTGTTTGATAAGTCCAAACCTTAATATTGTTCCGATGCAAACTGAGTTTGGCGGTTTCTGATGCTGCAGTCACCGCAAAGCTGCTGAGACTGAGCAGTGTAGCAAGGACGATATGTTTTTTATTCATGTCATGCTCGATTGTTGTAATGAAGGCGAGAGCTTGTTTCACTCCTCTCGGAAAGAAAGCTCAACAAGCTCTTTTATAGTACAAAAAAGGAACGTTTTAAACGTCAATCTCGTTAAAGCCTAAAACATCTTTCATATCATATTTACGTGCTTCACGGCCAACCACCCACGCCGCGGCACGGACTGCGCCTGAAGCGAAGTTCATACGGTTGGTGGCTTTGTGTGTCACTTCAACACGCTCACCTTCTCCGATAAACATCACGGTATGTTCACCGACGATATCGCCACCACGAATGGTTTCAAAACCAATGGTTTGACGATCACGCGGGCCGGTATAACCTTCACGACCATACACTGCCACTTCTTTTAAGTTACGACCCAACGTATCGGCAATCGCCTCGCCCATCATAAATGCGGTACCAGAAGGTGCATCGACTTTATGACGATGGTGCGCTTCAATAATTTCAATATCCACCGTATCGCCAAACACTTTCGCTGCGAGTTCCAATAATTTAATCGACACATTGACGCCGACCGAATAATTAGCAGCATAAACAACTGGGGTCTGGGTTGCGGTTTCATCTAAAAATGCCTTTTGTTCATCCGACATTCCCGTGGTTCCAATCACCATAGCCACACCAGCTTCACGGCATAGCTTTAAATGCTGTTCAGTCGCTACAGGTGCAGTAAAATCAATCACCACATCACAGTCTTTTAAAACCTCACCCAAACTTCCCACAATCTTGACACCGAGGTTGCCGATCCCTGCAAGTTCTCCTGCATCCGCCCCCACCAAGCTGCTTTCAGGACGTTCAACAGCTGCTGCCAGTTGGTAGCCTGCTTGTTGTACCGCTTGAATCAGAATACGCCCCATGCGTCCGCCTGCACCCAAGATTCCAATGCGTGGAGAAGTTGACATAATTTTTCCCAGTCTTTTATTTAAACAATTGAGCTACTATAGCAAAACTCTGTGTTTCTAAAAAAGTTAAAATAAGGCATTTAAGAAAATTGAAATTTAAGGCATAAGATGTCAGTCAAACCTTATGATGCATTTGAAATAGATAGACTGGTTAAATATTATCGAAATATTCCCAATTTCCCCAAGACGTCTCAGGAACTCTATCTAGATGATGCGGCAATGATGGCAGGTCTATATATAGACCCGATCTCCAACTTAGAAGATCGGTTTCGTGATATTTTCGTTTTTTCAGAATATAAAAAACCAGTCGATATCAAACAAGCCCAAACGATTGGCGGAGTTGATCAATTTGATATACAGGAAATAGCTTATTTTATCAGCGATATTTTAGTCCACGAAAAATACCATACTGGGCTCTTCGGTTCTATGATTATCAATGGTGTGATTGAAAATATGATCTGTCGTTTAGAAACGCTCTTACAAGATGAAAAAGTACTACATTCCCCACAAAAATCTTGGTGGAAATTTTGGCGTTAATCTGTTGCCGTTTCCCATAAAAAAACCTGCCGCAGCAGGTTTTTTTATGGGGGTCTAATTAGTCAAATAGACGATCAAAGAATGATTTTTTCTTAGGTGATGCAGCATGGCCATCACCATCAAACGAAGCTTGTAATTCTTTCAATAATTCACGTTGGCGACTGTTTAAATTCACAGGAGTTTCGACCACGATACGGCACAATAGATCACCAACCATGCTGCTACGTACAGGACGAACACCTTTACCACGTAAGCGGAATAACTTCCCAGTTTGCGTTCCTTCTGGAATTTTTAAGCTGACACGACCATCAAGGGTCGGGATTTCAATTTCTTTACCCAAAGCCGCATCTGCAATGCTAACAGGCACGTCCATATACAGATCTGCACCATCACGTTGGAAGACTTCGTGTTCACGAACCACCACTTCAACGTATAAATCACCCGCCTGACCATCACGAATCGCTTCACCTTTACCAGTTAAGCGTACGCGGTCGCCATTGTCTACACCAGCAGGAATGGTGACTTCCAGAGTTTGCTGACGATCTGCAACACCTGAACCATGACAGCTGCTACATGGATTTTTGATGATTTTGCCTTGACCACGACAAGTACTACAAGTTTGCTGAACTGAGAAGAAGCCTTGTTGCATGCGCACTTGACCCGCACCATGACAGGTACGACAGGTTTCTACATCATTTGGATTTTTAGATCCTTTACCATCACAGGTTTCACATGGTGCTGGTGCTGTGAACGTAATGGTTTTTTTCACGCCTTTGACCGCTTCTTCAAGCGTCAGTTCCATCACATAACGGAGGTCTGAACCACGGCGTTGACGTTGTTGCTGACGGCCACCGCCACCAAACGCTCCACCAAAAATATCGCCAAACTGACTGAAAATATCTTCTGCGCTAAAACCGCCGAAGCCACCACCTGCACCGCCAAAGCCGCCTTCAAAGGCACTATGTCCAGCGCGGTCATACATGCTGCGCTTTTCTTCATCAGAAAGCACTTCATACGCTTCAGCCGCTTCTTTGAACTTTTCTTCAGCTTCAGCGTTGTCCGGGTTACGGTCTGGATGATACTTCATCGCCAACTTACGATAGGCTTTTTTGATCTCATCATCACTTGCGGTTTTCGAAACGCCTAAAACCTCATAATAATCACGTTTAGCCATGGTTGGCGATGCTCCTCACGGAATTTATTTAAATCTAAAAAACAAATAGGCTCTGCTGACTTTGGTAATAAAAAAGTCAACAGAGCCTTAATAGGGGCTGTACGATAAATTTACAAGGGCTATTGCAATAAAAAAGCCATAAATTTAGAAAACGGCTTTATTTTTAAAGTACTTGGCAATTCCTTTCAGCCAAGCATTCAGTAAAAATAACCAAGCAATTGAACTAAACACCACGCCAGCAACCGTCATCGCGGTCACCCAAAGTACGCTGTTCCAGGCAAAAAAGAACAGGGGGATAAACCATAGCGCTGCAAAGAAAGCCATCAATAAAAATAACAGCACATTACGCATAATCCAGAGTGCATGCGCATGTATCCATACTTCGGCATTATCCACAATCGCAACTTTCTTTGCTAATAGGTATGCAAACACCGCAAACACTATTGTAAATAATGCAAGAAACATGAACACGTAAGAAATCGCCACGTAGCGGCGATGCTGCTCAATATTGTCTTGCCCCATGCTCTATATCACCTCGATTCACTGCATCGTACAAATTTGATCATGCAATGAAATTCAATTATTTTTTGGTCTTAAAATATAGGTGCTACTATATTGAAATTTTCAATGTTTCGCACCTTTATTCACAAAATAATTACGATAGTTGTGTTGTTTTTTTAACCTTAAACCATGCTGCATAAAGTGCAGGCAGGAAAAACAAGGTTAATAAAGTGGCGACAATCAAGCCACCCATAATCGCAACCGCCATCGGACCAAAGAAAATACTGCGTGATAAAGGGATCATCGCCAACACCGCAGCCAATGCTGTCAACACAATTGGACGGAAACGGCGCATGGTTGCACCAATCACCGCCTCCCACGGCTCATGTCCTGCCAAAATGTCCTGCTCAATTTGATCAATCAAGATCAGCGAGTTACGCATGATCATGCCTGACAAGGCAATGGTGCCCAACATCGCGACGAAACCAAAGGGTTTATTGAACAGCAACAGGAACGCCACTACACCAATCAAGCCTAAGGGTGCAGTGAGCAAGACAATGGTTGCCCGCGACATACTGCGCAACTGAATCATCAATAAAGTCATCACCACCGCCAAGAACAAGGGCATACCCGCATTAACCGAATTTTGCCCCTTTGCCGACTCTTCAACTGTCCCCCCCACTTCCAGTAGATAACCACTTGGCAAGTCTGCACGGAGTGTCTGCATCTGATCAGCCAACTGTTGCACCACAGTTGCAGGTTGTAAGTGGGTACGAATATCAGCACGAACGGTAATGGTCGGCAAGCGGTTACGATGCCAAATTAAACCTTCTTCAAAACGCGATTCAATCTTGGCAATCTGCGCCAAAGGCACAGTGGTTCCTTTGCTGGTCGGCACCGCCAAGCTTGCCAACGATGCTACTTCAACGCGTTCCGATTTATCACCACGTAAGCGGATTTCGATCAATTCACGTTTTTCGCGATATTGATTCATCACCGACCCCGTCACGGAGGCATTTAAGAAATTGGCTAAATCGACACTGGAAACGCCCATTTGCCGCGCACGGTCTTGGTCAATTTCAATCGCAATGATTTTGCTTGGCTCACCCCAATCCAAATGTACATTGGTGGTATTTGGGTCTTCACTCAGCACTTTGGCCACTTTCTGCGCCCATTGACGTACCGTCCCGAGGTCTTCACCCGAGACACGATACTGCAATGGATAACCCACTGGTGGACCATTTTCCAATAAAGACACCCGAGTACGGACTTGCGGTAATAATTGCTTGATCTGCTTGTCCAAAGAACGGCGGATCTCATCACGATCATCTAGAGACGATGCCAAAACCACAAACTGAGCAAAGCTGGCTTGTGGTAATTGCTGGTCGAGCGGCAAATAAAAACGTGGCGAGCCTGTACCCACGTAAGCCACATAGTTATCAATGCCCTGTTGTTTAGACAGGAACTGCTCCACCTTATGCACTGCTTGTTCCGTCGCCGTCAGTGAAGCCCCTTCTTCCAGTTTTAAATCCACCAGAATTTCAGCCCGATTTGATGGCGGGAAGAACTGTTGTGGCACCAGCTTAAACATGGCCACCGACAGGACAAAGATACCAACAGTCACCGCAATCACGGTTTTACGATAGGTAATACAGATTTCCACCACACGGCGGAAAGATTGATAAAACTTGGATTGATAAGGGTCATGATGCTGACCATGCGCTTCTACCACAGGTGCAGGTTGCTTGCGCAATCTCGCCCAAAGACGGACATACCATGCTGCTTGTTGCTGTTGTTTAGTAAAATCAGGTAATAGTTTTTCACCTAAATACGGTACAAACAACACGGCTGCAATCCATGACACGATCAATGCAATGGTCACCACTTGGAAAATAGAGCGGGTATATTCACCTGTACCCGATTGCGCGGTGGCGATCGGCAAGAATCCTGCTGCGGTAATCAGCGTTCCCGTTAACATCGGAAAAGCAGTGGTTTGCCAGGCAAAACCTGCCGCTTTCAATCGGCTATAGCCCTGTTCCATTTTAATCGCCATCATTTCCACGGCGATAATCGCATCATCGACCAGCAATCCGAGCGCCAGAATTAACGCCCCCAGTGAAATCTTATGCAGGCCCACATCAAACAGATTCATCCCCGCAAAAGTCATCGCCAGTACTAAGGGAATAGACAACGCCACCACCAAGCCGGTGCGGAAACCGAGTGAAAAGAAACTGACCAATAACACAATGATCACCGCTTCGGCCAAGACCTTTAAAAACTCTTGAATACTGCGTTGTACCGCCACAGGCTGATCGGAGACTTTTTGCAGTTTCATGCCCAAAGGCAGGGTTTTCTGTAGACGGTTAAATTCGGTTTCCAAATTTTTACCGAGCGCAATGATGTCGCCACCTTTACGCATCGAAACCGCAATCCCGATCCCATTCTCGCCCATAAAGCGCATGCGGGGTTGTGCCGGTTCACTAAAGCCACGATATACGTCCGCAACATCGCCCAGTTGAATGGTTTTATCACCCACCAACAACGGCATTTTTTTCAGGTCTTCGACACTATGCAAATGCCCACTGACACGAATTTGGATACGGTCCGTACCCGTTTCAAAGAATCCAGCACCCGCCATGTCATTTTGTTTTTGAATCGCTTCCTGAATGGCGGTAACAGGTACACCTAATTGCACTGCCTTGGTATTGGACAGTTCAATCCAGATTTTCTGATCTTGCAGCCCCACCAGATTGACCTTGTTGACATCCTTGACCCGTTGCAATTGCAGTTGCAAACGGTCGGCATATTCCTTCATCACTGCATAGTCAAAGTCCTTGCCTGTCAGCACATAGATATTGCCAAAGGTGTCCCCAAACTCATCATTGAAAAAAGGCCCTTGTACACCACTCGGCAGTTGCGAGCGGATATCATTGACCTTCTTGCGTACGTTATACCAAACGTCAGGAATAGCACTGGATGGCAAACTGTCTTTGGCCACAAAGGTCACCAAAGACTCACCTGGGCGCGAATAGGCCATGATGCGATCATACTGACCTGTGGTCATCAATTCTTTTTCAATTCGATCCGTGACCAGTGTTGAGACTTCTTTGGCTGTTGCGCCCGGCCAATAGGTCTGTACCACCATCACCTTAAAAGTAAACGGCGGATCTTCACTTTGCGAAAGTTTGGAATAAGACATGATGCCGACGATGCCGAGCAACAGCATAAAATAAAGGATAATACCCTTATTCTTGAGTGCCCATTCTGAAAGGTTAAATTTCATCTCTAACCTCCCGCTTTTATGGTGACTTCACGATTATCACGATCAACTGGATGAATTTTTTGCTGGTCACGCAGTAAATGAACGCCACCAACCACGACCCAGTCTGTGGCTTTTAAACCAGACACCACGGGTACGCTATCTCGACCATAAGTGCCTAAAGTCACAGGCACTTTGCGTATGCTTTGATTGGCATTCACCACCCAGACATAGGCTTGCTGCTCATTGGCTGTAACACTGGATAAAGGCACGCTCAACACGTTATTGTCCTGTGCCACAAAGAACACCCGTGCGCTTTGCCCGAGTTGAATACTCGATTGCCCTTCCAGTAAAGAAACCTTCACCGTAAAAGTGCGCGATTGATCGGCAGCAGGTGAAACTTCACGTACTTTAGCCGCAAAACGTGCATCAGGTTGCGACCATAAAGTGACCCATACAGGTTGTCCAACCTTGATGGTACTGACTGCTTGCTCAGGTACACCGAATACCACTTCGCGCTCACCATCAATCGCCAATTGATAAGCGGCTTGCCCTGCGGCAAGCACTTGGCCAATCTCAATTTGGCGCTGGGTAATCACCCCATTTTTATTGGAGATTAACTGGTTATAACCGGTTTGGTTAGATGACACTTCATAGTTCGAGCGTGCTTGTTGCAAACTGGCTTGCGCAGATTCATACTGATTTTTGACTGCATCAAATTGTGAACGACTCACTGCATTGACAGGCAGTAACTGCTGATAACGCTGATATTCTTCCGCCGCAATTTTTGCTGCAGCCTGTGCACTTTGTAACTGCGCCTTAGCTGCATTCATTTGCAATTGCGCATCTTTGACATCCAGTTTCGCCAGCACTTGGCCGACTTTGACCCGATCACCGACATCCACATAACGTTCGGTAATCTGTCCCCCGACACGGAAGGCCAAAGCGGTTTGTTGTCTTGCCTGTACATCCCCTGCATAGCTTTTCTGATCGATATGATTACGACTGGGTTGAGTCACCATGACATAGGGAATTTCCTCAGTCTTTGGCAGCTCTTTCTGACAGGCGCTGAGGAGTACACTACTGACAATGAGTAACCCCAATATGATACGATTGATCTGATTCATCTGTTTGCGCTCTTATTCAAATTGATTTTTAAGGCGTGATCTGAGCATTATCATAGATTGTTTATTTTTTAATTAATATACTCATGGGTACATTAATTAAAAAATAAAGCGATTTTTTTGATTTCTACATTGATTAAAAGAGAACGATAACGTGCACATCAGCAGTGGCCGCCCTAAAGATTTAGAAAAAAGAGCCAAAATTTTACAGGCCGCAAAATCTATTTTTTTAAAAATGGGCTATCACGCCACCAATATGAATCAGATTGCCAAAGAGGCTGGCGTCACCAAACTCACGGTGTACAACCACTTTCAGGACAAAAGCAATCTATTTATGTGCGCCATTGAAGAAAGCTGTGAAGAATCGATTCGAACCAAACAGATTGAACTGACCGCCGATGCTGATTTTAAACAGGCACTGGTGCTCATGTGTCAGCGTGCATTAAGTATTATTTATCTGCCTGAAGCACTGAAATTGGATTGTTTACTGTTTGAACTGGCGGCGGAACAAAGCCCCTTAACCCAACAGTTTTTTGATGCCTCACATAGTCGCATGTGTCATGTCTGGTGTGATTTTTTTGAACAGGCCATCGGCTTTAAATTTATTCAGGCAGATGAACCCATTAAGCAAACCGAGCTGATCATTTCACTCATGTTAGGCATCCGTCATCAACAAGTGTTGCTGGGTTTAGCACCTGTGCCAACGGCAACTGAAATCGATCAGATGATTCAACAGGCCATCGAGATTTTTTTGCTTAAATATCAACCCATAAATTAGAGAATATTCACATTTTTTTACGTTCTGCTCTTGGAATGTCTCCCAATCGCGCTATAGTCGAGTAAGAACAACAGGAGAATTAGAATGATTCAGCAAATCACTGCTCCACTACGTGAAGATGTCCGTTTACTCGGCAATTTACTTGGAGAAACCTTAAAGCAACATGCTGGGCAAGATTTGTTTAATCAGATTGAACAAATTCGCGCATTAGCCAAAGGTGCACGTGACGGCCAGATCGAAGCAGAAAAACAGCTCGAACAATTGTTTCTCGGTTTAAAAGATGAAGAGATTTTGCCGCTGACCCGCGCATTCTCACATTTTCTTAACTTCGCCAATATTGCTGAACAATATCATGTGGTACGTAGCCGCCGTCAGGCCGAGTTCGATGAGCATGCGCCTAGCCCGAACCCATTGCCACATTTATTTGAAAAATTCAAAACCCAACAGATCAATGCACAACAACTATTTCAACAAATCTGTGACCTCAAAATCGAATTAGTGTTGACAGCGCATCCAACCGAGGTCAGCCGCCGTACCCTGATTCAAAAATATGATGATATTACCGACTGTCTCTCCCAGCTGGATCAACAAAAACTCACACCGAGAGAACGCCAACAGACCATTGCGACCCTGAAGCAATTGGTCAGCTCAGCTTGGCAAACCGATGAGATTCGTCAGCATCGTCCAACGCCTGTCGATGAAGCCAAATGGGGCTTTGCCACCATCGAGCAGTCGCTCTGGAATGCAGTACCGAAATTCGTACGTGAACTGAATGAACTCACACAGCAGCATTGTGAGCATGCCTTGCCTTTGAGCATCGCACCAATTCGTTTTGCCTCTTGGATGGGCGGTGACCGTGATGGCAACCCGAATGTGACCCATCAAGTCACCCAAGAAGTGCTGTGGTTATCACGTTGGCAGGCGGCGGATTTATATCTACGTGATATTGAAAATCTGCGTTGGGAATTATCCATTCAAAGCTGTTCTGAAGAACTGACACAAGCTTTAGGTTATGAACACCCTGAACCCTATCGTGAGTATTTGCGTGATACGCGTGAACGTTTAAAAGCCACTCGCTATTGGTTGGGACAACGCTTACAAGGTGCTGAAGCCGATGACAGCAATATCATCAAAAATAAAGATGAACTATTAACACCGCTACTGCTTTGCTATCGCTCACTGATTGACAGTAACTTGGCCGAGATCGCCAATGGACAATTGCTAGATTTCATTTATCGTGTCAACTGCTTCGGCATTGAACTGCTCAAACTGGATATTCGTCAAGAATCGGGTCGCCATCGCCAGGCGATTTCAGCGATTACCGAATATCTGGGTCTAGGCAATTTTGAATCATGGACTGAACAAGCCCGTCAAAACTTCCTAATTCAGGAACTGCAAAGCAAACGCCCGTTATTGCCTAAGTTTTTCAATGAACCCGAAGGTAGTCTAATTCAGCATCCCGACGTACTAGAAGTATTTGCCACCATGCGTACCTTGGCGGAGCAGCCGACCGAGAGCTTGGGTGCCTATATTATTTCCATGGCAGAATATCCAAGTGATGTGCTCGCAGTTTTATTGCTGCAAAAGGAAGCTGGGATTCAACATCCGCTACGCGTCGTGCCTTTATTTGAAACCTTAAAGGATCTGGATGGTGCAGCCAAAACCATGACGACCTTGTTCAATATGCATTGGTATAAACAGCATATTCAGGGCAAACATGAGGTGATGATTGGCTATTCCGACTCTGCCAAAGATGCAGGCTTTATGTCCGCCAACTGGGCGCAATACCGCGCTCAAGAAGAATTGACTGCAATTGCCAAACAACATGGTGTGCAATTGACCTTGTTCCATGGTCGTGGTGGTTCAATCAGCCGCGGTGGTGCACCAACGCAGCAAGCCCTGTTCTCGCAGCCACCAGGTTCAATTTCAGGTGCGATTCGAGTCACTGAACAAGGTGAGATGATTCGCTTCAAATTCGGTCTAGAAGGCATTGCACTGCAAAATCTGGAAATCTATACCGCAGCGACTTTAGAGGCGACCTTATTGCCGCCGCCTGAACCGAAACAACAGTGGCGTGATCTAATGAATCAAATGACGGATTTATCGGTCAAAGTCTATCGTCAGACGGTGCGTGAAAATCCAAACTTTGTCAGCTATCTACGCACGGTTACGCCTGAACTTGAGCTACAAATGCTGCCATTGGGTTCACGACCAGCCAAACGCAAAGTCAGTGGTGGTATTGAGTCACTGCGTGCCATTCCTTGGGTATTTGCATGGACACAAATCCGTTTGATGCTGCCTGCTTGGTTGGGTACAGGCACGGCGATTAATCAGGTGCATGAACAACACCAAAACACCTTGAATGACATGCTGGAACAGTGGCCTTATTTCCAAACCCTGATTGATATGCTGGAAATGGTGTTGTCAAAATCGGATGCCGATATTGCCCTGTATTATGAATCACATCTGACTCAAGATCAGGACTTAAAAGTATTGGGAGTTGAATTACGTCAGCGTCTGCAAAATGCAGTGGATACTCTGTTGCGTCTAAAAGGTGAATCGAAACTGCTCAGTAATAATGAAGTACTGGATCAATCCATGCAGGTACGTAAACCGTATTTATTGCCACTACATTTATTACAAGCAGAGTTGATGAAACGTCGTCGCCTGTATCTGTCTGAACATCAAACCGAACACAGCCCTGTCGATCACGCCTTGATGGTGAGTATTGCAGGGATTGCTGCAGGTCTGCGTAATACTGGTTAAGCCCTAAACTCAGCTTTGCCATCAATAGAAACACTGCCTATTGATGGCAAGACTGGCAAAATATGCCATATCAATTTAAAAATGAGAAAAAAATCAAAAATTATTTTGAAAATAAGAGCGTTAACTTTTCAAAGCATCAGCATGAAAATAAATAATAAAACCGCTAGCTTATTTTGAAACATATTTTACCAAAAGGTAAAAACATGAACTCACGATGCCTATTCTGGCAATATTCTCAATGGCTTATAGGTGAAAGCTCGTTTTAAGACAGGGTATCATACGCGCTGATATCACATAATGAGTCTAATTTATGTCAAGTTGGTTTCCAAAATGGCAACCGTATCAGGGGAAGATTGATCATCGACCTGTTGCGACAAATGAATATTTACCGCCCTTACAAAGTGCGGTGCTCGGGGTTCAACACGCATTTGCAATGTTTGGTGCAACGGTTCTGGCACCCTTATTGATGGGCTTTAGCCCAAACCTTGCCATCTTAATGTCAGGGATTTGTACCATCATTTTCTTCCTGATCACAGGTGGGCGGGTACCAAGCTATTTAGGTTCAAGTTTTGCCTTTATTGGTGTAGTTGCTGCGGCAACAGGACATATCACTGGCTCTGGGGCCAATCCTAACCTTTCGGTTGCCTTAGGCGGCATCGTGGCCTGTGGTATTTTTTATGCCTTGATCGGTTTTGCCGTGATGCTGACGGGCACGCGCTGGATTGAAAAACTGATGCCACCCGTGGTGACTGGCGCGATCGTGATGATCATTGGTCTCAACCTTGCACCTGTCACCATTAAAGGGGTTGCGGGTCAACCCTTTGAGATGTGGATGGCGCTCATCACAGTACTGAGTATGGGCATCATTGCCGTCTTTACCAAAGGCTTATTACAACGCTTATTACTGCTGGTTGGCCTACTGATCGCCTATGCGATTTATGCAATTGCCACCAATGTTTTAGGCTATGGCAAACCGATTGATTTCTCCCAAATCGCTGCGGCACCATGGTTCGGTATTCCAAGCTTTTCACATCCAACTTTTGATTTAAATGCGATTCTAATTATTGCTCCTGTGGCTCTGATCTTAGTGGCAGAGAATCTAGGACACATCAAAGCGGTGGGGGCAATGACTGGCGAAAACCTGACCCCGCAATTGGGCAAAGCCTTTGTTGCCGACGGTTTAGCCACCACCTTATCTGGCAGTGTCGGTGCACCGGGTATGACCACTTATGGTGAAAATATCGGGGTGATGGCTGTGACCCGCGTGTATTCCACCATTGTGTTCGTGATCGCTGGTGTGTTTGCTATTTTCTTGGGCCTTTCACCTAAATTTGGTGCCGTAATCAGTACCATTCCAACTGCAGTCCTCACAGGTGCTTCGATTGTGGTGTTTGGTTTGATTACCATTGCCGGTGCGAAAATCTGGATCGAAAACAAAGTCGATTTCTCAAACAATAAAAACCTGATCATTGCCTCAGTCACCATTATTTTAGGTGCAGGCAATTTTGAATTGTTATTTGGTAGCTTCAATTTAGGTGGTATCGGCACCGCAACGTTTGCTGCAATTTTCCTGAACCTGTTGTTCAGTTTAAAAGATAAAAACTAGAATGTTCAAAGGCAGCGCAAGCTGCCTTTTTTTATTTTGAAAAAAATGCCATGACTAAATAATACCCCCATTGGCTCTAATCACTTGAGCATTGATCCAGTTACTGGCATCACTCACGGCAAAATCAAGCACCGCAGCAATATCTTCTACTGTACCTAGACGCTCTAAAGGGGCAGCTTTGGCGAGCTGTGCAATCAATGCCTCACTCTTACCTTCAAAAAACAGTTCGGTTGCGGTCGGACCTGGTGCAATCGCATTGACGGTAATGTTTCTGCCTCTTAATTCTTTGGCAAGGATAACCGTCAAAGCTTCGATGGCTGCTTTAGACGCGGTATAAACGCCATACCCTTCCAGCTTCATACCAATCACACTACTGGACAAATTGATAATTTTTCCACCCTGCTCAAGTCGTTTTGCCGCCTCACGCATGGTATAGAGTGCACCTTTTAAATTAATTGCTAAAACTTTTTCAATCGTTTCATCCTTGAGCGCTTCAATTTTTTCAAGAGACATGATGCCCGCATTGTTAATCAGAATGTCGATACGCCCATAATTTTGGATCACATGATCAAACAGTTGTACAACCTGATGCGACTGACTGATATCTGCTTTAAATGCGCTTGCTGTCCCGCCTGTCGCTTTAATTTTTTCGACCACCTGATCTGCCTCTAAGGCATTATTTGCATAATTGATCACGATTTGATGACCTTGCCGTGCCAATAAGGCTGCAGTAAAAGCACCAATGCCTCGGGATGCTCCTGTAATCAAAATCACTTTCTTCGGATTGATCGCATTTGCTGGTGTATTCATGTCTAACCTCAACCAAATCAACTTATCACTAGATACGATCTATGATACTGTTCAGTAATAACAAGATAATCCATCAAATTTCGGCTTCTTTATCCGAATAGAGCGAACAAAAGAATTAAGCCTATGGACAAGTTAAATGCAATGTCGGCATTTGTGCATGTGGTTGAGCAGCGCAGTTTTACCAAAGCAGCACAGATCCTGAATCTACCACGCTCGACCCTGACAGATGCCATTAAACAATTGGAAGCGCAACTCAATACCCGCTTACTGTTCCGGACCACACGACAGGTTAATCTGACTGACGAAGGTCAGCTTTATTATCAACGTTGTAAATTTATTCTGGCTTATATCGACGAATCCGACCATGATTTTCTACATGCAAAACCACAAGGTAGTTTAAAAGTCGAAGTCCACGGCATCTTTGCCGCTCATTTTATTATTCCAAAACTACATGAATTTCTCAGTGAATATCCACAGATTCAAGTACAACTGACCGAAAGTGACCGCTATGTCGATATCATCAAGGAAGGTATTGATTGTGTGATTCGGATTGGGCATTTAAATAATAGTGAATTGGTGGTCAGACCCTTGGGGCACATTCAACAAGTCACTCTGGCAAGTCCTGCATATCTGAAAAAATATGGTACACCGAACACACTCAGCGATTTAAAACAGCATATTATGGTGGGCTTCTATTCCAGCGCACGACAAAAAGCGTTGCCTTTAGAATTCATCATCAACCAGCAAGTGGAACCTTATGATTTAAGTACATTGATTCAGGTCAATGGGGCGCATACCTACTCAGCAGCGGCAGAACAAGGCTTTGGTCTTATCCAAGTCCCGCGTTATGGGCATGTCAAGCAAATCGAAAATGGTCGACTCTGCCCTGTATTAAACCAATACGCTGTTCCTTCGTTACCTGTTTCGTTGCTTTATCCCTCAAAAACACGGGTTTCACCCAGACAAAGGGTGTTTATTGAATGGATTGTGCAATTGTTTAAAGATCACCCGTTGGATCAGCATGAATAGATCCCGCTCAGTAGTACTTTGCTGCTGCACTTAAGTCCACTATCTTTATTGAAGCGATGTTTAGTATGATGGCTTTTTATATTTCAATACGTTGCCACCATGCGTTTTGATTTTTTTGATTTACAGCTGGTTCTGCACATCGTCAACACAGGTAGTATGACCAAAGGCGCGGAACGCTCTGCGATTTCCTTGCAAGCGGCCAGCGAACGGATGAAAAAGCTTGAACAATATTTCGATACGCCTTTATTCATTCGACACACCACAGGCGTTGAGCTCACCAGTGCAGGCCATGCCTTAGCTGAACATGCACGACGCTTGCTCCGACAAAAAGATCAGCTTGAACAAGAAATGCAACGCTTTCGGCAGCAACAGCCTGAATCCTTAATCCTGTGGTGTAATTCCTCTGCACAAAGCGAATATTTGCCACCGCTATTACCGCAATATCTGATGCGCCATCCTGACATCAATATTGATCTGCATGAAGCTGAGAGTTCTGAGATTATTGCGGCTCTCGGTAAAGGCATGGCCAAATTAGGCTTAGTTTCCAGCTTTTTTGATATTCGTCCTTTACAAACTCAGGAATTTGCCAGTGATCCCTTGGTGCTGATTTGTCCCGCCTCACATAATCTCGCCCAACACGCACAGTTGAATTTGGTCGAAGCCTTGAACTACGGCTTTATTGGGTTGATGCCGCATCATTCTTTGCAACAATCTATCGAAACCCAAGCCAAACTGCTGGGCTTTAATATTCAGTACCGTTTGCGCTTACCCAATTTTGCTGCGATTGCCGAGGTGGTGGCAAAAGGTGTTGGTATCGCGATTATGCCTGCCCGCGCTGCACAGCGTTTAGTACCAGATTATCATTTCCACACCATACAACTCATGGGTGCATGGGCCAATCGGAAACTTTTGTTGGCAACACAGGATTTCAGTCAACTGCCCGAAACTTATCAGCAATTTGCAGATTTTTTATTGCAACATCGCCCTTAATTCAGCCCCCAATTAATGCGATAGCATATAAGCACCTAATGCGACCAACCCCATAAAAAATAGGCGGCGGAAGCGTTGCTCATTCAATTGATAGCGGATTTTTTTACCCAACCACATGCCAATTAAAGCTGCAACCAACGCCACGACCGATAGACGATAATCGAGGGTGATGCCTGCCATCGGATTATGCTGTAAAAACACGGCGAGACAAATGGTGGACACAGTAAAGGTCAAGCCCAAAGCCTGAACCAGCTCATCCCGTTTTAAATGCAAAGACTGTAAATAAGGCACCACGGGAATAATCACCACACCTGTCGCTACGGTCACCGCCCCACCGATATAACCAACTACGGGTGAGAGCCAACGCTCATATTTGCCCAAATGAGGTAGATTCTTAACGCATAGGCCATAAAGCCCGTACAGTATCAGCATCGTCCCCAAGAGAATTTCACTGCTTTGGCCATGGCTTTGGCTTAACGTGGGTAAAAAACTCCAGATCGATCCAACCACTATACCGACCAGTAAGGACCAGAAACGACGCACAAAGGTCCAGACCCGACCCTCAGCAAACAGCTGCCAGATATTGGTGATCATGGACGGAACGATCAGCAGTGAGGCAGCCTGAAACGGACTCATGGCAATCGTCAGCAGTCCCATCGAAACTGCAGGTAAGCCTAAGCCGATCATGCCTTTAATCATGCCCGCAAAGACAAATACCATCACAATAATTGCTAAAAAAGTCACGCCCGAATCTCCGATATTGCATCGGAGTTATGCTACGAAAAAAAGCGCAGCTTGCCCTATTCTTATTTTTGGGAGTAGGCCTCAGGCAGAGCTTGAGGCGGTTCTATATTTATCTTCCAACACATTGCTGATGATGCTTTCAATCATCCAGACTCGATACAAGCTGTTAAAGACATAACTTTGCCCATCAATACGTAATTCTAACACTGGAAAATCAGGCTGATGCTTTTGCTGACACAGTTCATCGTTCTGCTTCAGTAAAGCTTCGACATCCTGCTCAGTGATGTGCTCGATCTCTAAACGCTTTTGCATACGCTGGAAATGGGCTTTAAATGACAGGTCTTTACCATGTGTCCACACTCCTTCAAAAATTTGGTGGATACAATCGACTTGCTGTTCTTCAGGCACGCTATAAAACAGTCGTGCCATCTCATAGGTCGCTTCTTTGGTCGGACGGCAGAATGGCGTAAATGCCACTTGGGTTCGCTTGGAGACACGAGTAGCCAAGCTCCAGTCAAACCAATCCCGTCCGTGGTAACTGAGCGGATAGACTTTCAGCTGGATATTATAATAATTGGCCAATTCTTCTTTGATATAGGCCAATAATAACCAGCTCATGGGATCTTCAAGTGCGATGTATAAATCTAGCTCGGGATGCATGGCCTGCACTTCATTGAGTGCCTCACCATCATTAATCAAATGCTCACGCCATTCGATATGATTAATCAGGAAAATTGGATTTCCAGTCAGTAATTTTTGCTGTTTCAGACGACGCGTCAGACGCAGTAAATCGTCAACCGCTTGGTATTTACGTTCACCAAATTCAAAATAGCTGGCAGCAACGGGCACATCTTTAAAAATGCGTTCAGGATAATCTTGCGGGCTTTGGTGCTGACTGGCCATTGCGTATAAGGTACGCAATTTTCCATATTGTTGCTGCCACAGCATATGGAACACGTCTTCCAGTAAATGCAAGAAGTTCTGTTCACGTAAAGGGGTATTTCGAAGAATGGTTTCAGCTTGTTGTAATGCTTCTGCGCTGGGAATTTCTGGGGTGTCATCAAAGCCAAAACGATGCTGCTTGGCCAGAATCTTGGCATCATTTAAACAGTAACTGAGCCATTCCTGCTTGGACATTCCATTCGGAGGCTCTGCGTCCTGCCTCGAAATAATCACTTTTAACGGTTTCAGCTCATCACTCAGGATTTCATTGAGCTGATCCAGTTGTTGTACCGCAAGATAGCTATAAACATCGTCTAGACGTAGGTAAATGCTTAAACCCTGTTCCGTGGGTAACACCGCCTGACGAGAAGGTTTCTGATAGAACCAACTCGATCGGATGGGATCAAACCAACGACGTAACAAAGACATGTCGATCGCCTCTAATGGTCATAAAGTGAAATATGAATCGATTACTCAAACTTGGGTTGGAACAAGTGAGTCAATAAGTATGTTCAGTATCTTATAAAATAACAAAAAAGTCCCCCTTAATTGAAAGAGGGACTGAAAGGGATTACAAAACTCGTACTGCGCCTTTGGCTGCGCTGGTCGAATGCATTGCATAAATCTTCAATGACTTAGACACTTTACGTTTACGCTCTTCGGCAGGATGCCAACCTTTGGCTTCCTGCACGGTACGGCGATGCGCCATAGTCGCATCATCCACATTCAAATGAATGGTACGGTTTGGAATATCAATTTCAATGGTATCGCCATCTTCAACCAAACCAATCGCACCACCTTCTGCTGCTTCTGGAGACACGTGACCGATCGACAAACCTGACGAACCACCTGAGAAGCGACCATCAGTAATCAAGGCACAGTCCTTACCTAGGCCTTTCGACTTCAGGTAACTGGTTGGATACAACATTTCCTGCATACCCGGTCCACCACGTGGGCCTTCATAGCGAATCACCACGATGTCACCCGCTACGATTTTATGATCCAGAATCGCTTCAACCGCGGCATCTTGGCTTTCAAAAACGCGTGCTGTACCCGTGAATTTAAGAATTGATTCATCCACACCCGCAGTTTTGACGATACAGCCATCTAGAGCGATGTTGCCGTAAAGAACCGCTAAACCACCATCTTTAGAGAAGGCATGTTCAGCATTACGAATCACGCCTTTCTCACGGTCACCATCCAAAGTTGAATAATAACGGTTTTGCGAGAATGCCACTTGCGTTGGAATGCCCCCTGGCGATGAACGATAAAACTCATAAACATCCGCATCTTCAGTGCGGATAATATCCCACTTGTCCAATGCATCTTTCAGCGTAGGTTCATGCACGGTTGGGCATGAGGTATTCAATAATTTGGCACGATCGAGTTCACCCAAGATTGCCATGATGCCACCCGCACGGTGTACATCTTCCATGTGCACGTCTTGTTTTGCTGGTGCAACTTTTGACAATACTGGTACTTGACGAGACAGGCGGTCGATATCATCCATAGTGAAATCAACTTCTGCTTCATGTGCAGCAGCAAGCAAATGCAATACGGTATTGGTTGAACCACCCATTGCGATATCCAAAGTCATGGCATTTTCAAATGCGGCTTTGGTGGCAATTGAACGTGGCAAGATGCTGTCATCATTCTGTTCATAGTAGCGTTTCGCCAGTTCAACCACTAAACGACCTGCTCTTAAGAACAATTTTTCACGGTTGGCATGGGTTGCCACGATCGAACCATTGCCCGGTAGAGATAAACCTAAGGCTTCAGTTAAGCAGTTCATTGAGTTGGCCGTGAACATACCTGAACATGAACCACACGTCGGACATGCTGAGCGTTCAAATGCAGCCACTTCTTCATCGGTATAGCTTTCGTCGGCTGCAACCACCATGGCATCAACCAGGTCAATCGCCTTTTCATCACCACGGAATTTAACTTTACCCGCTTCCATCGGACCACCAGACACGAACACCACTGGGATATTCAAGCGCATTGCCGCCATCAACATTCCCGGAGTGATCTTGTCACAGTTCGAGATACATACCATTGCATCGGCGCAATGAGCATTGACCATGTATTCCACAGAATCGGCAATCAAATCACGTGATGGCAGTGAATACAGCATCCCGTCATGGCCCATGGCAATGCCGTCATCGACGGCAATGGTATTAAATTCTTTTGCCACACCTCCAGAAGCTTCAATTTCTCTCGCTACAAGTTGACCTAAATCTTTAAGATGCACGTGACCAGGAACAAATTGGGTAAATGAGTTGACTACCGCAATAATTGGCTTGCCAAAATCTTCATCTTTCATACCAGTCGCACGCCATAAACCGCGCGCGCCCGCCATATTTCTTCCATGTGTTGATGTTTTCGAACGATAATCAGGCATTTTGTATTCCCAACAAGTGTGTGCTCGAGAAAAATAAGACTTTCTCTCTGGCGAAATGATACTGAGCTGTTTGCATCATACTACAAGTTATCGTTTAACAGATGACCAACAGGCCTATCTTTTTTTGCACAAAAGCAATTCAGCCCGTGAATTAGGGACTCGTCACGTTTTCGCTTATAATTTGCGATAAGTTTTATTTGGATTGCATGTGTGAAAATCATTTTTGCTGGTACGCCTGAATTTGCGGCAACCGCATTGGCGGCATTATTAAAAACATCCCACCAGATTATTGCGGTTTATACCCAACCTGACCGTAAATCAGGGCGTGGGCAAAAATTAACGCCATCGCCTGTTAAACAATTGGCACTTGAACACGGTTTAGCTGTTTATCAACCTTTGAACTTTAAAGCGTCTACCGAAGAAGGTTTAGCAGCTCGACAAGAACTTGCTGCACTTGGCGCAGATGTGATGGTGGTTGCGGCCTACGGCTTGATTTTACCGCAAGCGGTTTTAGATACACCGAAATACGGTTGTTTAAATATCCATGGATCACTGTTACCCCGCTGGCGTGGCGCTGCGCCAATTCAACGTGCCATCGCGACAGGGGATGCTGAAACAGGCATTACCATCATGCAAATGGCGGCAGGTTTAGATACGGGCGATATGATGTATAAAACCTATTGTCCAATTACTGCGGAAGATACCTCTGCCAGCTTGCATGACAAATTAGCACTTCAAGGCGCAGAAGCGATTTGTACGGTACTTGAATCAGAACAAAGCTTGCAGGATTTTATTGAAAAACGTGAAGTGCAAGATGAGGCGCTGACCGTTTATGCACACAAATTAGTCAAAGCCGAAGCGCGTATTGACTGGAACCAAAGTGCGGTGCAAATCGATCGTAATATTCGCGCTTTTAATCCTTGGCCTGTGGCTTTTATCCAACTGGATGAAAACAATGCCTTACGTGTTTGGGGCTCGATGCTTTCACCGCTCAGCAAAACCGATGCACAAGTCGGTGAAATTCTTGTCATTGATAAACAAGGCGTGCATGTTGCCTGTGGCGACAATAGCGCGGTGTGCTTAACCAGTTTGCAATGGCCAGGTGCTAAAACCCTCAATCCAGTGCAAATTGCCCAAACCCAAAAATTACATATTGGACAAATTCTCCCATGAGCCAATCGAATCAATCATCTGCAAAAAATTTAAATCTGCGTGCGCAGGTAATCAAAACACTTTTGGCGGTTCAAAACGGGCAATCTTTGTCTTCCGTTTTGAATCAACATATCAATATCGTTTCTGAACGTGACCGCGGTTTATATCACGAGCTTACTTTAGGTTGTTTACGCCAGTGGTATTCGTTAAAAGCCATTACCTTACCCTTGCTCACAAAGCCACTAGACAATGAAGCACTCGAAAGTTGTTTATATCTGGGTTTATATCAAATTTTATGTACGCGTATTCCAGTACATGCTGCGATTTCAGAAACGGTAAATGCGGCCAAGCAACTCGGTTTCGAGCCAATGAGTGGTTTAGTCAATGCGATTCTGCGTCGTGTTTCACGTGAAACAGATGAATTTCAAACCGCGTTGAATAATACCCATGGTTTACCGAGCTGGTTATTCAAACGACTCAAAAAAGATTGGCCTGAGCAAGTAGAGTCGCTATGCCAAGCCTTAAAACAAGTCGCACCACTGACGCTGCGTGTCAATGAACGCCAAGTCAGTCGTAACGAATATTTAGAGATTTTGGACGAAGAACAGATTGATGCTCGTCCTTGTATGCTTTCAGATGTGGGTATTGTTTTGGAACAAACGGGCAATATTACCCATTTACCCGGTTTTGAGGAAGGCGGTTTTTCTGTTCAGGATGAGCATGCACAATTGTGCGCCACGCTTTTACCTAACTTAGATGACCAAGTGATTGTCGATGCTTGTGCTGCACCAGGGGGTAAAGCTGCACATATCCTTGAGCGCTTTAACCCGAAAAAACTGATTGCACTTGATCATGATGCAAAACGTTTATTACGTGTTTCTGAAAATTTAGAACGTCTTGCTCTAGATCAGAACCTTGTTGAGATTGTGACGGCAGATGCCACCACCTGGCAGGCACAGCAACTGGTCGATTGTATCGTGCTAGATGCGCCTTGTTCCGCGACAGGCGTGATTCGTCGCCATCCCGATATTCGCCTATTAAGGCAATCAACCGATATCGCGCAAACGGTGGCGTTACAGCAACAGATTTTGCAGCAAATGTGGCAACAGCTTAAAGTCGGCGGCACTTTACTGTATATCACCTGCTCGATTCTCAAAGCTGAAAATGAGCAGCAAATGGCGGCATTCTTTGCAGAACATGCGGATGCTGAAGAAATCAAAATCGAAGCCGATTGGGGAATTGAACAGACTTATGGTCGTCAATTATTACCGTCTGCGCACTCTGGCGATGGTTTCTATTATTGCCGAATTAAAAAATTGGCATAATCAAAATAAAAAAGCAGGCTTCAAAGCCTGCTTTTTTCTTCATTCTATTTAGAGTGTATGCTGATCTTTAACATCTTCCAGAACCTCATCAAGTTCTTCTGGATGTTTCATCAGGTGGAGGATTGATAATGCTAATCCCCCCCAAACAAACAGCATCGCAATAACCATCATAATAATTGCTGAAGTATTCATTTGCATTCTCCTAACGATCTTTCACTTTGCTGAGTATAAGAGCAACGACAGCACAGAAAATCACACTGCCCCATCCAAAGATGCCTTGTAAGCTCATGCTATAACTATCGTAACCATTTTTCACCAGATTAAACACCGTCATACTTAAAGTGGTTAACAAGATTAATGATGTGATCACAGTTAAAGTAAATGCCCAGCCTTTACCCAATTGAATGGTTGAAATGCGGTTGATATGATCACGTAACTCAAGCAAGGCAGAGCGCTTAAACCATGCAATACAAAGTATCGAAACAAGTGCACCACCGACGATACCAATGTTATTGATGAAGTGATCAACGATATCGACCAGTTTAATCGCATTCACGCTTGAGAATAAGATCACGGAAACCAGCGCACTACCACCACCAATAATCGTTACTGCTTTGCTACGGCTCCATTTCAATTTGTCTTGCATCGCTGCAATCGGCACTTCCAGAATACTCACCATTGAAGAAATACCCGCAACGAAGAGTGAGGAAAAGAACAATAAACCGAATAAGTCAGCACCTGCGCCTAAGCTTGAAATGATTTTCGGGAAAGCAATAAATGCTAGACCAATACCGCCACTCACCACATCTTGGACTTCTTTACCTGCCACATGTGCCATAAAGCCCAACGCAGCGAAAATACCAATACCTGCCAAAATCTCGGTTGATGCATTGGCAAAACCAACGATCAAGCCCGAACCAGTTAAGTTGGTTTTTGGTTTTAAGTAAGAGGCATAAGTCACCATGATTCCAAAGCCAACCGACAATGAGAAGAAGGTGTGGCCGTATGCCGCTAACCAAACTTTATAGTTCATCATCGCTGACCAGTTCGGGGTAAAGAATGCATTTAAGCCTTCTACCGCACCTGGTAAACGTAAGGATTGAATCACCAGAACCGTAAACAATACGAATAACAACGGCATGAAGATCTTATTGGATAATTCAACACCCTTCTTCACTCCGCCATACAAAATGATCAAGGTCAGTGCCCAAATCCCAACAATCGGCCAGAACAAATGACTCACGAATTGTAGATCAAAGCCAGTCGCTTTCGAGGTCTGCAAATAGGTATTGAAGAAGAAGCTTTCTGGATCACTGCCCCATGCCTGACCAATCGAGAAGTAGACATAACTCCCCGCCCACGTCAGTACGCTGGCATAGTACAAACCGATGATAATACAGACACAGACTTGCCACCAACCCAGCGTCTCACCCCCTTTAAATAGCGCACGATACGCCTTTGGAGGTGAATTACGCGCGCGGTGTCCGGTTGCATAATCTAAAAATAAAAGGGGTAAACCAGCGGTAATCAACGCCAGTAAATAAGGGATAAGAAACGCCCCGCCGCCATTTTCATACGCAACATAAGGAAAACGCCAAATGTTACCTAAACCTACAGCTGAACCAACAGCTGCAATAATAAAACCAGATCGTGATGTCCAGTTTTCACGAGAATCTGCCATAAAACACCTAAGTTGTCCTGCTGGCTCTTCCATGCTGTGTTAGGTTTTTTATTATCCAACAGACATGAAAAGTGCCATAAAAAATCTTGTTTTGCTTGCATGAAATTTCAACCTTGTGGGTCCCCGTTTACATGGACAAACAAAGCAAAAACCAAACCATCTTCCTTAAAGATTGGGCTTTGTTTTTCTGCTTTTAATAGCCGAACAATACCTGTTTTTATTTCTTTTTACTGTAAATTCTGCAAGAAAAAATCATGTTTTCTAAACAACTGATTATTTTTCAACAGACTGTAATTTTGACCTTGCAGTCAACTTATAAAAATCAAGTACATAAAACAATCAAGCGAAGCTAAAACTCCGCTTGGGCCACAATCTTTTTTATTGTTTAATGGCTAATAATCGTTCCTCTTGCATATCCCGAATTGCAGAATGAATTCCCTCTCGACCAAGGCCAGAATCCTTCACCCCGCCATAAGGCATATTATCGACACGGAACGTTGGAACATCGTTAATAATCACACCTCCAACATCTAAATGATCCCATGCGTACAGCATCTTATTCAAATTCTGCGTATATACGCCCGCCTGTAAACCAAAGCGACTTTGGTTAATGGTAGCAATGCCCTGCTCAAACGTCTTAAACTTTTCTAAAATTGCCACAGGACCAAAGGCTTCATCTTTATAGATTTCCAGTTTGGCATCGACATTTTCCAGTAAAGTGGGTTCAAACAACATGCCCTGTAAGTTCCCTCCTATCAATATTTTCGTTCCTTTCTTTTCAGCTTTATCCAGCCATTTTTTCAAACGAATGGCCTCAGCCTCCTTAATCATGGGCCCAACCAATGTGGTTGCTAAAGCGGGGTCATCCACTTTGATTTTTTTCAGTTTGGCGACCAGTTTCTTTTTCACTTCTGCATAAAGATCAGCATGCACTAAAATCCGCTGCACGCTGATACAGACCTGCCCCGCATGCCCATAAGCGGCGCTAAGCAAACGATCTATGAGCGCTTCATCAATCACAGTATCTGCATCGATCAGAACCGCAGCATTACCACCGAGTTCTAAGGTGACTTTCTTACGGCCTGCACGCGCTTTCATATCCCAACCGACCTGATCCGACCCTGTAAAGCTCAAAAGCTTAAAACGATCATCGGTCACCAAAATATCTGCGGCTTGACGCTCACAAGGTAATACCGACCATGAACCTTTAGGCAGATCAGTTTCAGCTAACACCTTGGCAATCATTAAGGCACTAATCGGCGTTAAACTGGCTGGTTTCAGTACAAAGGGACAACCTGCTGCAATCGCGGGTGCAATCTTATGTGCAACGAGGTTGAGAGGAAAATTAAACGGGCTGATTAAAGAAATCGCACCAATCGGTACATGCTTGACCATGCCCCGAAAATGGGCAGCAGCAGGTGTCACTGCCAAAGGCAACATGCGTCCATCATCCAGTTGAGTCACTGCATCCGCGGCCAACTGGAAGGTATTAATCAGGCGTTCAACTTCGGCACTCGCTGCCCCACGAGGCTTGCCGCCTTCAGCAATCAGAATTTCGATCAGTTCTTCGCGCAGTTCATTAAAACGCTTCACACAATGCAATAAGATCTGTTGTTTTTGAAAAGGTTTTAATGCTGCCATTTCCTGTTCTGCTTTTACCGAAGCAGAAATGGCTTTTTCAAGCACTTTAGCATCAGCCAGAGCAACACGTGCATAGACGGTATTTCGATACTTATCATGTACTTCAAGCCATTGCCCCGTGCTCACCGCTTTTCCCGCGACATACAATGGATAATCCCGCACGTTTGCTGTATCTGTCATTCTTGTTGATCCCGTTATAAAAATTTAAAATTAGACTACTGCATATTTTCCAAGATCACTATATGATTCGCCCATTCGCTGATGAATTCACAACAATTCATTACGGTTTTTGATACTGATTAGGACAATGCAATGAAAATATTAAAAATATCAATGTTTGCTATAGGGACGAGTATTTGTGGTCTGGCACAAGCAGATGTGATTGGCGTAAAAGCAGATGCAAGTTATTGGTTTTATGATGGTAAGGCTCAAGTTCAGCCCAATAATACAACGTCTTTATCCAATCAAACTGGCGTAGATAATCTTCTATTGGATCCTTATGCAGACTCTCGAGAGTATGATTTAGACCGTAAAGGCTCTGCTCAAATATCACTTGCAATTGAACATCCGATTCCATTGATTCCAAATGCAAAAATTCGCTATGTGAATTTAAAATCACAAACAGAGAAAGAACTCGCTGGCCAACCTGTCTATGACCTAAACATCGACCATACTGACTTCATTTTATATTATGAGATTTTGGACACCATCGTAAATGCCGATGTGGGCTTAGGTGCAACCAATCTCAATGGCGATATCAAAACACTGAATGTCAGAAAAACAGATATTGATAAGACTGTTCCTGTGATCTATGGATCAGCAGGGGTCAAGTTGCCATTCACAGGCTTAAGTGCAAAAGCTGAGTTGCTCTATAGCAACATCAATGACACCAAAATCACTGATGCACAAGCCGAATTACAATATAACTTTATTGATAATCTCTTAGTCGATGTTGGCTTAAAAGCAGGCTATCGTATCTTGGATGTCAAATTAGATGATTATGATAAAAATGATGTTAAGTTTAATTTTAAAGGCCCTTATATTGGCTTAGATATGCATTTCTAATGTAATGCGCTCACAAAGAAGCAAGCCCTGAATGATTCAGGGCTTTTTCATTTATAACGTGATCGGAAAAAGTAAAAGCAGCAATAAAATCGTTATTGAACCAATCAAGATATTCATCGGTAAACCCACTTTAATAAAATCACTAAAACGGTAATTACCAGGTCCAAGTACCATCAGATTGGTTTGATAACCTAGTGGGGTCGCAAAACTTGCAGATGCCCCCATCATAATGGCAAAAACAAAAGGGATTGGATTCAAACCAGCTTGCGTCGTGATTTCTAACACAACTGGTAAGGTTAGCAATGCCGCTGCATTATTAGTAATTACTTCGGTCAGTATAGAGACAAAAAAATAGGTCAAAATTAATAATAAAATCGCCTCACCTGCACTGAAATGTACGATCAACTGTGCCAGTATCTCAGCAACCCCCGTTTTCTCTAAGGCGGCCCCTAAAGCAAAAGAAGCGGCAATGGTTAAAATAACCGTCAGATCAAGACTCTTCTCAGCCTGCTTTACTGTTAAACAGCCTGTCAACAACATCATCCCAGCTGCTAATAATGCAGCATTCAACATACTCAGTATGCCAAAGCCTGCTGCAAAAACTGCTGCGAGTAAAATTCCCCATGACAATAATGCCTTCTCATGTTGAGGCGACTCATGGTCGAGTTCATTGACCAAAAGAAAATCTTTATTATATTTTTGACGCGTTACAAAGGCTGGACGTGCTTCTAACAATAAGGTATCGCCAGCCTGTAATTTAATCTGCCCCAAACCACCCTTTAAGCGCTCACCATTACGTGCAACCGCCAATACAACAGCACCGTAGCGATTACGAAACTTAGAGTCACGAATTGCGCTACCAATTGCCTCACAATGTGGAGAAACAACCGCTTCGACTAAACGACGACCCGCATGTGCTTCTTCCAAAGTGGTTTTTTCATCAATACTTGCTGGTGCAACCAAACCATGGATCTTCAAAAGTTCAGTAATCGCTTCAGTATCTCCTGCAAATACTAAGCGATCATTGCCGAATAAAATTTCATCCGAAGACACTGCAGTTAAAATCGTTTGCTGCCGTTCAATTTCAACCAGATAAACGCGTTTTAGATGTCTCAAGCCTGCAGCCGCGACTGATTGCCCAACCAATGGTCCATTTGGACTGACCACGACTTCTAAAGTAAATTCTCGCAGATTTGAAAAAACATTTTGCTCTTGGTAATTGGGCAATAATTTGGGTGCGAACCAATACATGATCAACATGCCAATAATCGCGACAGGTAAACCAATCACCGTAATATCGAAAATACCAAAGCCTGCTTGGCCTGTTAGCACTTGATATTGCCCATTAACCACCAAGTTCGTACTTGTCCCGATCAAGGTAATCGTCCCACCCAAAATCGCGGTATAGCTTAAAGGAATCATTAATTTTGACGGTGCGACCCCAATTTTTTTCGACCAGCTATTTAAGGCTGGAATCATGGTTGCAACAACAGGTGTATTATTTAAAAATGCGCTGAGCGGAGCGATGGGTAAGAAAATTCGCAATAATGCCATGCGTTCAGATTTTGGGGTACCCAATAACTTATTTACAAATAGATCAATTCCTCCTGAATTAGAAATACCCGCCGCAACGACAAACATCGCTGCCACTGTAATCAATCCAGAATTACTAAAACCTGCCAAAGCTTCCTGAGCGGTTAATACACCAAAAACACTTAATATTGTCAAAATTGCCAGCATGACAATATGTGGGGCAATTTTTGAAAAGATGAGTGTAAGTAGCCCCCCAAGTGTTAATCCCAACGACAACCATCCTTCCCAACCCATAGACAGTTTTCCATAAATATACGATTGACTGGAGTCTATATAATTAAAGTTGATATACAAATGTGATTTACTGCTATCTTTAGCTGAAATTATGATAATGCGGTGTATTTATCGCTAAAATTTCAGAATAGATTTGAAAGCAATGTACGCTAAAACCTACAGCAATCGCAGCAATTGGCGAATATCCCAATACAAACTTTTCACCTATCATACAAAACATAGAGAGACAGGAAGTCTCATTGAGAATAAGAACAGACACAGGACGTGGTCGTTAATAGGATATCAACGACATAAACTGAATATGAAGAAGCCCCGTCAGGATGATGGGGCTTCTTTTTATCTATTCTTTTTTATGCAGGATTTAAAGACTTTTAAGATACGCTACCACTTCGCTATGCTCTGCCATTTCTGCAAGCTGTAATGCGCTATATTCACTTTTATAGGTCACATCCGCCCCCTTGCTCACAAGTAGCTTTACCACCGCCAAATGATCGTTCTCAGCAGCGGCCTGTAATGCACTATAGCCTTCGTCATCGGTCTGGTTTGGGTCTATCCCCTCTGCCAGTAGTTGCTCAACTTGTTCCACATCACCGAGGGATGCCCAATACACCAGCTCAGGCAGATGCAGTTCATCATCTTCAGAGAGTGGAGAGAAAGAATTGAGTTTCATCAGAAATACCTAATTTTTTTATTTAAGATAAAGTGTTTTATACTGATCAGCTAGCTCCTTAGCCTTCTTCATTTCTTGGATATTAAAAATTTGAGTAAAATTCTTCAAATTTTTAATTGCCTGATCATTTTCTGTTTCAGCTGAAACACTGATCCATGCGTAAGCTTTATAATAATCTTGTTCAACGCCTAAACCTTGAGCAAATAATAAACCATACTCATTTTGAGAAAAAGAATAGCCAGCTTTTGCTGATTTTTCATACCAAAAAGCAGCTTTAGTATAATCTTGTTTAACAAAGTTCCCTTTGCGAAAAGCATTACCTAAATTAAATTGAGATTGCAAATCTCCTGCATTCGCAGCCTTTTTAGTATATTCAAAACCCTTTTCAGGATTTTTTTGTACTCCAATACCTTCATAATACATAATCGAAAGATTTGCTAAGGAGGGAGCATAACCTTTTTGAGCAGATTGATTAAATAAGTTAAAAGCCTTTTCTACATTCTTTGGGACACCTAAGCCTTGAAAATACAAACTTGCTAAATAGTGTATTGCCTGAACGTTTCCCGTTTTTTCTGATTTTTCAAAACTGTCAAAAGCAACTTTATAATTCTTTTGATAATAAGCTTTTAGACCTGTATCCAAGTCATTGATTGCAAAAGCCATACTTGAAACTAATAAGCTAACAACCAATACCAACAAGCCTTTTTTCATATCTACCCCATGTCCCTAGACAAATATAGAGCGATATTAAC
>NZ_ATGG01000001.1 GCF_000413855.1 Acinetobacter gyllenbergii CIP 110306 = MTCC 11365 | reverse complement strand
TCAAGCTAGGTCGGCTATATTACTCTCAATTTCTTAAAAGTCAACAGGTAATTTAGATATTTAGCAAACTTATCAATCAACCCAAGAATCTAACCTTTCTAGCCAAATCCTTGTTTCTCAACAAGTTTTTATCTGCATCACCGCCGATGGATGTGCATTCTACAGTATTTCAGTTCAGGTGCAACCCCCTTTTTTATTATTTTCTTTTGCATGTTTCTTTTTTCTACAAAATCAGTGTTTTCGTTGTTTTTATCAGCTATTTACGTATAAAAAGCAGGCTCATGGCCTGCTTTTTATTATTTTCTTTTCGATTTAGTCAGTGAAAGTCACACGTGCAATGGCTTTTTTACCCGATTGAATGATTAAAGTGACATTCTCTTTTACAGAGTAGCTCATATCGACTACATTCCAGTCAACTTTAACTGCACCACGACCCACGGCGTCTTTTGCAGCGGCTGCATTCGGGTTTAAACCTGCTACACGAAGAATGGTTGCGATAAATAACTCACCACCAAACTCGCCACGAGAAATGGTCACTTCTGGTGTATCTTCTGGTACTTCGCCTTCTGTTACACGGTTACCTGCACTCTTATGTGCATTTTCAGCCGCTTCTGCATCATGGAAACGTTCAACTAACTCGAGTGCCAAGATACGTTTGATTTCTTGTGGGTTACGACCCGCAGCCATTTCATCCAACAAGACTTTAATTTCATCCAATGACTTAAAGCTCAGTAGATCAAAGTAACGTTCAATCAAGCTATCTGGCATCGACAAGATTTTTTGATACATCGCACCAGGGGTATCAAATACACCAATATAGTTGCCTAAAGATTTAGACATCTTATTGACGCCATCTAAACCTTCAAGAATCGGCACAGTAATACACACTTGTGATTCTTGACCGTAACGACCTTGTAGAGTACGACCCATTAACAAGTTAAAGGTCTGGTCTGTACCACCTAATTCGACATCTGCCTCAAGTGCAATCGAGTCATAGCCTTGTACCAATGGATACAAAAACTCATGAATTGCAATCGGTTGATGGTTGTTATAGCGCTTAGTAAAGTCATCACGCTCTAACATACGTGATACGGTTTGCTGGCTTGCCAATTGAATTAAATCAGCAGCTGTTCTTTGATTAAACCACTCTGAGTTAAAGCGTACTTTAGTTTTATTTGGATCTAGTATCTTAAAAACCTGTTCTTGATAGGTTTTTGCGTTGGCTTCAACTTGCTCACGAGACAACGGCGGACGTGTTGCGCTTTTCCCAGACGGGTCACCAATCATGGCCGTATAATCACCAATCAAGAAGGTGACTTCATGTCCCAAATCTTGGAAGGTTTTTAATTTATTAATTAGAACCGTATGTCCTAAGTGTAAATCAGGAGCCGTTGGGTCAAAGCCTGCTTTTACACGGAGTGGACGATTCTCTTTGAGTTTTTTCAATAAATCTTCTTCAGAGATAATCTCGTGCGTGCCTCGTTGAATGAGAGCAAGCTGTTCTTCGGCTGGCAAGAAATTTGACATCACAAAACCTAAACACATCAGTTATTCAATTTGTGCGATATACTAACATTTTTTCAGCATCTTGCAGGATAAGTTGTATATGAGCGCGATCTATATTGGTGTAATGACAGGCACGAGCATGGATGGTGTTGATATTGTTGCAACTTCATTCGATCCATTAACATTGCATGCCACGCTGACTGTGCCTTTTGAGCCTGAACTACGTGATGAGTTGATGGCATTGACACTCCCTGACGACAATGAAATTGATCGTATGGGTAAAGCTGATGTTGCTTTAGCGCAAATGATTGGGCATGGCATTAATCAACTGATTGAACAAAATAATTTAGACCGAAGCCAGATTAAAGCGATTGGTTCACATGGACAAACCATTCGCCATCGTCCTGAACATGGCTTTACCTTACAAATTGGTGACCCCAATATCATTACAGAAATCACGCAACTGCCTGTGGTCTCGGATTTCCGTCGTCGTGACATGGCCGCAGGTGGTCAAGGTGCACCTTTAGTGCCTGCTTTCCATCAAGCGCTGTTTCAACATGACAGCATTCACCGCGTGATTTTAAATTTAGGTGGCATTGCCAATGTCAGTATGCTGCCTGCAAACAACCTAGACGGCGTATATGGCTTTGATACTGGTCCTGCCAATATCTTGATGGATGCATGGTGCCATCGCCATACTGGACATCCTTATGATGAAAATGGCGATTGGGCAGCCTATGGTAATCCTATTCGTTCGTTATTGGATCGTCTACAGAATCATGAGTTTTTTGCCAAAGAACCCCCGAAGAGCACAGGCCGCGAAGACTTTAATTTAGAATGGCTAGATGAACAGCTCAGCGATTGGCGCAATGATCTTGAATATGATGAACTGGAAGATACCCCAGAAAATATTCAATCCACTTTGATGAAACTCACCACACGTGCCATTAAAAAAGCGATTTACCGTAGTAAAGAAACCATGCCGACGGGTGAAATCTATGTTTGTGGTGGGGGTGCCTATAACTCACATTTACTTGAGCAACTCCGTTGGCGCTTACGTAAACACAATTGGTCGGTACAAACCACAGATGCACTTGATTTAGCCCCAACATGGGTTGAAGCAACTGCTTTTGCGTGGTTGGCTATGCGCTTCGTACAACAACTGAGTGGTAATTTACCCGCGGTGACGGGTGCAGCTGGAGATCGCATTCTCGGCACCATCACCATGGTATAAAACAATAAAAAAGCTTCTCAATTGGAGAAGCTTTTTTTACATCAAAAATCGATTAAATCGAGAAAGATGATCCACAGCCACACGTTGTCGTCGCATTTGGGTTTTGGATCACAAAGCGTGAACCTTCAAGCCCTTCAAGATAGTCGACAACAGAACCCACGAGATACTGATAGCTGAGAGAGTCAACCAATACTTTCACATCGCCATTGCTGAACTCAGCATCATCTTCATTGACACTTTCTGCAAAGTTAAAGCCATAAGAGAAGCCTGAACAGCCACCACCCGTTACATAAACACGTAACATAAGGTCGTTATTGCCTTCACTTTCGCGTAGTTGGCGAACTTTGTTAGCAGCACTATCTGACAATTCTAGAGCTTGGGCGTTCATGATAGATATTCCTCAGACTTCAATACGTCTTTCATAAATAAAAGACCCGATATGTAGTATAGCATAACTCAATATCGGGTCTGTATTTGAAGTTTAAAGTGCCGTTAAAGACTTTTTATACGATTATTTGTAGTTCTCGTCTTGTAGGCCACATTCAAAATTCTTGGCATCTTCACGGCAACGGAATTGCCATAACAATTTCATCATACGCTTGTCATAAATTCCTTTTGCGGTCAGGTTGATACGCGCTTCACGCATCAACTTTTGATAGCCAGGCTTATCAGAAGTGGGCACTTCCATCCAATATTTTTGTGGAATGTCTGCTTTCATCTTCCCAAGAATGGTAAATGCACGTGGCAATTGTGCCTTCACCCACTCTCGAGATTTTTGACCAAAACCTGTCGGAAATTTCTCTGGATGAATAATTAAATTGCCTGTTACTTGCAGAATTGGATAATTGACAATTGCCCCTTTGGTTCCTAAGCCCTTATACAGTTCCAAAGGTTTAAAGGCCGCGGCTGGTGCACCAATAATATCCACCTGACCATTATTGAACTTGGCACCAAAGTTGGTGATATCAGAACTCACAGCTTGTGCGCCAACTTGTGAAGCCATAATTTTTTGGGCTTCATCATAATCTAGGACAGCGATTTTCTTACCTGCAGCCTTCGCCACCGTATTGATGTTACGGTCATTCACCAATAAATAGGCATCACCTACAGGAATGACCCCAACCACTTCATATTTACCATTCACCATCGCTTTAGCAAAGGTCGGGCTAGCTAAGCCCTGCATCACTTTAACGGCCAATTTAAGGTCGGTAATCGCCCCGATTGCATCCAATGAACCGGTAAACTGGTTAAACTGACGGCCACGCATCCCTGTGATACTGACCCCATCACATTTACCTGCCTTGAAATCTTCGGCAATAACAGCTTCGTTAGTTCCGACCTTCAGCTCAATATCAGCGCCCCACGTTTTTGCAGCGAGTTGATAATCCTTCATTAATGCATAAACATCGCCACTTTTGCCCACGATATCAAATACACAAATTGTTTGTTTTGCCTGAGTGCCCGCAGATACCGCAGCGATCCCAGTCGCAAGTAATAAAGTTTTAAACCATTGCATTTTATTTTTCCTTTGCATCTATGCTGATTGTTGTTGCATCCCATCCAAAATCAAAAGACTGGTGGTCTATCTTGAAATACGCTTTACCAATGAATCAATGTTTGAATACAGTCATGTTTAATCATCCTGATTGAAACATCTTTTTAAATCACCAATATTCCATTTGGTTTTTATATTTTTATATAATTACGATCTTTTTAAATCAAGACAATGGCTTAAATGACATCTACAAAAAAACAAAAAGCCTAGATCAATCTAGGCTTTAAGTCTTGATTATGGCAATTCTGGATTATTCACCCGGTAATGCACATTCAAAGTTTGCTTTGTCTACTGAACAACGCGCTTTCTTCAATACAGACATCATACCCGCATCGTAAATACCACGTTTAGTCAGATCCATACGACCATCACGTAATAATTTTTGATATTTCAAGTTGTCTTCAGCACTCAAGTTCATTTTATATTTGGCTGGAATTTCAGCTTCATAACGTTTGATCATTGAGAATGCTTTTGGAAGTTGTTTTACAAAGTAGTCACGAGATTTTTGACCAAAACCAGCAGGGAACTTCTCTGGACGAATCACAAGATCCGCAGTAACTTGTAACACTGGGAAGTTAAACATCGCACCATTTGAACCTAAGCCTTTGCTTAACTCTAATGGTTTGTAAGCATAAGCAGGCGCACCGACCATATCCACTTGACCGTTGTTAAATTTAGCAGCGAAGTTAGAGATATCAGAAAGTACCGCTTGTGCGCCTACGCGTTGTACCATGATTTTTTGTGCATCGTCATAACCCAATACGGCGAATTTTTTACCCGCTGCTTTTTCAATGGAGTTAATGCTCTTGTCGCGTACGAAAATGTAAGCAGCACCTAAAGGCGCGATACCCGCGATTTCATATTTATTACCACCCAAATTAGTGGTCATTTTTGCTGCATTACGTGCATCAAGTACATAGGTAATCGCACGCTGTGCAACTTCATTGCTTGGCGCACCACCCAATGAATCAACTGAACCCGCAAATTTGTTATAAGGACGAGCACGCATTGCTGTCATCGCAACAGCAGCACATTTACCCGCTTTAAAGTTATTGTCTGCAACCTGTTCATCCGTGATTGCAAGTAGGTTGACATCAGCGCCCCAGCCTTTCGCTGCGAGTGCCCAGTCTTGCATCATTTTGTATGATTCACCTGACTTTCCTAATAAGTCGAATACACACACATCAATTGCTGCTTGAGTAGAAGCAGATACACCAAAGATCGAAGTTGCTGCAAGAGCAAGTGCAATTTTTTTCATATTTTTCATCCTTTCACAAACTTTATGTTTGTCTCCTTGTTCGAAGCAAATATTAATCATGTTTTTTGAAAAAAAATAGAGCTTCTACTCTATTTTTATGACTAGATTGTTTATTTTTTACCCTCTTTTATCTATTTCTATTATTTTCTTAGGCAATTTTGTTATATCTGCCTCACTTTGTGTATAGATTTATATCTAGGCTACTGTTCTCCTTTTTTATTCACCACTCAAAGTACACTCAAAGTTAGTCCGTTCAACCGTACAACGGGCACGTTTCAGCACATTCATCATACTCGCATCGTACACACCTTGCTTGGTTAAATTCATGCGTCCATCGCGCAACATTTTTTGATAACGGGTTTTATCTTCATTGGTCAAAGTAATCTTTTTGGCATTCATTCCGGCCTCTAAACGCTGCACCATGGCAAAGTTACTTGGCAGTTTGTTGACGAACCACTGTCGAGATTGTGGACCAAAACCACTTGGGAATTGTGCAGGGCGAATAATCAGGTCACCGGTAATATTCACCACTGGGAAATTAAACAATGCCCCATTGACCAAGCCCTTACTGATCTCTAAAGGCTTATAGGCATAGGCAGGTGCTGCAATTACATCCACCTGACCGCTATTAAATTTTTTCACAAAATCAGAAATATCCGATGGTACCGCCACCAAATCGATACTTTCTACAATGGCCTTTTGCGCTTGGTCATAATGTAAATAAGCAAATTTTTTGCCTTTGGCTTTTTCAATGGTGTCGATCTTTTTGTCACGTACAAAAATATACGCCAGCCCGACTTGGATAATGCCTGCAACTTCAAATTTCTCGCCGTTCATCGTTGCAGTTAAACGATGCTGATTACGTTTATCCAGTACATACGTAATCGCCTTTTGCGCAATGGCATTGCTGGTGACTGCCCCGACCGCATCCACAGAGCCTGCAAATTTATTATATTTACGAGCACGCATCGAGGTCATATAGACGCCATCGCATTTGCCCGCATCGAAATCTTTTTCTGCTTTTTCTTCGTCTTGATAAGGAATCAGCTCAACATCGCCCTGCCATGTTTTAGAAGCCAGTTTCCATTCCTCAATCAGTTTATAAGACTCCCCCGCCTTACCCAATAAATCAAAAACGCAAATTTGTTGTTTTGCTTGTACAGGAGTGCTCATGACAAATAGCGCTGTAGCACTCAATGCCCAAAGTCCTTTTTTCATCTTGTTTTCCCTTACTTTGCTATTTTGCACAATTTTCCAGCAGTGCATATTCAATATAGTCAGATTTTGACCAAAAGAATAGCGCTTTTATATACATATGTCGGGTTTTCATCTGTTTTAACAGACTTGATCACGTTTTAATGTTTTAGGCCAATATCAACTCAAAAGGAGAATGTTGAGACATCCATCCTCTTATGTATTGGTTTATTCACCACCTAAAGTACATTCAAAATTGGTTCGGTCTACCGTACAGCGCGCGCGTTTCAGTACACTCATCATGCTGGCATCGTAAATACCACGCTTGGTCAATCCCATACGTGCTTCACGCAGGATTTGCTGATAACGAGTTTTATCCTCGTTACTGAGGTTGATTTTATATTTGGCAGGTAATTCTGCTTCAAGACGTTGGATCAGTGCGAAATTGGTATTCAGACGGCTCAGAAACCATGCCCGAGAGTTCTGTCCAAAATTGCTGGAGAATTTTTCAGGACGGATAATCAAGTCCATGGTCATATTCACCGCAGGGAAAGTAATAATCGCGCCCTCATTTCCCAATCCCTTTGACAATTCTAAAGGCTTATAGGCATAGGCAGGTGCCGCCATAATATCGGCCTGACCAGTATTAAACTTTTTGGCGATATCAGAGATATCCGCAAGTACGGCTTGTCCACCGAGGCTTTTCACTACGATCTTTTGAGCTTCGTCATAGCCCAGCACTGCAAATTTTTTGCCTTTGATTTGCTCAATGGTATTCATTTTCTTGTCTTTGACAAAAATATAGGCCAAGCCGATTTGCGAAATCCCTGCAACTTCATAATTTTCATTATCAACGCTACTGACCAAACGGCGTTGATTACGTTTGTCCAAAGCAAAACTAATCGCTTTCTGTGCAATTGCATAGCTGGGCACAGCGCCAATGGCATCAATCGAACCTGCAAATTTGTTATAACGACGCGCACGCATCGAGGTCATATAGACGCCATCACATTTGCCTTGTTCAAAGTCATTTTCAGCCAACGCTTCATTCTGATAGCTGATCAAAAAGGTATCACCACGCCATGCTTTAGCAGCCAAGGCCCATTCTTCCATAGCCTTATAGGCTTCTCCTGATCTCCCCAACAAATCAAAAACACAAATTTTGCTCGCTGCCTGTGTTTCTGTATAGGTCCCCAACACCAGCATTGCCCCCAATGCAAGAATTCCATTTTTCATCCTTAAATCCTATGCTACTACTTTTAGTCTTGTTGCTTATTTTTTCATATAATTTAAATAATAATCTGATTCGCATCACAAAAATAGAGCTTTTACTCTATTTTATCATTGATTGATCAGCTCAATTCGAACAACTTGATCTTAAATATAAAAATTTGCATTCATGGACGATCACCTTAAAATGCAGCTATCTATTCGCTATTTTGCATGCTCATGATCCAATTTGACCAAGTTTCATTACGCCGTGGTGGGCGAGTTCTGTTCCAAAAAGCATCGATGCAGCTTCATCCAGGCTGGAAAATTGGTCTTACTGGCGTGAATGGTGCAGGTAAATCGACCTTATTTGCTGCATTTCTAGGAGATTTGGTCGCAGATGAAGGTAATCTGACTCGCCCAGCGGTGTGGACTGTGGCCCACATGGCGCAAGAAATTAAGGCCTTGGACATACCAGCAATTGATTTTGTCCTGTCTGGAGATGAAGAGTATTGGGATATTCAAGAAAAATTAGCCCATCCAGACCAGTTGAGTAATGATGATTTAGCCCGATTGCATGGTCGTTTTGACGAGATTCACGGATATGCAGCACCTGCCAAAGCAGCGCAATTGATGGCAGGTCTCGGCTTTCTCGATCACCAATTAAAATTAAATGTCGCCAGCTTCTCGGGTGGGTGGCGCATGCGTTTGAACTTGGCGCGTACCCTCATGAGCCGTTCAGACCTGCTGTTATTGGATGAACCGACTAACCATTTGGACTTGGATGCGATCTTGTGGTTAGAAGACTGGCTCAAAGCCTATGAAGGCACCTTGGTCCTGATTTCACATGACCGAGATTTCCTCGATGCGATTACCGATCATATTCTTCATATCGAGAATCAAGAACTGACCTTATATACAGGCAATTATTCCACCTTTGAAACCACCCGCAGTGAACGTTTAGCCCAGCAACAACAAGCCTTTGAAAAGCAGCAAGAAACCCGTGCACACCTACAAAAGTTTATTGACCGCTTTAAAGCGAAGGCCACCAAAGCCCGCCAAGCACAAAGCCGAATTAAGCAATTGGAGCGTATGCAGCAGCTAGCACCCGCACATGTTGATACACCGTTTACCTTTAGCTTCCGTGAACCGACTAAAATGAGTTCACCGCTGCTCAGTCTAGATGCGGCTACAATTGGCTACGGCGATAAAATCATTGCTGAAAAAATTCGCCTGCAAATTACACCAAGTTCACGCATTGGCTTATTGGGAATGAATGGTGCGGGTAAATCAACCTTGATCAAGACCCTTGTCGGTGATTTACCACTACTTTCAGGTGAACGTAAGGCTTCTGAACTGCTCAATATTGGTTATTTTGCTCAGCATCAAATGGATGCCTTGGATGCCCATGCCAGTCCAATGTTGCAATTGGCCCGTATTGCCGATAAAAAAATCAGCGAAGCCGCTTTACGTGCCTTTTTAGGTGGTTTTGGCTTTAGTGGCGAACGGATGGATACGCCATGTGAGAGCTTCTCTGGCGGTGAGCGTGCCCGTTTGGCCTTAGCCCTGATTGTGTGGCAACGCCCCAATGTCTTGATTCTGGACGAACCAACCAACCATTTGGACTTGGATATGCGTCTGGCATTGACCATGGCGCTACAAGACTTTGATGGTGCGGTGGTGCTGGTTTCACATGAACGCCAATTGATTGCGAGTGTCTGTGATGACTTGTTATTAGTACATGCAGGTCAATGCACCGAGTTTGAGGGTGATTTACAAGACTATGCCAAATGGTTACGTGAAGCGCGCCAACAACAGATCAATGCACAAAATGCATCACAGCAACAAAGTGCAACTACTCAAGCCCCTGCCGCAAAAGTAGATAAAGAAGCGCAACGTAAAGAAGCAGCTCGTCGCCGTGAAATGACGCGGCCAATTCGTAAAAACATCGAAAAAGTCGAGGCTCAAATTGAAAAGGTTCAACCACGCTTAGCTGAGATTGAACATGCTTTAGCGGATAGCGCCCTATATGAGGCCGACCGTAAAAATGATTTGATCAAGCTGATGAATGAACAAAATGAGCTAAAAGCCAAGTTGGAACAGCATGAAGAACAACTTTTAGAACTAATGATGGAACTGGAAGAATTGGAAAGCTCATTTGCAGATTAAGCAGTTCGCAGATTCATACACATCTCTGATTGAGTGTGTATGAATCACAACATTTAAGGTCAGTGTTTTAAACAGAATCATCCCATTTATGGCCTTAAAAGATGTTTCGGATACTTAAAAACACTATGAATAGCATGAAAAATGTCATGAATTTGTCGGTAATTTAAGATAAGGTAAAAATTGGAATTTTCTCAGAAAATTGAGCTTTAGTCTCAGGCTCGATATACTCGACCCCCACTGTTGTAAATTTATAACTGACGAATGAATCCTGAGGGTTAAATTCATTTCACATTTTTTGTACTTTGATTTGGTGAGTACTCTATTTTGGATCATACAAACTGAATGAATTCTTTAGATTTTATTTTTAATTTTGAACATATTCTACCGGTCTTGGTTCAAGAGTACGGTTTATGGATTTATGCCATCCTTTTTCTGATTATTTTTTCAGAAACCGCCTTTGTTTTTATGTTCTTCCTACCTGGTGATAGTCTATTACTCACCGTAGGTGCATTATGTTCTGTGGTGGAAATCATGCACCTCGGCTACATGATTAGTCTGTTGTTCTTTGCTGCAGCGTTGGGCTATATGGTGAACTACCATATTGGCCGTCATTTTGGCGACCGTATTTTCAATATGAAATCACGCTTTATTAAGCAAGAATATCTACAAAAGACCAATGTGTTCTTTCTGAAACACGGCGGAAAAACCATTTTACTGGCTCGTTTTATTCCGTTTGCCCGTTCATTTGCGCCATTGGCAGCTGGTTCTAGTAATATGAACTATAGCCATTTTGTGATTTATAACATCTTAGGCGCATTGCTGTGGATTAGTGTATTGGTTACTGCTGGATACCTGTTCGGTCATGCACTGATTCAAGTAAGCGACTTTGTAGAAAGTTAATTTTAATAGCACACTATTTTCTTATTCAGCAGGAAAGCTCAGCTCTCCTGCTTTTTTTTAATCAATTTATTCCCTGCTAAGTTCCACGTGGAACGCAAAAAACAATCGTAAATAATAATGAAAATAATTATCAATAAAAATAAAATCACCTTATAAAAAATCTAATCATCAAGGGGATCCCATGCACTAAGCCGCATGGGAAAATCAGTTATGAAGCAAACCGTACCTTCAACCAAGAAAACCAACTCCCGCTGGTACCGTCTTAATTTATGGATTCATCGCTGGGTCAGCTTGGTGATTGTGATTCCCTTTGCGATTCTATCGATCACTGGGGTCATTCTGATCTTTCATGAAGAGATTGATCATGCGCTTGGTGTCGAGCCTACAGCGCTGCATTCTTCTTTAGCACAGCAACGACCTTTAGCCGATTCTATTGCGACTGCACAGCGCACCTACCCCAATGAGCAGATTATCAGTACAGGCTATGATCCTGAACACCATCCTGGTGTGCTGTTGATTGGGATGGCCAAGCCCGATCAAAGCTTCGAACAAGCACGTTGGCTGTTTACTGACATTGGAACGGCACGTTTGATTCAGCAACCAAATGAACGAGATACCTTAACGGGCTTTTTGCTGGAACTGCATGCCAACTGGTTTTTAGGCTTTATTGGACAACTGATTGGTGCACTGATCGCCTTTTTAGTGTTGTTATCCCTTATTTCTGGCTTGGTGGTCTATGCCCCGTACGTGAAAAAATTCCTGTTTGGCATTTTGCGTTTTAATAAGGGGCAACGGCTATTACAGCTCGATCTACATAACTTAATTGGTTCTGCTGTACTGGGCTGGGCGCTGGTGGTGACGATCACTGGGTTTTTACTGGGTTTTGGCACGGTTGCAATTGGGGTTTGGCAAATGACTGAACTGAAAGCACTGCAAGAAAAATATCAGCATGCCCGTGTGATTCATCCCCATTTAAGCATTGATCAAGTTTATGCCGCTGCACAAAAGGGTCAAACAGAATGGCATCCGACCAGTGTGTTCTACCCAAAAACTGAATATGCCACCCAAGGACATTATATGGTGCTGTTACAAGGCAATGAAGGGCTAAAAGAAAAGATGCTTAAAGTGGCCTTGGTCAATGCAGAAACAGGACAAGTGGATACTGTTGAGGAGTTACCGACTTATTTGAAAGCCATTTTACTGTCACAACCGCTGCATTTTGGCAATTACGGTGGGCTGCCATTAAAGATTCTATGGAGTTTATGCACCCTACTCACCCTATTTATTACCCTGAATGGCGCCTGGTTGTGGTGGGCAAAACGTCAACAAAAGAGCTTAAAAGGAGGCAACAACAATGCAACGATGGAATAAGCTCAGTACTTTATGGTTACTCGCACTCTGCAGTATTGGTGGGATTATTGGAATGCTGCTAATGGATGGTATGGCAGATGTTATTTTTCTAATGATTACCCTGCTGCCCCTGTTGCTTGCAGGATGGCGAGCTTATCTTTTACAGCGTGGTAAAAGATAAGCCAGCTTGATTGATATTGATGCTTAAACTAATTAAGCATCAATATCTGCATTTAAGGCATTTTCTTCAATGAAGGCACGACGTGGTTCTACGTCATCACCCATCAAGCATGAGAACATACGATCTGCTTCAATCGCATCATCAATGGTCACTTGCAACATATTACGGTTTTCAGGATCCATCGTAGTTTCCCAAAGTTGCTCAGCATTCATCTCACCCAAACCTTTATAGCGTTGGATCATCATGCCACGGCGCGAGTCTTGTAAAATATGCTGCCACACTTGATGGAAACTGCTGACTTGAATACGGCGATCACCTTTTTGTAGATAAGCCCCTTCTTCAAGCAACTTGAACCAGCTCTTCGAGTTTTTCAGCAAACGTGCATATTCAGCAGAATTTAACAAACCTGCATCTAATAAATACGAATGCGGCAAATTATGTACATATACGGTGACACGCGGCCAATAATGTGCCGACTTCTCACCTTGCGCATTTTCACGTTCAAACGCTTCCAATGTAATTTCTGGACGTAAGCTTGGTTGTAATTTTTCAATTGCAACACGTAATTGCTCTGCCCATGCTTCCACATAATCGCGTTCGTGATTGTGATCCGCTTTAAATGCATCCAACTCAAGTAGACCATCGAGCAAGCTTGCAGGATAACGTTGGGTTAAGCGTTGTAAGCTCTTCTGCGACACTTGATAATCAGCAATAACACTCGCTAGCGCGGTGCCATTAATTGCTGGTGCTTCAGCGCTGATATGTAATGCAAGTTCATCAATCGCATTTGAGATCAGGTAGGTCTCAAGTGCATCGTTATCTTTGATGTATTGCTCTTGCTTGCCTTTCTTTAACTTGTACAACGGTGGCTGCGCGATATAGATATAACCACGTTCAACCAACTCAGGCATTTGACGGAAGAAGAAGGTCAATAACAAGGTACGAATATGTGAACCATCCACGTCCGCATCGGTCATGATAATGATTTTGTGATAACGCAACTTGTCTGGGTTATATTCTTCACGTCCGATACCACAGCCCAAAGCGGTAATCAACGTACCCACTTCTTGGCTAGAAATCATCTTGTCAAAACGTGCACGTTCAACGTTCAGGATTTTACCCTTAAGTGGCAAAATCGCCTGCATCTTACGGTTACGACCTTGCTTGGCGCTACCGCCTGCAGAGTCACCCTCGACCAGATACAGTTCCGACAATGCTGGATCTTTTTCCTGACAGTCTGCCAACTTACCTGGTAAACCTGCAATATCCAAAGCACTCTTACGGCGGGTCATTTCACGAGCTTTACGTGCCGCATCACGCGCACGTGCTGCATCAATAATTTTACCTGCAATCGATTTTGCAGCCTGTGGGTTTTCAAGCAAATAAGCTGAAAACTCTTTGTTCATGGCTTGTTCAACAGCCGGTTTTACTTCACTCGACACCAGTTTTTCTTTGGTTTGTGAAGAGAATTTTGGATCAGGTACTTTCACTGAAATAATGGCGGTTAAACCTTCACGTGCATCATCGCCCGTCACAGCCACTTTTTCTTTTTTCAGTAAGCTTTCATTTTCCATGTAGCTGTTGAGGCCACGGGTTAATGCAGCTCGGAAACCTGCGAGGTGTGTACCACCATCTTTCTGTGGAATGTTGTTGGTAAAGCAACGGACATTCTCTTGATAGCTATCGTTCCACTGCAATGCGACTTCGACACCGATGCCATTATCCGCATCCATGGTGAAGTGGAAGATTTCATTTAGATGGGTTTTACCTTCGTTAATATATTTAACGAACTCAGATAAACCACCTTCATAATCGTAGACATGCTCGAGATTGACACGTTCGTCACGCAATACAATACGTACCCCTGCGTTCAGGAACGAAAGCTCTCTTAAACGACGCGCCAAAATATCGACACTAAAAATGGTTTGGCTAAAAGTCAGTTCACTTGGCCAGAAACGAACGGTTGTGCCCGATGTATCGGTTTCACCCACAACTTTTAACGGATATTGCGGATCGCCATGTGCGTATTCTTGCTCATGGATTTGGCCGGCACGGTGAATGGTCAAATGCAATTTTTTTGATAAAGCATTAACAACAGAAACACCTACACCGTGTAAACCACCCGACACTTTATAGCTGTTATCGTCGAACTTACCACCTGCGTGCAGAATGGTCAGAATCACCTCTGCCGCAGACACCCCTTCTTCAGGGTGAATATCGGTTGGAATACCACGGCCATTATCCGAGACGCTGACTGATTCATCTTCATGAATGGTCACCAAAATCTCGTCACAGTGGCCTGCTAAAGCTTCATCGATGGCATTATCCACCACCTCAAACACCATATGGTGCAAACCTGTACCGTCATCGGTGTCACCGATATACATGCCAGGGCGTTTACGAACCGCGTCTAATCCACGTAATACTTTAATACTAGAGGAATCATAAGCCTTTTCATTTGTTTGTTCTGTTTGAGAGACTGATTGAGACTCTGAACTCATGGTTACTCCCTAGTAAATATCTAATCTATCCAAAGATGAGGAAATAAAATTATGGCGCAGCAAGACTGACTTGGCCGTGAACAACATGGAATAATTGAAAGGGAATCGACAGATCATGTAAGTGTTTTAATACCGACGCATGGTCTAAGGTGGTCATAAAAACCTGACTTCCCAACTGACTCAGTCGCTCAATTAAACGTTGTTGTGCAGCTAAATCTAACTCTGCTGTCAGATCATCTAATAATACCACAGTTTCCTTGTTACTCGCATGCAGCATTGCAATTTGTGACAGTTTTAATGCCATGATTAACAACTTTTTTTGCCCGCGAGACAGCACATCATCGGCATTGCCAAATGGCGTTTTTAAGCGTAAATCCGCACGGTGTGGACCGTACTCGGTATAACGCCGATCAAGGTCTTTTTGATGCTGCTGAATCAAGTCCTGTAGCAAGCCCTGCTCGGTATGAAAGCCCGCACTGTATTCCAATTCAATCTGCAAATTCGGCAACAACTGCTGCAAATCTTCATGGAAAAACTGATTCCATTGTTCAACGATTCCAACCCGTTGTGAGTGCAAAATTTCACCATAATCACTGAGCATTTTGTTCCACGGCTCTAAATCAGCCAGACTGAGATTACGCCGTGTTTTGAGTAAACTATTGCGCTGTTTTAATGCTCGCGAATAATACTGCCAAGCAAAATAAAACTCAGGTTCCACGTGGAACATCAACCAATCCAGCAGTTGCCGTCTGGGCTTGGCGCCGTGATCAATAATATCGGTACTTTGTGGGTCGATATGCTGTAAAGGCAATAGTTTTGCCAGCTGACCTTGTGTGGCAATGGTATCACCATTCACTTTAATCAGTTGCTCGCCAGAAGCCAGTTTTTGCATGCCGATCCGTTCACTTGCCGATTGTGCGAACACAATCGCATCGTCCGCCTCGTATTGGATGTAATGTTTTGGAATATGGGTACGAAACGAGCGACCTGTAGCCAATAAATGGATGGATTCAAGTATTGAGGTTTTCCCAGAACCATTGGCCCCGTAAAAAATATTAAACGGTTGCAACTCATTGAGTGCAACCGCCTTTAAATTACGTACACGCTCGATATTTAAACGCGTAATTTGCATGATTTTAAACTCAAACCATCAACGACCTTAAACACGCATTGGCATGACAACATAAGTTTGATCTGGATGGGCTGGATCTTGAACAAGTACAGATTGATTGGCTTCGCTCATGCTCATTTTCACATCATCACCATCTAAAACGCTTAAAACATCAAGGATATACTGCGCATTAAATGACATTTCCAACGGTGCATCTTGATATTGAATTGCAATATCTTCAACCGCCTCATCTTGTTCAGGGTTATTGGCACGCAACTGTAATGAGTCTTGATTGAAATTCAAGAACACGCCACGAAGTTTTTCATTACTTAAAATTGCCACACGCTGTAATGATTGCTTAAACACATCATGTGCAATAAAGACATGCTTATCACCATTTTTTGGAATCACACGGCGATAATCTGGGAATTTTCCGTCAATCAATTTCGTGGTAAAACGAACGGTAATATCGCCCTGCTCTTTATCACGGCTTGGCGTATTGATGGTGACGTTCAATAATTCACGACCAATCAATAAGGTTAATTGTTCATCTTCAATACTGAGTAAACGCTGTAATTCACCGACCGCCTTACGTGGCACAATGGCCTGCATTGGTGCAGCTGCTGTTGATGAAGCTAACACTTCACATAAGGCTAAACGATGTCCATCGGTAGTGACTGTACGTAGTTGATTTTGATCAATTTCCAACAATGTACCAGTCAAATAAAAACGAACATCCTGAACCGCCATCGCGAAGGCGGTTTTTTCAAATAAACGCTTTAATTCGCGTTGGGTAACCTGGACTTGTGTCCCTTGGCTATTTTCGGTGGTCAATAATGGATAATCTTCTGCTGGAAGTGTACCCAAGACGAAACGGCTGTTGCCCGATTTTAAAATACAACGTTGATCTTCGGTAATTTGTAGATCAATTAAGGCTGCTGTAGGAAGAGATTTACAAATTTCGACCAGTTTTCGTGCAGGAACTGTGGTTTCACCCGCTTCCAAGCAAGCACCTTCTGCTAACGTAGTACTGGCAACCAATTCAACTTCCAAGTCAGAACCTGTAATGGTTAAAGCCTGTTGTGTGGTTTGAATTTTAACGTTTGAAAGAATATTCAAGGTATGACGGCGTTCAACAGCCCCCACCACATGGGATAAAACATTGACTAAACTTTCTTTAGCGATTTTCAAACGCACGATTTTATTCCTCTTACAACAGAAGCCGATATGAATGTTAGCAGTGTACTATGCTGCACTTAAAAATAGTTTGCAACTCTGAAAAATAGATTAACTTTGTAACAAGCGCAGTAAATTTTTATAGTCTTCATTAAAAATAGGGTCTTCTTCACGCAAGCTGACCACTTTTTCACAGGCATGCATCACGGTACTGTGGTCACGACCACCAAAGGCCATACCAATTTCAGGGAAACTGTCCCCAGTTAATTCACGCGCCAACCCCATAGCCAATTGACGTGGGCGTGCATAAATACGGGTACGTTTTGGCCCAATCAACTCTTTCAGTGGAATTCGGAAGTATTCACTCACCACCCGCTGGATGTTTTCCACGCTAATGGTACGCGCACGAATTGCTAAAACATCTTTTAAAGATTCCCGCACCACATCCAAATCAATCACGGTGCCTTTAAAACGTGAAATTGCGACGACTTTATTGAGTGCACCTTCAAGCTCACGTACGTTTGCAACCACTTGCTGGGCAATAAACAAAGCACAGTTTCGCGGTAAATCAACACCACTATTTTCCGCTTTTTTCAGCAAGATCTCGATTCGGGTTTCAATATCGGGCGGTTCTACCCCCACAGATAAACCCCATGAAAAGCGAGAAACTAAACGTGGATCAAGTTCAGTGAGTTCTTTGGGATAACGATCTGATGTTAAAATAATTTGTTTAGATTCATCCAGTAAGGCATTGAATGTATAAAAGAATTCAACAAGGCTTGCTTCTTTTCCTGCGAGTAAATGAATATCATCGACCAACAATAAATCTAAAGAACGACAGTTTTTCTTAAATTCTTCAACCTTACCTTTTTGCAATGAACTGACAAAGTCCTGTACAAAACTTTCCGAAGTCATATACATCACACGTGCATTTGGCTTGGCTTGTAACAGCGCATTGCCCACGGCCTGCATTAAATGGGTTTTACCCAAACCTGTTGGGCCATACAAAAATAAAGGGTTATGTTGCGAAGCACCTAACTGGGTTAACACCTTGCGACAGGTTTCAGCAGCCATTTGGTTAGAACGGCCTTCAACAAATAAAGAGAAGGTAAATAACGGATTGAGTTGTCTTTTCTTCGGTATTTTAGTGACATTTTGACTCGGTTGAACCAGATCAGATTCTTTTTTTACCTTTGTTGGAACAGCAACAGGAGCACTACTCAACGCTGCTGTTGTGGTTGCAGGTTGCTCATTAGAAGACAAAATCGTCCCAGGACGTGAATCAACCAGAATTTCAACCTGACGAACTCGACCTTCCGACAATTGTTCAGCAAGAATAGAAATCAGTTCTAAATGGTTATCTTGAATATAACGCGTCCAATAAGGGTTCGGTGCGTATAAACGCATCACACCATCAACCTCTTCAGCAACCAAAGGACGAATCCACATCGCAAAGACGTTATCAGATAGCTCTTGTCGCAAGCGAGTTAAGCAGTCTGTCCAGAGCATGTGCATCCCCTATATATCCATTTTTTAAATTCAAAAATAAAAAACCGTCACCCCTCATCTTTCAAAGGGGTCGCCATTCTAACCAAGTTATCCACATCTGTCAGGACAATTTATGGGACTTTTGCTGAAAAAGACAGCATTCGTTTATAAATTTAAATTCAAAACCACATGTGCATAACTTTTTGCACAAGCTGTGGATAGTTTTGAGCTCAAAGTTATCCACAAACTATAAAATTGATAAAAACATGCTTATCCACAGTATAACTTTATGTTTATTCATAAAAAAACATCACTTTCCACAGAAAATATCCACCCTAATAAGAATAAATTTAAATTTTAAAATTTGAATTTACTTATAGGGTTCACTCGAATTGTGGATAACTGAGCATATCGAAATTTAAATTCAAAATCCAAGAATTAAATTTAAATCAGATGGTGGAGTGTTGATAAGCTTGTTTGTAAGCTGTGAATATAGACGAATACTGATATTATTTAAATAGATAGCTTGTGTATATTTTTTGTTTTCAATAAAAGCATATAACTACGAGCAGCTTTATCGCTTCAAAACAGAACAAACAAAATGTAAAGTTTTTGATTTTCCATTGACAGCGTAAACATTGCACAATAAAATCGCGGACCTTTATAGAAAGATCATTTTGGAGTTTCGAAATGAAACGTACTTTCCAACCATCTGAATTAAAGCGTAAACGCGTTCATGGTTTCCGCGCTCGTATGGCTACTAAAGCAGGTCGTCAAGTTTTAGCTCGTCGTCGTGCAAAAGGTCGTCATAGCTTAACTGTTTAATACTGTTAAGCTGACCAGACTTGGGTGATGACACTTTACAGTTTCGGCACTGAATCTCGTATTCGTTGTGCCGCTGATTATAAAAGTGTATTTGATGGTGCGCTTTTTAAAGTGCATCAGCCCCATTTCCTTTTTTTAGCAAAATTAACCGAACAGCCGAAAAGCCGTTTGGGTATTGTCGTTGCTAAAAAAAAGGTGCGTCGTGCACATGAACGAAATCGAATAAAACGTCTTGCTCGGGAGAGCTTTCGTTTACATCAAGCGCAATTTAATGCTGATATCGATATTGTGGTGATGCCTAAAGTAGGTATAGAAGCAATCGCAAATCAAGAATTACATCAACAATTAGATTTTGCTTGGCAAAAATTACAACGCTTAGCAAAGAAGCATTCCAAAGTCGTTGTGACATCCCTCCAAAATTAGAGATCTCCAATGGTACGTTTACTGCATTGGTTGATAAGATGTTACCAAATCGCAATTAGTCCATTATTGGGTCCTCGTTGTCGCTATATTCCCACTTGTTCGCAATATGCAATCGAAGCGTTGCAGACACATGGCGCGGTCAAAGGTGTATGGCTATCGACTAAGCGAATTTGCCGTTGTCATCCTTGGGGTGGGTCAGGCTATGATCCAGTGCCTCGTAAAGCACTTCGTTTTATTTCGTTTCATCAAATAGATTCTCAAATGCATCACGTTGCTGTACCCTTTCGTGATCGTTTATTCAAGCAAAATCTCTCTAACCATTTGGGATTATAGATATGCAACAATGGGCCAGATTTGCAATTCTTGGAGCCATGTTTGTTACCGCATATTTGCTTATTTTGGCTTGGCAAAAAGATTATGGTCATGCTGCACCAGCACCGCAACAACAAGCGGCTGCTGTGACTGCACATGAAGTATCTGCAGATTTGCCAAATGCTCAAAATGCAACAGCGGCTTCAGACTTGCCACAAGCAAATGCGACTGCATCACAAGCTACAGAACATAATACATCTGTGAGCCAGCAACTGATTTCAGTACAAACTGATCTTTATCACCTGTGGATCAATCCAAAAGGTGGTGATATCGTCCGTATTGAATTGTTAAGCCATGATGAAAGCAAAGACAGCGATAAACCGTTTGTCATGCTGGAAAGTGATGCGAAACGTACTTACGTCGCTCAATCTGGTTTAATTGGTTTAAATGGACCAGATAGCAGCCGTGGCGGTCGTCCAATGTATGATGTTGAAAAAACAGCATATACCTTGGCAGATGCGAAAAGCGTTGCGTCGAAAGATGGTAAAACACATCAAGTGTTGACTGTGCCGTTGGTATTTAAAACACCTGAAGGTGTGGAAGTGATCAAATCGTTCACCTTCACGCAAGGCGATTACCCAATTACCGTTAAACATCAAGTTATTAACCGCAGTCAGCAAAACTGGCAAGGTCAAATGTTTGGTCAGTTAAAGCGTGATAATTCGGATGATCCTGGTAAGTCTTCACAAGGTATTTTCACCTTGGGTACTTATCTTGGCGGCGCTTGGGGTACACCAGATGCGCATTATAACAAGTTAAAATTCGCTAACTTTAATGACGAAAAATTAAATGTTGAAGCCAAAGGCGGCTGGGTTGCCATGGTTCAGCATTATTTTGTGAGCGCATGGATTCCTGGGAACTTAAAACTCACTCAGGCCGATGGTCAGCCATATAATGCAAAATTAGAGTCACGTCAGTCTACGGACGGCATGAATATCATGGGCTTCACCTCTCCAGTGATTAATGTACCTGCAGGTACCTCAATGGAAGTGGATGCTAAGCTTTATTCTGGTCCGAAAGTTCAGTCTGAGCTGAAAGACTTGGCTGATGGTTTAAACCAAACTGTAGATTATGGTTGGTTATGGCCAATTGCGAAATTATTGTTCTTGGGCTTGCAATTCTTCCATAACATTATTGGGAACTGGGGCTGGTCAATTATCTTATTGACGATCTTGGTGAAGTTGATTTTATGGCCACTTTCTTCAAAAAGTTATCGTTCGATGGCGAAAATGCGTGTGATTGCACCCGAAATGCAACGCATGAAAGAAGAATTTGGTGAAGACCGCATGCGTTTCTCGCAAGAAATGATGGCGTTATACAAGCGTGAACAAGTCAACCCATTGTCTGGTTGCTTGCCATTGCTATTACAAATGCCGATTTTCTTAGCCTTGTATTGGGTATTGATGGAATCTGTTGAGCTGCGCCATGCACCATGGTTAGGCTGGATTCAAGATTTATCAGCAATGGATCCATGGTTTATCTTGCCGTTGATCATGGGTGTGACCATGTTCGTTCAGCAAATGTTGAACCCACAACCGACTGATCCAATGCAGGCCAAAGTGTTCCGTATCATGCCAATCATGTTTACGGTATTCATGTTGTTCTTCCCTGCGGGCTTAGTCCTTTACTGGATCGTCAACAACAGTATTACCATTTTACAACAATGGTTTATTAACAAAGGTGTCGAAAAAGACCGTCTCAACAAGGTTGAGCCGAGCGCTTAAGTTCGAACTTTTACTGAATAAATCCGCTTAAGATGGTAATCTTAGGCGGATTTTTCTTTGTCTGTATTTAGGGTTTGAACCCAACAACCCTTGCTTTTTTTAGGTGAATTTAACATGCAACATCAAACCACAATTGCTGCGATTGCTACTCCATTAGGTCGTGGTGGTGTGGGGGTGATTCGACTCTCTGGACCGAAAGCTTATGTGATTGCAGAGCAACTGACTCAGAAAAAGCTCCCTGCGGCACGCATGGCTGGTTTTCGTCAGTTTTGTGATGCCGATGGCTCGGTAATGGACGAAGGCATTGTATTGTGTTTTCCAAACCCACATTCCTTTACCGGGGAAGATGTGGTGGAATTACAAGGTCATGGTGGTCCTGTCATTCAAAATGCCCTGTTAGCACGTTTACTCGATTTGGGGGCGACAGCCGCAAAAGCGGGTGAATTTTCCATGCGTGCCTTTGAAAATGGCAAGATGGACTTGGTACAAGCCGAAGCGATTGCCGATTTGATTGATGCCACTTCACAGGCGGCAGCACGTTCAGCAGTACGCTCTTTACAAGGTGCATTTTCAACTAAAATTAATATGGTTTTAGAGCAACTGATTCACTTACGGTTGCATGTTGAAGCTGCGATTGATTTCCCCGAAGAAGAAATTGATTTCCTGGCCGATGGTAAGATTTTGGCCTTGCTGGATGGTGTACAGGACTCGGTTCAAGCGGTACAGCAGTCTGCACGCCAAGGCCAATTGCTACGTGAAGGTTTACAGGTGGTGATTGCAGGTAAGCCCAATGCGGGTAAATCGAGCCTGTTAAACGCACTCGCTGGTCATGAACGTGCCATTGTGACCGATATTGCAGGGACTACCCGTGATGTGCTGCATGAAAAGATTAGTTTAAATGGCTTGCCGATGACTTTAACCGATACTGCAGGCTTACGTGAAACGGGCGATATCGTCGAGCAGGAAGGGATTCGTCGTGCGATCAAGGAAATTGAACAGGCTGATTTATTGCTGTTGGTGTATGACTTGAATCAAGGCGATGAACCTTTACAGCTGGCACATGAATATTTTGCTGATCATCTGGAGCCAAAGCGTTTATTGTTGATTGGGAATAAATGCGATTTAACTGGACAACAGGCGGAAATGACCGATTATCAGGGCTTCCGTCATATTAGTGTCTCAGCCAAACAGGATATGGGGGTTCAGGCGCTCATAGATGCGATTACAGCGCATGCGGGCTTCCAACCTGAGGAAGACACCTTTATCGCCCGAACACGTCATTTAGACGCAATGAAGCGCACTCAGCGCTATTTGTCTGAGGCACGTGAGCAGTTGGTGGTGTTTAATGCTGGTGAACTGGTAGCTGAGTCATTGCGTTTGGCGCAAAATGCATTGGGTGAAATCACTGGTGATTTCAGTGCCGATGATTTGCTCGGCAAGATTTTTGGTTCGTTCTGTATTGGGAAGTAATCAAGTATTTAAGCCATTTTAACAATCATAAAACAAGATAAAAGTACTAATTTATAATGAATTCGTACTTTTTATTCTAAAATATACTGATAATAAAATTTAGTGTAATTATTATACTTTTATTGCTGATTTTTCTTATTACAAAATTTCTGATGAGTTAAAAATGATTGCTTATAAAGTGATTTTTGGGCCAATTACAAAAACAAATCGAGAACAAGCCGAATGGTTGGTTGAGGATTATCTTTCGGCTTTATTACATAATGGTCAAGTCTGCGGTGAGTACTATTTGATCGTACATCAAGGCCTGTTGTGTACCTATATCAATCTGCAAGGTCTTGATGCAAATTTAAAAGAATATCATTGCAAATATGGTATTGAACGATTGAAACGCATTACTGAGTTGTTTGATTGTGAACCATTATGGGAATGTATTGATGATGATGTTCCTGAAAAAAATATCCATTGGCAAAACGCTACTTTCCTTTACCTGTATACCCATATGAATGATTGGCAGTCACCTGTGTGTCGAGGGGATAATGGTCATCCAATACCTATTTTTCTTCTTTCAGGAGAGCATCAGCAACGAGAAGAAATATTTTTTTGGCAACAAGAATATAAGACCTATGATCAAGCTTGGATACATAGTAGCGCTTTGGAAAAAATAGCTTATAAACAATTGGCAACTCCAGATAGTGAGTTAGCAAAAACAGGTCAAAAAATCTGTAAATATATTGAAGATGTTACAGATATACCTACGTACTATTACGTTATGCGTTATTGGGGACGTAAAAAGAATGAAGATGCCCGGCTGTGCCCAGCTTGTGGTCAAAAATGGAGTATAGACACAGACGCAGAAGTGAATGTTTTTTATAATTTTACCTTTAAATGTGATCCATGTCGTTTAGTCTCACATCTTGCCGTCTCTTACGAAGATGAGCGACATGCAATTATTGGTGAATGGCGACCATCTAAAAACTAATTACAAATCATTTAAATAAAAGGCTTGGATTGTGCTGATCCAAGCCATTTTTATCACTTATCTTCAGTTTGTTGCTCTTCTTCAGGCTTTTGTTCTTGTACCACATTTAACGCGGTCATCATGGCGGCCGGTGCGCCTTCTTGGCGAGTACTTTTTAGCTTGATCTGCAAACGCAATTCATTGACTGAATCGGCATTGCGTAAGGCTTCATCATAGCTAATCGCGCCTTCGTTATACAGCTCAAATAAGGCTTGGTCGAAGGTTTGCATACCCAACTCACGCGATTTGCTCATAATCTCTTTCAGTGCGTGGAACTGCCCTTTGAGAATATTGTCTGCAATTAATGGGGTATTCAACAAAATTTCAATTGCAGCACGACGACCTTTGCCATCTTGGGTACGTACCAAGCGTTGCGAAATAATCCCTTTCATATTGGATGAAAGATCCATCAGTAATTGATTGCGACGCTCTTCTGGGAAAAAGTTAATAATTCGGTCCAGTGCTTGGTTGGCATTGTTAGCGTGTAATGTACCTAGACACAAATGCCCAGTTTCCGCAAAGGCAATTGCATGTTCCATGGTTTCTGTGTCACGGATTTCGCCAATCAGAATCACATCGGGTGCCTGACGTAGCGTGTTTTTCAAGGCATGCTGCCATGAATGACAATCAACCCCCACCTCACGATGGGTAATCATTGATTTTTTATGTTTATGCACGTATTCCACTGGGTCTTCAACGGTAATGATATGCCCCGCTGAGTTTTCATTGCGATGGTCAATCATGGCAGCCAAAGAGGTTGATTTTCCTGAACCTGTACCCCCAACAACCAGCACCAAACCACGTTTTTCCATAATCACATTTTTCAGAGATTCTGGTAATTTTAGTTTCTGAAAGGTTGGAATTTCTGAGGTAATGGTACGAATCACCATACCGATTTGTAGCTGTTGTTTAAACACGTTGACACGGAAACGGGAAACATTGGGCACATTGATGGCAAAATTACATTCCCATTCTGTTTCAAACTCTTGGCGTTGTTTTTCATTCATCAAACTATAGGCAAACAGCTTGGTTTTATCTGCGGTGAGTGCTTGTTGCCCCAATGGACGCATCAGCCCTTGCAATTTAATGCTTGGTGGAAAATCAGCAGTGATAAATAAATCAGACCCTCCATATTCCACCACTTTGCTGAGCATGTGAAACATAAAGGTTTTGGCTTCTTCTAATAGTTCCGCGTTATACATTGAGCTACCTAAATTTTTTAGAATGAAGCGAAGTTCATTGCTGTAATACGATGACAATCATCCCGATAGGGGAACATTTTTGTTTCTTGAAAATGAATGATGATAGATCAATGTGACTCGATTTGGACCATTTTATCGTCATCATTTTCACTGTGTTGCTGAATGATACGAATTATTCCAAAAAGCGAGGTGTTGATCTATGTGCTTTTTAAAATTATTAAATAATTATCAATGTGATGGACCTAAATTGTCAGTTTTTTACTGAATCGATCGCTTGCAGCATGCTGTATGGGGGATGTGAACAGGATAAACGAACGTTCCACGTGAAACATCGCATGAATTGGTTGAGTTTTGGTTGTTACTGAGTAAGCTGAACTGTTGAGTGGCTTGAGACTGATTACAATAGCCGCTGATTTTTGAATTGAGTGTCAGACATGTTAAAGAAAATTGGGATGTTCTCATTATTGGGCTGTATTTCAGCGCTGAGTTTTGCCAACGTAGACAGCTTAAAAAACAATTTAAATCAGCAATATCCCAATATCGAAGTCAGCAATATTCAACCTACAGAAATGAAAGGCTTATATAGTGCCAGTCTAGATAATCAGATTATTTACCTGGATGAAAGTGCCCAACATATGTTTGTGGGGTCTATGGTGCGCTTAAAAGATCAAAAGAACCTGACCAAAGATTTAGTCATTCAACAAAATTCGATTGACTGGAAACAGCTGCCTTTAAAAGATGCGATTAAAACGGTCAAAGGCAATGGGAAGCGTCAGTTAGCCGTGTTTTCTGACCCGAATTGTTCATATTGCAAAAAATTAGAAGCTGAATTGGACAAGCTGACTGATGTGACGATTTATACCTTTATCTATGCCCTAAAACCACAATCAATCGCGGTGTCAAAATCGGTGTGGTGTGATGCGAATCCAGCTTATGCATGGAAAAACTTGCTACAAAAGAATGTGCAGCCGAAAGAGAAAAGTTGTGCCAACCCGATTGATCGTAACCTCGAACTCGGTCGTAAACTTGCTGTCGATGCCACGCCAACTTTGATTTTCTCAAATGGTTTAAAAATGGTGGGTGGACGCAGTGCTGAAGAAATTCAGATAATTTGGAAAGAGCTCGGACTCTAATGAAAAAGCTCCCCAATCATCAATTAAAATGAATGGGGAGCCTTCCGAATGGATTTAACTTTTTTTGGTGACGAGTTTATAAAGGAATAAAATAATCACCGCACCTAGCACAGACGCAATAAAACCTGCTGCCGAATTTTCAGCATATAAGCCAAGTAAACGCCCGCCATAGGTGGCGAGTAATGAACCTGCGATACCCAATAAAGTCGTGACAATAAAGCCCGCTTTGTCATCACCTGGATGTATTGCGCGTGCAATTAAACCAGCAAAAAAACCAACAACAATCGCTACAATCAGAGACCACATTATCTTTTCTCCTTGTTTTAAAAGCAGTATTTCTTATTATCCTGCTTGATTTGAGTGTGCTTTGTCTGTAGTGGATTGCCTATTTGTGTCGTATTTTTGTGCGTTCTTGAGCAAAGTTTGTTTATAGCAGGCCATAAAAAAGGCGCCCTAAGGCACCTGAGTAAGCGGCGAACATGGATAAAATGCCAGTCACGGTCTACTCATTAAAGACCAATTTCACCAATAAATGGCAGATGACGGTACTTTTGATCGAAATCCAAACCATAACCGACAATAAAGCGATCTTCGACTTCAAAACCGAGGAATTTCACTTCTAGCGGAATTTCACGGCGTGATGGCTTACTCACCAGAGTACACAGTTCAATCGAATTCGGGTTACGTGTTTGCAGCATTTCAACTACTTTGCTTAAGGTGTTGCCTGAGTCGATAATGTCTTCCACCACCAGCACATCTTTACCATGAATTTCACCATCAAGATCTTTCAGAATCTTGACGTCTCTTGATGAAACCGTGGTGCCATTGACGTAGCTAGAAACAGTCATAAAATCGAGTTCGTGTGGCTTTTCAATGGCACGGCATAGGTCGGCCATAAAAATAACTGAACCACGTAACAGGCCAATCAATACCAGTTCTTTATCACTTTGAGCATAGTGTGCATTGATCTTTTCACCCAGTTCTTTGACTTTGGCTTGAATCTCTTCACTTGAAATCATAATGCGCATTGCAATGGTCATCGGTAGATTCCTAAAACTTAAAAACGGGAAAATAAAAAAGGTGTTGACCTGCAACACCTCGAAATCTTGAGCTAATCCGCCAATTTTAAAACAAAATTACCGTTCATGCACCTTTTGATGATGAAGAATATGTTTCATTTTGAGCAGATGCACGGTCTCGTTTTAACAGAACAGCACATCCGACGGCCAATATGATCCACCCAAGTTTTTGTTTATTTAAGCGTTTCGCTTTGGCTATAGGCTTTTTGTCCATAGATATAGGTTGCCTCAATATTTCGGTCATCGCCCATGGTGAATAAGGCAAATAAGCTATCATCAACCGATTTTGAACGTGATTGACGTAATTGTTGTAAGGCAGTTGCTTTGAGATTGAGCACCACAAAATCAGCCTCTTTCCCGATATTAAAGTTGCCAAGTTTGTCATCTAGATCTAAGGCTTTGGCACCACCGAGGGTTGCATGATATAGAGATTCAAACGCAGACAGTTTATCGCCTTGCAACTGTTGTACCTTGTACGCTTCATTGACAGTTTGCAATAAGCTAAATGAGGTCCCTGCCCCCACATCGGTTCCGAGACCAACTTTGACTTGTTGTTGCCAGGTTTTGTTCAATGGAAATAAACCGCTACCCAAGAATAGGTTTGAGGTTGGGCAGAAGGCAATTGCAGAATCAGTCTCATGCATACATTTCCATTCCGCATCTTCTAAATGCACACAGTGCGCAAATACCGAACGTTGACCAGTTAAGCCATAGTGATGATAGACATCCAGATAACCCTTTTGCTCAGGGAATAAATCTTTCACCCATGCGATTTCATCTTTGTTTTCACTTAAATGAGTATGTACATAGACATCCGGAAATTGGGCTTTGAGTTGGCCTGCTTTTTCGAGTTGTTCAGGCGTTGAGGTGGGTGCAAAGCGTGGGGTAATCGCATACAGTGCACGACCTTGGCCATGCCACTTCTCGATTAATGCCTTAGAATCCTCATAGCCGCTGTCTGCGGTGTCGCACAAGGCTTCGGGTGCATGACGATCCATCATCACCTTACCTGCGATTAAACGCATTTGGTGCTGTGCTGCGGCCTCAAATAAAGCATCCACCGATTCAGGATGTACCGTACAGAATACCAATGCTGTGGTGGTGCCATTTTTAAGTAGTTCATTGACAAAAAACTTGGCAATGTCTTGCGCATAGGCTTGGTCTTTGAACTGGATTTCGGTTGGGAAGGTATAGGTGTTTAACCAGCTTAAAAGTTGCTCGCCGTAGGCCCCGACCATTTCGGTTTGTGGGAAATGAATATGGGTATCGATCATACCCGGAATAATTAATTGTTCTGGATAATGCTGAATGTCAACGTTTGCAGGAAGATGGGCTTGAGCGTCGTTCCACGTGCCAAACCAGCGAATTTTGCCTTGCTCAGTGATCATGACACCATCTTCGAGATAGCGCACTTGATCGGCAATTTCAGCAGCTTGGGAAACGGTTTTTTGAATATCTAAGAAGCGACCACGAATCACCGTGATTGGAGTAGCCAAAGTCATAACAACCTACAATTTTACTTTTTTCGGTTGATTGTACCTGATTTTGCCAAAGTTACTGGATTATTCGTCTAATTCGCGTGCTGAAAAGGTATATAAATGTGACTCATAATTTAAAGTAACTCAGTTTGGGGAGATCGAAATGTATGTCTTATCTGGGGGAAACGTAGAGACAGAGCAAAGCAATCGAAATAGACTATTTGATCTGATTATGCACTGCCCTACTTTGTATGGGATGTTGCAGCAATTGGCTCAATTGCATCCTACGGCTTATTTAAGTGCAGGTGTGCTTCGGAATACCGTATGGGCACATTTACATGGTCAAAGCTTTGACTTGAACAATTGCGATATAGATGTGATCTACCATGATACAACTGAGCGTGATCACAGCAGAGAAAAGCAATTACAGCGCGCACTAGCGCTAATCTTTCCTGAATAACAATGGGATGTGGTAAATCAGGCCTTGGTGCATACCTGGTATGGTCAGGATAAGACCGAAAAAATTCAGCCTCTAGTCTCGATTGAGCAGGCTTTGTCACTATGGCCAGACACAGCAACGGCGCTTGCAGTCCGCTTAAATCGCTCAGGAGAATTGGAATTGATCGCACCCTTTGGTCTGCATGATTTATTTGCACTCAAATTACGTTGGAATCCTGCATTGGTCAGCTATGACATCTTTAAACAACGGATTGAATCCAAACAGTGGTTACAGCAATGGCCTAAATTGCAATGAGTGGATGATGCTCAAATAAAAAAGGGCCTTCATTGAAGACCCTTTGGAGATAGTTTGTGTTTATTGTTCTTGGCGTTTGTTATGACGTAACGAGAGATACGCGGTGATGCTCAACACCAGTACGATAAAGCCTAATGAGATCCAGATTGGCATGTGGAATACATCGAGCAATAACATTTTTGCACCAATGAACAATAAGATGATGCCCAAACCATACGGTAAGTAATGCATTTTGCTTGCAGCACCTGCCAATAAGAAGAACATCGCACGTAAGCCCAAAATTGCCATTAAGTTTGCGGTTAACACAATGAACGGGTCACTGGTCACGGCGAAAATCGCAGGAATAGAATCCACCGCAAAAATCACATCAGACGCTTCTACCAAGATTAACACCAAGAACAAAGGCGTTGCCCATAACACACCGTTCTGACGAACAAAGAAGTTATTGCCTTCTAGCTGTGGGGTAATTCGCATGTGTTTGCGTAACCATTTCAGCATCTTGATATCTTCAATATTGGTCTCTTCTTCGTCCTGTCCTTTTAGGAACTTAAAGCCTGTGTAGACGAGGAACGCACCGAAGATATACAGCACCCAAGAGAACTCTTGTACGAACCAAGCACCAATAAAGATAAAAATGGTTCTTAAAATGATTGCGCCGAGTACGCCGTAAAGCAGGATTTTACGTTGGAATGCAGGAGGAATCGCAAACGCTGCGAAAATCATCAGCCAGACAAAGACGTTATCAATTGCCAGCGATTTTTCCAGTAAATAACCCGCAAAGTATTCCATGGTTTTTTGGTTGGCGATGGTTGCGCCTACGGTTTGTTGCAGGTATAGCCACAAACCACCACCAAAAATCATGGCAACGGTGACCCAAGCAATACTCCAATAAGCCGCTTGCCTGATGGGTACATCTTGGTTTTGTTTTTGTTTAAAGCCTAAAAAGTCGACTATGAGCATGACCGTTACGATTCCGAAGAACGCAACGTACAGCCATAAATTACCGATAGTTTCCATCACAACTCCCTATCTGGCAAATGGACATAAAAAAACCTTGACCAGTTGCCAGATGAATTAAATAAAACATCTGTTTCAACATGATCAAGGTCTTGCCTACATCACGATAACCTGTGATGCTCAGAGTCCGACTTTTTGCAAAGTGTAATGACGAAACTCTGACACCTAAATTGCTCAGTTGCACAACCTAGGCTTGGAGGAGGCTACTCCCCTTGTCAAATTCTGTTATGGATGATGACATCCAAAGATAGGCATAGAATTACATAAATAATCGATTTAAGCAAACTTTCAATGCATAAATTTTAAGCATTTTTTGTGATTGCAGGATTAGGTAAATGCTGGAAGATAGATTAACTTAAAAGTGAAGGCCTATATTGTTCAGAGAATAAGAGATGAGTGCTGAAAACAATCAAAATAAACCGCAGAAATTATTTGTCCCCCGTGACCCTGAAGAAGCCCACCGTGCGGCCACACCATTAGAACTTTTATTTGACCTGATTTTTGTGGTTGCGATTGCAACCGCAGGACAGCAACTCCACCATGCGATTATTGAAGGTCATTTATGGCATGCTTTACCGACCTATTTTATGGTGTTTTTCGCCCTGTGGTGGGCATGGATGAATTTCACTTGGTTTGCCTCCGCCTATGACAATGATGACACGTTGTATCGCTGTTTGACCTTTGTCCAAATTGTCGGATCATTGGTGATGGCGGCGGGTATCCCCGCAGTTTTTCAACAACATAATTTCGATGTCATTATCATTGGTTATGTGATTATGCGTTTGGCTTTAGTGACCCAATGGATACGCGTTGCCAAACATGATCCTGAACGAAGGGTGACAGCCTATCGCTATGCCATTGGTATTGTCTTGGTGCAGTTGGGATGGTTAATTGGTAATTTCAGTGCCATTCATATGACGCCTGTGTTGTTCCTGATTTTGGTTTTGGCTGAGTTAGCCGTACCGCTGTATGCCGAAAAATATGCGGTGACACCTTGGCATCCACATCATATTGTTGAGCGTTATGCCCTACTCACGATTATTGTGTTGGGAGAGTCGATTATTGGCAGTTTTGCTGCCACTCAGGAAGCCTTTGCCAATCATGACGTGAACTTCAAAGAAATCTTTTTAGTGATTGGCGGCTTATTGATGATGTTTGCCATGTGGTGGGTCTACTTTGATCGCAGTCATCATCACCATCAACGTCATGGGGTGCAGCCTTTTTTATGGGGTTACGACCATTTTTTTATCTTTATCAGTATTGCAGTCCTAGGTGCAGCTTTAGCGGCCTCGGTCGATGTTTCAACACATCATGCTCACATTTCCAGTCAAATGATGGGATGGATGATTGCGATCTGCTTGGTGGTTTATAACACCTATATTTGGCTATTTTATGAGACCTCCTATTTGTCGGGATGGGGACGTTGGCTTTATCCAATGACGATTTTGATCCTTTTCTCGATTCCTTTTTTCTTTGCCGATATTGGCTATATGATTTTTGCGATGGCGGTGGTTTATATCCTCCGTCTCATGCTTTCCAAAGCGTATTTGATCAATTGCCATGATCAGCAACAGCTGGCATCAAACAAATAATCAAAGCCTCCCAATATGGAGATGAGCAGACAGGCGAATGAGCAATGCATTCGCCTGTTCTAATTAAAAATTTTCAAAATTTCTGTGCGTAAAAATTGGTGTCGTGGGTTATGTGTGACATGTTCATGCCAATACATGCCCATGTTGATTTTAGGCAATTCAATCGGCAGTGCATGGATCTTTAAATGCTTCGCATAATGTAGATTTTTCAGAATACTTTGTGGAATCGTTAGCACTGCATCGGGGTATTGGGCCAAAACTTGTAGTGCGGTTGAATAGTGTTGGCAACGTAGGAAAATTTGACGAGACAGCTGTTGCCGATTTAGATAAATATCTTCCAGCAATAAGCCAGTCCGCCGTGATGACACACCAATATGCGGTGAGGATAAATACTGAGATAAACTGATCTCAGGCTGCTGGGTACACACCACAAAATGGTCGTCAATCAGGTTTTCAAACTGTAAATGATCCTGATGCGGTTGCACCAGATCAATCACAAAATCGATTTGTTGCGCTGAGAGATCGGCCAGCATATTTTTACGATCCAGCTTGGAACTCAAGAACTGAATGTTCAGATTCAATTGGGCAAAATGATGCACCAATTGTGGAAAAATAATCGGTTCGATTTCATCATGAATGGCAATTTTTAGGCTGTGCAGCATGTTCGGTATAAAGCCTTGCTGGGGCACGGCAATCTGTTGAATCGCCAGTAATGCTGTTTGAATCGGCTGATAAATTTGCTCGGCATAAGGTGTTGGCAGCATTTTTTGCCCGCTTCGAACAAATAACTCGTCTCCAAGTTGTGTACGCAAACGTTGCAAGGCATGACTGACTGCAGATTGGCTGATACACAACAATTGCGCAGCTTTGGAAATGCTCTTTTGTTCAAAAATCGCAATAAACAGCGGATATAAATTGATATCAATACGATGAAAGTGAGCCACTTCCAGTGGGCTGGTATTATGAATCTGATTCATAGTTTTGAATAAAATAAAATCATTTCATTCATAATAAATTTTCGCTTATGGTGATGTAAAGCAGCGAATCAATATTCGCCATATTTTAGATTGAGGGAAATGAGGATGTTTGCATTATCTGAACGCGCACAGGATTTTATTGCACGAACGCAAGCCTTTATTCAACAAGAAATAGAACCGATTGAAAAAGCCTTCTGGGATGAAGTCCATCATCTGAATGTCGATGGCGACTGGACGCAATGGCAATGGCCTGAGCAACTGGAACAGCTGAAAAGTAAAGCCAAAGCAGCGGGCTTATGGAACATGTTCTTGCCTGATGCAGAACTGGGTGCAGGTCTGTCGGTACAGGAATATGCGCATATCGCGGAACTGACAGGACGCAGTCTGCTCGCCCCGACGGTTTTTAACTGTAATGCGCCTGATAGTGGCAATATGGAAGTGTTATGGCGCTATGGCAGTGAGCAGCAAAAACAACAATGGCTCCACCCTCTCCTCGCGGGCGAAATCCGTTCCGTATTCTGCATGACTGAACCTGCAGTGGCCTCCAGTGATGCCACCAATATGCAAGCCACGGCGGTGATTGAGGGCGATGAGATCGTCTTGAATGGACGCAAATGGTGGTCATCGGGTTTGGGTGATCCCAATGCCAAAGTGATTATTTTCATGGCCTATACCCCAGATCCTAGTAAAGACCGTCATCATCAGCATTCGATGGTATTGGTGCCAATCGATACGCAAGGGGTAACGATTGAACGGATGTTGCCAGTCTTTGGTGATTACGATGCCCCGCATGGACATGGGCAAGTCAATTTCGACCAAGTGCGTGTGCCAGTGAGTAACTTTATTGGCGGTGCTGGGCAAGGATTTGAAATTGCACAAGGGCGTTTAGGGCCTGGGCGGATTCACCATTGTATGCGTTGTATTGGCGCAGCTGAAAAAGCATTGGAGCTGATGATTGATCGAGGCATGTCACGTAAAGCCTTTGGTAAAGAAATTCTCAAACTCGGTGGTAATTTAGAGCGTGTTGCAGATGCGCGGGTGCAGATCGATCAAGCGCGCTTATTGACCCTGTACGCCGCTTATAAGATGGATACGCAGGGCAATATGGCGGCATTGACAGAAATCTCTGCGATTAAAGTGGTGGCGCCGAGCGTCTTGCAATATGTGGTCGATATGGCGATCCAGATTCACGGTGGTGAAGGCGTTTCACGCGATACCCCACTGACTGCATTTTTCAATCAAGCGCGTAGTTTACGTTTGGCTGATGGACCTGATGAAGTGCATAAAGGCATGATTGCCAAACTCGAACTGAAAAAACGTGGCTATGCTCGTTGATAAGGAAAATACAACAATGACAATGATTGATATCGGTGGACAGGTTCGCCATGGTGAAGAGCTGGATATTGCAGCGGTTGAAAACTGGTTAAAAAACCAAGGTGTGGATCTGCAAGGACAGGCACAACTGACCCAATATTCAGGGGGTGCATCGAATTGGACCTATCGGCTGCAGTATGACAATGCCGACCTGATCTTACGTCGCCCACCGAAAGGCACCAAAGCCAAATCAGCGCATGATATGGCGCGTGAATACAATATGCAGAAGCATCTGGCACCGTTTTATCCTGTGCTACCTGAAATGATTGCGCTGTGTCAGGATGACAGCGTCATCGGTTGCGACTTCTATGTCATGAAACGGATCGAGGGCATTATTCCGCGTGCCAATTTACCCAAAGAATTACAGCTGGATGAGCCGCAAGTACAGCAGCTGTGTCTGAATGTTCTGGATAAATTGATTGAGTTGCATCAAGTACCTTATCAAGGCACAGAGCTAGAAAAATTGGGGAAAGGTGAAGGCTACTGCCGCCGTCAGGTTGAAGGTTGGGATGCGCGTTATAGCAAAGCCCTGACACCGAATGTGCCTGATTTTGCCTTTGTGCGTCAGTGGTTGCTGGAACATATCCCAACTGATGCAAAAACCTGCGTGATTCATAATGACTGGCGTTTTGATAATGTCATTTTAGCTCCACAACAACCGACGCAAGTGATTGGCGTGCTGGATTGGGAAATGGCGACACTCGGTGATCCTTTGATGGATCTGGGCAGCGCTCTCGCCTACTGGATTCAAGAGGACGATGATGCCTTGATGAAATCTAGCCGCCGTCAGCCGACCAATTTAAAAGGCATGCTGACACGGCAACAGGTGGTGGATTACTATCTGGAAAAGACCGGTTTACAGCCTGCCAATTGGGCTTTTTATGAAGTGTTTGGTTTGTTCCGTTTGGCCGTGATTGCGCAACAGATTTATTATCGTTATTACCATCAGCAAACCGATAATCCAGCCTTTAAAGATTTCTGGATTATGATTCATGCCTTACATATTCGGGCTTTAAAACTGATCGCGCAAAACAATCCACAGGCACGACCATTGATTGCTGAATATGGTGCAAAACTACAGGATATTTTAAAACGATGACCACAATTTATTTGGTACGACATGGGCAGGCGTCTTTTGGTGCAGCAAGTTATGATCAGCTTTCAGCCAAAGGTGAACAGCAGGCACAGGTCGTCGGTGATTTTTTTAAACAGACCCTGAAGCAAACACCGCTGATTGTGGCAGGTTCGATGCAACGTCATCAGCAAACAGCACAATTGGCTTTATCACAAAGTTTTCAGGATGCACTGATACAAACAGAATCGGATTGGAATGAGTTTGATCATCAGCATGTGTTTGCCCAATACGAACCGCGTTTTAATCAACCTGAATTGCTGAAACAGGATGTCGATTTGATGGCCAATCCTCGCGCTTATCTGGCCAAAATTTTCGATGGAGCCATCGACCGCTGGATTGGCGAGCAGTATGACCATGAATATCATGAGACCTGGTTAGGCTTTCAATCGCGTGTACAAAGTGCTTTGCACGGTTTGTGTCAGCACATTGATGCCACGCAACCCCGTCAAGCCGTGGTATTTAGTTCTGGCGGTGTGATTTCTGTGGCGGTCGGTCAGGTGTTGGGACTGAATGCCAAACAGATTTTTGCACTGAATTGGTCGATTGCCAATGCAAGTATCACCACACTGCGTTGGTCAGATGATCGTTTGCAATTACTCAGTTTTAATGAGCATCATTATTTAAAAGCGCGTGATGCTGAACTTTTAACATGGATTTAAAAAAATAGGTGGCAGGCATGGCAAAAACCATTTTAATTACAGGTGCAAGTTCAGGTTTGGGCGCAGGTATGGCGCGTGAATTTGCGGCTAAAGGCTATAATCTGGCGCTTTGCGCACGACGTTTAGAGCGTTTAGAAGCCTTACAGCAAGAGCTGCAAAAGCAGTTTTCGATACAGGTCAAGATTAAAATCCTAGATGTGACCCATTACGATGATGTGTTCACGGTGTTCCATGCCTTTCAGCAAGAATTTGGCACGATTGACCGAATTATTGTGAATGCTGGTGTTGGCGATGGTCGCCGTATTGGTAAAGGACATTTTGAGGTGAACCGCGCTACCGCGGAAACCAACTTTATCTCGGCCTTGGCGCAGTGTGAAGCCGCAGTTGAAATCTTTAGAGCGCAAAATAAAGGCCATTTGGTGGTGATTTCTTCGATGAGTGCGATGCGTGGTTTACCGAAGCATTTATCGACCTATGCTGCCAGTAAGGCCGCTGTAGCGCATTTGGCGGAAGGGATTCGTGCGGAGTTGCTGCATACCCCAATTAAAGTCTCAACGATTTTCCCTGGTTATATTCGAACTGAATTAAATGAGGGTGCCAAGAAATTACCATTTGAGGTGGGTGAGATAACAGGAAGCAAGGCTTTGGTGAAAGCCATTGAGAAGGAACCTGTGAAGGCTTATGTACCGCAGTGGCCGTGGTTGCCAATGGGGATTGCAATGAAGATTTTGCCATTGAAGCTTGTGAATAAATTGAGTTGATTGCCATTTAAAATGGATTGGACAAATATGTTTATTCGGCATGGATGCCGCCTGTCGCGATCTGAATTAATATAACTTCGAGGAAATGTGATACTCGGAAACGTCATCTGCAACCTGCGTGGTTTAAGTAAGAGACTGTTTCTGCGATATATGTTGATCAATGCAAGAAGAGGACAGGTTTTGCAGATGACAATGGTTTTGCCTACTTTTCCCGAAAGAAAAGTAGGGCGAGCCGCAGGCTGATCCAGAAATTAGATAAGAACTTGCAAGACTCCGTTGAGACAATAGTTTTTCAATAAGTTAGAGAAAGTGTTGAGGTTAATTACGACAAAGCCGTAATCAACTTTTGGTGTAAACCACCAAAGCCGCCATTGGACATGATCACCACCGCATCACCCTCACCTGCTTCATTGACCACACGGGCAATGATCTCATCTAAAGAGCGGCTGACTTCAGCCTTGTTTGCTGATGCTGAGATCACCGGTTGTAAATCCCAATCCAAGCCCTCTGGTTGATACCAAATCACTTCATCGGCCAAACGTGCAGAATGTGCTAAACCATCTTTATGGCTACCCATACGCATGGTGTTAGAACGTGGTTCAATGATCGCCCACAACTTACGCTCGCCTAGCCGTTTACGTGCGCCATCGAGTGTGGTTTCAATCGCCGTTGGGTGATGGGCAAAGTCATCATAGACTTCGATGCCGCGCACCGTGCCTAACAGCTCCATACGGCGTTTCACCCCGCCGAAGTTGGATAAGGCTTCACAGGCTTGCGCAAGGCTGACACCGACGTGCTGTGCAGCTGCAATCGTTGCCAACGCATTGGCAACACTATGCTGCCCTGTCATATTCCATTTCACTTCACCGACCACTTTGCCGTGCTCAAGCACTTTAAAGTGACTGCCATCGGCACTGATTAGTTCAGCAGATAATGCGGCTTGCTCATTTGGCTCAAGACTGGTGCGAACCACAGGGGTCCAGCAACCTTGTTGCAAGACTTCATCAATATTGGTTTCAGTAATCGGTGCAATAATACGACCTTCACTTGGAATGGTACGCACTAAATGATGGAACTGTTTTTGAATCGCAGCCAGATCATCAAAAATATCGGCGTGATCAAATTCGAGGTTGTTGAGAATCGCGGTTTTAGGGTGATAGTGAACGAACTTAGAACGTTTATCAAAGAAGGCAGAATCATATTCATCTGCTTCAACACAGAAATATTGACCTCCACCTAAACGTGCACTTTCACTGAAACCCAGTGGTACGCCGCCAATCAAGAAACCCGGATTTAAGCCTGCTTGATCAAGCACCCAAGCCAACATGGTGGTGGTGGTGGTTTTACCGTGTGTGCCCGCGACACCAAGTACATGTTTGCCTTGGAGCACATGATCGGCCAAGAATTGTGGGCCAGAAATATAAGGCAGGCCTTCATTCAGCATGTATTCAATCGCATCAATCCCACGTTTCATAGCATTGCCGACGATGACAAGATCAGGATGCGGTTGCAAGTGGCTACGGTCATAGCCCTGCATCAATTCAATACCTGCATTTTCCAGTTGAGTCGACATCGGTGGATAAACATTGGCATCTGAACCTGTGACTTTATGTCCTAAATCTCGTGCGAGTAGAGCCAAAGACCCCATAAATGTGCCACAAATACCCAAAATATGCAGATGCATAACGCGCCTTCTCCACTGCTTTTCATACAGCACGGTATCGTATGTATGATTGTCGTTATCAATAAAAATCAAACGCAACGATAGCAAGGCTTGCATGGAAAAGATAGTCAAAATTCGTTGTTGTTGTTTACTTATAATGATGCGGATAGATGCTAATATTTCAACGATTTTACTGGCATGCTATTCCCTATTGTTCAACCCTGATTTGGATAAAAGAACACGATGTTGAGCCCGACACTTTTAGCGCTATGTTTGTTGATTATTTCTAACTGTTTTATGACCTTGGCATGGTATGGGCATCTAAAGATTTTGCATGATGCACCGCTCTGGCAGGCCATCTTATTTAGCTGGTGTATTGCACTGTTGGAATACAGTTTTATGATTCCTGCCACCAAATTGCTCAACCAGCATGGCTGGAGTCTGGGCGAAATGAAGATTACCCAAGAAGTGGTGACTTTATTGGTATTTGTGCCTTTTATGATTTTTCTATTTAAACAACCCTTCAAACTGGATTATGTCTGGGCGATGCTGTGTTTAATGGGGTGTGTCTATTTCGTTTTTAGAAATCAGTAAATCACAATGGCTCGGATCAAACATGGTCTGAAGCCCTTCACCATTGTGAGATACGCATTCAGCTCTATTTGGCTGGGTGCTTACAGGCATTTTTTAAAATTTTGCTAAACTTTTGATCTCTTGCCGAAGGATTTTCATATTCAAAGCCATAGTCACTGTCCATTGTTGTTGTGGACAATGCACCATTGGGTTCAAAATTAGACAAGGCATAGCTATAGGTCTCATCGTCACAGTACACACGATATTGTGTAATTGAATAAAGCGTACCGAGCTCAGTCGGGTTCATATAATACCCTGTCATCAATACAGGTTCTCTTTCATCGGTATGTGATGAACCGGTGACAATGAATTTCTCATAGGCTTTACCCGTGAGTGCGTCACTGTTAATTTCGCCATTATAGCCCTGTGCTTTATTTAACGATTTAAAGGTTTTTTGAAACTCATCGAGATTTAAATTCACTAAAGCGGCATTGCTGTATGCCGTGAAAAGTGTGATTGCCAATAGGCTTAGCCGTTTTTTCATTATTAATGCTCTTGTTGATTTTTAAGCTCCCCTATTATTATTGAAATATAGCGCTATGTCATTGTTAGCACACTTTATTTCATTTTTTCCTAAAAAATATAGTTGCAGTCGTTCAGTTAAATTTTCGTGAGATGAAAAATCAGTCTATAATAATCGGGTTCTGAATCCTCTAAAGCTTGGCTCTCGTCGAGATTTATCTTCTTTAATTTTTGTCTCTGGAACATTAGCAATGAATGCGGCCGCAGCACAAGACGCTCAACCACTTGTTGGAATTATCATGGGTTCTCAATCAGATTGGGCAACTCTCGAACATACTGCCAATATGCTTAAACAGCTTGGTGTCCCATTTGAAGCGGAAGTTGTTTCTGCACACCGTACCCCAGACCGTTTGTTTGAATATGCGGAAACTGCACGTGATCGTGGTATTCAAGTGATTATTGCAGGTGCCGGCGGTGCAGCACATTTACCGGGTATGTGTGCAGCGAAAACTGATTTACCTGTGCTTGGCGTGCCTGTAAAGTCTTCAATTTTAAATGGTGTAGATTCATTGCTTTCGATTGTACAAATGCCAGCAGGTATTGCAGTCGGTACTTTGGCCATTGGTCAGGCTGGCGCAACCAATGCAGCGATTATGGCGGCGCAGATTTTAGGTTTAACCCGCCCAGACATTGCAAAAAATGTAGCGGACTTCCGTACCGCACAAACTGAAAAAGTGTCGAATAATAATATCCCTGGTCATGAATGAGGATAAGCAAAGCAACGCTTTGCCCGAATGTAAGGCGAAGACTTTGTCTGAGCAAAAGAGTTATAGATATGAATAAAACCATCGGTATTTTTGGTGGTGGACAGCTTGGTCGCATGATGGCGCAAGCAGCCTTACCACTGAATATTCAATGTACTTTTTTTGAAGCAGAAACGGATTGCCCTGCTGCAATTTTAGGTCCTGTATTTTCTAGCCAAAACCCGCAAGGCTTGCACGATTTTATTGCCAGTGCGGATGTGTTTAGCCTTGAATTTGAAAATACGCCTGTTGCAGATGTAGATGTGTTGACGCAAAGCAAAACCTTGTACCCACCTCGCCTTGCTTTGGCGACCGCACAAAATCGCTTGGCAGAAAAAAGTTTGTTTGACGAACTGGGTATCCCAGTTGCGCCGTATCGTGCTGTGGATAGCTTGGACAGCTTAAAACAAGCGGTGACGGAATTAGGCTTACCCATCGTCTTAAAAACCGTAACAGGTGGTTATGATGGTAAGGGCCAATTCGTATTACGTACGCAAGATCAAATCGAGACAGCTTGGGCTGAACTCGGTCCTGCGAAAAGCTTGATCGCGGAAAGTTTTGTCAAATTCAGCCGTGAAGTTTCGATCATTGCAGTACGTGGTCAAAATGGTGATGTGAAAACTTGGGCATTGGCCGAAAATCACCACCATAACGGTATTCTGTCGCATTCAATTGTACCTGCACCGAATAGTGTCGATTTGCAGCCTGTGGCACAGGACTATATTACCCGTTTGTTAAACCACTTAAATTATGTCGGTGTGTTGACGCTTGAATTGTTTGTCACTGAACAAGGTTTATATGCCAATGAAATGGCATGTCGTGTACATAACTCGGGTCATTGGTCGATTGAAGGTGCAATTTGCTCGCAGTTTGAAAACCATATTCGTGCAGTTGCAGGCTTGCCATTAGGTTCTACAGAAGTCATTCGTCCTACAGTGATGATCAATATTATTGGTCAACATCCCAATTCTGAGGATGTTTTGGCGCTAAATGGCGCACATTTACACCTCTATAATAAGTCTGAGCGTACAGGTCGTAAGCTGGGTCATATTACCTTGATGCCAAATAATACGGATGATTTAACGGATTTATGTCGTCAATTGGCTCAGATTTTACCTGTCCCATTGGCACTAACCGCAGAAATGACGCTCTAAACTTATCCACAATTCCTAAAAAGCGATCTTCGGATCGCTTTTTTATTGCAGGTTGATTTTAAATTTAAACTTTTAAATTTAAAAACTGATAAATGGGGTGTGGATAACTTAATTGTGGATTTTGAATTTAAAACAAGGGGGTTATTTGAATTCAAAATATATTGAATGACTTTAAATTTATTTGCTGAGAATAAGCTGCGTTGAGTTGTTTTATTTGAGATTGTATAAAAAGAAAACAGTGATTTACTTGCTTTGGAATAATCGTTATAACAAATAGATAAAAAGATTCTGAATAAAAAAATTGGCTAAGCCTGTGGGGGGGGGGCTGATGTCCGAAAAAATTGAAATTGCTCGAATAAAAATGCAGAGTCGTTTAACCAATGCGATTGATGGTGAGGTGCGGTGGTCACCTTTAAAATCTTTATGGGTGTTTAGTCATTTGGCGATTGCATTGATTGGTGGTGCGCTGACATTTTCTTTCGATGCACTGTTGGTATTTATATTAACGACAGCTTTTACTTTGTGTTTTGGGCATTCTTTGGGAATGCATCGTAAATTGATTCATCACAGCTATAAGTGCCCAAAATGGCTAGAATATTTTTTGGTTCATCTGGGGGTGCTGGTTGGCTTGGCTGGGCCATTTGGGATGGTACACACCCATGATTTAAGAGACTGGGCGCAAAGACAAAAGCAATGCCATTCTTATTTGCGTCATGGTGAAAATATGATGAAGGATGGTTGGTGGTAATTACATTGTGACCTTAGATTAAAGCACCCACCTGTGTTTAAACCTGAATCTCATTTGAAGGATAATTGGGTTTATCAATTTATGGAAAGAACGTGGATGCTGCAACAGCTGCCATTGGCAATTCTTTTGTTTATTTGTGGTGGTTTTGCATGGGTGATTTGGGGAATTTCCGCGCGTATCGTTGTTTCTGTGATAGGACATTGGTTGATTGGTTATTTTGCTCATAATCATGGGGAAATGGACAATGAGGTGATGGATGCTGCTGTTCAAGGGCATAATGTGAAATGGGCTTCGTATATTACCATGGGTGAATCGTGGCATAACAACCATCATGCTTATCCTGAATCAGCAATTTTAGGAATCTATGAGAATCAGCCTGATCCGGGTTGGTGGGCTTTAAATGCTTTAAATAATTTGGGCTTGGTTTGGGATATTGTGTTGCCTGAAAATTTACCACATCGTCATAATTTAAAAGCACTGACTTATAGGGCAATACAGGGTAAAGGGACTAAGGCGCCTTTTAAATGTCCTGTATTGAGTTTGATTCGTTAGTTGTAGGCAGTGTCGAAAAAAAGCTTGGTGGAGTTGACTTCATTAAGCTTTTTTTTATGTGCGATGGTTTTGAATTTAAAAAACATGTGGTGGTTTTCTGTGGATAACTTGGTTGTGGATTTTGAATTTAAAATCAGGTGGGTGGTTTGAATTTAAAACCAGCCTGACTGTGGTTATGTGTTTTTAAATTCAAAAGTAATCCTGGGTTTTAAATTTAAATCAATGGCGTGTGGATATCTATTGTTTTCATGATTTAAGTGCTTTGGATTGCGTTGGTTCGATGTTCTATCCTGTGTTTGATTGGATTTTAGGGGTGAAATGAATTTAAAAGTGGATAACTTTTTTAAATTTAAAAGGGGTGGTTTGGTGGTTATGTTTTTTGAATTTAAATAAGGGGTGTTGATAACTTTTAAATTTAAAACAAAGGTGAAATTATGAATTTAAAAAGCGTATTTTAAATTTAAAACCCAAAAATGAATTTAAAGTTACGTTTCCAAACTATACATCTTGATCGAGCATGTTAAGGTGGAAAGGAAATTTAAATTCAAAAGTTTTGGTTCAGTCATGAAACGTCATTTTTCTTTTTTTCTAGGCACTGCCTTATTTACTTTTTTTAATCAGGCGCATGCTGAGCTTGTGATTAACGGTGAAACGGTTTCGACACCGACCACAGCTGCTGCTGTTAGTAGTAATTATACGCCAAATTCGAACTTTCAGGGCTGTATTGCCAATTTACGTTCACAGGCGATTGCATCGGGTGTATCGGGCGCAAGCTATGATCGTTATACCCAAAATTTAAGCCCAGATTATTCGGTGATTGATCGTCTGAATTATCAACCTGAATTTTCGACACCAATTTGGGATTATTTGTCGGGCCTTGTGGATAACGAACGCGTACAGGCTGGGCAGCAAAAACTCACCCAACACCGTGCAGTCTTAAACCGCGTTGAACAGGCCTATGGTGTACCTGCAGAAACAGTAGTTGCCGTTTGGGGGGTAGAAAGTAATTATGGTGATATTTCGGGTAAATATCCTTTATTACAAGCACTCGGTACGTTAAGTTGTGAAGGTCGCCGTCAAAGTTATTTCCGTGGTGAGTTTTTTGCCACCATGCGGATTTTGCAACGTGGTGATTTAACCCAAGATCAATTGTATGGTTCATGGGCAGGGGCTTTTGGTCATACTCAATTTATGCCATCGACCTATGAACGTTTAGCGGTTGATTTTGATGGCGATGGCCGCCGTGATTTGGTTTCAAGCACCACCGATGCCTTGGCTTCGACTGCAAATTTCTTAAAGCGAGCTGGCTGGCAAACTGGTATGCCATGGGGCTTTGAGGTCAAAATTCCACAAGGTATGTCCATCTCTGGTGAAAGCCGTCGTAATAAAAAGCCATTGAATAGCTGGATTGCACAAGGCGTCACCCGTGCCGATGGGACAGCATTGATTCAAGGCAATTTATCGGGTAGCACACCGGCAGGACTCATGTCACCAGCAGGGGCCAATGGTCCAGTGTTCTTGGTGTTTAAAAACTTTGATGCGATTTATAGCTATAACGCAGCCGAGAGCTATGGTTTAGCCATTGCGCATTTATCTGATCGTTTACGTGGTGGTACGCCATTTTTAACCACGTGGCCAACTGATGATGCAGGTACATCACGTGCTGAACGTCGTGAAATTCAACAGTTCTTAGTTCAGCGTGGCTATGATATTGGTGCTGTTGATGGTTTGATTGGTGATAAAAGTCGTCAAGCCATTCGCCAAGAGCAGAGCCGTCTCGGTTTAAACCAGACGGGGCGTGCAGGACAGCAGATCTTACGTGCATTCCGTCAGGAACAGGCCAAGCAAATGATGCAATAAAGTGGCTTCGATAAAACAAAAAGGTCTGCTTAATGCAGACCTTTTTTATCTTTCAGTTTTATGGTGCTGCGTCTAATTTCACGGCCTCTAAAATATCAAAAATCACCGCAGTCACATCTTGGCTTAAATCACGATCATTGAAGATCTCAAAAGCGGTAATGGTGACATCAGTATCACTGGGTAATTGTTTTTGTTCTTCTTCAATCAAGTGTTCAATCGGTAATAACGTCTGTTTAACTTCTAAATGCAGTATCTCGTCATATGCTACATTTTCATCTTCAAGCTCAATTTCCTGCTCATTGAAATAAGGAATTAAAATAGAGTGCAGATATGGGCTAATATCTTGAATATCCAAAAGTTCGACATCACGAGTTTGTTCAATCGTACTGATGTGGTCGTTCACTTCAATTAAGATATGATAATAACTCATGCTGATCTCCATTAAGGCTAAGATGATGTTTTAACACCACAATAACATGAATAAATCAAAACAATCGACCCATTCTTGTTATTGCTTAGCAGATCATCTTATATCGACCTATTCTGTGAGATTGATCTGCTTTTAATTTGAAAAACCGAGTAACTTGAGATCTGTATCTGTTAACTGAAAATCTTTGGCATCTTGATCTTTAATACGTGGATACATTAAAGATTTAGGGTCACGGGTGTGCTTGAGCCCCAAAGCATGACCAAACTCATGTGCTAAAGTTAAACGTAGATCATCAATTGAAGAAAACTCGTAAATAAAAATCTGTTTTCCATCAAATTGACCTTTGTGCAGTACTTCAGGCTTAAAGGTTTCATTAAATTCATTCACAGAAGCACTTAATTGCTGATGAATCTGCTTTGATTTTTCAGCCTGTTGCTGATTTTGCTGAACTTTATGATTGTATTCAGTAATCTTGGCTTGTAACTTCTGAGCTTGTTGCTGCAATTGCTGCTGCTGTTTTTGTAAGGCAATAAACAGTGCTTTATTGCTGCTGTCTGCCTTATATTGCGCTAGACCTTGTTGATATTGCTGAGCTTGGTTTTCATAAACTTGCTTTTGACGCTCAAGTTGGGCACTACTTTCAGCTAAGTCAGCATTAACTTTTTGTAGCTGCTCATTTCGACTCACCCAATTCTGTTGTTCCTGCTCAAGTTGACCTAAACTTTCAGCACGTTTCATGCTACGAATTTGACGTTGATCAAACACCAGATTGATTGCAAATTCAGCCTCAGGGTCATACACAAAATATTTTTGCCCCGTGTTTTTTTCCCAAATTGCTGCTGCTTGTTTACTTAAGGCAACCATTTGTGCTTGATCAATATTTAAGCGTGGATCAAGTTCTGCGATACGGTAGCGTAAAGGTTGCTCTGTGCTGTAGCGAATTTGTGGCTGTGTCGAGGCCGTTGAGGAAATTTGAGCAAAAGCCGTGACTGGGGCTAGCACGCTAAAACATGTAGCCAAAAGGAGAGATAAAAGACGCATAATAGGAGATAAAACATGAAAGAGGTCACATTTTAAGCGAAAAAAGACAGTAGTCAAATTGATGTAAAAGGATGCGCCTTATGAGTTTTAACGATATTTCCGTAAAATGAATAAAAATACATTTGTAGACATATAGCTAAAAAATCGTGATAAAAAAACAAGATTTGTTTATTAAATGATCTAAAAATAACATCAGAACAACTGTTTATTTTTTATTTTAAATCGGCTTGATTGATAAAAATTTATCGAAACATTTAGAAAACATATTTTTTTCTGCTTCAAAAAATACATTCTATTTCACATAAAATATTTATTTGTTTGTACAAAAACTATACTCAAAGTCTAGTTAATGTTAATTCTTGTAACTGTTTTTCCTGAAATCAATTTAATAAATGGCTTTTACGAGGTCTTTATCCGAATCGGTGAGTGCAAATTGCTGTAGATTTTGTTTTTGGATCACAGGGTACATTAGTGAGCTTGGATCATTGGTATGTTCTAAGCCAAGCGCATGTCCAAACTCGTGTGCCAGTGTGAAACGGAGGTCGTTCATTGATGAAAATTCATAGATCAGAATCTGTTTACCGTTGAAATGGCCTTTATGGAATAAGTGGGGTTGAAACACTTGATTAAATTGACTTGCGGACGCAACCAGTTGTTGATTATTCTGATTTAAATTCTGGATCTGTTGATTGAGTTGTTGCGTACGTTGATTGTGTTCTTGAACTTCCTGTTGTAGTGCTAAAGACTGTTGTTGTAATGCTTGCTGTCTTTGTGAAAATTGTTGTACCAAGTCTTTTGAACTGGAACGACTTTGATTGAAACGCTGTACTTCTGCATTATAGTGCTGGAACTGAGCAGCGAGCTGTGCCTGTTTCGTGGCAATTAAAGCGGTCGTTTTTTGGATTTCATCCTTTGCTTGTTTCAATTGTTGATTCAAGATTTCCCATTGCTTTTGCTGTTGCTTCAGTTGATCTAAGCCTTGTAATCGCTCAGTACTGCGTTGTTGACGCTCATCAAAGACTAAATGAATGCTAAATTCGGCTTGTGGGTCATAAATGAAATTTTGTTGTCCTGTTTCTTGTTCCCACAGTTTGGCGGCTTGTTGGGTCAATTCAAGCACTTGTTGCTGATTTAAATTAAAGCGTGGATCAATCTCTGCAATACGATAATGCACGATTTTTTTTGGGCTTGCGTGTTGGTGTTTATCCTGTGAATGGGTATTGCTTTGTGCATTGCTGAATTGAGATATGCCCATGCTTAAACAAGCGATCAAAAATGCTAGAGAATAGGCTCGCATTGTGAAATCTCCCCAAATAAAAACTTATTTTTGATCATTATTTTGCGAGCGTCAAAATGCTATGTAGTTAATAAATAAAATGAAAAAGTGTGATTTTTTTCTAATAAATAAAAAAATGAATCGAATGATTTACACAATAAAAAATAGTGCTTTTTGTTGTTTTTTTAAGCATAACTCAAAAAATATCAATGAATTAAATTAACAGATGTAAAAATTTTCAGGAATAAACGCAACGAAGAGACCTATTGTTAACTTTTGTAAAATTTTTCTGAAAGCGGCAAGTTTTTGACTTTTCAGTGAATAATTGTTTGTTTGTGACATTTATAGTCCATGAAATTTGGGGGTGCCTGAGGAGATATTCAACCTTGGCGAAGACAAAGCCTATCGTGTCAGGAATAGCGCACGATCGGCTGGGGTCAGGCGAAAATGAGCAGCATTTTGTTCTTTCATGATTGGGTACATCAGGGCTTGAGCATCCTCGGCGTGGGCTAAGCCCAATGCATGGCCGAACTCGTGGGCGAGTGTTAAACGTAGATCATCCTCAGATTCGAATTCATAAATAAAGATCTGTTTACCATTAAATAAACCTTTATGAAATAAATGTGGCTTAAAGCGCTGCTTATATTGGTTCACCGAGGCATTGAGTTGTTGGTCTAAAGCATTGAGTTCATCGACTTGCTGATTGAGTTGAGCAATTTTCTGATTATATTGATTAATTTCCTGCTGCAAGGTTTGCACATTTTGCTCTAGATCCCGCTGCCGTTGCTGAAAATAGTCCGAATTGGCAAATGCGCTTGGATGCTGTCGTGCATTTTGTTGTTCTTGATTATAGTGCTGGATTTGCTGATTCAGCTGTTGTTGTTTTAAATCCAGAAATTGCTTGCTCCGTATAATTTCCTGTTCGATCTGATCCAGTTGTTGTTTTTTCTCTTGCCAATGTTGTTGATTCGACGCGAGTTGGCTTAAATGTTCTCGGCGTTGCTCACTTTCGATTTGACGTTCATCATAAATCAGGTGAATGGCGAGTTGAGCATTGGGGTCATAGATAAAATAATCTTCTCCTGTACCATCTTTCCAGATTTGAGTTGCTTGTTGGCTAATATCTTTGACTTGTTCAATACTGAGTTTAAAGCGAGGATCGACTTCAGCAATACGATAACGCAGACGTGTATCTAGTGGATTAGCGATGCGATCTGTCAGCGAGTTAAATTTAAGTTGAGGGTGTTGGCGGGTTTGATAACCCGACCAGAAGATAAAGAGTAGCAATGCAATAATGAGAAAGAGCTTCATTCGTTATTTTTGGAAAATAGAGGTTGGTAGAGGCTAGGTAGTACTAAAATTCCCCAGATCAGTGTAGAGAGAATATTGCCTAGCTCATAAAAAATAGCACCAAAACCAGAGATGAATGTCCAAGAATAACTTGGTAACAGATAAATGAGTAGACCCAGGAAGAAGCTATAAACGTATAGCTTTCTTGCCCACTCTTTAAATAGAAGTAAACCGATCACGATAACAAAGAGACCAATAGCTAAAAGACCTGAAAGAATGAGTTCCCAGTTCTGAGGGTCTGTGAATAATAGTTGGTTAATTGCAATCGACGTTTCATCATATGCATCGAATATTGCGCCTGTAAAAATACACAGCAGCGAAAAAATAAGCATGAATCTAAATTGGGTTCTGCTAATGACAGGATCTATTTTCATCTTTAATCTAGGTATCATTATTTTTAATATTTGGATTATACCGAAAATAATTTCATGTGTATTAAGCCAATATTGTGGTATTCAAATCGATTTGGTTCAGGTTTAGTATTTCGATGGGGCTAATTCATACACTGGCCATATGGTCGATGAGACAATTTATTCTGATGGACAATAAAAAAAATAGTGCGAAGGAATATGCATGCTGAAATATTTACTCAAAGCGCCTGAGGCTGCATGGGCGGCCGTTTCACCCGCACCAGCAAAGGCAGAAAATCTAAAAATTAAATATCTGGGGACCGCAGGGTTTATCTTGTCTGATTCTAATCGAAGCTTAGTGCTTGATCCTTTTATTAGCCGTCCAAATCTTTGGCAGACCTTTACTCAACCTTTATTGAGTGATCCAGCATTGGTCAAACACTATATTCCTGATGCGGATGAGGTACTGATTGGACATGCGCATTATGACCATATTCTGGATGCCGCAGAAGTGTGCAAACAAACAGGCGCTCGCTTGATTGGCTCACAAGCCAGTGTGATGTATGGGCGTTCCGCAGGTTTGCCTGAGCAACAGATGCATGCAACGCAGGGAAGGGATGTGATTCACTGTGGTTCTTGGCAGGTGATTGGCTTACCTTCAATCCATGGCAAAGCCTTGTTTGGTCGTATTCCGTTGCCTGGAGATATGATCGAACCACCACCGTATCCACCAAAATTTCATCAGTTACGGCATGGTTTGGTTTTGAACTGGTGGATTGACACAGGTCAACTGCGTGTTGTTCACATCGACTCTGCTGACTTTATTGAGCAAGAGTTACAGGGCAAACACGCTGATATTGTCTGTTTATGTGCAATCGGACGTAAATATCGACCAAACTATGTCAAAGATGTAGTCCGACTACTCAAGCCGAAATATATTATTCCATGTCATTGGGACAGCATGGTGACACCCATTGATGCACCAGCGCAGTTATTACCTGGGGTGAATATTGCTGAGTTTCTGGATGAAATTAAAGCGTGTGGCGTGATACCTTTGTTTATGCCAATTTTGGGCGAACTTTATTTTGAACAAAATGATTCATCTTAAAATATAAAAAAAACCGCGCTTTCGCGCGGTCTTTTTAAAGAGACAAATTATTTTTTGTCATCTTTTACTTCAGTGAACTCAGCATCTACAACGCCATCGTCCGCTTTTTGTTGTTGACCAGCAGCATCACCTTGGAATGCATTTGGATCAAAACCTTCTGCGCCGCCAGCACCTTGTGCTTGTTCATAAGCACGTTGAGTGATTGGCATCAAGATGTTTTGTAAAGCTTCAGTTTTCGCTTTGATGTCTTCAACATCATTTTCTTTGGTTGCTGCTTCAAGCTCAGAAACCGCAGTTGTGATGGCAGTTTTTTCATCTTCAGTGACTTTGTCACCAAGATCTTTTACTGCTTTTGTTGAGCTAGAAACCAGCGCATCTGCTTCGTTACGTGCTTTCGCTAACTCTTCAAACTTACGGTCTTCTTCAGCATTCGCTTCAGCATCTTTGATCATTGCATCGATTTCAGCATCAGACAAACCTGAGTTTGCTTTGATCTGGATTGATTGCTCTTTACCAGTGCTCTTATCTTTTGCAGATACTTTCAAGATACCATCTGCGTTGATGTCGAATGATACTTCAATTTGCGGTACACCACGTGGAGCAGGTGGGATATCGCCCAATTGGAAGTTACCCAACAATTTGTTTTGTTGAGCCATTTTACGTTCACCTTGGTAAACCGAAATGTCTACAGCAGGCTGGTTGTCAGCAGCAGTAGAGAACACTTGTGATTTCTTCGCAGGAATCGTGGTGTTTTTCTCAATGATCGGAGTCAATACGCCGCCCATTGTTTCGATACCTAAAGTTAAAGGTGTTACGTCTAATAAAAGTACGTCAGTTTTGTCACCAGACAATACCGCACCTTGAATCGCTGCACCGATTGCAACGGCTTCGTCAGGGTTCACGTCTTTACGTGGCTCTTTACCGAAGAATTCTTGTACTTTTTGTTGTACAAGCGGCATACGAGACTGACCACCAACCAAAATTACGTCAGAGATGTCAGACGTTGAAAGACCCGCATCTTTAAGCGCAATACGGCAAGGCTCGATGGTACGAGCAACCAAGTCTGCAACTAAACCTTCAAGTTTTGCACGTGTTACGTTGATCACTAAGTGTTTAGGACCAGTCGCATCAGCGGTGATGTATGGAAGGTTGATTTCAGTCGCATTCGATGAAGAAAGCTCGATTTTTGCTTTTTCAGCAGCTTCTTTCAAACGTTGTAACGCAAGTGGATCATTTTTCAAGTTCACACTTTGTTCTTTCTTGAACTCTTCAACCAAGAATTCAATTAATGCGTTATCAAAGTCTTCACCACCAAGGAAAGTATCACCATTGGTTGATAACACTTCGATTTGTTGGTCGCCATCAAGGTCCGCGATTTCAATGATTGATACGTCGAATGTACCACCACCTAAGTCGTAAACCGCGATTTTACGATCGCCTTCTTTTTTGTCCATACCGAACGCAAGTGCCGCAGCAGTTGGTTCGTTAATGATACGTTTAACATCAAGACCTGCAATTTTACCTGCATCTTTAGTTGCTTGACGTTGCGCATCGTTAAAGTAAGCAGGAACAGTAATCACTGCTTCAGTAACGGTTTCACCTAAGTAGTCTTCTGCAGTTTTCTTCATCTTTTTCAAGATTTCAGCAGAGATCTGTTGCGGTGCTAATTTCTTATCGTTAACTTCAACCCAAGCATCGCCATTGTCCGCTTTGATGATTTTATAAGGGACAAGACCGATATCTTTTTGTACCGCTTGATCTTCATAACGACGGCCAATTAAACGCTTGATTGCGAATAATGTGTTTTTCGGGTTGGTTACCGCTTGGCGTTTCGCACTTTGGCCCACAAGGATCTCGCCATCTTTATATGCGATGATCGATGGAGTTGTACGTGCGCCTTCTGCGTTTTCGATTACTTTTACTTTATCGCCTTCAAGTACAGCAACACATGAGTTGGTAGTACCTAAGTCAATACCAATAATTTTTGCCATTGATTGTGTTCCTCTAAAATTTTGTTGCAATGTTTTGCTTGTTATTCGATATGAGAGTCAATTGGTATTTTTCAAGCATTTTTATGAAAAAAAATCAAAAAACTCTCAAATTTCTGCACTTTTGAGCAAATAAACGCTTTGCTGCTTGGATTATTGACCGACCATCACCATCGCTGGGCGGAGTAGGCGACCATTTAAGGTATAACCCTTCTGTAAAACAGTGCCAATTTGGTTGGCTTTGGCATTTGGATCGATCCCAACTGCTTGGTGTAGATCAGCATTGAAGCCATTTTGGGTATCCGCTTCAAGCACGCCAAATTTTTCCAGTGTGGTCAGTAATGATTTCAGGGTTAGCTTGACACCTTCAAGCACAGGCGTTTCTTCTTCGCCAGCCGCTTGAATTGCGCGTTCAAGGTTATCGACAGAATCTAGTAATTCTTTTGCAAATTTTTCTAGCACGGTCTCTTTGTGCTTTTCAGATTCGCGTTGAATACGCTCGACACTCTTCTGCGCTTCATAAACAGCATTGGCAGTACGTGCTTTTTCTAATTTCAAGCTTTCTTCAAGTTTGGTGATTTGCGCTTGTAAATCTTCAACGCTAAGCTCGTTTGCCTGCTCTACACCTTCAGCTTGAGTTTGTTCAGTCTGTTGCTCATTTTGAATGTCTTGAGCTTGCTCATTGTGCTCATTAGCCATTGATGATCTCCGTTGAAAAAGGTTCTTAAACATGTACAGTCCTTTTTGGCGTGAATGCTCATAGGGTTAAACCCGAACTGCCACATCTTGGTCATTCATAGATAGGGATGAAGTATGGGCAAGCCGACAAAATTCAAGCGTTCAGGTCGATTTAAATCTTTTAATTTTGCTGATTTAAGTAAAAATTTAAGTTTTCGATGACAAAAGCAATAAATTCTTGGGTGATTTTCGGTAAATGTTGTCGAGAAGCATAGACTAAGGACAAGGTCAGATCGGGTGCAGCAAAATCTGTAAATACCTGTTGCAAACGCTGTTGCGCAATATCCTTACGCACCAGTAATGTTGGCAACATGGCAATCCCTTGGGCTTTAAGACACATTTGATAAAGCGCAATCACATCATTGCTTTTAAACGTAACATTTAATGGATAGTTCTGCGGTTGCTGATCTGTATCAAATAGGGTCCAGTATTGGTTATGTGTGTGATGGGCAATGCATTCATGTTGAATGAGTTGACTGGGATGTGATAGGGGCGTGTGATCCTGTAAATAGTGGGGATGTGCACAAAAGATGGATTCGATTTGACAGACGGGTCGGGCAATCAGCCCTTCAGCAACTTTTTGGGTAATACGCAGTGCCAGATCGACATGGGCATCCATCAGGTCGACCGTATTTTCAGTTAAATAGACATCGAAATGGATCTGTGGGTAGCGTTTCTTAAACTGTTTAATACATTCATTCACACCCAGTTGGAACAGAAACAAGCCACAGGTGAAACGAATCGTACCACTGTGCTGTTCAGGCGCGGCTAAGCCTTCTAATAGTTGTTGTTGCTGTAAAATATTTTCACAATAGACCAAGGCTTTTTCACCCGCAGGGGTGAGTGAAACTTTACGGGTATTGCGTTGAAACAGCCGCGTCGAAAAAGTTTGTTCGAGATGTTCTAAATAGCGTGACACCATGGCCTTAGAATAATCTAGATGTTCGGCCGCTTTACTGAGATTGCCTTGATGTGCAATACAGACAAAGACTTGGATGGCTTTTAAGGTGTCCATGTTTATTATCATTGTTGCAAGATATGCAACATTTTATCTTAATTCAGGGTGTTTATTCAGCAATAATTGCAATTTAAAGTGTTCCTTATCAGATTGGAGACGATAAGATGAATACCAAACCTTATATCATTGCTTTATCTACTTTAGCGGCAACATCAACTGCTTTTGCACAAGACTTAAAAATCCAAAACTTTCTGGCTCAACCTGAACACTTTGGTGTGACTTCGACCTTAATTGAAGGCGATAAAGAAGTGTTATTGGTGAATGCACAATTCTCTAAATCAGAGGCATTGCGTATTGCGGCCGATATCTTAGATAGCGGTAAAACCTTAAAAACCATTTTTGTCAGCTATGGCGATCCAGACTTCTATTTTGGTTTGGACGTATTTAAGCAGTACTTCCCGAATGTGCAAGTGATTGCGACCCCTGAAACGGTGAAGCATATTCAGGATACGCAAGCGCTGAAAGTACAGTATTGGGGACCAAAAATGGGTGCCAATGCACCGAGCAAGATTATTGTTCCACAAGCGTATACAGCTAAAACCTTAAAATTAGAAAATGAAAATATCGAAATTAAAGGTAAGAAAGAACTGACTTATTTATGGATTCCGAGTGCCAAAGCAGTTGTCGGTGGTATTCCAGTGTCTTCGGGGATTCATCTGTGGACTGCGGATACCCCAACAGCCAAAGATCGTGCAGAAGTGGTACAGACTTTAGAGAGTATCAAAGCCTTAAATCCACAAGTGGTGGTGCCTGCACATATGAAAGTAGGCGCAGCCGAAGGTCTTGATGCGGTAAACTTCTCGATTGACTATTTAAAGCAGTATGAAAAAGCGGTAAAAGCCAGCAAAAATTCAGCTGAATTAATTGGAATTATGCAAAAACAGTATCCAACTTTAGGTGAGTCAAGCAGTTTAGAGTTGGGGGCTAAAGTGGTAAAAGGGGAGATGCAATGGCCTTAAACCAAGCTAAATAAATGGAAAAACCGTGATCAGAGGTCACGGTTTTTTTATGGCTGCTACATTTATTTTTAATCAAAATTACCCAATTGTAATCTTTTAAGCAGATTGTACGGTGTTTCTATGAATTATAAAAAAATAAGATAATCTCTTTTTAACTGAAAAAATAAAACTAAAAACCGTGAAATTACTTTAACTCTAATGCTTTAGAGATTTTGAATGTTTTTCTTAATATGTGAAATATGAAAAGAGTTGATTTAAGAAAAATTGCAAAATAGAGCGGCTTACATAACAAACTGCAACTAATCCGCATCACGTCTAAGAAAAAAATTGTGAATCATAGGCATCGCAAAGACAACTTTGCTTTTTGTCATAATGAAAGGAAATACGAAATGAAAAAGTTAGCATTGATTTCTGCGGTTGTAGCAGGTGTTGCATTAACAGCTGTAGGTTGCTCAACTCAAGGTGGTTTAGATGCATCTGGCTCAGCTCAAACAACAGGTGCAAGCCCGGCAGGCGTACAAGGTGGTGTTGGTGTGCAAGGTGGATCATCCGTTGATGTTCAACCTGGTGGCGCTTCTGCGGATGTATCAGGTTCAGTTTCTGGTTCAGCAGGTACGACTGCTCAATAATTTTTTAGGATGAAGTTGGCTTCGCATAAGATTGAACACACGATGCCGCATGCAATCTTATTGATGTACTGCTATACATCACGCGAAGTTAACTGAATTCATAAAACTGACACTTTTTTAGTGCTATAAAACTAGAACGAATTCATTGGTTCTAGTTTTATTGTTTTAACAATCGCATGTTAAAACAGCATTTAATTGACATAAAAAGTAGTTGTGAATAAGCACTATGGTTAATGACTTTTTGATAATAGCCCTTTAGCGTACGACATATTTTTCAAATCTTGAACTTGATCTAAGACTTTAGAAAAGCATATAGTCGAAGACAACAAGAATTATGGACAGAGCGAAGAAGGGGACAGAAGTGACAGCATTACCTCAAAAAATTCAAACCATTCTAGACAAAGGACAAGGCCCTGCTGCACGAGCGCTTGATAAGCTCCCCAAAATCGTACAGGAGTCTCTTGCCAAGCTTCTCGCTTATCCACACCAATATCCAGATTTAGATTCTTTTATCAAATGTCTGATGGCTGTCCAAATTAAACAAGGGCGCATTGGCTTCATTGGTGATGACCCAATTGAATCTCGCCGTCAGTTTGATGCACAAATGTTGGCAATCATTAACAAGCCAACCTCAATAGAATCTGTTGAAGATATCCGTCTTCCACTGCAAAGCGGTACGGTATTTGCCAGACATTATCATCCTGCACCCAATAAAAAATTACCGATGATTGTGTTCTATCATGGTGGTGGTTTTGTGGTGGGTGGTTTGGATACCCATGATGAAGCCTGTCGACTCATTGCCAAGTATGCAAAAGTACAGGTCTTAAGTATTGATTATCCACTTGCACCAGAAGCATCGCCACAACTGTTGATCAAATCATGTGAAGATGCCTTGGCATGGGTGTATCAAAATCGCCGTCAATTAAAAATTTATAAAAACCGGATTGCGGTTGCAGGGGACAGTGCAGGAGGTAATATCAGTACCACGGTTGCGCAACATGCTGTGGGTAAGGCCTATGCACCTCAAGCACAATTATTGATTTATCCCGTGGTTGATTTCAAAAGCCGCCATCCTTCGTTCTATGCCTATGGAGAGGGCTTGGTGTTGACCAGCAAAGATGTAGACTATGTCACTGACTACTATGCGACACAGCACAATGTTGCACTCGATGATCCGTTGATCTCACCAACCTATGGCAGTCTTAGAAAGCTGGCACCAGCCTATGTGATTACTGCCGGGCATGATCTGCTGCATGATGAGGGTGCAATCTATAGTCATAAGCTCAGACAAAACGGGGTGAAAGTACAATACGTTGATTACCCAGATCAGACCCATGGCTTTATTAACCTCACGCCAGTCTCTAGTAAGGCTAAACGCAATACCATTGAAGTTGCCAAAAACTTTAGAAAATTTTGGGATAAACATAGTTAATAAAGTCTGAGCCGATGTTTCACGTGAAACATCGGTTTGTGTTTTAAAGATAACAAATAGAAATAGCAAAATAGAATTAGCAAAACTAAGATGAGCGTTCACAACAAATCAATGATCAAGCCGAGAAAAGCAATGATGAAAAAGTTGTTCATGACAACAGGTTTAATTTTGGCAAGCAGCCATTTATTTGCAAATACCATGGTTGATATGAAAACCAGTATGGGCAACATCGAAATTGAACTTTTTGATGATAAAGCACCTGTGTCGGCAAAAAACTTTGAAAGCTATGTAAAAAGCAACTTCTATACAGGCACGATCTTTCATCGTGTGATTTCTGGCTTTATGGTGCAGGGTGGTGGTTTAGATGCCAACATGATCGAGAAGGCAACCAAAGCACCGATTGTGAATGAGTCAAGCAATGGTTTGAAGAACACACGTGGTACTTTGGCAATGGCACGTACCAGTAATCCGAATTCTGCAAGCAGCCAATTCTTTATTAATGTGGCGGATAATAACTTTTTAAATAAGTCAGCAATGGATGCAGGGTACGCCGTATTTGGTAAAGTGACCAAAGGGATGGATATTGTCGATAAGATCGTAAATGTACCAACGGCAAACTACGGGATGCATCAAAATGTACCAAAACAACCGATTAAAATTATCAGCGTACAGATAAAGAACACTAAGTAAAAAACAAAGCAGAAATATCTATAAAATATTTCTGCTTTAATTTTATGTGCTTACGAGAATTATGCTGCTTTGTTATACATGTTAATGTGTAAAAAAAGAACACTTGATAAAACAAGGGTTTAAAAAGACTTGCACACTAAAAAAAATCTCCTATAATGCACTCATCCCGACGCGATGAAGCAAAAATAACTTAGCTTTACTGGTTAAGTTGTTGAATGTTTATTGCGTTGATTTGCCACTGACGAGGTGGTGAAAAGATCATTAAGAGAATAGAAGAACAACTTGTGTGGATTTTTACTAGTTGATCAATCGAAAATATTTCATTGATTGAAGAGTAGAAATTTCTCGAAGTTTATTTGAGCGAATTTTTAGTCAGAAAATTGATGAGCCAAGATTTGTAGCCATAAGCTACTAATGATTTTAAACTGAAGAGTTTGATCATGGCTCAGATTGAACGCTGGCGGCAGGCTTAACACATGCAAGTCGAGCGGGGAAGGGTAGCTTGCTACCTAACCTAGCGGCGGACGGGTGAGTAATGCTTAGGAATCTGCCATTTAGTGGGGGACAACATTCCGAAAGGAATGCTAATACCGCATACGTCCTACGGGAGAAAGCAGGGGATCTTCGGACCTTGCGCTAAATGATGAGCCTAAGTCGGATTAGCTAGTTGGTGGGGTAAAGGCCTACCAAGGCGACGATCTGTAGCGGGTCTGAGAGGATGATCCGCCACACTGGGACTGAGACACGGCCCAGACTCCTACGGGAGGCAGCAGTGGGGAATATTGGACAATGGGCGGAAGCCTGATCCAGCCATGCCGCGTGTGTGAAGAAGGCCTTTTGGTTGTAAAGCACTTTAAGCGAGGAGGAGGCTACTAGTACTAATACTACTGGATAGTGGACGTTACTCGCAGAATAAGCACCGGCTAACTCTGTGCCAGCAGCCGCGGTAATACAGAGGGTGCGAGCGTTAATCGGATTTACTGGGCGTAAAGCGTGCGTAGGCGGCTTTTTAAGTCGGATGTGAAATCCCCGAGCTTAACTTGGGAATTGCATTCGATACTGGGAAGCTAGAGTATGGGAGAGGATGGTAGAATTCCAGGTGTAGCGGTGAAATGCGTAGAGATCTGGAGGAATACCGATGGCGAAGGCAGCCATCTGGCCTAATACTGACGCTGAGGTACGAAAGCATGGGGAGCAAACAGGATTAGATACCCTGGTAGTCCATGCCGTAAACGATGTCTACTAGCCGTTGGGGCCTTTGAGGCTTTAGTGGCGCAGCTAACGCGATAAGTAGACCGCCTGGGGAGTACGGTCGCAAGACTAAAACTCAAATGAATTGACGGGGGCCCGCACAAGCGGTGGAGCATGTGGTTTAATTCGATGCAACGCGAAGAACCTTACCTGGTCTTGACATAGTAAGAACTTTCCAGAGATGGATTGGTGCCTTCGGGAACTTACATACAGGTGCTGCATGGCTGTCGTCAGCTCGTGTCGTGAGATGTTGGGTTAAGTCCCGCAACGAGCGCAACCCTTTTCCTTATTTGCCAGCGAGTAATGTCGGGAACTTTAAGGATACTGCCAGTGACAAACTGGAGGAAGGCGGGGACGACGTCAAGTCATCATGGCCCTTACGACCAGGGCTACACACGTGCTACAATGGTCGGTACAAAGGGTTGCTACCTAGCGATAGGATGCTAATCTCAAAAAGCCGATCGTAGTCCGGATTGGAGTCTGCAACTCGACTCCATGAAGTCGGAATCGCTAGTAATCGCGGATCAGAATGCCGCGGTGAATACGTTCCCGGGCCTTGTACACACCGCCCGTCACACCATGGGAGTTTGTTGCACCAGAAGTAGGTAGTCTAACCGTAAGGAGGACGCTTACCACGGTGTGGCCGATGACTGGGGTGAAGTCGTAACAAGGTAGCCGTAGGGGAACCTGCGGCTGGATCACCTCCTTAACGAAAGATTGGTGACTGGTAAGAATCCACAACAAGTTGTTCTTCGAAGATGTATCTGAGGGTCTGTAGCTCAGTTGGTTAGAGCACACGCTTGATAAGCGTGGGGTCACAAGTTCAAGTCTTGTCAGACCCACCAAATCTGATTGCAGTAGCTTAGATTGAAAGATATGTCGTTCATTAAGTGATAAGCTGGGGACTTAGCTTAGTTGGTAGAGCGCCTGCTTTGCACGCAGGAGGTCAGGAGTTCGACTCTCCTAGTCTCCACCA